>JBBRUR010000026.1:0-54176 GCA_038247635.1 Chitinophagales bacterium
ACTACCATTTTCGTCGCAAAAAAAATCCCCGACGTTAATCGGGGGCTTTACTTTTTCAGGGTGCCCAGGACTGGATTGGAACCAGCATCCCGATCCTTCATCGGGACGAACGCTGCAATCTGAACCGCCGCGGCGGACTACCATTTTCGTCGCAAAAAAAATCCCCGACGTTAATCGGGGGCTTTACTTTTTCAGGGTGCCCAGGACTGGATTGGAACCAGCATCCCGATCCTTCATCGGGACGAACGCTGCAATCTGAACCGCCGAGGCGCACTACCATTTTCGTCGCAAAAAAAAGCCCCGACGTTAATCGGGGGCTTTACTTTTTCAGGGTGCCCAGGACTGGATTGGAACCAGCATCCCGATCCTTCATTGGGACGAACGCTGCGACCTGAACACAGTGCGTCTACCAATTTCGCCACCTGGGCAGGTAATTTTTTGCTTCAAGTTGCAAGTTTCAAGTTGCAAGTTTCAAGCTGCAAGTTTTAGGTTGAAAGCATCAAGTAATCAGCTTTTACTTCCCGACTACTCCCTCCTAACTCCCAACTTACTTCTAACTCCCAACTTACTCCAAACTCCCGACTATTGACTCCTGACTCACAACTTACTAAAACGGCTGCAAATATAGAAAAAGTCAGCAAAGTGCCACTAACGTTTTTAAACTAACGGGGCTTCCCCCCAGTCAGTAAAACGCCGGCTATAACCAGCGCCGTTCCAACTAATTGTTCAAAAAAAATGGGCTCGCCTAAAAAGTAGTGGGCCTGTATAATGGTGCTTACCGGGCCTATGCCCGAAATAATGGCTACGTTATTAGCGCCAATGTTTTTCATACCAAAAGATATTAGAAAACTGGGCAAAACCGTCGCTACCAATCCCATGGCTAAACCATAGCCCCACAGCCCGTGGCTGTTGGTAATTACCCGGTAGTTGGAGGCCAGTAAAAAGTGAATAAAAATACCCGTGGTTGCGGCCAGCATGGCGTAGGCGGTAAATTTGGCTGCGCCCACCTGTGGTATTAATCGGCCGCTACCTGCAATATAAATGCTAAAAAATATAGCGCAGAGAAATACCAAAAAGCTGCCCCAATAAAAGTTTGGGTTGGCCTGGTCCAGGTTTAGCTCGCCATAAAAGGCAAACGCAATACCCAGGTAAGTTAATGCCAGTGCTACTACCTGCATTTTGTTGATAGACTGCTTAAAGAAAAACACATTGATTAGCACGGCAAAGGTGGGGTAGAGAAAAAGGATTAAACGCTCAAGGCCGGCGGTAATGTATTGCAGGCCGGTAAAGTCTAACAAACTACTTATATAATAGCCACATAGCCCCAGTCCACATACATATATCCATTGCAGGCGGGTCATTTTTATATTGTGTTTATCTTTTCCTTTTGCAAATGCCACTAAAAGATAAAAGGGTAGGGCGAAGATCATTCGGAGTGTTAGTAATGTGAGGGCATCGGCTGCAGTATCGGCAAACGCCAGCTTTATAAAAATGGCCTTAGTGCTAAAAAATATTGCACCCAAAAAGGTGATGAAAAAGCCGAAGTAAGGGGTTTTATGTAGGGGCGATGTGGCGATGGGGTTGGTTTAATTGACTATTTGATTGAATTTTATTTTAAGAAACACGGCGATTTACAGGGGCTTTGTACTGCTGCATATGGTTGTTGCCGTATACGCTGTGCGACGCAACAAAAGCCGACTGAAGTTACCCTCAGCCGGGCTCAAAAAAAATTCATGTAATAGAATAAATGTTTACTTATGCCGATACATTAAAATCCCTCAACGCATTGTTTAAACTGGTTTTTAAATCGGTACTGGCCTTGCGCTGCCCAATAATAAGTGCGCAGCTAACATTGTACTCACCTGCCGCAAATTTTTTAAGGTAACTGCCCGGTATAACCACGCTGCGGGCAGGTACGCGGCCTTTGTATTCAATAGGTTCATTGCCGCTAACATCTATTATTTTGGTCGATTGGGTTAATACCACATTAGCGCCCAATACGGCTTCTTTTTCTACAATTACACCTTCCACTACTATGGCGCGGCTGCCTATAAAACAACCATCTTCAATAATAACGGGGCTGGCCTGTAGCGGCTCCAGCACACCACCAATACCAACGCCTCCGCTCAGGTGTACGCCTTTGCCAATTTGTGCGCAACTGCCCACGGTGGCCCAGGTGTCTACCATACTGCCTTCGTCAACATAGGCGCCAATGTTTACATAGCTGGGCATCATTACTACGTTGCGGCCAAGGTAGGCGCCGTAGCGTGCCACGGCATGTGGAACAGCGCGAACACCCAGTTCTTTATAATTGCTTTTCAGCTTCATTTTATCGTAAAACTCAAAGGGGGGCAGGGTAAAGGTTTCCATTTGCTGTATACCGAAATACAGCAGGATGGCCTGTTTTACCCACTCATTTACTACCCAGCCGCTTTCGGTTGGGGTGGCTACACGTAACCTGCCTTTGTCCACTTTTTCTATTACTACCCTTACGGCCTCGTCAAATTGTTTATCTTTCAATAGTTCGCGATTGGCCCACGCCTGTAGTATAAGGTCTTGTAATTCCATTGTAAAAATTTGCGGCAAAAATACAGGGTTTGGCGATTGTATTGGAGTATTTGCAGCAGTAGGGGCTTTTGGGTTAAGTCTGTGCAAAGCCAATTAAAACCTACGAATGAAGGGGCTTTGTTTTGCGTTAACCTATGGTATAATATTGAGCAACTCTATACGTTCGAAAAGTTTTCTATTCAACGCAGCAAAGGGAAGATTTTGTGAAACTGCATTAGCTGCTATAAAAAGATCCGCAATATCAATGTTAGGCACAGTGCTTTTCGTTAATTTATTATTGTGTTTAGTTTCCAATTTTTAATTCCCATTAAGTTCAAAATAAGTATTCCGCTAATCCGGTATAATAATAAGTTGGCTTGTCTGAGTTGTTCAAAATCTACTTTGTCAATGCTACCGTGTGTTATGTTGTTCCTAAGTTCTTTAAGGTCATCAATTTTTATTGGGAAAGTTTTAGGGTCTAAGCTTTGGCTTTCTAAAAACGAAACGAGCTGATTTTTCATTGGCTTATTATGTAGAAGGGTCTGTACATCGTACCAACGTTTTTTAAAATCTTCATGTTCTTTTTTGTCTACTGTTTCTAATAGTTTTGCCAACGCTTCATTGCGTTTTTCTTTCGTTTGTTTTTCATTTAAAGTAAGAGTAAACTTTGCATTGTTTGGTTTTTGCTTGCCGCAAATTTCAATAATGTTGAAACGAATTAAAAATGTAGAATAATTATCAACTAAATGTGATTGATTAAATAATGAAATTGCTTTTGAAAGCAATGTAAAATTCTTTTCTGTTTCTTTTTGCCAACTTGCTTGTAGAAATTTATTGAACTCCCAATCAATTTCAAAACCCCAAAGATTTCCGCTTGTATTATAAAAGTTTTTTTGTTCAATGTTTTTAATAGTGACAGTGTTTTCGGGTAAATGTATTCTGCAAAGTATGTAGTCAATTTTTATATGATGATAAAAAGATGCCAACATTGAAACAATATCACCATAAAGAATGGCTTCTTTCTCTGTTATTCCTTTATCGTATTTAAATTGAATTTTTGGTTCTTTTGTCACCGTCGCAATTCTTTCTTTACGGTCGTCTTTTGAAACAAAATGATACTCTGGACGAAATGAGGATTTGCCAAGTTTGTAAAACAAAATTGAGTCATTCATCCTTCCAATTTCAAACCTACCGTCATTTTTAAGAAACGATTTTGGCGAAAGGTATGCGTAAAAAGGCTCCACAACCCTAAACCCTTTATCGTCTAAATAAAATTCGGCGGTTAGGTTTTCGTGTTCAACAGGATTCCAATAAAATTTCACAGTGTTAATTCTTACAATAATGTATTTTCCACCATTTTCGTAATATTTTGAGCTATTAGTAGATCCAAGTAGTTTTGCTTCTGATAAATCAACTTTTTGTAAGCGTTCGTTTGTATGATTTTTAGTTAATTCTACTTTGATATATGAACCGAATTTTTTCCAATCAATTTTGCTTGTCCAATCCATTAACTTTTCGCCAAAATAAGTATTGTCGTCAAAGAAAATTTTAAGTTCGATTTCGTCTTTATTTGTGTACAAATGAGTATGAAAAACTTTACTAATCTCTGTCTTACTTTTAGTATAGTATGTACTAAAATCAACATTGATAAACTCAATCTCTAAACAATGGTAATCACTCATTTGATTTTACTTGCTTGTCTGTTTGTGTTGTCGTTTTAGCATTGTGCCTAACAAGTTGCTTTCTTTTCTTTTTAGAGAAATGTTTAACCCGACGGCTGTGTCCACTACCGTTTTATTTAAGGGAATAACATTAATTACTTGTAAGATATTATCCCAAAAAGCTAACTGATTTGAAGTGGCTCCTGAATAAATCTCGTATTTAGAAACAGAAGAAATCGCGAAAGAAAATCCTTGTCTGACTAAAGTGATCCACGCAGAATTCCCTTTATCCGTCTTTCGGTAATAGTCAATAAGTATGGACGTGTCAACCAATACTATTTTGTTCGCCATTGGTTGATTGTTTTTCTATTGTTTTCAATCACCTCTAATTGTTTTTTAGTTGCAGTGGGTCCGTTAAGTAGTTGCGCCTTTAAGTTAGTGGAGTTACTGTTTTTAGCTTCTTTCTCAATAGCTGCTTTCAATTGCTTTAATTGCCCGGTAGATAATTCTTTTGCAATTTGTAAAAGTTGTTCAAATCCTATGTCTACCTGTACTTGCATAGAATCAAATTTAGGAAGTTTTGCCGATGTATAGAAAGTGTAAGGTGATTATAAACGATTATAAGAATATTGAAAAGACCTTATTCTTTCGGCTCCAATGCCTCAATTGCTGCCCAGTTGTTTAAAAGCCAACCCTGGCTTTCGATAGATTTATTAGCCATTCTTTGGTCTGCACTGGCAAGCGACCGGTTTTTGCCCGCAGCAAAAATAGCCCAATGTATAAACCCTTTATTGGACGGTCGTGGTGCGTTTGCCCCAATAATAATCAGGTTATTTACCAGCACATAGGCAGGATAATTATTAACCCCCAGCCTACGCAGCAGGGTAATTTTTTGCGGCTGGTTGCTGACATAAAATACATTGATGCCGCCGATGTTTTTGTTTTGGATCAACTGTCGCCAGGCATCTATCCCCTCTCTGTTTTCAATACAAATATTGAGGAAGACAATATTGGTGTCGGCTGCAAAAAAGTGTTGCAACGCTTTAACAAATAGTATTTCTATTAGGCAGGGTGGGCATGTGGTAAGCCAACAATCAACATGCACTGTTTTGCCGGCCAGGAAAGCCGTGATTAAAAAAGTACGGTCGGGCTATTTCAGTTTCCATTACGGGAAAGCTATTGCCATATAATTCACTACAGTTATTAGCCGTTGTTGTGTTACAGGCATTGCTTTGCTGGCCTTATACATCCGCAACACCAACTATACTTATCAATAATGTCCACAACATTTTATTTATTCTTCAAGCTTGTTTATTGTTTGCCATCGGCATTATTTATAGCAACTGGTGCCATGCAAATTGTTTAATTACTTTTGCCGGCCATTATGCATTCACCATTAATTTTAGCTGATAAGCCATTAAACATTGCCTTCGATGCCAAGCGGGCTTATCAAAACAGCACGGGGCTGGGGCATTACAGCCGTACACTGTTGTCGTCGCTGGCTGAGTTTTATCCGCAACATCAATATTATTTGTGTGCACCAAAATTAACCAGCCGGTTTAATGCCGCTGCGTTTGCTAACCTACAAAATATTACACCGCAAACATGGCTGGCTAAAAAGTTTCGGTCGCTTTGGCGCAGCAAATGGGTGTTAAGCGATCTTCAAAAAGCATCCATCGATATTTACCACGGCCTAAGCCACGAATTACCCGTGGGCATTCAACATATTAACATTAAAACGGTGGTCACCATTCACGACCTGATTTTTGAACGCTACCCCCATCAATACAAATGGTTGGATGTACAAATCTACCGCCTCAAGTTTCGCTACGCCTGTCAGCATGCCCACCATATCATCGCTATTAGCCAGCAAACCAAGGATGATATCATTCGGTTCTACAACATTCCCGAGCAAAAAATATCCATTTGCTACCAAAGCTGTAACCCCGCTTTTGCACAAATAGTTAGCAAAGCCGAAAAGCAGCAGGTAGCCGCCATATTTAACCTGCCGCGCCAATATTTTTTATATGTCGGTTCACTAATCGAACGTAAAAACCTACTTAATATTTGCAGAGCCTACCAGCTATTGGGCGAAAAAATGAGCATTCCGCTGGTGGTAATTGGCGATGGTGGAGCATATAAAATCGAAGTAAAAGCTTTTGTTGAGCAGCACCAACTGAAACAAAAAATCATTTTTTTATCAGACACCGAAGCGGCCAAATCTTCGCCTGGCTTTCAAACCGCAGCAGTATTTCCCGCTATCTACCAGCTATCTATGGGCATGGTGTACCCGTCGGTTTTTGAAGGTTTTGGTATACCTGTGCTTGAAGCGTTGTGGAGCGGGGTACCGGTCATTACCAGCAATATTAGCTGCCTGCCCCAAACTGGTGGCGATGCCGCATATTATGTAAACCCCTATGAGCCTGCTGAAATTGCGGAAGGGCTGGTTCAACTTTCCACTAACCCCGGTTTGGTAAAAACAATGGTAGAAAAAGGGTACAAACATGCCCAACATTTTACCGTGCAAAAATGCGCAACAGCTGTTATGGGCGTTTATCTTCGCTTATTATGACCGACTTTTTAACCGATCTTGAACAATGCCTTATTACCCTGCACAATGGCGGGGTAATTTTGTACCCAACCGATACAGTCTGGGCTCTTGGCTGCGACGCTACCAACGAGGCTGCCGTTCAAAAATTAATGAATCTAAAAGGCAAATCCGAACAAAAAGGGTTAATTATTATCCTTGGTTCCGAAAGAGAAGTGCTGCAATATGTAGCCAATCCTGACATGGAAGTGTTTAATTTTTTAGCGCAACAGTCTAAGCCAACCACTGTTATCTACCAAAATGGATTGGGAGTAGCCGAACACGTATTAAATGCCGATGGCACTATAGCCATCAGGCTGGTAAACGAAAATTTTTGTCGACACCTGGTAAAGCGGTTTAAAAAACCAATAGTATCTACCTCGGCCAATTTAAGTGGCAACCCATCGCCTGCCCATTTTTTTAACATTAATAAAGACCTTTTAAAAAAGGTGGATTATACGGTACAATTCAGGCGTAATGATACTGAAGTAAAACAATCGTCGGCCATTATAAAATGGAATGCCGACGGTACCGCGACATTTTTACGCAAATAACTTTCTAAATAATATAATAACACAAACTAATTGTACGTTTTGGCAGCAATTACAGTGGCAACATAATTGTATCACTAAGCTAAACGTACACTATGCAATTTACAACTACTCAAACACCAACTTTAATCATCCCGTCAAAAAAAGATTTTTTGTCGAACATTGAAACCGCTTCTAATCAAAAGTCATTTTACAGTCAGCCGGCTAACAGTTTCAGCAACGTTATCTATGCAAATTTTACTTCCAAAGGCGACTGGGAGTCATTCAGTAACGAACTTGAGTTTGAGTAGCAGATTGAATAATCTCCCAGGTTTTACAAAATCCCTAACTCCCTCATTTCTACAATTACCATTACCCTTGCCAAAGGTGTTGGCAATGTATATTTGCAGCTATCATGTTTATTAATTGTAGCGATAGCGAAATAGCAATATTCAAAAAAATTTCCCAATCGGCCAGCGGGTTACAAATGCCCTGTTTTATTATTGGCGGCTTTGTACGCGACAAGGTAATTGGCAGGCCTACCAACGATGCCGATATTGTTTGCCTGGGCGATGGTATAGCCCTTGCCAATTACGTGGCTAAGCAGTGTCAACCCAAACCACACGTTTCGTTTTTTAAAACCTTTGGTACCGCCCATATTAAGGTGGGCGGCCTCGACGTTGAATTTGTGGGCGCCCGCAAGGAAAGTTACCGCACCGAAAGCCGCAAACCCGATGTTTTGCCCGGCACACTGGAAGACGACCAGGATCGCCGTGATTTCACCATTAATACCCTGGCCATCAGCCTTAATCAAGGCAATTATGGTGCCTTGGTGGACCCCTTTAATGGCTTAAAAGATATTAATGATAAAATCATTCGTACACCACTTCCGCCCATCACAACTTTTAGCGACGATCCACTGCGTATGTTGCGGGCCATTCGCTTTGCGGCCCAATTGCACTTTACCATTGACCCTTATACACTGCAGGCAATAACCGATAACCGCCAACGCATAAAAATTGTTAGCCAGGAGCGCATTACCGACGAGCTTAACAAAATTATCCTAAGCAGCAAGCCATCCATTGGCTGGCATTTGCTGTTTACCACCGGCCTGTTACATATAATTTTTCCACAAATGGTTGACCTGGCCGGCGCCGAATACATTGACGGCCACGGACATAAGGATAATTTTTACCACACCATACAGGTGCTCGATAATATTAGTGACCACACCACCGACCTGTGGTTACGGTGGGCCGCCATATTGCACGATATTGGCAAACCAGCCACCAAAAGGTTTGAAGAAGGTCATGGCTGGACGTTTCATGGCCATGAAGTGGTAGGTGCCCGTATGGTACCAAAAATTTTTAATAAGCTTAAACTGCCCACCAACGAAAAAATGCGGATGGTGCAAAAACTGGTCGAAATGCACCTGAGGCCCATTAGCCTTACCAACGAAAATATTACCGATAGCGCCGTTCGCCGCCTGTTATTCGATGCCGGGGACGATATCGATTCGCTAATGCTGCTCTGCAATGCCGACATTACCAGCAAAAACAAACAAAAGGTAAAGCGCTTTCTTCAAAATTTTGAAATGGTGCGCCAACACATGGAACAGGTAGAAGCTAAAGACCAGTTACGCAACTGGCAGCCACCCATTACCGGCCAAATCATTATGCAAACCTTTAACCTGCCCCCCGGCAAAAACGTGGGTATTATTAAAGACGCCATTCGCGAAGCAATACTGGAAGGCATCATACCCAATTCGTTTGCCGAAGCACAGCAGTTTATGTTACAAAAAGGTAAGGACCTAAACCTTCGGCCGGTATTGTAACCTAACGCTGGTACGGTTTTATTCGTACTTACTATTACAACTAGTGATTACCAGCTTTTTATAGTTGGCAAAATAGGGCAAGCTTGCTCAAACAAAAAATTATCTATTAGCTTTACTTATCTAAAAAGTATCACCACCACATGGCTGTATTAAAATTCAGGGCTTATTTTGAAGAAGATGACAGTGTTTACCGCGATATAGTCATAAAACATACGTACACCTTTGCGGACCTCTTCGGTGCAATTTTAAAATCGTACGAGTTTGATAATAAACACCAGGCTACCTTTTATCGCAGCAACGACAACTGGCAGCGTGGCCGCGAAATCAGCCTTGAGAAATACGAAAAAATGTATAAGGCCGAACCATTAATTATGGCCGAAGTAAACATTGGCAGTGAAATAAAAGACCCCAACCAAAAATTTATTCTCGAGTACGATTTTAACCGCAAATGGGTGTTTCTTGTTGAGCTTATTAATGTTTCAAAAGAAGAAAATCCTAAGGTAACTTATCCATCCAGCACCCGTAGCGAAGGCATTGCCCCACCACAATACGGAACCAAAAGCCTGCTTGGCGATAAGTTTGTAGACATCGAAGAAAAGTACGACCTCTCAGCCGCTGCCGAAGGTTTTGGCCGCGAAGGTATAAGCGACACAGGCCAGGAAGAAGAAAGCCACGAGGAAGAAAAGGATCAGGATGCACAGGAGGAGGAGTAAAATTCATAATCAAAAAGGCCGGGAAGTAATTTTTTTTGAGCCAGGCATTTATTTATTAATTTAACATTGTTGCGTCGCACTCTTGTACTTGCATTGCTTTATTCTTCTTTTTAAATAACTTTTTTTGAGGAAGAATTTTTAGAAATATTAATGGGTTGTTTTACTTTCTGAGGCGCTGCACTTTTCCAACTTTCCAGCGCAATGAGTAAAAGTCCCAACACCGTTATCGTAATCTGCGGCCCAACAGCAGTAGGCAAAACAGCCTTTGCTATACAGGTAGCGCAGCATTTCAATACCTCTATTATTTCGGCCGATAGCCGCCAGTGTTATAACGAGCTTAACATAGGTGTAGCCAAACCTTTTACCACACAATTGCAACTGGTAAAACACTATTTTATTAACTCGCATTCAATACAGCAACAGGTAAATGCAGGCATTTTTGAACAATATGCACTGCAGGCTGCCAATAAAATATTTGCAAATAACCCCATTGCCGTAATGGTAGGTGGCACCGGCCTTTACATAAAAGCCTTTTGCAATGGCATAGATAACATCCCATCCACCCCGGCCAACGTCCGTAAAAAGCTAACCGAGCAATACCAGCACTATGGCCTCCTATGGCTGCAAAGCGAAGTGCAAAAACGCGACCTTGCCTTTTGGCAAATTGGCGAACAACAAAACCCGCATCGCCTGCTCAGGGCCCTTGAAGTGCTTGAGGCATCGGGCCGTTCCATTACAACTTACCAATTGGGCCAAACAACAGCAAGGCCTTTCCGCATCATAAAAATTGGCCTTGAACTGCCCCGCCCGGTTTTAAACGAACGTATCAATAGTCGCGTACACCAAATGGTTAAAGCCGGCCTAATAGCCGAAGCAAAAACCTTATTGCCGCTGCAACATTTGCAGGCCCTGCAAACCGTAGGCTACCGCGAATTGTTTGAGTATTTTAATGGATTGGTTTTAATAGAAAAAGCAATTGAAAACATACAAACCAATACCCGCCAATATGCCAAACGGCAAATGACTTGGTTTAAAAAAGATGACACTATTAAATGGCAAACCGCCAGTAACATAAGTATATCCGACATACAAAGCCACCTTTAATTTTCGGAAGTAGATGCCCTCAATAGTTTTAATTTTTTTTGTGGCCCCTGTTTTCTTTTACGGGTAAATGTATTATTGTTGCCTCTTCAGCTTGTTGTATTACATTTGTAATACATGTCAACACCTTCCAATAACTAGCGAAAAATCTACAACTTATGAAAAAATTGTACGTACTGCTATTTTTAACAGTTTTATTGTCGCCCGTACTGGCCCAAACCATCGTGGTTGCCGGAAAATGTATTAATGGTCCCATCTTATTAAACAAAGAAATTGCTTTGGAGGCAGGTAAAGTTGCCTATACTGGCTCAGGTACTGTTCTTAACTTTCCCAACATAGCCATTTCTATTTTTTGGATAGGCGCACCCGACAATGTTTGGGTGCTTGCTTTTGATGGGCAGCCGTATTTTAAAAACACTTGTAATACGGCATTGCCGCCCTCGTCGTTTACCACAGGTTGCACCTGGACCGAGGTTACGCCTGGCGACTGCCCCGGCGCAACTGCATTGTCCGTACTTGGTTTGGGTACGTTACCCGTTACCTTAACCAGTTTTACAGCCAAATCTGTCAATCAAACCGTTCGGTTAAAATGGACCACTACAGCCGAGGTAAATAGCAAAGGTTTTACTATTCAGCAAAGCAGCAATGGAACCGGTTGGATGGACATTGGCTTTGTAAAAGGAGCAGGCACCAGTGCTGTATCGCAACAGTATCAGTTTATTGATGTGGCCCCTGTTATTGGCATAAACAATTACAGGCTTTCCCAAACCGATTTTGATGGACGAATTACCTATAGCCAAATTGAAAGTGTAAATATCACTGTATTTAAATCGTACACACTTCAACGTTTTGCCAACGGTCAATACCAGTTAATGGTAGCCACCCCTTTAATGCTCCAAATTTCGATTGTAGATTTAAAAGGTCGTAGATTAATGAGCAACAAAATTTCGCAGGGGCGGCATATACTCGATCTTTCAAATTACCCGGCAGGCATGTACCTGTTACAAATAATAGATGGCCGAACCACACGAACCGAAAAACTCGTTAAACCCTAACAGCATGATAAACCAGTTTAGTAACAGGCGAAGTTTTTTGGGAAGTCTCGTCATTTTAACTTCAACGGCGGCCATTGGTTCCGTGGGCAATATTTTTTCGTCTCCGGAGGCGTTTACTGATCCAAGCAAGGCATGGAAACAATTTTGTGAACAAAACAATGGCTTGGTTCAACCGGGTAAATATGACAATGTTATCGCTGCGCATGTTCCACCGTCGGGTCAAACCTATCAAAAAGGCCAGTTAATGCTGTTTGAAAAACACCAGTTGTTGGCGTTACCTACTTTTGTATATTGGGGTGTTAATTCAAAACTTCCATCCGATATTATCATTACTTTTTTTGAAGCAAAAACAAACCTGCATCGCGTTTTTACCTTAAATCGGTTTGAGTTGGAAGCGTTATTGACGGCTTATATGCAAAATAAAAAACAAGATATGGTTGCTATTATATTGCAGGCCCATGCAATTACTGTATCAACTGGCAAGCCTTTCATAGCTAAAACAATTATTAAATATGGGCGGCGGGTAAACATCAATACCTGCTTATCCAATAATAAAATATCTATAAAAAAATCTTTTATTAATCAATCCTAAATTTATTGCCATGCCTTCTGAACCGTATCTTGGAGAAATATCAATGTTTGGTGGAAATTTTACCATAAGAGGCTATGCCCCTTGTAATGGACAATTATTGTCCATATCGCAAAATACTGCCTTGTTTTCTATTTTAGGTACTACTTATGGCGGCAATGGGCGCACCGACTTTGGATTGCCTGATTTAAGAGGAAGATGTGCCATTGGCGTGGGACAGGGTGCAGGCCTATCAAGCTTTATATTAGGCCAAAACGGAGGTAGTCAAAATGTTACGCTAAACATAAACCAAATGCCCGCCCATAGCCACCCGGTAACGGTTACCCCTAAAGGCATTAATAATACCGGGGATACTGCTGACCCTACTGATGCATTTGCTGCTAACTCAGGTACGCTTGATAAGGAATACCGAAAAACCGGTACACAGGTCAATATGGGGTCGGCAAGTGCCATTACTGTAATTACCGGTGGTAATCAGCCGCACGAAAATATGCAGCCGTTTTTGGTCGTAACCTTTTTAATTGCAATTGAAGGGATATTTCCCCAACGTAATTAACTGTTATTTACCTCAATGCTTACTATAAAATGGTGGTTTAACCTGTCAGCAATATGGAGGCAGGTGCTGGCCGAAACTTTTTTTAAACATGCAAACGAGCCAACCGAAAACGAGTTGGCTCAATTGTTTGTATGCCCGGTGCTAAGGTTAGCTGGGCCAGGTGCACCATACCCAAATACCTCCATTCAGGTAAATGATCTGACAGGGATAACACTCCTCATAAATCTTGAAATTTTAATAGTGGCGCACCACCAGCTAAAAAGTATTACACCGGTAAACAATCTGCGCAAATTGAAAAGTCTTTTTGTAAATAACAATGCCATCACCAGCCTGCAAGGGGTAGGGGAATTGATTAATCTGGAGCAATTGTATGTGCAGTTTAATGAGATAGCCACGATAACGGAATTGAAAAAACTGGTAAACCTTAAAGAGTGTTATGTACACGATAATCATATTGCTTCGCTGAAAGGATTAACAGGCGCTCATTCTGATAAGCTGGAATCTTTTTTTTGCAAACCCAACCACCAGTTAAAACAAAGGGAGACGATGCGGGTTGAAAACCAGTTGTACATTAAATGCAGGACTATATAAATTGGTTTTTGACTTACGAAATGTCAGCACTTCATTTTTGTGACTCAAAGCCAAAAAAGATTTATAGGCCCTTGGTTTTACCGTTTTACTTTTGCCCTCTATTATGATCGATTTTGCACAACCCGGCAGGGTAGTGGTTACCTGCAACAAACGCCTTGCTCCCTTTCTTCAGCAAGAAATTATTGAACTGGGTTTTGCCCCGGTAAAAATCAATCCCACCTATATTGAATTACAGGCAAGCCTGCTTGATTGTATAAAGCTAAATCTGAACCTGCGTTGCGCCAGCCAGGTATTGTATTCTCTCAAAGCTTTTGAGGCCAACAATCCCGACGAAATATACAACGCTCTTTTTACCATGCCGTGGGAAAATATTATTGCCCGTATTGGCTATATGACTATTACCAGTAATGTTGACCATCCTACCATTACCAACACCTTATTTGCCAACGTTAAAGTAAAGGATGCAATTGTAGACCGCATCCGAAACGAAACCGGCGAACGCCCCGATACGGGGCCCTCGCTTGAACAAGCAGTTGTTCATTTATTTTGGCGCGAAACCGCAGCCGAAATATTTATTGATACCTCGGGCGAAACACTTGCCAAACATGGCTACCGCAAAATACCAGGTAAAGCACCCATGCTTGAAGCGCTGGCCGCCGCTGCAATACTAGCCACCCGTTGGAACGGGGCTTTGCCCTTTGTAAACCCCATGTGCGGTTCGGGCACTGTGGCCATTGAAGCGGCATTGCTGGCGGCAAACCGTCGTCCCGGTTTGTTTAGAAGCAATTATGCCTTTATGCACCTATTGGGTTTTGACAAAAGCATATACACAGCAGAGCGCCTTTTACTTGACAATCAAATAATAGAAGTACCCGGCTTGCGCATCATTGCTACCGACCTTAGCGAAGACGCCATCAACATTTCAAAAATAAATGCCGCCGCAGCCGGCGTTGAAACGTATATAGATTTTAGCCTCTGCGATTTTGCCGAAACACCCATCCCTAAAGAAGCAGGCGGCATAGTATTCTTCAACCCCGAATACGGCGAGCGCCTGGGCGAAGAAACGGAACTGGAGGAAACCTATGCCCGTATAGGCGATTTTTTAAAAAAGCAGTGTAAAGGCTACACAGGCTACATTTTTACAGGCAACCTTGACCTGGCCAAAAAAATAGGTCTCAAAGCCAAACGAAGAATTGAATTTTACACCAGCAAAATAGACTGCCGGTTGTTGGAATACGAACTGTACGCGGGTACAAGGAGGGAAGAGTCTTAAATCGTAAGCTACAAGCTACAAGTTTCAAGCTTCAAGTTTCAAAGCTGCAAGTTTCAAAGCTGCAAGTTTCAAAGCTGCAAGTTTCAAGCTTCGAGTTTCAAGCTGCAAGTTTCAAGCTGCAAGTTTCAAGCTGCAAGTTTTAAGCTGCAAGTTTTAAGCTGCAAGTGTCAAGCTGCAAGTTTCAATTTTCAAGCTACAAGTTTCAAGCTGCAAGCTATTTACCATTTACCTTTCACGTTTCACGCCTCACCTTTCACCTTTCACGTCTCACCTTTCACGTTTTTGACTTTTTACTTTCTACTTTCTACTTTTGACTTTTTACTTTTTACTTTTTACTTTTTAATTTGCCCCTCCAAAAGTATCCCCCTGGCTCAGATCCCCGGTTTCAAATCCTTTTTTAAACCAATACATGCGCTGGGCGCTGGTGCCGTGGGTAAAAGCATCGGGTACAACGCGGCCTTGCGATTCGCTTTGCAGCTTATCGTCGCCAATGGCGTTGGCTGCTGCAAGGGCTTCTTCAATATCGCCGGCCTCTATTACCCGCAAATCGTTTTTAGCATAATGCGCCCAAACACCAGCGTAAAAGTCGGCTTGCAGCTCAAGCTTTACTGATAATTTGTTGTATTCCACTTCACTTACCTGTCCCCGTAGTTCCTGCATTTTTTGGCTGGTACCCATAAGGTTTTGTACGTGGTGTCCAACTTCGTGGGCAATAACATAGGCCATAGCAAAATCGCCAGGGGCGCCAAACCGATCCCGCAGTGCTTTAAAAAACGACAGGTCTATGTATACTTTCTGGTCGGCAGGGCAATAAAATGGTCCGGCGGCCGAGGAGGCACTGCCACACCCCGCGGTGCTTACTCCATCGCTAAACAATACCAATTGAGGTTCTTTATAGTTACGGTAAATGTCAGGCCAGACATCTTCTGTATATTTCAACACTACTTTGGTAAACTGCGCAAGGCTGTCTTGCTCGGCTGCCTCCCCGGGCGATAGTTGGGTGGTGGCAGCGCCAGGCTGGTTGCCCGGCTTCGCCAGGTCCGACGGATTGCCGCCCAGCAATGTGTAAAGTATAACAATAATAATACCGCCGATACCGCCGCCTACAGCCAGCCCACCTCCGCCTTTGCCACGTCGGTCATCCACATTGCTGCTGCCTTCTTTACCTCTCCATAACATAGTGTACAGTTTATTTTGTTGGTTGATACTGTTTAAAACCTACAGGAAAAGTAGGCATAATTCGTACCAAATAAAAAAGGCATTTATGGTAAAAATGCCTTTTAATGTATAGTAGGTTAAGTTGCTTAAAATTTAAACCCGATAGTAGCAATAATGTTTCCCCTGCTACCTGTTTGTGTGGCAAAGGTGTTGGGCTTATCGTTTAACCTATAAGCAAAGTTTACATCTTTTACGAACTGGTGGGCATAAGTAAGGTCTATAAATATGCCATGGTTTCTATAACCCAAACCACCGCTTGCTATAATTCTATTAGTTTTTAGCGTTGCATTTTGTTCATTCGGGTTGCCAAAGTAGGCAGCCCCTGCACGTACCATCAGCGTGTTAAATTTTAGCTCGCCACCCAACCTTGCATTTATGGCACCTTTGTAATACTCTTTTACTTTATCGTTTAGCGTCCGGTAATAGTCTACGCCTGTGCCGTCGCCCTGTGTGCTTGAGTAAAACCGGGCGCTGCGGTAGTTTACATATTCAAGGTCGGCACTTACAAATCCACGTTGCTGCCGGGTGTCGTTTATTTCTCTAAACACATAACTGGCGCTGCCTATAACCCTCCACGGGGTACTCATATTGTAATCGCGTTGGCCGGCGTTGCCACTGTTCAGGTTATCACTTGTTTCAGTTAATACGCCGTTACGGGTGTAATTTTCTGTATCGGTTGTCATAGCTGCCCGTATGTTATCCCTAAACGAAATAAACGAAGGGGTATGAACGGCCAATCCCAGGCGGATGGACTCCTGCGGTTTATATATAAAACCCAACTTAGCGTTGATACCTATACCGCGGCTGGTGCTGTTTTCAGTAAATTCAAAAAAATTAAAGTTGTTGTTGGTATTGTTACTCGCGTCGCTTTCCTTAAAACGCTGGTCGCGCTGGTAGTATATCACCGGCAGGTTAACGCTTCCGCCCAGGTATAGTTTGTCGTTCATGTTGCCGGCAAAAGCCAGCGAAATTTCGTGGTAACCACCGCGGGTAGTTATATCGTTTTCTTGTAGTACGCCTTCTGCGCCGGGACGCGATACCGACGCCTGGCTCTGGTAACCAAGCCTTCCGGCAGAAATAAAACTGTCAATTAAAAAAGTGCGGTAAGCCAGCGACGAGCCAAAAATATAATTCTCTTCGGCCGCTGTAGGGCTTGCATTGTCTTTAACCAATTCTTCAAGGTACTGCTCGCTAAACGAGCTGGCATCATTTCTACCTCTGTAAAAAGTGCGGTTATTATAGTTGGCCAACTGGTTTACCGAAATGGAAAATGCAGTACTTGTCCACCTTGAATATTTTGGAGAAGGAGTGCCAAAAATAAAACCGGTAGCTCCGTAATTAAAACCGTTTTTTTTGTTTGACGATGCATCGCCTCGGTAGTTAAATTTATTGTTGTTTAGCCCAATACCCGGCGTAAATACAAACTCGTTTGTTTTAAAAAGGCCTATGCCGGCGGGGTTAACATTATTAGCGGTAATGTCTCCGCCAAGGCTTCCCACTGCACCTCCAATGGCCATACTTCGTGCCGTGCCATTGGGGATTAAAAAGCCGCTTCGCAAAGCGTCTTCGGGTACCTGTGCCACCACTGCAGTGGTAAAAAATATGCTTAGTAAGGCAGGTAGATATTTTTTCATTTAATTTTTTTTAGGCATCTCCATTCAAAAAATGGCTAAAAAAAAGCAGGATGATGAAGCCTGCTTTTTTTAAATATTAAAAAAGTAATTATTTACGTGGCGGTCTGGATGAGCTGGAACTGCTGCCACTACTATTGTATCCTCCACTACGCCCACCGGCACTGTTACTTGGTGCCGAGGTTGAGTTAGTTGTCCGCGCCGGCCTGTCATAGCTATTGTTACTATTATTAACATTATTATTTCCATTTTGTGGTGGTGCTAAAACCCGGCGTACCATGTTGCCAAAATTATCGTTGCGGGCATCACCCTTATTGTAATTGGTGTTGCTATTGTTATAACGGGTATTTAAATAGGTGCCAAGATTACTTTTGCCTGTAACCCCGCTATACACTTTTGGATTACGATAATAAACTACAGGATAAATAGGTGAGTAAATGCCACCATAACCGAAATAATTAGGACTAAAACAATTGTTGTTACCAAACCTGCCAAAACCGTACGATTGATTAAAGGTGTTGAAAGTATTAAAACCGTTCCACTGGTTGAAGCCGTTATTAAAGCCATTATTAAATCCAAATTGATTATTAAAACCGTTATTGAAATTATTAAAGGCCATATAATCGTACCTGCTGTCATACCAATAATTAAAATCATCTATCTGGTTCCAACGGTTTTGGTTTCTAACTTTCATTCGCAAAAACCTATCGTCCTGGTAATTGATATTTTCCTGATAGCGGTCGCGGCTTGAGGCAGTTTGATAATTATCTGACTTTACTTTTGTTGGCGAAAAATAAACATCGTCGGGCGTTTGGGCAGCCTTGAAGGCTGTAGAGCAACTTGTACATACGGTTGCTATTATAAACAAGGTAAGAATATGTTTCATGTGACAGTTTTTAGGTATTTATTGATGATGAAGTTACTACTTTTGCCCCGCAAAAAAGGGCGATAATGACGAATGGCAAAAATTTAGCCAATCTATAAGATTTATAGTTGATAATGTTAATGTATTGGTAATAAAAATGGTGTATGATGTCTTGGTTACCGGCCTTAAAAACAGATAAATTATGAGTAAAGAAATTACTTCGCGGCAGCAGGATTATTCGCAATGGTACAACGATCTTATTATAAAAGGAGGACTGGCCGATTATAGTGCCGTACGGGGTTGTATGGTTATAAAACCATATGGTTTTGCGTTGTGGGAAAACATGCGTGACCAACTTGATAAAATGTTTAAAGACACCGGGCATCAAAATGCCTACTTCCCGCTATTTATACCTAAAAGTTTTTTAAGTAAAGAAGCGGCCCATATTGAGGGTTTTGCCAAAGAGTGTGCAGTAGTTACCCACTACAGGTTAAAAAACGATCCTAATGGTGGCGGGCTTGTGGTTGACCCCGAGGCAAAACTGGAAGAAGAGCTGATTATAAGGCCAACCAGCGAAACCATTATTTGGAACACCTATAAAACATGGATACAAAGCTATCGCGACCTGCCATTATTGATTAACCAATGGGCTAACGTGGTTCGCTGGGAAATGCGTACCCGTCTGTTTTTGCGTACTACCGAGTTTTTATGGCAGGAAGGGCATACCGCCCATGCAACGGCTACCGAGGCGATGGCAGAAACTATGCAGATGTTAGGTATATACGCCGAATTTGCAGAAACCTTTATGGCAATGCCTGTTATTAAAGGGGTGAAAACCGCCAATGAGCGCTTTGCCGGGGCGGTTGACACCTTTTGTATTGAAGCGCTTATGCAGGATGGCAAAGCTTTGCAGGCTGGTACGTCGCATTTTTTAGGGCAAAATTTTGCCAAAGCATTTGATGTAAAATTTAGCGATAAGGAAAATAAGCTGGACTATGTGTGGGCAACCAGTTGGGGTGTTAGCACACGGTTAATTGGCGCGTTGGTAATGGCCCACAGCGATGATGATGGACTGGTGTTGCCGCCAAAACTGGCACCAATACAAGTGGTGATTGTACCCATTTTTAAGGGAGAAGAGCAAAAGCAACAGATAGATGAAAAAGTAATTGCGCTGGTAAAGGAGTTAAAGCAGGCCGGCGTAAAAGTAAAATACGACGATAATGATAATAACCGCCCAGGATGGAAATTTGCCGAGTACGAAATGAAAGGGGTGCCGGTACGGGTTGCCATAGGCGCACGGGATATTGCCAACAACGTAGTTGAAGTGGCACGTAGGGATACCAAAGAAAAACTAAGCATGCCTATAAATGGACTGGCTGGCAATATCATTGAACTGTTAAATACTATCCAAAACAGTATTTACAACAAGGCTGCCGCTTTTCGCGAAGCGAATATTGCAGAGGCCAATAGCTGGGACCAGTTTTTGGATATACTGGACAATAAGGGTGGTTTTGTATCGGCGCACTGGGACGGCACCTCCAAAACAGAAGATAAAATAAAGGATCTGGCAAAAGCAACTATACGCTGTATTCCGTTAAACAATCCGCTAAGTGATGGTGTATGTATATTAACAGGCAAACCATCAATCCAAAGGGTATTGTTTGCCCGTGCCTACTAAATTATTTAGTTGTTAAACGCCAGGGTGCTAACACGGTGCTTGTTGTTGTAACCAATTTATTTTACATTTAAGTAAAATAAGTTTTATGGATTTTACAAGGCAGCAAGGCGCACCATCTGAGCCTCCTAAAAATTGGTTGGTTGAGTCGATATTAGCAACCCTTTTCTGTTGTTTACCTTTTGGCGTTGCGGGCATTGTGTATGCAACACAGGTAAATACAAAATATAGCCAGGGCGATTATGAGGGAGCCCGTTTTGCTAGTGAGCAGGCGGCCAAGTGGACCAAAATAAGTTTTTTTGTAGCACTTGGGGTTGCCGTAATCTATATTATCATAGCGGTGTTTTTTGGTGGGTGGGCAATTTGGAATTCTCAACGTGCAGGTTATTAGTTACATATGAAATATCAATTTTTTAGCCTGTTTCCTCTTTACATTTTACTTGTATTGATAGTGGTGTATTTTAGCGCGGGCCCGTTGGTAATGACCATTTTGCCACCCTGCCCTTTCCACACAATAACAGGTTTGTATTGCCCCGGCTGCGGTAGCCAGCGTGCATTTACTGCGTTGCTGCACGGCCATATTTTGCAGGCAATTGGGTATAATATATTATTTGTTACAAGCATACCAGTACTGGCTACAGGACTTTTTTACAACCATGCGCGATTTAGGCCTAACAGGTTGCAAAAGTTTTGGTATTCCCCGGTTTTTGCGGTCACATTATTATTGGTGGTACTTGTTTTTTGGATTATCCGTAACCTGCCAATGTACCCATTCAATATGCTGGCTCCATAATTATTTTACAGGTATGTTCATTCATTTTAGTCCTGTCGTCAGCCTCTAATATCCAAAGAGAAGCAGTTGGTTCATTATCTTTACCAACGTTAAATAATACCATTTTAAATGTCTGATTTTATACAGCAACTGCAGGCAACCACTGCATTTATTAAACTGCAATACCATCATGTACCTACAGTTGGCATAGTGCTGGGCAGCGGTTTAGGCAATTTTATTAGCGAAATAGATGTTGAAAAAGAGATTAGCTACAGCGATATCCCGCACTTTCCGGTAAGTACGGTGGAAGGCCACAGTGGTAAAATGATTTTTGGTAAACTGGGTGGAAAGCAAATTGTAGTTATGGCAGGCAGGTTTCATTTTTACGAAGGCTATAGCCCGCAGCAGGTTTGCTATCCAATAAGGGTAATGAAAATGCTGGGCGTAGAAACAGTACTAATAAGCAATGCCGCCGGCGGCACTAATCAGCATTTTAAGGTGGGCGACCTTATGATTATTCGCGACCATATCAGCTTTTTTACTGTTAACCCTTTGGTAGGTAAAAACGAAGAAGGCCTTGGACCCCGCTTTCCCGATATGAGCGAGCCCTACAGCCTTGCCCTTATTGCCAAAGCCAAAACTATTGGCGAAAGGCTGGGAATTGCCCTACATACTGGTGTGTACACCGGCGTTACAGGCCCTACGTTTGAAACAAGGGCTGAATACCAATTAATAAAAACACTTGGCGGCGATGCAGTGGGCATGAGTACGGTGCAGGAAGTAATAACCGCCTGCCACTGCAGCATGCAGGTATTTGCAATGAGTGTGATAACCGATATTGGCATTAGAGAAGAGCAAAATACCATAACCCACCAGGAGGTGTTGGAGGCGGCTAAAAATGCGGAACCTAAACTTACCAAAATATTTACCAGCCTCGTAGGCGAGTTGTAGCATGGGTGGTGACTTTTAATTGAGCAATAAGTTTTGGCAGGCGCTTTTGAGTAAACGGTTTACCGGTTAACTGGTACGTAGCCCACCCTAACGTTTACTTTTTATTTGATGGCTTTACTGTTACTTTGCGGCTTGTTTTGCAGAATTTTCCTTCATGAGTAGCAGATTATTTTTCAAGGCCGGTTTGGGTATAGTGCTTTTGTACTTGTTGGCTGGCAACCTGTATGCTCAATCTTTTCCGCGAACCAATATTCCAAATCGTGGCGGTGGTGGACAAACGCAAAACGTTCAATACGATCGAAATGGAAGGCCGCTACCGGCATCGGCAAAACAGGATTCGGGATTTTTAAAACGCGATAATTTTGCTGACTCTATCACTATTAATTACCGCCTGTTCGATTCGTCGCGTATCATGTATTTCGACTCATCGCTCAACGATTTTACCAGGCGTTACCCGCTGGCGCCTAGTTTTTACACCCTGGGTAATTTTGGCGGTGCAGCACAATCGTTGTTATTCAAGCCTTTTATGGCGCCGGGGTGGGATGCCGGCTTTCATGCCTTCGACCCCTACAGGTTAACCGTACAGGATACCCGTTTTTACCAAACAACGCGGCCTTACACCGAACTTGGCTATTTGCTTGGCAGCAAAAGCGAGCAGATGATAAATATTGTGCATACCCAAAACGTGCGGCCTAATTTTAACCTTGGGTTTCAATATCGTTTTATTAATTCGCCGGGAAGTTTTAAAAGCCAAAATACCAACCACAATAGCTTTAGAATAAACGGAAATTATGTAAGCAGCAATAAGCGTTATTCGGCTTATGGTATTTATATTACCAACAAATTACTGTCGAGCGAAAATGGCGGGGTTCAGTTTGACAGCCTTTTGAATGACAGCCGTTTTACCGACCGCTATTTGTTGTCCACCCGGCTTGGTGGCGACCAACTGGCAGGGCGTAATTTTTTCAACACTACTATCAACACCGGTAATTTAAATAGGGAAACCATTTTGCTATATCGCCACCAGTACGACCTGGGGCAAAAAGACAGCCTGGTGGTAAACGATAGCACCACCTACAAACTATTCTATCCACGTATACGGTTTCAACACACGTTTACTTACAGCAGCAGGCAGTACCAATACCTTGACCGCGTACAATACGAAACAAAAAAGGCTGATTATCTTAAATACTTTGGCTACACCACTTTGGGCGATACGCTCAGTTTTACCGATAAGTGGACGGAAATCAACAACGACTTTAGTATAGTCTCATTTCCTGAAAAAAAGAATGCAAACCAGTTTTTAAAAGTAGGGGCTGCCTTACAAAACCTAACCGGCACCTTTAATACAAGAACTGGTAATTATTACAACATATCACTCAACGGCGAATACCGCAACCGTACGCGCAACCAAAAATGGAACCTTAACGCTAATGGGCAATTGTACCTGGTAGGTCTAAACAATGGCGACTATGCCCTCAGGTTAAGTCTTCAACGTTATTTAAGTAAAAAATTAGGTGCTATAGAAGTAGGATTTCAAAACGTAAACCGAAGTCCTTCTTTTATTTATCGCAGTGAAACCAGTTTTCCCACCACAAAACCTGCTGGTGGTTTTAATAAAGAAAATATTACAAGGTTATATGCTTCTATAAACAATGCACAACTGGGGTTAAAGTTAAACGGAGAGTATTTTTTGATGAGCAACTACCTCTATTTTCAACAATTTTTACAGGCGAGGCAGGAGGGTACACTCTTTAATGTTTTACACGTTTCGGCCGAAAAAGTAGTTCGATTATCTAAACTATGGAGCCTGTTTTCGGAGGTACATGTGCAAAAGGAAACCGGTGCAGCGCCGGTAAGCATTCCGCTGGTGTATACCAACAACCGCATTAACCTTGAGGCAAATTTGTACAAGAATCTTTATTTAGCCACCGGTTTGGAGTTAAGGTACAATACGCCATTTAAGGCATACAATTACAGCCCGCTTACAGGCCAATACGTATTTCAGGATAGCGCTACTTTTGCCAACAGGCCAACTATAAACCTGTTTTTCGATTTTAATATTAAATCGTTTAAAGCGTATGTGCGGGTGGAAAATATAAATGCGCTGAACGTAAGTGGAAATAATATTGGGTTCACCGCCGAAAACCTAAATGCCCCTCACTATCCCGAAAGGGGCCTGTGGGTTAGGGTGGGTATTTGGTGGACGTTTATTAATTAAGCCGTACCCTGGCTGTGGACAACGCTGTTGATGTAAGGATTTTTTTTTGAAGCTGGTATTAGAATATGCATGTTACTTGTATTGCCCGTCCGATTGGCAATAGCCGGGCGGACGTCGTACATCTCTTTAATAAATACATCAGCAGTTTTTTATCAAAGCACAACTTATAAAAGCGCTTCCCCGTGTTGTTTACGTAATGGTACTATATGGCTATGGGGTATTGATAATGTTACCTTAAAAATGACCTTACCCGGCACTAAAAGCACCTGATTTACGTTTATGTTATTAGTTTTGTCATCTTTAATGAAAAAAATATTTGCCCTTATATTGATTGTTTTATATGCTTCTGCCAGTAGCGGAACCATCATAAACCTGCATTATTGTATGGGGCATCTCGCATCGGTTAAGGTTGATAGCATATCGCTGAAAAGTTGTATGTGCGGCCCCGAACAGCCCTCCGGCGATTGTTGTAAGGATGAACTTACTGTAATTAAAGTGAACGATGCATACAAACAATCCACCTCTGATGTTACCTTCAACACCGGTCAAAAATTGCTTCCACAGGCTATTTCGCTTATGGATGTTTCTAAAATAACTACTCAAAAAGTTTATATTGCTGCCAACCAGCGCCCTCCTGATATAGGTCAACCTTCTCCACTGGTTTTACATTGTGTTTTTCGAATTTGATAAGGTAATTATTTTTGTAACTAACAGTACATGTAATATGTGCTGACCATCATTTTTTTTATTTCTAACATCAAATACAATGAAACTATTAATTTCTTTTATGGCTGTTATTATGGCTATAAGCTTTTCAACCAATCAAAATGTATATGCCGCTGTAAGTGCCACCACCGATAGTGTAAAAGTGTGGGGCAATTGCGAAATGTGTAAAAACCGAATTGAAAAAGCTGCCAAACAAGCCGGTGCAACCACCGCGGTTTGGAGCGAGGATACACATATGTTATCCCTAACCTTTCCGGCAAAAGTTTCTTTAAGCCAAATAGAAAAAAAAGTAGCTGCGGTTGGTCACGATACCGGGCATTTTTCTGCACCCGATGAAACCTACCAATCACTGCCAGGTTGCTGCAAATACGAGCGTAAGGAAGCTATTGAACCTTCGTCAGCATCAGCAACTAAAAAGTGTATTATGGAAAACTGCAACATCGAAAATTGCAACATGCCCAATTGCAACTATGCCGGCGAAACCAGGGGTTGCTGCAAAGCCACAAAAAAAGCAGTAGCCGTTAACCAACAGTAATTAAAAAACCCGGTATTTTATAATGCTTTCAATGGTATTGCTAATCGCTTCATGTTTTAGGCTCAGCAATAATTTTAAGGCAAAATAGAATGCCGTGTATAAAACAAATTATATGAAAAAGATTTTGATAATAATATTGGCTGCACTGGTAAGTTTTCAGGTGCAAGCCCAGTTTACATCAGCAAAACTGCTGGCCAGCGGATTAACCTGTGCCATGTGCAGTAAAGCTATTTATAAGGCATTGGAGAAATTGCCCTTTGCAGAAAAAGTACAGTCAAACATAAAAGAATCATCGTTTACCATCACCTTTAAAAAAGATTCTAAAGTAAGTTTTGACGAAATAAGAACCGCTGTGGAAGGTGCAGGTTTTTCGGTAGCCAATTTAAAAGTTACCGGCAACTTTAACGACGTAGTAATAAAAAATGACACACATATTGTTATGGATGGCGAGAACTTTCATTTTGTAGGTGTTAAACCACAGGTATTAAATGGAGCATTCACCGTTCAGTTGGTTGATAAAAAGTTTATTGCCGACAAGGTTTATAATAAGGTTGCAGCCATGACAAAAATGGAATGCATAAATACAGGCACCATGAAAAGTTGCTGTAGTAAAGAGGCGTCTGTGGAAGGTGTTCGTATTTATCACGTAACTATATAATTATGTTTACCAGGTGGCCGGGCAATACTGCCCGGCCACCATACATTACCAACAAATGAAAAAATTAGTAGTGGCAATTATTTGCCTGTTTGCAGTAGCCAATGCCAGCCATGCACAGCCGCCTCAGGGTAGCAAAGCACCCGAAATATCGTTACCCAATGTCAATGGCGAAATGATAAACCTTTCGTCGTTTAGGGGTAAAGTAGTGTTGTTAGACTTTTGGGCATCGTGGTGCGGGCCATGCCGCCGTAATAATAAGGAAGTAATGCCGGTGTATGAAAAATACCACGACAAAGGTTTTGAAATTTTTGGTGTATCGCTTGACGATAACAAGCCCAGTTGGTTAAAGGCCATTCAACAAGATAAAATGAAATGGAAAAATGTAATTGACCTAAAGGCAGCTTATGGTAACGAACTTACCCAAACATGGAACCTTCAAACCATACCTTCAACCTTTTTAATTGATAAAAAGGGTAACCTTATTGCCCGCGATGTAGAAAAGGAAACATTGGAAAAACTATTGGAAAAACTTTTATAATTCCAAAAACTATTTGTATGAAATCAGTAGTTATTATTAGCTGCTGGCTGCTTGTATTTACTATTGCAAGCGGCCAGGAGTTGTATATATTTACCGAACCGGCATCTAATATGCCTTCAAACTCAATAGGGCTTAAGGTTACGGGGCGTTTTGCCGGCCAGGTTAACGGGTATGCGGCGCGGCGCATTATACCAGAGGTAATGTTTGGCATTAATAAAAATTGGATGCTACACGTTAGTACAAGCGTTTCAAACTATTACCAAAAACAAATGAAGCTGGAAAGTGGAAAGGTATACGCCAAGTACCGTTTTTACAGCAACGACGATATTCATAAACACTTTAGGCTAGCTGCCTTTGCCGATGCCAGCTTAACGCGCAACCCCTACCGTTATATGGATGCCAGCCTTGATGGTGATAACAATGGGGCACAGGTTGGATTAATTGCTACACAGTTGTTAAACAAACTGGCAATATCGGGCAGCGCCTCGTACCTAAATGTATTTAACAATAACAAAAGCGAGCTGCCCCGCGAAACCTTTGCCTATAACATGATTAATTATTCGCTGTCGGCAGGCTACCTTTTGCTACCCCGTAAGTATGTCAGTTATAATCAAACCAACGTAAACGTATACCTTGAAATGTTAGGCATGAGGGCATTGGATAAAGATCATTATAGTATAGACCTTGCACCTGCGTTGCAGTTTATTTTTAATAGTAATACCAAGCTTAATGTAGGCTACAGGTTTCAGGTATCGGGCAATATGAACCGCTTAACCCAACAACAATGGCAGGTAGCCATGGAGCATACCTTGTTTAATATGTTTTAAAAAACGGTGTAACTACATGGTCGGCTTTTCCATAAATGCAATGGTACCACCCACCCATGTTTTGTTTTCGTTATACCTAACGCCTATCATTTTGCCTTTACTTAACCGGGCAAGGTTGTGGGTGGCAAATGGGCGGGCCTCACCATCTTTCCAAAAATAAAATATGCGTATTTCGGCTTTTGCATTTCCGTCGGGGGTTTCAATTACGTCAGCATAGTGTACCTTCTTCTGTAATATCCAGTTTTGCTTATCGGTTACCTTGTCAATGTCTTGCCTGGTAACGTCTATTATAACTCCCTGGCCGGCAAACGAAAAAAGCGGTTTTAACACAAAATTTTCAAGGTCGGCAGGCATCTCGTCCAAACTATTTAAAAACCTTGTTTCAGGCACGTATGCATGTTTAATAAATGGCAAAGTGTATTTACTTACCCTAAAAAACCAATTGGGGTGCGGTACCCATTCTACATCAAGGTTTTCATATAGTATTTTGCCTTTTTCCTGAATTTCGGGCAATTGCTGTTTCAGGTCGTCAAAAATAATACGGTTATAAATTCTTTTAACCTGTGTTTCTTTTCCATTAAGGAGGTAGTAAAGTTGGTTACCTTTTTTTATTAGCTCAGTAAGGCAAACTATTTTAATACCCGTGTAGGCTTCGGTGCAATAAAAATCGATATTGGTTTTTTGCTGATGAGGCAAAATTTCAAGTAATATCACGTTTTCTGTTGGATGATTGCCCACCAATATTTCCTTTAGTACAGTTAGGTAAGAATTGCGGTTGTAGCCGTTAAAATACGATGTAAAATTGTCGGGAATATTAAACACTTTATGTAGTGTTTCGTCCTGCAAAACCTGGAAACCAAAAAGGGTGGGAAAGCCCTGCATTTCTATTAATTGGGGCTCCAGCCCACCCGCCTCATTTTTGCAAACGCCAAAATCGAAGGCTATAAAATTGGGCTGTTGGTTTTGGTTAGGCACAGTTTCGCCGGGTGGTAGCGATGCATTGGTCATTGCTTCAAAGCCGGGCGCCACAATTACATCCACAATACTTTCGCAGGCATCCAACATTTTTTTTGTAAAGGCAGCATCGCAAAAAACCGGCGTTTCTGCCACGCGAAACGCAATTGGAGCCGGTTGGTTTTTATTTAGTTGCTGTAGGTAAGCCATGTATTTTTCGTGGCTAAACGCTTGGTTGTACTGTTGCCTTACCAAAGGTATCATGGATAATTATTTGTGCTTTTTAAAAGTAAGCAAGTAAAAATGATTAAATCACCTGTTGCACTTTTATGCTAAATATTTGCCCGGGCAGGTTAAAAATGAAAAGTGCTTAACAGCGCAACGCCGGGGTGGTTGTAGCTGTTGGTAAATGTATTGCCAGGTTTAAAAAATTGGGTAGCAAGTGGTTATATGTCCACATTATTTTGTCGGGATCATTTAATTGTTTCATCATGCTTTGCCATTTTTCTAATCCATAATTATGAACAATCGTTTTCTTTTTGTCTTCGCGTTGCAGGTACATGGTCATACCGATAGAGTCGGCCTCGGGGTGAAACTGAGTTCCTATAAAATAATTGTTAAAGCGCACCGCCATAATGGCCCGCTCGTAAGGCACATGCGGCCTTTCTTTTTCAATGGCAAGAATAGTTGCATTTAACGCTGCCAGTTGCACATGATCGGGTTCAACTACCTCGTAATCGCGGCTATCCATGGCATAAAACGGATCACAAAGCCCTTTAAACAAATATTCATTATCGCCCTCGGGTAACATGTGTATTGGAAATATGCCAAAAGCAGTAGACCTGCGTTTACGAACAGCCCCAATATTAAATTGGCGTGCCATTAGCTGAAAGCTATGGCATATAAAAAAGGCATATTTTTTTTGGGAATTATCGGGGTTATTGTTGTAGTCAGCAAGGACCTGTACCCAGTTAAAAAATTTTTCCTCCCAAGTGCTGCCTTCGCTGTCCATAGGGCTTCCGGGGCCGCCCGATGATATGTATAGATCGTACTCCAAACCGGGCATTTCTTCCAGCAGCCTTACCTCAAACTCATCACGTTCAATATCCACATTGTTTTCAATAGACCAATTGTCTATTATTTCGCGTATACAACGCATACCCTGATTGGCCACGCCCTCGTACAAATCAAGAATGGCTACCCGTACTGTTTTCTTATCGCTAAAATTCATTACTACAAAAATACATTTTAAATTAAAATGCCCGTTCACCTGCCAGTTGGCATAAATAATATACACAAAAACCAAACCCTGCAAAACCTTTATTTTGCTTCTAAACTTGCTACAAAAAAATATTCATCGCCTGTTTGGTAGTAATGCTCAAGTTGCTGAAGCGACAATGAAGGTTTATTTTTTATAAATTTTTGTAAAGTGTACACGCGGTAACGTCGGGCAGAAAAAAAACTGAAAATCACATCTGCAGTAATCCCGTAAGCCGTTGATCCCCCCTGGCCAAATTCAAACAAAATTACCGGAGAGCAACTGTCAATGATTTTAATGCCGCCAACCAACGCGTCAAATTCGCCGCCTTCAATATCGAGTTTAATTAATTTGACGTTGGTAATCGGACCAATCATATTATCTAATGTATCGGTAGCTACATTTAGATATTCTATTGTTTCATTTTTAGGATATGGCCTGGTTCGTAGCCCGCTATAAGCGGCGTTTGTTTTTACAAAAATAAATTCTGCTGTTCCTTTTTTGCTTGCAATTGCGGTTGGGTACACATGGCAGGCACTTCCATATTTGCGCACCAGTAGTTTAAAAAAATGTGGTAAAGGCTCAAAAGCCAGGTGCATAGCCTTGGGACAATGTTTAATAAACATGGCCAACACCTTACCGTCGTTAGCGCCAACATCTACACAAACATCGGTGGCCCCGCAAACTTTTTGTACAATTATTTTGGTCAGCCGGTCGTATAGTTCGTTTTTGGTAAGGGCCACCGGCGCTTTTTTTACCAACCATTTCAATAGTTTTTTTACCAAAATAAAATGGCACTTAATCGGTGGTCAAAAACTGGCTGTTTATATAATCCATTACCTTAATAAGGCTGTTGGTTTCGTTATATACTGCCAGTTGGCGGTCGGCACCCGTACCTCTTTCCAATATTTTATGCACGTGGGCTATTGCATGGCGGCTGCCAAGGTGGTCAACCACATCGTCTACAAAATCGAGTAATTCATATATAAGTACGCGGGTGTTTACTTCTGATTCTTTACCAAAATCTATCATGGTGCCATCAATACCATACCTGCTGGCGCGCCATTTATTTTCGTTAATGTATAGCCTCGGGTAGGTAATAAAGTTTAGGTTTTCGGTGCGTAGTTTGTACAGCTTAACACAAATGGCCTGAAACAAGGCGGTAATGGCGATTGTTTCGTTAATGGTCATTGGTACATCGCAAATTCTAAACTCTACCGTATTAAAAAACGGGTGAACCCTAAGGTCCCACCATATTTTTTTTGCGTTGTCAATACAGTTGGTCTTCACCAAAAGCTTAATGTACGTGTCGTAGGCTTCAATACTTTCAAAATAATCGGGTATGCCGGTGCGTGGAAATTTATCAAACACCTTGGTGCGGAACGATTTGTAACCGGTAAGCCTGCCCACCCAAAATGGACTGTTTGTGCTAAGGGCAAATACATGTGGCAAAAAATAACGGGCGGAGTTAGCTATATGAATGGCCATTTCGCGGGTTTCCATACCTACGTGTACGTGCAGGCCAAAAATAAGGTTGCTGCGGGCTGCTTCCTGCAACTCATTTACAATTTCAGAATACCTGACGTGGTCGGTTATTAGTTGCCGCTCCCAATGGCTAAAGGGGTGTGTGCCCGAGGCACCTACCCATAAACCATGATCGCCGGCTATTTGGGAAATGGTTCCCCTAAGGGTAGCCACATCACGAAATGCCTGGTCAATGTCTTCACAAATATCGGTGCCTACCTCTACCACCGCCTGGTGCATTTCGGCCTTCACCTTATCCATAATGATCTTTTGGCCATCTATAACAATTTTCTGCTCATGGCTTTTCAGTTCCCTTGTTTCGGGGTCTACTACCATATATTCTTCCTCCACCCCAAGGGTAAAATGTTTGTAACTTATATGCGCCATGGTTTAGGTTAATTTGAAGTACAGTTATTACAACAGACTAATAAAGCGGTTGTTTGGTTGAACTTCTTTTTATATACTCTCCCCAGGTAAGGTTATCGTTGCCAAACTCTGAAGCTATTGCTTTTTCAATAGCATAATTTGCCGATGTTTCTACCACCCAATCAAAATTTTCCTGGCCTACACTATTAATGTCGGCGTCGGGGGCGGGGTTGCAAAAATCAATGGCATAAGGTATTCCGTCTCGTACTGCCAGCTCAACGGTATTAAAATCGTAGCCCAGGTACTGGTTAATGCGTAGCACAATTTCTTCCATTTGTTGCAGGCGATCGGCAGTGGGGGCAAAATCGGCACGGTAGCGCAGGTGGAAGGGGTTGCGTGGTTCGTACGGCATAATCCGTACATGCTTTCCACCAATGCAGTAACACCTGTAGTATTCATCAAACTTAATTTCCTCCTGTAGCATCATAACCAGTTCACCGGTTTCGCCGTGTGCTTCAAAAAAGCTTTCGGGGGTATCCAGTTTATATACGTTTTTCCAGCCCCCTCCTGCAAAGGGTTTCATATAGGCAGGAAAGCCAATGTATTCAAAAATGGATGTCCAGTTTAGCGGGTAAGTAAGGTTAGAAAACGATTCATTGCTGGTATCCTGCGGAAGATCGCGTGAGGGCAATATAACTGTTTTGGGCACTGGAACATCAATTTTGGTGGCAAGGCAATTATTGAAAAACTTTTCATCGGCACTCCACCAAAATGGATTATTAATAACCGCGGTGCCTGTTAAAGCCTCGTTTTTTAAAAATGCACGATAAAACGGAATGTCCTGGCTGATACGGTCAATAATTACCGAATAGCCCGATGACACGCCCTGCATTACTTTATCAATTTTTACCGGCTCGGCTATTATGCCATCCACTCCTTTGCAGTTAATACTATCGATGAGTGCTGGTGGAAAACTTCTTTCCTTACCATAAAGGATACCTATTTTTTTCATACTGCAATTTTTATAGTTGGTTAATGTAGATGGTAGAAAGGTAGATAAAGCGTTTCATTTAATATTCAATTTTTGAAGCGGTGAAGTGTAGGATAGTTTTAAAAATGATGGCAGATGCGATTGTATCAGGGTTGTTTTTTGGGAGATAGTTGCATGCGTAATTGCTTCGGCTATGTGCATTAGCGTAAACAATGTGTTGTACATTAATGGATAGAACCGGTATTAATAAATTTTGATATACTAATATAAGGGCAAGTTGGGGGTTTGACATTATTACTATTTTGAAGTTGCCCTTACAATTTGCTACACTACTGTAAACCAACAGCAGGTATGATGCTTAGGGGCTTTCATTACCAAAAGCCTTGCTGTGTTGCGAAAACCATAATTCGCTACATTTGAAAACATGCCTACACCAAAAACAAAACATCATAAAGAAATTTCGTTGCTAATAACCAGGGAGCGAATGGCTTTACATAGCGACTACCTTGAACGCCCGGTGGAGGTGGATGTGTATGTGCCGAGGCAACTGCCTGTTGACGGCCACCTGAACCTTTTATTGATAAACGACGGCCAGGACCTTGTAAAAATGGAATTTGAACACATTTTGCATAGTATAATGGAAGGCGAAAAAATTGAACCCTTAATGTGTGTAGGTATACACTGTGGGCCCGACCGTAACCTTGAGTATGGTACGGTTTGCCAGCCCAACTACAAAGGTTTGGGGTGCCGGTCGGGCTTGTACAATAAATTTATTTTTGATGAGCTGTTGCCCTTTTTACGAAAGCGCTACAATATTTTGTCGTTTAAGCAAAAGTCGTTTGCGGGCTTTAGTATGGGCGGCCTAAGTGCATTGGATATTGTATGGAACCATGCCAACGAGTTTGCCAAAGTGGGCGTATTTAGCGGTTCGCTTTGGTGGCGCCGCAAGGCATACGAGGATGGGTACGACAACGAGAAAGACCGCATTATGCATATGCAGGTGCGCAATGGCGGTTTTTATCCATGGTTAAAATTTTATTTTCAAACAGGTTGGTTTGACGAAACGGCCGACCGTAACAACAACGGTATTATCGACTCAATTGATGATGCATTGGATATGATAGTAACGCTAAAGGCAAAAGGGTATAACAACGAGCATATTTGCTACTGCGAACTGGAGGATGGACGACACGATGTAGATACCTGGGCAAGGGCCCTGCCAGCATTTATATTATGGGGTTGGAAGAAGACAAACACCATTAACAAATAAAAGGCTCTCCTTTTAATTCTATACAACCGGTTAACTATTATTGCACACTTCATTTAACAAAATTCACTTCATGTTATTATTAGGAATTGATATTGGCACCTCCAGCATAAAAGTTTCGGTGGTTGATAGCCAAACACAACAATGCATTGCATGGGCCCAATACCCCAGTGTTGAAAATGAAATAATATCGCTACAGCCGGGCTGGGCCGAGCAAGACCCTGCCATGTGGTGGCAATGCGTGCAGCAGGCCATTACAAGTTTATCGACCAATGGCAATGTAAGTTTAAAAGACGTAGCTGCCATTGGCATAGCCTACCAAATGCATGGGTTGGTGGTAATTGATAAAAACAAAGAGGTGTTGCGAAATTCAATTATTTGGTGCGATAGCAGGGCCGTTCCTTTTGGTAATGCAGCTTTTGATGCCATAGGACACGACAAAAGTTTGCAACACCTGCTTAACTCGCCGGGCAATTTTACCGCGGCAAAACTGGCCTGGGTTAAAAACAACGAGCCGGCATTGTTTCAAAAGATTGACCAGCTAATGCTGCCAGGCGACTACATTGCCATGCAACTTACCGGGCAAATTACCACCAGTGCTTCTGCGTTATCCGAGGGTATTTTTTGGGATTTTACGGAAGAAAAGCTTTCGGGGGAGGTGATGGAGTATTTTGGTTTTGAAACCTCGCTTATTCCTCCCATACAACAGGTTTTTAGTAATCATGGCGAGGTATTGACGGGCGTGGCGGAACAGTTGGGATTAACCGCCGGCATACCTGTAACCTACAAAGCTGGCGACCAGCCTAACAATGCACTTTCGTTAAATGTGTTAAACCCTGGCGAGGTAGCGGCAACAGCTGGTACATCGGGCGTTATTTACGGTGTAAGCGATCAATTGGCTTACGACCCACAATCGCGGATAAACACCTTTGCCCACGTAAACCATTCGGCCACCAACAGGCGCCTTGGCGTGTTACTGTGCATAAACGGTACCGGTATTTTAAACCGTTGGGTAAAAGATACGGCTGGGGCAGGCCATACATACCAGCAATTAAACAACGAGGCCGCACAAGTGGATATAGGCAGCAATGGGTTAAGAGTATTGCCTTTTGGCAATGGTGCCGAGCGTATGCTGGGTAACCAATTAGTGGGCGCCACCTTTGGCGGGCTTGATGTTAATGTACACAAAAGGGCACACCTGGTACGCGCCAGCCAGGAAGGGATTGCTTTTGCATTTAGGTATGGGTTGGATATTATGCGGCAGAATGGTATACACCCAACCGTAATACGGGCAGGCAAAGCAAATATGTTTTTAAGCGAAGTTTTTACCAGCGCATTTGTAAACAGCCTTAATGTACCTGTTGAAATGTTTACTTGCGATGGCAGTGTTGGTGCTGCTATTGGCGCAGGTATAGGCTCGGGCATTTATAGTACCGCCGCCGAGGCATTTAGTGCGGTAAAGCCGTTAAGTTTAATTACACCCGCAAAAGTAAATGAGTATAACGATCATTATCAGAGGTGGAAGTTGCTGCTGGAAAGCCAGGTGGTACTATAATTTGTTTATGTTTTAAATGTGGGGGTCCATTTGGTCAAAGTAGGTGGCCTTTACCAAAAAATTGCCCAAAAAAATTTTAATGGTTCAAATCATACTACTTTAGCAACCCCATAAAAACTGTAAACAGTAACCAATTTTTTAGATTGCTTAACCCAACTACACGCCCATAATGAAATCGTTGCAAACTGCAGACTACATTGTTTTTTTGATATATTTTGTTATTGTAGCCGGTTATGGCTATTGGATCTATCAACGAAAAAAGCAGGCTTCCATATCGGCCTCCCACGACTATTTTTTGGCCGAAGGTTCGCTTACCTGGTGGGCTATTGGCGCCTCGCTGATTGCTTCAAACATATCGGCCGAGCAGTTTATAGGTATGAGTGGCAGCGGGTTTAAAATGGGGCTAGCCATATCGGTGTATGAGTGGATGGCCGCTGCAACGCTTATTATTGTTGCCGTTTTTTTTATACCGGTATATCTAAAAAATAAAATTTATACCATGCCGCAGTTTTTAAGCCAGCGGTATAATGGTACGGTTGCTATGATTATGGCTGTGTTTTGGCTGCTTTTGTACGTAGTGGTTAATCTAACCTCTATATTGTACCTGGGGGCGCTTGCAATTAACAGTATATCAGGTTTTAATATTACTGCCTGCATGTATGTGCTGGCCGTTTTTGCCATTTTTATTACTCTTGGTGGTATGAAGGTTATTGGCTACACCGATGTTATACAGGTATTTTTTTTAATTATGGGAGGGTTGGTAACAACGTACCTGTCGTTAAACCTGGTATCGGAGCAATTTGGAACCACTGGCGTAGTAAACGGTTTTAACCTTATGATGACCCACGCCAACGATCACTTTCATATGATATTTAAGCGAGACAATCCAAATTATATGGACCTGCCCGGCCTAACGTTGCTGATTGGCGGTATGTGGATTGTAAACCTAAACTATTGGGGTTGTAACCAATACATTACACAGCGGGCCCTTGGTGCTGATTTGCCAACTGCCCGTGGCGGTTTATTGTTTGCGGCATTTTTAAAATTGCTGATGCCCCTGATTGTGGTAATACCCGGTATTGCGGCCTACGTATTGCACGAGCAGGGAAATTTTCAAACCGAAATGATACAGGGTGGGGAGCTAAACCCCGATAAAGCCTACCCTGTGCTGCTTAACTTACTACCAGCGGGTTTAAAAGGCGTGGCTTTTGCTGCATTAACGGCGGCTATTGTGGCGTCGCTGGCTGGTAAGGCAAACAGTATATCAACCATATTTACGCTCGATATTTACAAAAAACGCATAGCCCCCGATGCGTCTGAGCAGGCTATGGTACGCGTGGGTAAAATAACGGTGGTCGTGGCCATGATATTGGGTGTAATTATTGCCCCGTTATTGGGCATTGATAAAAAAGGAGGCTTTCAATATATTCAGGAGTACACAGGTTTTGTATCGCCGGGTATTTTTGCTATGTTTATACTAGGTTTCTTTTGGAAAAAAGCTACCTCAAATGCAGCCTTGTTTGCTACTATTGGCGGGTTCCTGTTTTCATTGTTCTTTAAATTTTTACCCAATTTTGCCAATCTTTCTTTTCTTGCTTCCACAGGGTTTGCTACTACCAATGCCAACGGCGTGTACGAAATTCCCTTTTTAGACCGCATGGGCTTTGTTTTTATCATTTGTATTGTGGGAATGTTTTTGATAAGTACATGGGACAACCGGAACGGCGTAAAACCAAATGGGTTAGAGGTAGATACAAAAATGTTTAAAACCACCCCGGGGTTTGCGGTAGGGTCCCTTATAATTGTGGGTATAATTGCTGCATTATTCACCTTTTTTTGGTAATAAAAAGTTTTTCTAACAAAAAGCCCTGCAATTGCGGGGCTTTTTTTCTACTATCATAACAGATCCGGGAACCTGGTTTATTGTTCTCAATTATTGTAGCAGGCTGTTTACGGGCGGCGCGCTAACGAGGAACTATATTTTTTAAGTTAAAAACTTAACCGCCCAGCCTGGCACTTTCGCCTTCGTCAAGGTCGTGTGTAAGCAGGTGTAAACGAAAATAGGGGTCTTCTTCAATGTCTTTTTCGGCCTGTAACCAGGCGCTTTTAATAATACGTGCATTGTCAATTGCGGGGCTGGCTTCGGTCCGGGTGCATTCGTTACGGGTACGTAATGGAAAAAGAAGGCTGTGGTGATTTTGTGAAACTGGTTTCATACGGCAAAAATTTTATGTTATAAAATTGAGTGATAAATAGCTTATAATTATTTTACTATCGGCTGTTTTTTTTAAGACTTCACACCGCTATTTTATTGCTCCTCTTAATTATGTCCCTTACTGGTGTAATTATTTACTTTTTAATAAAAGTACACATCTTGAACGGCTATGTCAATACAATAATCAATTAAAAGTATGGTAAATGGATAGTGGGCATTGGCGTATAACCTTTTACTTTGCAGGCATATAAAAAAACAGGATATGAGTACCGCTATTGAGCCAAACCGGATACGTCAAATAACCTTTTACGTATTTCTTGCTTTTATGTTCGTGTTTTTGTTTTTGCAAATGAGAATGTTTTTGCCTGCCTTTTTGGGGGCAATGACCTTTTACATTTTGTTAAGTAAATTTATGCGATACCTGGTTTTTAACCGTAATTGGAAGCGGCCACTGGCTGCAACGTTAATACTTGTACTTTCCTTTTTAATAGTGTTGGTACCTGTGTATGTAATGATAAGCATTCTGTCGTCGCGGGTGGGGTATGCCATACGCAATTCCGATAGGGTGGTGGAGGTTGTAAATGAAAATATTGCCCTGATTGAAAGCAAGTTTCATGTACAGTTAATGAGTGGAAATTCGGCAAATATCAGCACTGCGGTAGGCGATGCCTTGCGGTCGGTATTTGGAGCTACGGTAAACAGTCTTACTTCTGTATTACTTATGTATTTTATATTGTATTTTTTACTTATAAATATTGGCAATATCGAAAAGTGGTTATATAATTTTATTCCCCTAAAACACGATAATGTAGAAGAAGTAGGGAATGAGTTAAGCCAACTGGTAATTTCAAATGCTTTAGGTATACCGCTGGTGGCTATAATACAGGGGATTACAGGTTTGCTTGCTTATTTGTTTCTGGGCATTAACGATGTTTGGTTTTGGTTTGTGTTTACCTGCATAGCTTCCATGCTACCCATTGTAGGTGCGGCCATGGCCTATGTGCCGCTTTCTATTATTTTATTGGCCAACCAGCAGCAATGGCAAGGCATATTTATGTTAGCCTATGGATTTGGGGTAATTGGGTCGGTGGATAATATATTTAGGTTTATGCTGCAAAAAAAGCTGGGCGATGTACATCCGCTCATCACTGTGTTTGGCGTTATCATTGGCTTAAATATTTTTGGTTTTATAGGCCTTATTTTTGGTCCCATACTTATTTCAATGTTCATTTTACTAATAAAGGTATATTTAAACGAATTTGCCAATAAAAAATACGAGATCAAACATCCACACAATCCTGCTACCAATCCTTTTTCGTAAAAAATTTAACTTGTAGGCTTACAATAAATTCATTAGTTTGGCTGTTTCCCCTTAGCACAGATTATTGTGGTAACCTGAAATTTTTGAAAGTATGCTAAAAAAAATATTGGCAGGTTTTATAATAGGCCTTGTTTTAAATACGCCATGCGTAAATGTACAGGCCGCCACCGACGGAAAAAATGGCACGGATGGAAAAAATTTCCCTTCCCTACTCAACAATGCGTCTGAGTCGCCACGGTTAAAAATGATAACTGACTCACTTTACAATATTATGGGGCTTGCAATATTTGGTCTTGAACGCGATGTATTTTACAACGCGTTCAAAGGATACGAAGTGCTTTTATCAAAAAATAAACTAAAAAAGCCCGACCTGCTTACTATTTGCGATTACAGCCAAAGCAGTAATAACCAGCGCCTGTATGTTATTAATTTAAAAGAAGGAAGGCTGTTGTTTAACACGCTGGTTAGCCATGGCAAAAACAGTGGTGGCGAATATGCTACCAGCTTTTCAAATTTAAACTCAAGCAACAAAAGCAGTCTTGGTTTTATGGTAACCGGCGAAACCTACCGTGGAAAGGCTGGCTACAGTATGCGGTTTGATGGTATGGAACAAGGTATTAATGATAAGGTTAGGCAAAGGGATATTGTATTGCATGGCTCGGCGTTTGTAAACCCCGGCATGGTTGAGCAAAGAGGCGTGATAGGCAATAGCCTAGGTTGCCCGGCGGTTCCGTTAAGCCAGCACAAGCAAATTATAGATGCCATCAAAAACGGCAGTTGTTTTTTTATAAATCATCCTGACAGTTGGTACGTGCGGACTTCTGCAATTTTAAATGCCAAATTTGACCTTGTGCCAACTGCCTCTGCACTTGCTAATGGTAATTCAGCCACTGCCGCCCCAACACCAGCAGCACAGGCTGATGGTACAATTACAGGAAATTCAACGGGTTGCTCATTTTAAAAGAGTACGCTATTTTTTAGCTATACAACCTGCCGGCCACGGCAGGTTTTTTTTGGCTATTTAGCGGGCAATGAAGTCTGGTTTTTAAAGGTTAAGGTAGAAGTAAAAGCAATTTTAATAAATATGTAAAAATAGCAAGCTAGAAGGCTTTATGTAAACCCAACAATTTGCATTTGCGTTTTCTTTTTCAGTAACGCTTGCATATACAGTGGCAGTAAACTTGTAATAAACGTACAAATTAAAAGTAGCCTAAAAGAACCTGATGAGTGACACACGCCCATCTGTCGTTAGCCGGGCCTACAACAATTTTGAGTTGAATTACTACTGTCCATAGCCAAAAAAAAATTTCTTTTTGTTAACGCATAAGCTTAACTATCGAATAATGTTAGACCATTGAGAACAAATGGGTTTACACAAACTTTTGTTGTATTATTACTGGTTAAGTACCATTGTTACTCACAATATTGGCCGCCGGGCAAGTAAAAACGGATAATGGATTTATTTTGCATTAGGCGGTTTGCGCACCATGCGTACACAAACTTTACCTTAGCGCAATGTTTAAAATAATTGTGCTTTTTACTGGTGCTTTCCTGCTTTATCTGCCCACCTGCGTTTTACATGCGCAACTACCTGCAAGGGCCAACAGCGCCGAAATTTATCTTCAACTAAAAAAATTATCTGTGCTGGCAAGCGTATTGTACGTGGCTGCACACCCCGACGACGAAAATAATGGCCTGCTGCCCTACTTCGCCAAAGAAAAATTGTACCGCACCGGTTATTTAAGCCTTACCCGTGGCGATGGTGGCCAAAACCTGATAGGCCCCGAGCAGGGAATAGACCTGGGATTAATACGTACGCAGGAATTGCTGGCTGCCCGCCGTATGGACGGCGCTGAGCAATTTTTTAGCAGGGCATACGAGTTTGGCTTTAGCAAAAGCGCCGGTGAAGCATTAAGTATTTGGGACAGGGATAAAATTTTGAGTGATGTAGTGTGGGTGATACGCAAATATCAACCCGATGTAATTATAAAACGATTTCCACCCGATGAACGGGCGGGCCATGGCCACCATGCCGCCTCGGCTATTTTGGCCGATGAAGCCTTTATAGCCGCTGCCGATCCCAACCGTTTTACCGGGCAGTTTGCCTTTGGCGTAAAACCCTGGCAGGCCAAAAGGATATTTTGGAATACCTACAATTTTGGCAGCACTAACACTACCAGCGACGACCAGTTTAAGATTGCAGTGGGTGGCTATAACCCATTAATAGGCGAAAGCTATGGCGAGATTGGTGGCGAGGCACGAAGCATGCACAAAAGCCAGGGCGAGGGCAGGCCCAGAAGAAGAGGAGAGATATACGACTACTTTTTAAAAACAGGTGGAGCGCCGGCTAACGGCGGCTTGATGGATGGTATTATAACCAATTGGAACCGGATGCCTGGCGGCGCCGCTATTGAAATCATGGTTAACAATATAATTGCCCAATACCATTTTGACAATCCATCGTTGTCGGTACCGGCACTGGTACAATTGTTTGCTGCAATAAAGGCGTTGCCCGAAGGTAATTGGCGAAATAAAAAATTGCACGAAACTCAAGAAATCATTGTGGTAGCATCGGCCTTGTTTGCTGAGGCCGTTACGCAGGATGAATATGCGGTACGGGGCGACACATTGAGGGTTAGTTTAAATTTTAATAATCGCAGCCAGGTGCCGGTAGTGCTTAAAAATGTTGCGCTGGTATCGTCGCAAACGTTAATGCAACAACAATTGGCAGGCCTGAAGCAAAGTGAAAAATCAATGGTATTTTTCGCCAACAACAGGCAGGGTGCCATGCTGGATAGTATGGTGTCGGTACAGCTTTTGGGCAACAACAATGTAACTATTAACCATAGTTTTAAGATAGATGACAACGAACACCTTTCGCAGCCATATTGGTTGGAGAACGGGATAAAGCAGGGTTATTTTGATGTAACCATCCAACTATTAATTGGCGATGCCGAAAGCAAACCCAACTACCTGGCAAGGTTTACTTTTTTGGTTAATGGGGTTGAGTTTGTGGAGGAACGATCGGTTCAATACAAGTATGTTGACCTGGTTAAGGGCGAGTTGTACCAGCCACTTACGGTGGTGCCCAAGGTTACCGTATTTATGAACCCCACTATTGTTTTAAATAATGTTGTGCCTGCAACAAACCCAACGTTTAGGGTTAATTATAAAAGCAATATTACTGCAAACCAGGTTCCTTTAACCCTTACCCTTCAAGTTGGCTCAGGGGTAGATATAATTAAAAACCAAATGGTTGACCTTAAAAAGGGAGTAAGCGGCTCGTTTCCGGTAGAAGTAAAAAAGGTATTTTATAAAGGACAAAAAAAGTTAATCCAACCGGTAATATCCTTACAATTAAACGGAAAGGAAGATCTTTTTACCGAAAATATTAATACCATTAAATATGATCACATACCCTTCATTAATTATTTCTACAGAGATAACTTAAGAGTAATTGACGATGAGGTAAAGATTGTTGGCAAAAAGGTAGGCTATATTGATGGCGCAGGCGATAAGGTATCCGATGCATTACATGCTATGGGCTACGAGGTAACAATGTTGGGCGAAAACGATTTGAATACCGATAATCTAAAACAGTTTGATGCAATTGTGGTGGGCATCAGGGCATTTAATATTAGCGAGTATTTGAGTAATAAAAACGATGTATTAAACCGCTATGTACAAGGTGGGGGAAACCTGATTGTACAATACACGAAAAATAATAATGTTGGGTTGAAGCGAATAAAAGCAGGACCATACCCTTTTACGGTTGGCAACACAAGGGTAACGGAAGAAAATGCTGCGGTACGTTTTTTACTGCCCAATCACCCGGCTTTTAATTATCCCAATAAAATAACTGACAGAGATTTTGAGGGCTGGGTGCAGGAACGCAGTACCTACCAGGCCGAACAGGCCGACAGCCATTACGAAAAATTAATTGGAATGAAAGACAGTGGCGATAAGGCCGAAAGCGATGGTAGTTTAATAATTGGGAAGTATGGTAAAGGAAATTTTGCCTATGTTAGCCTCGTATTGTTCAGGCAATTGCCTGCGGCAGTGCCGGGTGCCTACCGGTTATTGGCTAACCTTATAGGATTGCCAAAAAAGTAAGTTTGCTAAAAACATTGCATGCAACAACGTAGAAAAATAAGTTTTACCGTGCTGATTATTATTGGGCTGGTAATTGGTTTTTTAATAAAAAGAGTAGCCCTTGGGCTGGTGTTGGGTATTGTATTGGGCTTACTCGCCAGCGGATTAATAGCTGGCGGCAATAACGACCGTAAAAACTGACAGCTTAGTCAAATCATCCCAAACTTTAATCAACTGCCCAATAAACGTAAAGTAACCTTATGGAAGACAATCCACACGATATACCATTGTTTAAAAAATGGAGCCAATGGTACTTACTTGTTGTTGGTTTTTTGGTGTTGCTAATTGTTTTGTTTGCCTGGTTTACTAAATATTTTTCATGAGTAGTATTGACTGGATTGTACTTACGGTTACCCTCCTTGCCATTATTACCTATGGTTTATACAAAAGCAGTGCGAGTAAAGATTTGGATGGGTATTTTTTAAGCAACCGCTCAATGCCATGGTACCTGGTGCTGTTAAGCATAATGGGTACGCAGGCCAGCGCCATAACTTTTATTAGTGCACCCGGGCAGGCATTTACTGACGGTATGAGGTTTGTACAATACTACTTTGGGCTTCCGTTGGCCATGGTGGTATTGTGTATAACGTTTGTGCCCAGGTTTGCAAAGCTAAAAGTGTATACCGCCTACGAGTTTTTGGAGGGCCGGTTCGATCTTAAGACCCGCATGTTCACCTCATTTTTGTTTTTGTTGCAGCGTGGGTTGTCAACCGGCATAAGCATTTATGCTCCTTCCATTATATTATCATCGTTGCTTGGCTGGAACATTTTTTTCACCAATATATTTATGGGTGGTTTATTGATTATTTACACTGTTAGCGGTGGGGCAAAAGCAGTTGCTTATACCCAGCAATTGCAAATGATCATCATTTTTACCGGTATGTTTTTAGCAGGTTACATGATCGTTCACCAGTTGCCACAGGGTATTGGGTTAGTAGAAGCTTTAAAGGTGAGTGGGGCTTCGGGAAAATTAAATGTGATTACCACCGGGGTTACCAACGGTAAGTTTGACTGGAGCGACCGGTATAATTTACTAAGCGGTATTATAGGTGGCTTTTTTTTAGCGCTTAGTTATTTTGGTACCGACCAAAGCCAGGTGGGCCGGTACCTTACTGCCAAAAACACTACCGAAAGTAAAATGGGTTTGTTAATGAATGGCCTTGTAAAGGTGCCCATGCAGTTTTTAATATTGTTGATAGGGGCATTGCTTTTTACCTTTTACCAGTTTAAACCATCGCCGGTGTTTTATAATAAGGCGGTAGAAGAAAAAGCCATGAGCACCCCGTACAAACACACGCTACAGCGGGTAAAGGATACCTACGATGGGCTTAATAAAAGCCAGAACAACCTTAGTGTTGCTTACCTGAATAAAAATAGCGGGCAGCGACTAACAAGTGAGCAAATAAAAGACAGTTTACGGGGCATTAACCAACAAATGGAACAGTTACGGGGCAGCTATAAAAAATCTATTCAAAAAGCATTGCCACTGGCCGATACCAACGATACTAACTATATATTTTTAAGGTTTGTGGTTGATTATTTGCCGGTTGGTTTAGTGGGGCTTTTAATTGCCATTATATTTTTAGCCTCGTGGGGAAGTATTGCCGCCGCATTAAACTCGCTGGCCAGTAGTACTATGATAGATTTTCACTTGCGCTTTACCAAAAAAGAGCCTTTGGCCAACCTTCAGGAGCGGGCAAAAAGCGAGTATAGCAAGTCCCGATGGTACACCTTTGGGTGGGGCATTTTTTGTATGATAGTAGCCCAGTTTGCCAACCGTATGGGAAGCCTTATTGAGGCAGTAAACGTATTGGGATCGTTGTTTTACGGGGTAATACTCGGTATTTTTTTAGTGGCTTTTTATATAAAGCGGGTAGGGGGGCATGCAGTGTTTTGGAGTGCCGTAATTAGCGAAATTGGAGTAGTGACCGTGTTTATTTTAAACCAAAAGGGCATTATTGGTTTAAGTTTTTTATGGTTGAATGTGCTGGGGGCTTTGCTGGTAATTGTAATAGCTTTATTGTTACAGATATTTTTGCCTGCCCCAAAAAAACAAAACCCCGCGATAGCAGGGCTTTGAATTATATTAATATGATTGCAATTAAGATTTTGCAATAACGTCATTGGCCATTTTTACGTACTCGTCGTTGTTGGCTTCTTTAGCCAATTTAATAACCTCGTTGGCGGTGGTTTTGGCACCGGTTTTGTCACCCATTTCGCTTTGTATGCGTGCTTTTAACAAATACATCCAGAAAGCTTTCTTATTTTCTTCAACCGCTTTATTTACATTAGCCAATGCTTTAGGCAGGTTTTTGTCCCACTCATAATAGTAAGTAGCAGCATCGTAATAAGGTTTTTTATCTCCTTGTAATGCCTTTTCAACCTGTGCTCCCAGCTTGGTTTTGATGTCAGTTTCAATGGGCACCATAACAATAGTATTACCCCAAAACATAACAAGATTGCAGCTTTCGGCTTTCATATCAAAAAAAGTCATTGTAAAAGTTTCTACTGGCGCAGGTAAAGGAAAGGTTTCAGCCTTTAGCCTGACTACATCGTCGCTTTCTTTAAAAGCTGGTTGGCCAGGGTAGGCTGTTCCTTTACTAATGGCAATATCCCACTCGCTGCTGCCAGGTATAGTATAAATTACATAACTGCCGGGTGCAATGGCTTTTCCGCCTATGGTAACCTCCTCGCTAAAGGTAATTTTTGTAGCAGCGTTGGCACCAGTGCGCCAGGGTTTGCCCAATGGGGCAATAGGGCTATTGTCTTCAAAAACGGCACGGCCCTTTAATGATGGGCGGCTGTATGTAAGTTCAATTTTACCCATGCCAAAAGCCTGCGTAATGGTTTGGGTGGGGCTTGGGGCGGGCATTGACACCTGCGCATAGCTTTGTGTTAACAGTAAGCCGGCCGATGCAAAAGCCATGAGAAGTACTTTTTTCATAATATTTTTTTTGCAAACCTACAGTTTAAGCAGGTAAAGGCAAAGGCTTTTGCGCGAAGACTTAAAATGAAATGGTAAGAAAGGCTTTGGCTATTTTACTGCGGTACGTCCAAAGTGGTCCTTGCTGTACTATGGCCACAGAAAGTGGATTGTTGGCAGCATTGGTTGACGACACAATGGTGATTTGTTGAGGTTCTCCTTTTTTATTGACAATAAAAGATAGGTTTACCTGGCCGCTAAGATAGCTGGTGCTGGTGTCCTGGATGGTTTTTACGCTTTTTGCTACATAGGCCATATAGTTGGCCCACCCATTAGCAGGTTCAATTTCGGTTTGTAGGGTAACTTTTTTACTGGCAGCTCCTGCCCTCCGGTTTGCTGACATACCGGTTACTACTACATCGGCGAGGCTTTGCTGCGCCGGTTGTAATATTAGTTGGTTGGTTACCACTGGTGTAAGTGTTTGTACCAGGCTTTCAAAACCTACTGATTGCACGTTTACGGTTACAATACTATCGCCGGTGGTTATGCTAAAATCGCCATTACGATCGGTTATAACACCATCTTTTTCGTTGGTCATTATGGTGGCAAAAGCCACCGGCTGTCCGCCGGGGTCTACTACTTTTCCTTTAAAATTATTACCGGGGGTCAATCCCTGTATTCTTTTTGTCATTAACGATAACGCAGCCGGAGGCATTTGTTTTGTCGTTTCCTGCCTTGCCCTTGCACTCATAATTGCCTCTACTGCAACTACTTCGGTATTGGGGGAGGGTGCCCCGGCAAGTTGCCCGGCCGGCGCCTTAGCGGTCGTGTCCGCTGGTACATATGTGGTAGGCGCCTGCATAATAGTAGCCGCATCGTAGGCCGGTTGGTTTTGCACAGCAGGTTTGTAACTGTTTCGCGCTAACTCCTCACCATTTATTTTGGAAGATGTTGCAGGTGTGGCAGGTTCGGCTGCGGCTAACGTAACAACAGAGTCAACAGTTGTTGCCGCCGGGGTTTGTGCTACTTCCGCTATTGGTTGTTTTGTTTTGGAGGTGCCAAACCACTGGTAAGCTAATAAAGAGGCTCCGCCAATTACTATTATCGAAGCCGCCACCTTTAACCATCTGCCTATGGGGTTTTCCATGGGCACCACCCTTGCTTTTTGCTCACCCTCTGCAATATTATCGGCAATGTATTGCAGGTGTTTGTCTACCAGTGTTGGGTTACTTACTTTAAAACCTTCCAGCGCATCGCTCAAAAACGGGTCGTCAAGCATGGCTTTTTCAAAGTCGTGCATTTCACCCTTCGACATCCTGTTTTGCAGGTATCGCTGTATTTGATCGTAGGTATCGTGGTTCGTATCATCCATTAGCTTCCATACAAATTTTTAAATTTCTGCGTGCATTTTGTACCAGGCTTCGCACTTTGTTCCAATCAAACCCCGTAAGCTCCGTTATTTCGTTATAGCACTTGTTTTGAAGGTAAAACAATTCAACACTTTTGCGCTGATCATCGCTTAACTGTTGTATACATTGTTCCAGCATGGTTAATTGTTGCTCTTTTTGTAATACATCATCCAGATTCGAAAAGTCGCCGGATTGCATAAATTCATTTGTCAAAATGGTTTTTGGTTCGGTTTTTTGTTTTCGCAACAGCATGAGGCAATGATTTTTGGTAAGCACATACAACCAGCTTTTAAAGTTTAGCACCTGGTGTTTGGCCAGTTTTTCAGTCAGTTCCTGGTAAATGGCCATTACTGCATCTTTAGCACTTTCCTGGTTTTCAAGGTATTTAATGCAACAGCCATATACCAGGTCGCTATACCGCAAAAACAGTTGAGCCAGTGGTTGTTGGTTAGCCGTTTGCTGGTATTGCGTTATTAGCTCAATATCGGTAACGGTGGTTATGGGTATGTGCTTAAAAAGTGCCATGACGGTAAGTTGCAAATTAGCGAATGCAGCCAATTGGCGCTATAATAAAGTGTTGTATTTAGGCGTCATGCTTAACGTACTCCAACAACCTTTCTTCTAAAACATAAACTCTTGTAGTGAAGCAAGAATCTGCAGGAGTTGTTCCTGTGCTATTTTCTTCGCACTCTCTTGCCCATTCAATTGCCTGACAAACCTTTCCTTTATCAAAAAGAACTTTCATGACGTTTAAATCATTCTTCTCGTGCTTAAATTTTAATATTCCTGACAAAGTAGCAATGTAATCTTTCCTGTGCAAAGCATTTTGCAAGAATTGAAAATGTAGCACATACCATAGTTTAAAAGATTGATTTGAATGCCCGGTTTCAATGTTGTTTTGTGCGGCTAGTCTGACTGCTGTATTAAATCGATTCGCTAGAAAATCATCTACATCACAAACAGCCCAAATTTCATCATAATCGGGAAGTAAAACACTTTTTTTTCGAATGTCTCTTAAAGAAATTGCCTTTCGTACTATACTAACAGTATTGTTCCCTGCCCCATGCACATTAATAGTTTCAATTAAATGATTCGGGATGAAATTTTTAAAGTAATTAAAGTAATTGGGCTCCGTTCGTTCTCCTTCGCTAACAATTAAAAAATATTTTCTTTCTAAGATTGTTTCAACTGCTTTTGATGCAACAACGGTATTTTCCTTTAATTCTTTTAAGAAATCCACAAAACTTTCTTTCTTAGCTTTTGCCATTAACAATTAATTTTTCTATGTCTTGAATAAATGGAATTGCACCGTATTTTCCTTCAAGATAATTCTTGTTATAAGGTGAGTCTTTTCTCGGTTTATATTCAACTAATGAAACAGCACTTGAAGCTCCATAAATATTTTTTTCTATGAAATAAATCTGGTCACGACGAAGAATTTCTCTATCCAGGAGAGCGGTATCATGACTGGCAACAATTAGTTGTGCATTGGACTTAAGTATAGTAGAATTAAAAAGTTTTAGGATAGCCTTGGTAAGTAAAGTGTGTAGCCTTGCATCAAATTCCTCAATAATAACAACTCTACTTTCCAGTAAAGCAGTTACAAGGAGACCAATGGTATTAAAATATTTTTTTGTTCCTTCTGACTCAGATTTATCTGGCAATAAAGGCACATTTCTTACTACCTCGTTATTGTCATTGTATTTATTATGAATTACGAAAACAGCCTTTTCTGAACTCTCCTTAAAACCTTTTTTGAAAAAAACTTAAAGTTCGTCGGGAACCCTCTTTATAATATCCTCAACTTTTATTGGAATTTCAACGACATCAACACTATTGATCCCCAAATCAGCTTTTTGAATAAAGCTATTAATAAGCTTTCAATACTTTTTATCCTTTATTAAATCAATAGTAAATTTTCGATATTCATTATCCTCCATGCCACGAACAGTAAAAATACTTTCTATCCATTCATCAATTTTTTGTGCTTTTGATACATTCCATTGCGATGCAACGGAAAGGAATAAGGCATTTTTTCTGGTTCGTTTTTCCAAAGCCTCAGAATTTCCAAATCTTTTATAATCAACCTCAATTTTTTAATTGATACGTAAAAAGACAGGATACTTCTTTGCTGCCTTTGATTCCAAAAGCCACTCTTTGTGAATGGACTCTTTGTCTGTTTCAAAACCATATCGGTATTTTAATTTTCAAATAACAAATGACATCTCGAAAAAACCAGGCCGTTTTGCATTTGCTTCATTAAATTCAAATGACTCTACATCAATCTGTTCACTGGTTTGCTTTTCCGTAGCTGAGTTGTTTATAAACCATTTAAAGTAGACTAGAGCATTTAGTAATTTAGATTTTCCACTTGCATTGCGACCGTATAAAACTATCGATTTAATTAAAGACAGTTTTTCATGATCGATGACATTCGAATCCGTATGTTCACTTATTGGCGTAGCATTAAAATTTAAGGTGATAGCTTCCTTAATTGACTTGTAGTTAGCTACCTTTAAATAAATTATTATTTAATGAAGTTTTTCCGCAAAATAATGCATTATTTAAACTACGCTATTTGTTAGTTAGACCTAAATTACTAAAAGTTGCACAAAAGCCTAATATTGGTATTGCTGCAACTGGTGTTTGAAGTTGACACTTTGGCTGTTTGCAGCGCCTCACTTTATTTTGGGCATACACGTTTCAATTTGGTATGTTGTTATTAAATCCAATTTTATATTATTTCAGTTTGGCAGCGGCCCTAAGCTGGACGAAAAAAAAGACCACTTGCAGTAATGCCTGTAATGTGCAGGGATACTTTGTACAACATTGGTAACTAAGTTTCAACAACAGGTACTGCCCCATCTTTTTAAATAAATTTTTTGCTGATTTTATGTAATGCCCACCAATAGTGCATCCGTACTATGGTTGGCCACCACTATACTTTGTTAACTAATAAAACAGCAAAAAATGAAAATTATTTTTTTAACCCTTTTAATGGCTGTAGCCATATGGGTAGTTGCTTTTGTACCCAAGGGCAATACAGTCCTAACCGGTAAAATAGTAAATGAGCAAGCCAATGGCATAGCCGGTGCTACTATATTGCTAAAAGGAACCTCCAACCAAACGGTTAGCGATAATAATGGTGCCTTTACCATAAACGCCCTATCAGAAAAAGCAACCATAGTAGTATCCATGGTTGGCTATGTTACCAGGCAACTGACCGTTACAAGCAAGGCTCCGTTGGTAGTTCAGCTAAAGAGCTCAACCATTGCGTTGCAGGAAATCGTAATAACTGATTATGACCAAAAGCAAACTATATTGGTCAATCAGGCACAAAAACGAATGTTTCAGATGGCACCCGCGGCTAATGCTTACGGCTATCTACCACCGTCTGTTTATAAAACTTATAGAAAACGAGAAAGGATAGCTGACAGTATTGTATTGGACCGCGAAGGATACGACAGGATAATAGAAAATCCGTTTTTGGCGGTGAAGGATAATCCGCTTTCCACTTTTTCTATTGATGTGGACGCTGCTTCGTACAGCAATGTCAGGCGAATGATCAACAGCAATCAACTTCCACCGGCCGGGGCAGTGCGTATTGAAGAAATGATTAATTATTTTACGTATGAATACCCACAGGCAGCCGACGGCCATCCTTTTTCGGTTAATACTGAAATAGCTACCTGCCCATGGAATACTGCACACAGGTTGGTAAGCATTGGGTTGCAGGGTAAAAAAATTGATATGGATAAATTGCCACCATCTAACCTTACTTTTTTAATTGATGTAAGCGGAAGTATGCAAAGCCCCGATAAATTACCGCTGGTAAAAACAGCTTTAAAATTATTGGTTAATCAGCTACGCGAGCAGGATATGGTTTCGCTGGTGGTGTATGCAGGTAGTGCCGGGCTGGTGTTAAAGCCAACATCGGGCAGCGATAAAATTGACCTTGCTTCGGCCATTGATAATCTTGAAGCCGGCGGAGCAACTGCAGGCGGGCATGGTATTGAGCTGGCTTATGCAACGGCTGCAAAACATTTAAATAAAAACGGCAATAACCGCGTAATACTTTGTACCGATGGCGACTTTAACATAGGCATTAGCAGCGACGATGAACTGGAGCGATTGATTGAAGCAAAAAGGCGGTCGGGTATTTTTTTAACAGTGCTTGGGTTTGGTACCGGCAATTACCAGGATGCCAAAATGCAAAAACTTGCCGATAAGGGTAACGGCAATCATGCCTATATTGACAATGCTGTGGAAGCCAAAAAAGTATTGGTAAGCGAGTTTGGCGGCACCCTTTTTACAATAGCTAAAGATGTAAAACTTCAAATAGAATTTAACCCGGCATTGGTAAAGGGCTATAGACTGATTGGTTATGAAAACCGCTTGCTGGCAAAAGAAGATTTTAACAACGATGTTAAAGATGCCGGCGATATGGGCAGCGGGCATACGGTTACGGCTTTATACGAAATTGTGCCCGCCGGTGCCAGTACAAATGTGTTAAATGCAGTGGATCCATTACGTTATCAACAACCTGTTATTACTAACAAGGCCAGCGCCTTTACCGGCGAAACAATGAACATAAAGTTGAGGTACAAACAACCCGATAGCGATGTAAGCAGATTGCTGGTAAAGCCGGTAACGGATAGTGAAAAACCAATTGACAACGCCACCGAAAATATGCGGTTTGCTACAGCGGTAGCCCAATATGGAATGATGCTAACCAACTCAACCTACAAGGGCACCAGTACCTACAACAATGTAGTAAAAATGGCCACCAATGCTTTTGGCGAAGATGTAAATGGGTACAGAAAAGAATTTGTATCGATGGTAAAAAAGACCGCTACGCTTGAAAAAAAAGCAGTGGCAGTGATTGATAAGGGGGAGTGACGTGGCAACGGCAGGCTACTGGCGTTGACAAGGGTTTAGATAGTTTGCAAATGCATTAGTTGGTAGTTGATAAACCGTTACAACCAAAAATAGACTTATCACTTTTCAATAAACAACAAAGGCAGGGGCTTTAAAAAACGTGGCCGCTCAAAGGCTGGTCATGGTTTTTACCTTTCTCCCCCAAAAGCCGGATGAAACTGTTGCAACGTGCTTCGTAAAAAATCCCGGTTGAGGTGCGTGTATATTTCGGTGGTGGTAATGCTTTCGTGGCCCAGCATTTCCTGCACGGCCCGCAGGTCGGCACCACCTTCTACCAGGTGGGTGGCAAACGAGTGGCGCAGCGTATGTGGCGATATGGTTTTGTTAATGCCTGCTTTTTTTGCCAGGCCCTTTATAATGTAAAATATCATTATCCGCGATAGGCCGCGGCCATGTTTATTTAAAAACAGTACATCTTCAAAACCCGGCTGCAACGGCTGATGCACCCTTATAGTATTTCTATACAGGGTAATATATTTTTGCGCTTCGCTGCCAATGGGTACCAATCGTTCCTTATCGCCTTTACCAATTACCCGTATAAAATCAACATCAAGGTAAAGGCAGCTTATTTTAAGGTTAATTACCTCGCTAACCCTCAGGCCACAACCATACATAGTTTCAACAATAGCCTTGTTGCGGCCGCCCTCGGGTTTACTCATGTCAAGCATACTCATAAGCAGGTTAATCTCTTCAAAGCTCAGCGTATCGGGTAGCGCCCTTATTAATTTAGGAGCATCCAGCAAAGCGGTGGGGTCAGTAAACGTAATGTTTTCAATAAGGCAATATTTGTAAAACCCTTTGAGGCCCGAAATAATACGTGCCTGCGAAGAGGCTGTCATGCCAACCTCGCCTAAAAAGCGTACAAAATCTTGAAGGTCGCCCAGCGTAACCTCGCCCGGTTGCTTCATGCTATTGGCCCACCGAAGATACTCGGTCAGCTTCCCAACATCCCGCAAATATGCCTCCACCGAGTGGTCGCTCAGCGATTTTTCTAATTGCAGGAAAGCCGTAAAACCTTTTTTATATGATTGCCACATGGGGGAAGTAAAAATTAAAAATTAAAAATTAAAAAAGCGAAAACAGCGAAAACGGCAAATTGCATCTATGGCAGCTAAACACGCCGGTTTTTTTTGTGACCAGCATTAGTACATTTATTAGGCAGCCGTTGCGTCGCACACTTCGGCGGTTAGTGCATTAATTGAGCTTTTTTTTTCAGTGATTGATTCTTAAATCAATTAATCAGTACAATACAATAAACCCCGTTTCCCAAACCTTACACCCCCATTATCTCTCCATACCATTTCCATCCAACAAATAATCTTAAATCTATAGCACAAAACCTCCCCTCTTTTCAAAATTTAAAATTCAACATTTAACGAAAAATAAACCATAACTCATATCTCAAATTTCGTAACTCACAACTGACCACTCATAACTAACCTCTCACAACTGACCACTCATAACTGACCACTTACCTCTGACCACTCACAGCTGACCACTCACAACTGACCACTCACAACTAACCACTCACAACTGACCACTCACAGCTGACCACTCACAACTGACCACTCACAAATAAACAATAACAACTGACCACTCACAACTGACGAGTCACAACTGACAAATCAAAACTGTAAAAGTGGAGCGGG
>JBBRUR010000027.1:0-53676 GCA_038247635.1 Chitinophagales bacterium
ATAGTTTAGTATCTGAAGGGAAGATGGGAAGTTTTAGTTGCATCGCAAAGCATTGACTGAACCGGAAATTTCGTCATTTTTTCTTTGCGAACAACGAAGCGCAAATCATTGATTTTGACGGGTGGGGTCAGGAGTTCTGAACTTACAAATATTTATCCGGCAGCCAACAGGTTGCCGGTTTTGTTTGTAGTCGGTATGTTATAACCGATACGACTGGCGGGAAGGGTAAATTTCCTGCCGTAAGATCCGATTGCCCGTGGTAGTTAAATAGAGTAACTGTGCTACAGTTGGCCTGCAGGCCCAATCCGGGCAACTCCGCGTCAGCCGGGCATTTGCACGGGCTATGGCGGCCCATTAGTAGCAATAATGGTGTTACGGCCAACCACCAACTATTAACCAACAACCGGCTGCCCCGCCCAACGCCCAACTATCAACCAATAACATCTTCAGCGGTTTTGAGTTGCTTTTTAGCCTTTTCGTTTATATTTTGTAGTAATATGCTTGATATACAAATTGTACTTAGTTACGCCCTGCACGACGCTGATCTTGCCGATCAATTGACCCAACAACTGGCCGATAAAAATATTGAAGTGCTGCATGGTTTGCAGTCGCTACACATCGCCCCCGGCGAAGACCTTGGGAATAAACACGTTGTACTGTTGGTAATTGTTACCCATGCCGCCGAAAAAAGCGAGCAGGTACTGGCAGATATTGAGTTTGCCAACGCCAACAACTGGAAAATATTATCCGTTAAATTAAATGAGACTGACCAGTCATCACTGCTACAAAACCTTATGCCCTTCAATTTTGATTTGCTTGCCACCTCGCAGTTTGACCAGTTTTTAGAAGTATCTGGTTTGAGGCCCTACTTTAATGTAAAATCGGCGCCGCGGTCTGCTGCCCCAGCCGCCCGGCCTAAGCGTTCTTCGCCGCCACGTAAAAACAAAAACAGTATATTCAAAAGTATCATCGATGCCATTAATCCCTTTAAACAGGCCAAAAATAAAGTGGAGGAATATGCCTACGAAACCAGCGGCGCTGCGCCCGACGGAAACAGTGAAGATGACCAAAGCAGTGAGGTAGTAATCTCTCCACAACAACCCTGGCCGAACGAGGCGGCTGCTGCCCCCGAACAGCCAGCGTTAGTGGCAGTATCAACCTCACAACCCACCGGCAACAAGGGCAAAGTGTTGTACGATATACCCGATAAAATGATTGTGAACAAACCCCAAAAATGTATTGTACGGCTTGGGGCTAACGAAGCCATTGTTAGGAACGATGATACCTTTAGCCCCTCGGTAAAAATTGAGGCAATACCCATTTACAAAGTAATGGCGGTAGATATGATTGATATTTCGGACCCACCAATATTTTCTATAAAATGTATTTCCACTCCCGATCAAATTGTGGAAGACGATAGTTACTCCGAATGGATTTTTATGGTAACCCCGTTAAGTAGCGGCACCAGTACTCTGTATATAAAAGTTTCGGTGGTTAAAATAATTGATGGTGTAGAGCGAAGAAAGGAACTGGTATTTGAAAAGGCAGTAGATATAACCACCACCGAAGCACCGGCCAATGCCGGCTTACTACAAACGCTGATACCCGGCGCTACCCCTGCCTTGGCAAACGAGTTTGCCAAAAGCTTGAAAGACCTGTTAAACGAAAAAACCGTTAAGGAAGTGGAACCACCTGTAGCTTTTATTTCATATGCACACAAGGACGAGCCTTTTTTCAACATATTTGCCGACTACCTTGCTATGCACTCAGGCTGGACCATTTGGACCGACCGAAGTATAAAAATTGGCTCCGATTGGTTTGAAGCCATTCAAGACTCAATTAAAGAGGCAGATATAGCCGTATTGCTGATAAGTGCCGGGTTTATAAGCTCCGGGTTTATAAAAGAAAATGAATTTAAAAAGTTTTCTGATCTGCAAAAACAAAAGCCGGGCCTCGTGTTTTTGCCCGTGCTGCTGGGCGATGTTGATTTTACCCGTTGGGAAGCACTGGCAGCCCTGCAACTTTTTAGCGCTAAAGGCCCTGACTACGGTTTGCCAAAAGCCGGCAACCAGTTACTACCCTTTGCCAAACTTTGCCGATTTGATAACGATGGGGTAATAATACCCAACGATTACATAAACACTTACTTTAAAAACCTGGTAAAGAAGGCTGAAAAAGATTGGTTGGGAAGTATTAAGTAAATGGAAAAGTTATGTTGCACCCATCTTATTTGGAGCCTACTAAAGCAAACCAAACATTAATAACCTGTATCGGAATCCATGGATAACTGGCTAAAAGATTATTTGGCCTAACCCCTAAAACATATTAATAGCAAAACGCCTTACCCTACAGGCTGTCATACATATTAACCCACAAAATGAAAAAAGGCAAAGGAAATGCTCTAATATTCCCATACACCGGAAAAACCCCCTTCCGGCTAGTGCCAGTTAAACGGGCAACGGCCGTAAAATAATTAATATAATGACTGGTCAAAAAAAATAATTTGGCCGCACTTCAATCTGCGTTGGTTAAGCAGTTCTGACTCTACTAACCCAATCCTTATCAGGCAAACGCTGCCGTTTTAAGCTCTGTTTGTTCAAAAAATGCCAACGTTGCGGGTAAGCTTGAAATATATATTACCGACACAAAACTTAATAACAACAACATACCTACCAACTGGTGCAATTGTGCCATCCACTCAAAAGTACCAAAGCTACCTGCCACCATGTATGGGCTGGTAACTACCGACAATATGCCCAGTGTAACCTGTAGCAAAACCAATATGATTGCGCTGTTGCGGGCAAAATTAAATGCGGGGGAGTAAGTAACCTTGCGGGCTTTTAACCACCAAACAAAAATGCCAATGGTTAACAGGTATGCCATAGTACGATGTATAAAATGCACGGTTATTTTGTTATGCACTATATCGTATGCTATTGTTTTTGAAGTAAACAAAGCCCCGGGTATCATTTCACCATTTATATCGGGCCATGTGGGCGCTACGTTGGCAGCTTTCATGCCGGCCATAAATGCCCCATATACCAATTGTACACACAACACCGATGTAATAAAAATTGCCCATTTTTGTATACCTGAAGCTACTACCCGTTGGTGCTGAGGCACTACCAGTTTTAACCCAAATACCACTGCATAACTTATTAGTATCATGGCCGACATAAAGTGTACTGCCAGCCGAATATGGCTTACATACAGGTCGCTATCGTTTAAGCCGCTTTTAACCATTAGCCAACCTACCGCGCCTTGCATGGCCCCTAATAAAAATAACACCACCAAAGGCAACACCATCCATTTTTTAAAGTAGCCTTTTGATAAAAAATAAATGAAAGGTATCAAAAACACTAAACCAATAATGCGTGCCCAAAGGCGGTGAAACCATTCCCAAAAAAATATAAACTTAAAATCGCCCAGGCTAAAGTGCTGGTTTAAATATTTGTATTGGGCTATTTGCTGGTATTTTTCAAAACTTTGCTGCCACTCGGCCTGGCTCGTTGGTGGCATAGCACCCATTAATGGCTTCCACTCTGTAATAGATAAGCCGCTGCCTGTAAGCCGTGTAATGCCGCCTAACAACACCTGCACTACTAACATGCCTACGCCAATAATTACCCACCAGGCAACTATTTTGGTTGTATTTTTTTGAGCCATACTCCATTAACAAAGCAGCCTGCCCTTTGTTTTTAGCCGCCATTTTGAATGGCAAAATTACCTGTTAATTTAAAATGTGCTGATTGTGTGTAAGCAGACAGCTCTATATTTTGGCAAAATGGTTACTTACCGCCAAATTTGTACGCGAAATGCTGCAATCTTTTTATCAAAAAAAATTATTGGAAGCCGGGTGCGACGAGGCCGGCCGTGGCTGTTATGCGGGGCCGGTATTTGCAGCTGCGGTTATTTTACCAAAATATTTTTACCACCCTTTGTTAAACGATAGCAAGCAGGTAACCGAAGCCAACCGGAATAATTTAAAGCTGATTATTCAAAAAGAGGCTGTTGCGTGGGCTGTTGCTATGGTAAGCAACGAGGAAATTGACCGTATCAATATTTTAAAGGCATCGTTTAAAGCCATGCACCTTGCTTTGGATCAATTAAAAAAAACACCAGGTTTATTGTTGATTGATGGAAACCGGTTTGCGGCCTACCAAAACGTTCCGCATTCATGTGTAATTAAAGGCGATGGATTATATGCCAGCATAGCCGCCGCCAGTATTTTAGCTAAAACATTCAGAGATGATTATATGCAAACGCTTCATAATCAGTTTCCGCAATATAACTGGATAAGAAATAAAGGTTATGGCACAGCCGAACATCGCAAAGCAATTGACGTGCATGGACTTTGCTGCCACCACAGGTTTAGTTTTAATATTTTGCCGCAACAAACCCAATTGCCATTTACGCAGGCATAAGCACACTTTTCAGTAGTCAAATCCGGTAAACACACCAGCGCCCTGCCGCAAAATTTCGTAGTGGTCGGTTGTACAATCCACTACCGTACTTGGCTCCATACCGCCAATGCCACCGTCAATTACAATATCTACCAGTTTTTTAAAGTTTTCGAAAATCAGTTCGGGGTCGGTGTACTCTTCTACCATTTCGCCTGGCAGCGATGCACTGAGCAAGGGGTGTCCTAAATTTTCTACAATTACATTGGCAATTTTATTGTCGGGTATACGCAGCCCAATAGTACTTTTTTTGCTTTGTAAAATTTTAGGTACCTCTTTACTGGCGGGCAAAATAAAAGTGTAAGGTCCTGGCAGGTAATTTTTTAATAACCGGTATAGCGGGGTAGATATACTACGGGTGTATTGGCTTAAATCGCTAAGGCTGCTACACACAAAACTTAATTGCGCTTTAGCCGGGTCAATATTTTTAATACGGCAAATACGCTCAATAGCTTTTGGTTTAAATATATCGCATCCAAGGCCATAAAGGGTATCGGTGGGGTAAATAATAACACCACCATCGGCCAGGCACTCGGCAATGGTTTTTAAGTGTCGCGGCTGCGGGTTTGTAGGATGTAACTGTAGTAACATATTTAAAAATACACAATAGCCTTGCCATAGTTTTTACTTTGCCCAGCTAAAACAATTTTATGCTTCGTATGTGGTATTTATTGGTTCATCGGCAGGTTGTTTTATTTCCCAAACAAGTGCGCTGGCGCCCAAAATGGCAGCATCAGCTTCATCAAGCTCACTAAACAACAGTTTTACTTTGCCCTTAAAAATAGGCAGCAGGCTTTTTTCCATACTTCGGCTGGTAGGTACCATTAACAGGTTGCCCGCTTTTATTACCCCACCAAAAAGTACTATGGCCTCCGGCGATGAAAACATTACGAAGTTGGCCAGTGCCTCTCCTAAAATTTTGCCGGTAAAATCAAACACCTTTTTGGCCATTTTATCGCCCTGTTGGGCACATTCGTAAATTACCTTGCTGTTTAATTGCGCTTTTTTATATTGCCGCAAAAGGCTTTCATCGTTTGTTGCGCTCATCAGTTCAACTGCTGTGGCCACAATTCCGGTAGCCGACGCATAAGCCTCTAAGGTGCCCTTAAGTTTAGTTGATTTGTGCAACCGTCCGCCATGGCGTATCATGGTATGGCCCAGCTCGCCGGCATAACCATTTTGGCCATAAACCACGTGGCCGTTTACCACTACGCCACTGCCAACGCCGGTACCAAGGGTAATCATTATAAAATTTTTCATTCCTCTTGCTGCCCCATACGCCATTTCGCCGCTGGCGGCTGCACTTGCATCTTTGGTAAGCAGGCAGGGGAGGTTAAATTTTTGCGACATTAATTTGGCAAATGGTATTACTCCCTTCCATTGAAGGTTTGGAGCATGTTCAATAGTGCCCTTAAAAAAGTTACCGTTGGGGGCACCTACTCCAATTCCTTTAATGCTGCCCGCTTGCTGGTATTTTTCCATAACGGGTTGCAGGGTGGTGTACAGCTCGTTAATAAAAAGGTCAACATCGTCGTGTTTATCGGTCCTGATAACACCCTTTTCTACAATAATACCCCGGTGGTTTACTACACCATATTTGGTGTTGGTACCACCAATATCAATACCAATTGCCAATTCGTTTAAAGTATCTATAGCCATCTTTACCAATTAAAAAATAAGTTACTAAAGAAACGAGGCCTAACAATTGCTGCAGCCATGTGGTACTAATTCAACTGATTGCCGTAGGCCAAAATACCCCATACAAGCACTATTCCAAAACCTATTAAAATTAATCCCGCAATACGGTTTATAATGTGAATGTTATGGGAGGTTAGCTTAGACCTTATGCGCCCGGCCAGCATTACCTTAGCTACATCTAACAAAACCACCAGCGCAAGGCAGGTTACAAATACTATAAAACGGTATTGGTGCGTTTGCGTAAGTAACGACGTGGAGGTTAATAACCAAAAGCCTATAACTGCGGGGTTTAGTATATTCATAAAGTACCCCGAAAGAAAAATTTTTGCCATATCGCGGCGGTTAACCAAAATAATTTGAACACCGGCTTCGTCAGTTTTTACCTTTTTTAAAAAGGTAATGTATAACCCCATGGCTATAAGTAACATGCTACCGCCCACGCCTATGGCAACTTTGTATTGTAGCAGGCCTTCAAATAAAACGGTAAAAAGATTGCTAATAATTACAAGCGTTATATCGCTGGCCGATACACCGGCTATAAAGGCAAACCCGCCTTTATGGCCGTTATTAATGCTTTGTTTTAAAATGGTAAATATTACCGGACCTACCGAAATACTCAGCATTAGCCCCAAAACCAATCCTTTTAACAAGGCAGCAACCATCTGTAAAATTTAAGTGAACACCTGTAGGTTAGTTGCCCGTTATTTGTGAACAGGTTCTCCCTTTAAAAACTTTTGCCAGTCTTCGAGCATTTTCCCTTTTAGAACGCGCGGAAATTTATGTTGACCGCCAATTTTTCCCTTTTGCCGCATAAATTCCATAAAATTGTCTTCGCTCAGTATTTCTACAAAAATCTCTTTAAGGGCACTGTTTCTTTCTACCGCATAATCGTCGTTTACCTTAATAAGTTTTTCGTCAATCGATTTTCGCAACGCTTCTTTATCCACCACATCGTTACAAGCTACATACCATTGGTGGGCAAAAAAGTTTTTGTATGGTATGCCTGCAACAGTAAACTCGGGTATGGAAATGTTTAGTTCTTCGCAGGTTAGCCTGATAGCCTTATTCATATTATCAACACTTAAATGCTCGCCCACAAGGCTTAAAAAGTGTTTTGTGCGGCCTGTAATTACAATTTCGGCCCTCAGCTTATCAACAAACCGCACGGTATCGCCAATCAGGTATCGCCATGTACCAGCACTTGTACTAAGCAACAATGCATAATCTTTTCCTTCCTGCACCTCGTCAAGCATCAATACTTCGGGGTTGGGTACCATGTTACCGTCCGCATCAAAATTTTTATCGTCAAAGGGTATAAACTCGTGAAAAATATGTTCGGACGTTACCAGCCTCATGCCCCGGTTATACTGCCTATCCTGGTAGGCAATAAAGCCTTCGCTGGCAAGGTAGGTTTCAATATAGATTAATGGTTTAGCCAACAATTTTTCAAAGCCCTTTTTGTAGGGCTCAAAAGCTACGCCTCCATGTACAAAAAAGGCCAGGTTGGGCCAAATGTCGTGTATGGTTTTTAGGTTGTACCTGCTAATGATTTTTTCTAAGCATAATTGTATCCATGCAGGTACGCCCACAATAAAACTAATATCCCATTCAGGGGCCTTCTCTACTATTTCGTCTATCTTTTTGTTCCAGTCGCGTTGGCGGGCAATTTTTTTACCAGGCTTATAAAACGGCTGAAACCAAAAAGGGGCTCTTTTTTGAATTATGCCGCTTAGGTCGCCGGCATAATAACCTTCCTCTTTTTGTAGCTCGGTACTTCCGCCAATGGTTAACCATCCTTTACCAATTGACTTTACAGGTATATCGTGGTAGTTGCGCAGGGTAAATAATTGCTTAAGCATAACAATTCGGTTACCGCGCAGCAGGTCGTTGGTTATAGGTATATATTTACTGGCGCTTTCGCTTGTGCCACTGCTTAAGGCGTAGTACTTAATTTTTCCCGGCCAACATACATCGCTTTTATTTTCAAGGGTTTTGTGCCACCACTCCTTATATATTTTATTGTAATCAAAAACGGGCACCAATTCCTGAAACTTTTCACCTATATGGTTACTCATCAATATTTCATCAAACCGGTATTGCTGACCAAACTCGGTAAACCGTGCTTTTTTCAACAATTTTTTTAACACCTTTAACTGCTGCCGACGTATAGAATTTTCAGGCAGGCGAAGTGCCCGCGAAAGAGTATCTGGAAGCTTTAAATCAAAAATCGGCATGCAAAACTGGTTCTATTAGTAAATAGCGAAACTACAATAAAATAGATTAAAGTATTTAACAGGTGGGTTTAGCAATGGTGACCGGAACTAATTGAATGGTTTATCCCAGTTTTTTGTAATGTTTGGTTACTAGTTTAACATCTTGCAGCCAATGGTAATTTCGGGCGTACCATTCGTCAATTTTTAACAGGCTCTCTTTTTTAAGTGGCGGCAGGTCATTTAACGCAAACCCATTGGTGGCCAATACACCAATGCGCAGTTTTGGCAAAAAATTGCTGTGGTATGAGTAGCCAACCCAGGTTTTTTTGCCCCAAATTACCATTAGGGCATTATAAATAATTTTTCCACCACACAGCAGCAAGTGTACCGGAAAGGTAATTAAAATGCTAAAAGCCAAAGCCAGGTCTAACAACCTTTTACGCCTTAATTGAAACGGCTGGCTAAGCTCAAAACCACCGTCCAGCGAAACAAATTCACCGCTGGTATACTTGCTGTCGCTGCCAACTATACTTTGGCTGGTATGTGCATGAAACCGAACGTTAATGTTTGAAGGTAGCTTTTCAAGCTGCTGAATAATAACTTTGTAGGAAAGATATGCCTGGCAAAAAATAATTTCTTTAACGCCCATACTTTCTAAAAGGGTGGGTAATTGTGCCATGGGCAGCAAGGCATTTTCCCTGCTGCCATTGGGAGCTACCCGGCCCATAAGCCTGTGTTCTATTCCTGTAGCTGCAAATAGCCTCCTGACTTCTTCATATTCCACCGCGGTACCCACTACCAGGGTTTGTTGTTGCCGGTTTTGTTCGTCAAAGTTGTCCACTATTTTCCATTGCAGCAGCAGCCAACGAAAAAAAATCATCAATATGGTAGCCACCACGCCGCTAAACAATATAACGCTCCGCGAAAAGCGAAAACGTTCGGGCAATAACGAATAGCAGGCAAGCATTACCATTATAGAAACCAGCCCCGAGTAAAAAGCCGGTGAGATTTTGTATTTTCTTTCGTAAATACCATATAAAGTTGCCGATAGCAAAAAAATGAAACTGAACGCCGGGAAAGCAATATCAGTGATCTGCGGGTTGTAGCCATCGCCCCCTCTAAAATTGTTTACCCAAATAGTGTTTACCGAAATAAAGGAAGTATAAATAAGCAAACCATCAACCAGTGGTAAACCGGTTTTTAAAAAAATACCCCCCAATGCCGACAACCCGGCCCTTAGCCAAATAGCCAATTGTATAAAAACACTAAATATGGAGGCTTTGCCACCACCATAATGTTTTTGTACAAAAATGCTCATGGCCTGGTAAAACATGCGCACATAATTTAGGCTGCCCTTGCGGGTGCTTTCGCCCTTAAAATGTATAATAGCACTATCGGCAAAATAGTAGTTTTTATAACCCGCCTCCTGTATGCGGTAGCTTAGGTCAACGTCTTCGCCATACATAAAAAAGGTTTCGTCAAAACCTTTTAATTTTTTTAATAACGGTAACGGAGCCATTAAAAATGCGCCCGACAACACATCTACCTCGTTGGTTTGGTGTTGTGGCAGGTTACCCAGGTTGTATTTTGCAAAAAACCGCGAAGTAGGAAACAGGGCGCTTAGGCCTACCAGCTTAAATAATGAAATAAGCGGTGTTGGAAAGGACCGCTTGCTTTCGGGCAAAAATTTACCCTCCCCATCTAACATACGTATGCCAAGGCCACCAACGTAAGGGTGCGTATCAAAAAACGAAAGGCATTTTTGTATACTATCTTCGGCCAGTAAAGTATCGGGGTTTAAATACAACACATAATCGCCGGTACATTTTGCCAGCACCTGGTTGTTAGCTTTGGCAAAACCTACATTTTTTTCGTTTGCCTCAAGCCTAATATTTGAAAAATGATGTTTAATAAACTCAACACTGCCGTCGGTACTGGCGTTGTCAACTACCCATATTTCTGTATCAATACCCCTTGTAGCCTGTATTAGCGAACAAATACATTGCTCTAAAAAGTACTTAACATTAAAATTTACTATAATTACTGATAGCTGCAAGCAGTTTTAATTAATCAATTACGAAATACGAGTTTTTTCTGCAAATGTGAAACAAAATAACCACGGGTAGTGCATTTTATCATAAAAGTGAGCGGCTATCTTTGTAACATGCTCAAACAAACACTGATACAGGCGGTAAGAGAAGGTGCAAAAGTTTTGCAACATTATTTTGAGGGCGAATTTAAAATTTCGCATAAAGAAGGCATAAATAACCTGGTTACCGAAGCTGACCATGAGTCAGAAAGAGTAATTTTTGACGTTATTCGCAACGCCTTCCCCGACCATAATTTACTGGGCGAAGAAACCGGTTTGCTTACTATGGACAGTGCCTATAAGTGGATAGTTGACCCTATTGACGGTACAGTAAACTTTGCCAATGGCATTCCGCTTTGTTGTGTAAGTATTGGGCTTGAGTACGATGGGGAAATTATAATGGGCGCGGTGTATAACCCAATTATGAACGAATTTTTTATTGCAGAGCGCGGGCTGGGGGCTACGCTAAACGACAAAAAAATAGCTGTTAGCCTACAACCTGACCTTCACAAAGCTTGTTTGGTTACTGGTTTTCCGTACACTTACCTTGATATGGAAAACGGCCCCCTTGACGTTTTTAGCAAGTTTATAAGGGCTGGCATACCAGTTAGGCGGCTGGGCAGTGCAGCCATTGACTTGTGTTGGGTTGCGGCAGGGCGTTTTGATGGCTTTTACGAGCACAAACTGGAAGCGTGGGACAGCGCAGCGGGTTTATTAATTGTACAGGAGGCCGGTGGCAAGGTTACCAACCTTAAAGGGGAGGCGTACTCGCCTTACCAGCATGGTATTGTAGCTACTAATGGACTTATTCATAACCAATTGGTAGCCTCATGCAACGGGCAATGGCTACCAGAAGTTACTTTTCATTAAGCACCTTTACCCTTTGGCATAGCTTGCTTATAAACCGTATTTAAAAAAGCATTAATGGAAAACAGAACAGAAATAGCCTCCTTAGGCGAGTTTGGATTGATAGAGCATCTTACAAAAAACTTTGAGATATTAAATGCATCGACCGTTTTGGGTGTGGGCGACGATGCCGCCGTTATTGACCACTTTGGCAAACAAACAGTAATTAGCACCGATATGTTGGTAGAAGGAATACATTTTGACCTGATGTACACGCCTATGCGCCACCTGGGGTATAAAAGCATAGTGGTAAACCTTAGCGATATATACGCAATGAACGCAACCCCCACACAGGTAACGGTAAACATTGCTTTTAGCAACCGCTTTAGTGTGGAAGCGTTGGATGAGTTTTACGAGGGCGTTTTTGCCGCCTGCCAAAAGTACCAGGTAGATTTGATAGGAGGCGATACCACCACCAGTAATAAGGGTTTTGTAATTAGTGTAACTGCCATTGGCGAGGTGGCGCCCGGTAAAATTGTAAAACGAAGTGGTGCTAAAACAGGCGATCTTTTATGTGTTAGTGGCTACCTGGGTGGTGCCTTTTTGGGCCTCACCATTTTAGAGCGGGAAAAGAAGATTTATTTGGAAAGCCCCGAAATACAGCCCGACCTGGAAGAGCAGCAATACATTGTAGGGCGTATGTTAAAACCCGAAGCAAGAAAGGATATAGTAGCATTTTTTGAAACTGCGGGTATTATGCCCACCAGCATGATGGATATAAGCGATGGCCTTAGCAGCGAGGTGCTACATATATGCAAACAAAGTGTTATTGGCTGCAGGCTGTACGAAGATAAAATACCGGTGCACGACGAAGCCAAACAGTTTGCCTACAAGCTGGAACTTGACCCCACTGCCTGTGCATTAAGCGGTGGTGAGGATTATGAGTTGTTATTTACCATTGACCAGGCCGACCACGACAAAATTGTGTTGAACGAGGAAATTTCGGTAATCGGTTATATGACTCCTATTGAAGAGGGAATACATATTATTACCAAAGGGGGTAATAGCCACAAGCTTACGGCCCAGGGTTGGAATGCGTTTGTATAAATACACGTGGGCCTGTTACCAATGTAAATTTATATTGCTGTGAAATGCCAGCTTAAAGCATGCCTATGGATTTAAATATTGAAAGTATACAATTTGGCGATAGAATACGAACTACACCCACCGGCCAATTGGATATGGAAACAATAAAGGGCATGTTGCAATCGCTGGCGCAAAAGGCATCAGTTAAAAAAAGACCGTCCAATGTTGGTTAATATTCGCAAAACATTGTCCATATTATAAAAGCTTACTGTGTTTGAACTGGCAAGCAGCCCGGTAAACTATGGCCTCCCCTTTAGGCGAAAAACAGCCATACTTTCCATGAACGACGACAGTTACAAGCGGGCTGCTTTTTTTAAATGGTAGCCACAAACCGCGGCTGTAATATTGGTGCTTTTACCAATTTTGACGCTGCGGTAATGTGTTTGTCAAATACTGTTGAAGAAGTTGAAGAAAGCCGGCCTTTAGTTACCGCGATTAATTAACCAACGGGCATTGTAATGGAAATGGTATGTGGCCCACATTGGAAATGAATTTATACATCTACCTAAAAAATACCTGGTTGGATATACCTGCATTTTTAAGCCAGTTTTACAAGAGCCTGCTGCAAACCCGGTTGCTTGAATTTTTGGCGGTAATATCGGGCATTGTAAGCGTAGCTTTTTCCCGAAAAGAAAATATACTGGTGTACCCAACCGGCCTTATAAACACCACTTTTTATATTTACTTAAGCCTTAAAGAAAGCTTGTTGGGCGAGGCCGCAGTAAACCTGTATTATACCATAATGAGCATTTATGGTTGGTGGTTATGGATAAAAAAAGATGTGGTAAAAGCCCCTTTGGTAAAAATTACTACTGCCAGCAAGCGGGAGTGGGCAGGCCACATATTATTTTTTGGAGCATTTTTTATTATCATATACCTGGCACTGAGTGTACTAAAAAAGAGTTTTGCGCCAGGGACCATACCGTGGGCCGATGCCTTTGCCAGTGCCAGCGCCTTTACCGGTATGTGGTTAATGGCAAAAAAGAAAGTGGAAAGCTGGATATGGTGGATTTTGACTGACATAGCCTCTATGCCATTGTATTACGTAAAAGGATATGCCTTTACTACCGTTTATTATTTTATTTTATTAATAATGGCCGTAGCCGGACTGATTGAATGGAGAAGGCGTGCCAGTAATTATACCCAACTTAAAACTGCCCACCCCAATGAGTAAAATAATTAAAGTGGTAATTATTGGCCCGGAGAGTACCGGCAAAAGTACCCTTTGCAAACAACTGGCACAGCATTTTGATACCCTTTGGTGCCCCGAATATGCCCGCAATTTTTTGGAGAAAAATGGAACGGGGTATACTTACAGCCAACTGCTTACCATTGCGCAGGGGCAATTAGCGCAAGAGGATGTATTTGTAGCAAAAATGAAAACAAAACAAAATACTGAACCGAGGCCGTTGTTTATTGATACAGATATGCAGGTAATGCGGGTTTGGTGCGAATTTGTTTTTGGTAAATGCCATGGCTACATTTTACAACAGATACAACAACGCAAATACAACCTTTACCTTTTATGCTATACTGACCTGCCGTGGGTACGGGACGAAATGCGGGAGTATCCCGATGAAAATGTACGAAGGCAGTTATTTACCATTTATCACAATACACTTTCGCGGCAATCCATTTCTTTTATAACCATTAGTGGCAACTATGACCAGCGTTTAAAACAGGCAATACACGCTGTAGAAAAGTTGCTATAATATAAAAAACCTGATTTTATACTAATACCGGTTGCCATGTTTAGGCTTTTTGCATTGTTTAAAAACGGCCTGGCATTTAATGAAGCAGCAGCCATACAATTGACAAAACTTAAGCAAGAAGTAGAAGTAATTGCTCCGGTTGATATAGAAAGGGAAGCAAATAGGAAATTGCTTATAAGCGGACCCACCTTTACCCCAAAGCAATTAAATACAGTTGCGGCAACCCGAAAAAAAATTGATGAATGGCGGCAAAAATAATTCTGGCAGGTACTTTCATTTTAATTAATTACTAATCTTTTTATTACTGCTACGGCTATTGTAAATTCCCTTTTTTTTGCTATATCAATGATCGTTGTGGCTCGGCATTATGGTGGTATTCCGTATTATTTCATTTCACAGGTGAAGCCGATAAAGTAATAAATTTAATGATTGCTATTGCTGCTTAATTTATAACATTAAGCTGAAACTGCCAATGAATAGCCAAATGCCTTTGATCCGCGACGTCGGGCTGCCTGTAGCCATATTGCCAAACCGAGTTTAGTAATCTTTTCTCGGTTTGGTTGTTAAGTCCTCTTGTAAATGTACCAACCGTTTCCTATTTCTTTAATGAAAATTATTCCATCTGGGTTCATCTCTGGTAAGTCTTTTCTGTCTTTTATAAATAAGTATCCAACAGTATTATCTAGTATTCCGCCAATTAAAAAGTTTAAGCAATTACTGCAAACTTCATAGTCACCAAAAGATACCGATGAGATAAATAATTTGCGATAGTCTGCCTTCACATTTTCAAGCAATTTCAATTTCCCTTCTTCATTACCATTTTTACTTTCAAGTTCGTTAAATACTACATTGTTAATTCGTTCAAATTCTGCCTGATTTGTCAGAAAGTGTTTTGCGATGTTTGCATCTAATTCAATGGTTAGTTTTGCATTACCTAATTGAAAGTAATAATCCTCCCTTGATGTAAACATTGAGAAATCGTTTTTCTTCTTCTTTTTTGACCTGGCAATAATATCGTCCACTTGTTGTGGTGTCATTTTTTCAAGTTCAATTTTCACTTGTTCAATTATGCCGGTCATTGCCAATGCCCTAAAAGCATTCATTTTCCAAACAGTGTCCTTCTCAAAATGCAAATAGGTGTCAAGACCGTTGCCTGATGAGTCTAAAATTGTCATTGCTACCACAGCCGTTTTATCTTTTTGTCCCAGTAAGGAAAATACTATTATTACATCTTTTGGAAAAGATTGTCCATTAGGTTGTCCTTTGTATTCCCCTGTAATATAGTCTCCCATATTAGTAACGCTGTCTTTGCCAAATAATTTTTTGGCTAACGCTAATGGTTCAAATTTTTGACCATAAGTTATAGTTATGGATAGCATTAAAAGCGTAAATATTATCGTAATACGTGTTATCATTAGATTTTTGTTATCAACCATTTTGATTGCATTGATGGATTTGTGATTGTGAAATGAATGTTGGTTAGTATTGTAATTATAACAACAAATTGAAATGGAGTGGCCAGTTAATTTTCTTATAACCCAACCAAAAATGCACCATTAAATCCAACGCCCAGTTTCCCCCCTTACTTTTTGTTTTTAGAAGTATAAACTAACGTCTGCACATCGGGGTCATCGTCAATATTGCTCATTTGCTGCATTACCCGTGGGTAGCGCCAGCTTACCCAGCGGCTCATAGGTTTTACCGTATAGCGCTTTGGGCTGGGCAGGCTTGATATGATAATGGCGGCTTGTGCACGGCTAAGGGTTGAGGCCGGTTTTTTAAAATAGGCCTGCGAGGCGGCTTCTATGCCAAAAATTCCTTCGCCCATTTCGGCTATGTTCAAATACACTTCCAATATTCGTTCCTTGCCCCATATCCATTCAATAAGCACGGTAAAATAAACCTCCGGTATTTTGCGCACATAGCGCATTATACCACTGCCTTGCCAAAGAAATACATTTTTGGCTACCTGCTGGCTAATGGTGCTTGCGCCGGCACCACGGGTTTTTTTTCGCTTGCGGGTATTGGTTTGCATGCTCTTTTCAAGCGACTTCCAGTCAAAGCCGTTATGGTCGGGAAACAACTGGTCTTCGCTGGCCATGGCCGCCAGTTTAGCCGAAGGGGCCATCTCATTATAGTTTACATAATCTCTTTTTAATCCATACCCTTCTACCAGGCTCATTATTTGGGTAAGGGTTACGGGCGGCATAATCCATTTGCATACCACCAGGTAAATGGTGCTGTACAGCCAAAGCCAAAACACCAGTTTAAAAAACCGCCTGAAAAATTTTTTGAATACATCTTTAATGGTCATGGGCCTGCATAAAGGCGCAATATAAGCAACCCCGCACAACCGCCCCTCAGGCCCTAATATACCGCAGCGTGTATTTTTTGCCTATCGGCAGATAATAGCGATGCGTTTTTTTTAACACCTTACCAACTAAAAATACCCCTGCGGCAGTGCCCAGCAGCGGCAGGTTGTCTCTGCCAAACGGCGCGTAGGCCTGGGAGGCGCTGTTAATAAGGTTTAGGGCGGCATAGCCTGCACCACCCAGCATAAACAGGGTGCCGTTTTTTACATAGCCAAACGATTCCTTTCGGCGGGGTATGGCCACAATATCGCGGTAGTGTACTTTTTGCATATAGGTGGTCATGGTATCGAGCCGGGCTACGCCAAACGAAGTGCCTACCTGCTGCACAATCACCTGCTTAAAAAATATGCTGTCGTTGCTTACTTTTTCAATTCGGGCATCGTACCAGTTGCCGCCATCGGTGGCAAAGCGCACATTGGCACCTTTAAAAAAACTTTTTACGGTACGGCCATTTTTTTGAACCACTACAAAATCGCCTGCCTGTGGCATGGCGGAAAAATGCACACATAGTATAGTAAGTAGCAGCAATAGCAGTTTCATTGGGTTGAAGGTAGTGCGGCACAGGTTAAAGTATGTTTAAAAATTACCACCAAACCTTGGGCAGGGCAGCCCGTTACGGTCGCCGCCAATGCTACAGTTACGGTAACTAAGGGTAAGCTCAAACCCACCGCGACTTTGCGAGGCCGTTTTTAGCTTTGACACATTTACGTCGTAACTAAGGCCAATACTAAACTGCTTTACGTCCAGTTTAAGTACGGGTATAAATGCATCGTCCCAGCGGTACACGCCGCCGAGGCTAAGGCTCGTTTTGTTTTGTTCGTCGTAGTATTCATCGGCCAGCCCAATAGCATAAAAGCCACCGAACATAAACTGTTGGTTACCGCCTTGCCAAAATCCATCACCGTACATGGTAAAACTGTTGCGGGCGCCCGAGGGTACGGTTAAACCCATATTTACGCCCAGCTTGCGGTTCAGGCGGTTGTTGTTGGCGGCGCTAAAACTAACCACCGGCTGGTTGGCATGAAACAACGAGCCACCAACATACATATCGCCCAACTCGCCCAACGGGCGACTAAAAATAAGGCCCACGGCCACATCAAGGTAAGTACGATTGGTGTTGAGCAGTTGTTGTTGTGTGGGGTTGGTTGGCAGGTATTGTCCGTTTACAAACTGGTCGTTCCAGGTAAGTCTGCTGGGGTCAAAGCGGCTGCTTACGGGCCCTGCCAGCACGCCAAAGCTCAGGTAGTTTTGCTCCTTTAGTTGCAGGTGGTAACTATAGCCGGGCAGCACCATGGTACGGCTAAGGCGGCTATCGCCCGCTACATCGTGCATTACCTGCAGCCCGGCTCCGTGCCAGTTGCCGGCATTTCCCGGAAACTTCATTTCCACACTCAGGCCCGTAGTTTGGTAGGGCACCGTTACACTTTGCCATTGGTTACGGAATACACTTTTAACCCTGAAGTTGCAATTAAAAATGCCTGACAGCGCCGGGTTGCGCAATAGTGGCTGTTCATAAAATTGCGAAAAATTAAGGTCCTGTGCCCGGCCCGAAGCCAGCCTCAGTAACAGGGTAATTAGTAGTAAATATGGTTTCATACGTACATTTTTTTTAGATTTTTTTTTGGTCATCATTAGTACACTTTTCAAAATTCTTGCGACGCTCCCTTGTGCCATTTGCCTTCTATTCAGCTTTTATTGAATATCAATTCATCAATACCCTGTCCGCCTTATGGCTCTATCTAAAAATCTTTCGCCCGGCATTAACTATGCTTTATTATTACCTTTTTGTAGCCGCCCAATGGTTTGCCTTTGAACACCCGGCTGACAGGAAGGACGTGGATGGCGACACCCGTCTGGTCCTAATCATCCATGCGGGTAAAGATGCCGCCCGATAATCTTTTGATAGCATCAGCATTTAACCCGCCTTACTATTATCTGTTTACACCTCGTTGTAGCCGCCCAATGGTTTGCCGATGAAAGGATTGCGACGCAAGGATGATGCTCAATGATTTTTTGCTGGTATTAAAAATTAGTCCCCCTTCATGATGCTTTCCCAATATTTTATTTACAATGCACGTTGCTTTGCCAATAAAAGCCGACCTGACCGGAACGCCTGCCAAACCGGAACTGGCAGAGATTGCGACCTTTACAGTTGCAGAGGCAGGCTTTAGGCAGGCCACCTACTGATTTCTTGCTGGTATTAACATTTAATCCGCCTTCACTCATTAATTGCCTTTTTGCTGCCAGGCAATAATGCTTTGCCGGCATTACCCGCTCCACTATCTAAACAATGTTACATTCCCCTTTTTTACAAACACGCCCCCTGCCGAGCAAATTACCTCGGCGGTGTACACATACACATCGGGGTTGCCCGCCTGCCCGCGTATGCGGCCATCCCAACCCTGCGATGGATCGTTGGGGTTAAAGTTGTTGCGCTCAAATACCAACTCGCCCCACCTATTAAAAATTCTGAAATATTTTACCGTTGCTATGCCACGGCCCCGCACCATTAATACATCGTTTACATTATCGCCATCGGGGCTAAAGGCATTGGGTACAAACACCTGCTGCGCCTCCTGGCATTGTACGGTATAGCTAATAGTATCGCTGGCGCTGCAGCCATAAATGTTTTCGGCGGTTAGCCTGTAGGTGATGTTGTTGTTTATGGTGGCCACCGGGTTGGGGCAGGTGCTGCAACTAAGGCCCACATCGGGTATCCACTGATAGTTTTTAAAGGGGCCGTTGGTAAAAGTTGGGTTAAAAGATATGGCCGTACCTGCAACCACCAATGTGCCGGTGCCCAGTTTTATTGTAGGGTAAGGGCCTACCACTACGGTTACGTAGCCGGTGTCGGCAAAGCAATTATAGCGATCGCTGGTAATAACGCGGTACGGCGTGGTTTTGGCCGGGGTGGCCACCGGGTTGGGTTCGGTGGCGCTGCTTAGGCCGTTAGCGGGGCTCCACAAAAACCGGGTGCCTCCACTGGCAAATAATTGTGTGCGGTCGCCAATACAAATGGTATCGTCAGGCGACACGGTTACTTTTATAGGTTGTATTACTTCTACTAACATGGTATCGGCCGATGTACAGCCTTGTGCATTGGTACCCCTTACCACATACGCGGTGCTAATGGTGGCAGTAGCCACAGGGTTGGCACAGTTGGTACAGCTTAAAAAGTTAGCGGGTAACCACTCGTAGCTGCTTGCGCCGGTGGCCTGCAAACGGGCTTGCCGGCCAAGACAAATTAACGTGTTAGGTCCGGCATTTACAACAGGGCTTGCATTAATGCCGATGGTTTTACTAGCCGTATCGCTACAGCCAAAAATAGTGGACGCAATAAGCCTTACCGTGTACATGCCAGCGCTATTGTACACTGGTTTTACATTAAGACCACCTGCGGATGTGTTGTTTCCAAATAGCCAGTTGTTGGTAGATACGGAGTCGGCCGAAACCACCAATGCACGCATAGTAACCGGCTGGCCGGTACAGCCTGTGCTATCGGCACCAATGGTTACCTGAGGATAATTGCGTACAAAAGTTTGAATGGGCAGCGTAACAGTGGCAGTACAACCACTGTTGCCAATAACCTGCAACTGTACAAAGTTGAGGGCGTTTTGGGTGTAGTTTTTAACCGGGTTTTGTGCAGAGGATATGGTGGCATCGCCAAAATTCCACTGCCAGGTACGGATGCCGAAAAACGAATAGGAGGTATCGGCAAACCGGGTGGCGGTATTACCGCAAGTGTATTGCTGGTTGTAGGTATAGCCCGCCTTAATCCGATCGACTTTTATGGTATCGCCGGTAAATACTTTTTGGCGACAGGTGCCTGTGTTTAGCCATGCATAGGGTACATAACTGCCCGGCTGGTTGTATTGATGGGTGACCACCGCATTGGTAGTAGTAAGCGAGTCCCCATCGCCAAACACAAAGGTGTAGTTGGTTGTATTGGTGGCTTTTACCTCAAAGCGAATGCCATTGCCCCTGCAGGTATAGCCGCCTGTGTAGGCGAGGCTGCCCACGGGTGCGGTAACCGAAATGTTTTTGATTGCTTTATAGGTGCAGCCTTCGGCCGACCGGCTGGTTTGCGTAACTAAATAATTGCCGGGTCGGGTATAGGTATGCGTGGTGGCAATACCGGTGCCGCTGGTACCATCGCCAAACGTCCATTGATTGTTATTGGAAGCATTGTTGTTGGTAAACAAAACGGTAAAGGGAATACAGTTGCCGATACTGTCGCTCACCGTAAAATTGCCGGGTATGGTATCGCGGATAACGATGTTGGCAAAGGCACTATCGCTACAACTAAGGCCCTGTGCAAACACGCGGCTGCCCACCAACGATATGCGGTAGTTACCCGGTTGGGTATACACCTTTTGCGGACTGCGGGTTGAAGCCGTGGTGCCATCGCCAAACCGCCAGCGGTAGCTGATGTTGGTATCGCTGGTATTAGTGGTACGTATGGTATCGCTAACACAGGTTTGCAGCGGAGAGGCGGTAAAAGCCACCACGGGTTGTACCTGCACGGTAATCTGTTCGGTATCGGTAGTATCGTTGCAACCATTGGCCGCCAGCAACTGCACATTAAAATTGCCGGAGGTGGTATAGGTATGCCTTACCGTATCTATGCCTTGTAAAGTTGACAGGGTGGTTCCATCGCCAAAATTCCACATAAAGGTGTTGGCACCGCTGGTGTTGTTTACAAAGTTGACGGTATGTGGTGCACAGCCAAACCGCTCGTTACCATTTAGCGCAAAATCAATATGGATGGAATTGGGGTTGACTACAATAGCATATACCAGGGAGTCGCTGCCACAATCGTTGGTACCGGTAAGCTTTACATAAAAGGTGTTTTTAACCCCGGTAGTAAAGGTGTGTTGAATACCGGGTGTGGTGGCTGGTATGGACGGAGTGCCATCGCCAAAACTCCACATATAATTGGCGTTACTGCCACGGCTGGTATTGGTAAAATTTACCCGCATAGGGCTGCAGCCTTCGGTACGGTTGGGCGTAAACAATGCTTTTGGCTGGGCACGAACGGTTACGGTGCTGGTGTTGGTAATAGTATCGCAGGCCGAAAACGTGGTTTGGCTAATGCGGTACACGGTATCGCCATAATTAGGATTTATTGGAAAAGTAATGGAGCCAAGTTGTACGGCGGTGCTGGTTTGGCCCTGTCCAAAATTATACAGGTAGGTGTACCGGGGGGCATTGGGGGTTGTATTTGCAAACGAAATATTTAGCGGCCCGCAACCAATGGTACCGGTTTGGGTAAACGATGGATCGGGCCTTTCGAGGGTGGTGAAGCCTTTTGATAATGTATCGTTTTTGCAACCAAAGGCGCTTACCGCCACAAGGGTAATAGTAATGCTGTCGGCATTGTTGCGCATGGTATAGCCGGGAAAGTTTTGGCCGCTACCTATATAATTGCCGTTTACCAGCCAGCGGTATTCCTTTACCAGGTTGTTATAGGGCGTAAGGTTTATGATGGCCGGGGTAATGGCAAAGGGTATGCAGCCAACGGTATTGATTGGGTTAAAAAACGCAATGGCGTTTTGGTTAATGGTGATGTTTATTAGGTTGCTGGTATTGGTTTCGGGGCCGCCACAAACAGTGGTAGCGGCCAGTCGTCGGTACCAGGTGGTTTGTGTTAAAATGAGGGGTTGATAGCTGGCCGCATTTGCCCCGGTAATGGTGGTAAACAAAAGGCTATCGGTACTTTGCTGCCACCGATAGGTTGGGGTGCCACCGCCGCCGCTAATATTTTGTCCGTTAATAGTGGATGGCTGGTTGCCAGTACAAATAGATTGATTACCGCTTATGAGGTTGTTGGCGATACCGCCGCTTACGGTTACAATAATTGTATCGCGGCCTATGCAGGTGCCGCCACCAATGGTGTACATAAGGCTATACGTTCCGGGAGTGGCCGGGTTAAACAATCCGCTGCCCGATACTTGTGTACTACCTGTCCATCTTCCGCCGCCAGGCATAGCTTTTAATTGAAAAAAAGTACTGCTTTGGCAAACAACGGTGTCATTGCCCACATTGGCTACCGGTGCATTAATAATGGTAAGCAATACGCTATCGCTACTAAGGCAACCGCCGTTGCCTGCTGTATAAAAAAGTTTGTACACCCCATTGCCCGCAACGGTTGCATTAAAAGCCCCGGCAGGGGATAGAAAATTGCTACCTGACCAAACACCGCCCGCAGGTGAACCCGTAAGTTGTACCGCCGTGCTGGTATTACAGGCCAGGGTATCGGCACCCGCCTGAACATTTAAAAAATTTATGACTGATACCTGTGTTGCAGCCTGTGCAGTGCAGCCATTGGCACCCAAGCCGGTAACCGTGTATTGGGTGGTAGATGAAGGCGCGGCCTCCACACTTTCGCCGGTGGTTTGGTTAAGGCCAGCCGCAGGCAACCAGGTATAACTTACACTGCCCGATGCGGTAAGCATTGTGCCCGAACCGGCGCAGACGGCAACGGTTTGGGGTGTTACAGCTATTGACGGGTTCTTTTTTATGGTTATTAATACGGTATCGGTGCTGGAGCAATTAGGGCCGGCGGAGGCAGTCAATACATAGGTAAGCACGGTATCGGCTGAGGGTCCGTTATAGGCGAAAGTTAACAGCGGGTTGGCAACAATGCTGTTGTTAAGACCGGTAGTTGGTTTCCAGCCATAGGCAATGCCGGCTGCCGGACTGCTGCCCAAAGGTATGGATTGGTTGCTACAGGTGGTTTTATGAGCACCGGCATTGGCTGTTGGCGTAGAAGTAATACGTGCGGTATCGGTTAGCGTAGCAGTGCCGCACTCGTTGGTGACCGATAGCTTAACGGGAAAATTACCTATGGCGCTGTAGCTAATACTTCCGGGAGTTTGTAATAGCGAAGTATCGGGAGTGCCACCGGTAAATACCCATAGATAGCTGGCTGGCGTGGTATTGTAACAATTGTTGACCGTTACGGTGGGCGTAATATCGTTACCAATACAAACCGCACCAATGGGGTTAATAACGGGCCTGGGTTTTGCCCGGGCAAAAAAGGTATCGGTAAAGGTGGCGTTAGCACAGGTAAAACCCGTGCCGATTGACGACACCGTTAATTTAATGATATACCTGCCAGCCTTATTAAATACCAGGCCGGGGTTTTTGGTATTTGAGTTGGCGCCCTGGGTGTAGCTAAAACTGGTGCCACCAACACCGGCGCAACCAAGTGCATCGCTATACATTACATCCCAGCTATAGGTATCGCCCTGGCAGCCCGCCAATGGCGAGGTATTATTAATAGTGATTGAGTCGGGGGCGCAGCCTGTATTCTTACTTAATACAAACGAAGCTTTTGGCGGATTGCGTACGCAAACAATGCGGGAAATGGTATCGGTGCCGCAGCGGTCGTTACCTACATACATTTTTACATTGTAGGTGCCGGCTGTGGTAAAATTAACATTAAGAAAATTAGTACCGGTAACCCAACTGTTGGTATTGAGTGGCGAGTTATTAAGATTGCCTTGAATGCCGTTGGTAACGTTGTAGCCCGTGGAGGGTGAAATAACCCACACCTGTTTTGAATTGAGGGTACAACTGGAATTACCGCCGCCAAGCGTAGTAATTACTCCACCACCCGATGAAATATTAAAAAAGGAGATGGTATTATTAACGCAGATATTGGGCGTTGGTGAAATAAATATGTTGGCTTTGGGTATACCCGAAACATAAATGGGTATTACACCTATACTGGTTGCATCGCAGGGGTTTTGAATAATGAGTGTAGAACTGTATGCGTTTAGATAGTTTTGAAAGCCATTGCTGCTTGAAAAGCCGCAAGAGGCAACAGCAAAAAAATGGGTTACAGTATCTGGGGGTGGGTGTTGAAAGGTTTCAACTGGCGTGCCATCGTTGGTAACAATAGTGTACGAGGTGCCCGGTGGGTTGTTGGCATAGCCCGAAATAATAAAGCTTAAATTGTTGTTGCTACAAATGTTGGTATTACCGGGGCTGGCAAAGCCTCCCGCAGGGTTGGTGCCCAAAAAGATATTGTACTTTTTTATGCCTTTACAGCCAGTGCTGCCATCCACGGTGAGGGTTAAAAAGTGCTGGCCTATGGTGTATGGATGCGATATAATAACGTTAGCAGGCCAGGAGGTAAATACGCTGTCGGGGCTGTTATCGCCCCATTGTATGGTGTATTTGGTATTGATGGACTGTGTTGTAGTGGCGTTGGTGAATTTAAAAACGTGTATGGGTATGTTTATGCATTTTCTAAAGGTGGTAACGCCCTGGTAGCTGATGGTATCTATGTCGGTGTTTGGATTGCCCAGTTTTGCATCTGGAATTTTTTTTACGGTTACTATTCTTACTGCGGTATCGCTGCATTGAAGGTTATTGGTTACAATCAATTGCACCGGGAAGGGTTGTGTGCCCGATAGACCGATAGCAGATAGAAACTGGTGCGATGGCTGCCCGGTGGTGGCGGAGTTTCCATCGCCAAAGTTCCAGCGGTAGGTAAGTCCGGTACCCGTACTGGTTGTTCCATCAAATTGTATAGGAATATTGCCACATTCGTTGGCCGGGGTAAAGGTGTAAGCTGCGGCAGGGCGGGTATTGTTAACCTTTACCAGTACAAAGGTTACCACCGTATCGTTTCCCCTGACGGCTACCTGCACTGCGCTATCGGTACCAACATTGTTAAAGGTAACTGTAACAAAAGATAGGCTGGCAGATGTGGGAGGTGTTCCATTCTTAAAGCGCCAAAATAACCGTTCAGCAATTGGATCGGCGTTTTCAAATAACAGTTTTGCACCAACACAAACCTGTATAGTTTCTCCCCGTACAGCCAGCCTGCCATTTATTTTAAAGCTACCAGTTAGGTTTTGGGTATACCCGGCTAAGGATAAACAAACCAGCAAACACGAGCCTATTATTCTGACATAAATGATAAACCATTTGAAAGGAACTATACGTTGTTTGCATAAGCCTTTAGGCAGGGAATATTTTCCCATAATAAAATAAGCGTTAGTTGTTTGTGGATTAAGGTCAAGTTACCGAATTATGTAATGTTATAAATTAAATTTAGACAGTGTTGGTAAAATTTTAGAAGACATAGCAGCTAAATGGGCGGAGAACCTTGTAAATACTCAAGTTTAAATTTTAAAGTTTCGGTTTGTATAATACAAATTTTCTTTGGGTTAATCGTGTTGGTTTTAGCAGCAAAACGGATTGGGTAATTTTTAATTATTCTATAATCATGTTGCATACGTTCATTACCGCCTCCCCTTTTGCTTTTATGTAGGCCCAAAACATGCCCTGGGTGGTGTGTGGCATGGCAAGGTTGCCAAAACTGTCAATTGCAATTAAACCACCTCTGCCGCCTGCCGCTAATACATTATTGAGCACTGTTTGGGCGGCAATGCCAACTGGCAGATATTTGTATTCAATTAATGAGGCTACTTCCCTGGCCACGGTATGTCGTATAAAAATACTCACCATGACCTGTGCCCGAAACTGCACAGATATGGTTTGCATAAGTGCCTGCGCCAATGATTGATGAGTCGCCCACCCGGCCAAATTTTTTGTTAAGCATTCCCCGGTGGAGGTTCCTGCTGCCAGGTGGCCGAGGTTGTCTATAGCCACCGCAGCAACGGTTCCAAATTTTAAGGAAGGATGTATGATTGCATTGGCATCCTCTCTTTTTTTAATGTCAATTATCTGTTGCCAGCGATCAGCTGTTTTAAAGTAAGACGGGTCAACTATATCCAGTTTATTTAAGGTGGCAAATTGCTCTGCGCCCGTGCCGGTCAGTAAAACATACCCTGAATTTTCCATCACCATCCTGACGGCGGTAATCGGAATTTTTATCGTTTTGACTCCGGCAACGGCACCAGCTTTAAAGTTGGCTCCATCCATTATGGAGGCATCCAGTTCAATTTGTTTATTATTAGCAAAGACAGCCCCGCGGCCTGCATTAAACAGCGGGCCGTCCTCCAAAATTTTAATGGCAGTTTCCACCGCCGAAACACCGGTGTGGCCTTGTTGTAACAATGTAAAACCCGCCTGCAATGCTTCGCTGATTAATTTTTTGTAGGCCGTTTGTTTTATTAACGACAGTGGTTGTTCGTGTATTTGGCCGCTGCCACCGTGTATTATTAAGGCTATGTTTGCTAAGGTGTTAATCATTTTGGTAAAAGCAAAGCTTTTTTGCATTGTTTGTAAATCACAAATCTGACGATAATATCGTATCGTATTACCAAAATTTCCTCCTCAAAGGCGATTAAAACTATTTTTAGTATACCTAAGGATAAATGACTATACGCAATCTGGTGCTTATATTTTGGAACCAAGCTTTATAGCAGTTTTCGGCAGTCGTTGCAGCCTGCCTCTATGATTATAGAGGTCGCACTCTGTACTGTTGGTAATCTTATTCAGCCTTTTTTATCATGATTTTATATTTAGCATTGAGTTTACCAAATAGCGGCAATCATTTAAGGATACTAATCAGTAATATTTATTGTCTCACAAACCTAAAAACGTAGGTTCTTAAACTTTCGTTTATGGACGTATTAAAACGGTTAGTGCCTGTAAATAATATTCTGCTAAAATATTCTGTTATTACCTGCTGGTTAACAAAATCTATGAGGGTTATGTGCAACGTATTTACGTTGTTGTCATCACGGAAATTTTTTATGATATCCCAGCTGCCTTTGTACACATTTCTACCAGATAAGTACGTCAATTGACCATTATCGCCAAAGGTAAATATCCCATCCTCACCAAAGGGTATATTGTTAGATCTTCCAAAACCAAACTTATCAATATCGTGTAATTTCCAGGTGCCTATCACCCGCCTGTCGTACGACTTAAAAACTTCTTTACTGCAACCCGTTAAGAGGTGCGAGAACAAACAAACGAAGCAAAGAATGTAAACTTTTTTCATAATGGTAGGTTTTTAATAACTCCACAAAAGTTGAACCTTACCGTTCGTTTTAATATTGGTAATAAAGGTTTAACGAAATAATTGCATTTGGAAATTTTTGAGTGAGAGCAAACTTGTAACTATCATCATTTAACACGAGCTAACCTTTTTTGTAAAATATTGAAATGCTTTAATTCTGCATTCCATTCTGCACTATCCTCTCTTTTTCGAGTAAAGGATAGTTTAATTGATGCAAGGTTTTGAAAAAACCAGTGTAATCAACTCCCTATTTACCTTCAAACTTTTTAATGTGTTGAGGGCACATCTTTATTTTTTCTAATAGTTTTTCTTTCGCTTTTACAAGGGCAAAATCTTTAAACGAACCATAGCCCGTCTATTGCAGCGTTTCGTGTAATGCCACTGATTGTTCGGTAATAAGCATAAACTAAATTGTAATTATAGTTACACTATGTGCCTTAAATTTAAGATATATCATCAAAGGCATTCCTAATAAATTATATCAAGACCAATGTAAATATCAATAATGAGATTGATTACCCGCAAGTGAATGTTTATTGGTATTGCTTTGGGCAATGGACATTTTGAGTGGTTAATATTGAAATTGGCAGTCCAGGATCGGCATATTCCGTCTGCTTCTTTTTCTTGAATCGAAGTTGGAGTTACCCCACAAGGCGTTTACACATGCAAACACTATTTTCAACGCCGTGGTACTGGCCATAGTTAGCTGTAACCTCATAACCATTTTTTTTATATAGGGCTATCGCTTCGGGCTGCTTTTTACCGGTTTCTAAAATGCATTGGGTGTATCCTACCTCCGCAGCCCATTGTTCAAGTTCCGCCAGTATTTGGCCGGCCAGTCCGCTGCCCCTGTGCGCTGGTAATATGTACATGCGCTTTACCTCGGCGCTTTGCGTATCAAATGGTTTTATCGCGCCACAGCCAACTGGTATTTCATCACAGTATAATACTACTGCATGGTTAATATGAATGATCTTATTAAACTGGTCATAAAACGAATGATCCTCCCCGTCGCGGATGGCAAGGTCATCATCGAGCAATTGTACCAATTGTATAAAATGAGGATCGGCTGCTGTGGTGCGTTGTAGGGTGGTCATGTTTAATTGAATTACTTATTTACCCGGTTGTTGTGCTATCGTCCATCCTGCAAAAGGTTTTACCGTAGCGCAGTTGGGGCCGCCGTCTTTACCAATACCGGGAACCGCGGTTTGAATAACAATATCATCGTGCTGCGAAACATGTGTAATTATTTGGTTGTCCAGGGTTAGTGGAACTTTTGATCTTCGGGTCCAAAACGACTCAACCTGGCCGGCGCTGGTGCCAATATCAATGTAAATGAACCTGCTTTTTTGGGGTCCCTGAACAAAGGGGCCTTTGCAATCAAACTCATTGTTACTGCCTAAAATAAGGGTTATAGAAAAAGTAAACAACAGGTCGTCATAGCCAGCTTTTATTTGTTGTATGGTTTCGTACACTGCCCCACTACCTTTTTGAAGTGCGTAAACTACACCCGGTAATGGTTTTTGTACAACGATGTTACAGGTAACTTGTTTTTGCATAATTAAATGTAGCAAGCTTACCGGTTTTGCCAACCCATTTCTTTCTATTTTTTTTGGGTTGAATTAATTACTTTCAACCCACACGTTTAAAAGCGCTTGCCCTACGTATGAATACCCTACAACCCTCCAACCGCCTGTTATCGCTTGATGTGATGCGGGGATTTATTATGGTTTTGCTGGCTCTTGAAAGTACCGGTCTATACGAACACCTGCACGAGTTAGCCGAAGGAACCTTTTTGACGGCCATTACCGGCCAGTTATTTCATCACCCATGGCATGGGCTTTTTTTTTGGGACTTGATACAACCCGGCTTTATGTTTTTGGCCGGCACTGCCATGGCATACTCGCTTACCAAACAGCAACAATATGGTATGCCCTGGGGGCAACAGGCCAAAAAAATACTAAGGCGCTGTGCATGGTTATTCTTTTTTGGGGTATTGGACTATGCTGTACGAAGAAAAGGTTTAAGCTTTGAATTGTGGGATGTGCTTACCCAGTTGTCGTTTACCATACTGGTAGCTTTTTTATTGTTTCGCCTGCCGGTAGTGGTACAGATAGGCGCTTGTGTGTGGCTGTTGGTATTAACCGAAGTACTGTACAGGATTACCAATGTACCTGGCTTTAACCAGCCTTTTACCGACCAACACAACTTTGGCAACTACATGGACCTTTTGTTGATGAATAAAATAAACAATGGTGGTTGGGTGGCCATCAACTGCATACCTACTGCCGTGCATACCATTGCCGGAGCTTTGGCAGGTAAGCTGCTAATGACCCACAAAACCGATAAACTGAAACAACTATTTATTTGGGCAGCCATTGCCTTTGCCCTTGGTTTTGCATTGAATGGATTTGGCATAACGCCCATCATTAAACGGATTGCTACCTCATCGTTTATACTTGCCTCCCTGGGTTGGTGTTTGGTTGGCCTTGCTATTTTTTATTGGTGGGTAGATGTAAGGCAGCACACCAAAGGCTGGCTGCTGTTTATGGTGCTGGGGATGAACTCCTTGTTTATATACCTGTTTTTTGAAATAGTGGGCAGCCGGTGGTTTAATGATTACGTTACAGCACTTACAGGTGGGTTAATGTCGATGGCCAACTTTCCGGAAATGTTAAGTGCCATTATTTCGTCGCTGTGCATTTTTGCGCTGGAGTGGGGGCTGTGTTATTATATGTTTAAGAAGAAGATATTTTTGAAGGTGTAAATAAATATTCGATCACCATTATCTCATTTTAGCAAAGCTTCTTTATCAATAAAATATCCATCAGATTTTTAAAAACATACCAGGTGAAAACAATCATATCGTCCATCGCTTTTTCAATAGTTGTTATGATGGGCTGCAGCCCTAAAAAGTTGTCAACTACAGGTGAGCCCAATGTAGCTTTCCTTAAATTTGAAGATCGGTTTCTAGACTTGTACTGGCAGCAATATCCCTCGGGTGCTGTTTATTCCGGCTATGGAAAATATTATGATAAGATGGTGGTGGCCGACAGCGCGGCCTTTGCCGATAACCTCGCCTTTAGCCGCCGGTGGTTGGATAGCCTTACAAACCTTGGCTACAATGCATTAAACGACAACAATAAGATCAGCTTTAACATTATCAGGAACCAACTTGAGAGCGACATATGGTACACTTCGGTTTTTAAACAACAGGAGTGGGATGCATCTATGTACAACATTAGTGGCCCTTGCGATTATATTATTAACCAGCCATATGCGCCGTTAACCGAGCGATTGAAAATACTATTACACTATTTGGAACCTGCAGATAAGTATTACTCCGTTGCAATAAGGAACTTGCGTAAGCCTACCATGGAGCATATTGAGTTGGCTGTACAACAAAACATTGGCGGTATGGATGTGTTGGGTAAGGCCCTGGAAGATTCTATTGCAGCCTCACAGTTAAGCATTGTTGAAAAAGACAGTCTCCAGCAAAACATTCAAAAGGCGTTGGCTGCCATGAAGGGTTATGCGGAGGCGCTGCAAAAAATACTATCCGATAAAAACTATGCATTCCGCGATTTTAGGATTGGAAAAGCATTGTTCGACCAAAAATTTAAGTACGATATAGTTACTGATTTAACCCCTGAACAGGTGTACGACAAGGCCATGGCCGATAAGCAATTGTATCATCGTACCATGTTTGTAATAGCCGATAGCATCTGGTCAAAGTATTATCCTTTTACGCCAAAGCCGGCCGACAGCCTGCAATTGGTGCAAATGGTTATTAGTAAAATACAGTTACAGCATGCCACACCCGCAGGGTTTTTTGCTCAATTGAACCAGCAGGTGTACGACCTTAAACGGTTTATTACTGAGAACGATCTGTTTGCCTTTGACACGAACAGTGCACCCATAAAGGTTAGGTATATGCCCGTGTACGAACGGGGGGTAACAATAGCCAGTGCTGAGTTTATTCCGCCCTATCAAAAAAAGGGAACCACCTATTATAACATTGACGACCTGACCGCTTACCCGCCAGCCAAAGCCGAAAGCGCCCTACGTGAATCCAATGATTATGCTTCGCAGATATTGTCCATTCACGAAGCGGTGCCGGGCCACTGTTTGCAAGGCATTTACAATAACAAAAAAAGCCCCGATGTAGTACGGTCGGTGTTTACTAACGGCGCCATGATTGAAGGGTGGGCGGTGTACACCGAAAAAATGATGATTGACAATGGCTGGGGAAACCATAGCGCCGAAATACAACTGATGCTGGGCATCTGGCGTTTGCGGGAGCTAGCCAATGTGATTATTGATTACGACATCCAATGCCTGAATGCACCAAAGGAGCAGATCGTAAAACTTCTATCTAAGGAGTGTTTTCAAACCGACCAGCAGGTACAGGAAAAATACCACCGCGCCACGTTGTCGCAGGTGCAGTTGTGCTCGTATTATACAGGTGCTACGGCCATCCAATCGCTCCGCGATGATTACCAAAAAAAGATGGGGGAACAGTATAGCCTTAAGAATTTTCATGAGAAGTTTTTGAGCTTTGGCAGCTCGCCGGTGAAGTATATCAGGGAGCGGATGATGCAGTAAGATTCTTTGAGCACCTACAGAGAGGTATGTGCCGGGCCTACGGTTCTCAACTCTATACACTCTTACTTATTGAATCGACTGAAGTCCATCCTTAAAAAATGTACCGAGCCTGTGGCTTTAGACATAGTACCGGATGATCGGCCATTTTTTACAATAATAAGCTTTTGTTTATAAAAAGGATAATGGAGTTGTAAGAGATTGCGGAGTTGGACGTAATGCTAACACGACTTCCAAAATGACCTAAAATATCAAAAAACAATTAACTTTGAATCATAACTATACTGACAAAAATCAAAATGGAAATCGAAATAAAAAATTTTGGACCAATTGACAATTTGAAGTTTGACCTGGATAAGGATTTGCATCTTATTTATGGACAAAACGCAATTGGAAAATCTTATGCAACTTATTGTCTTTATTGTTTAATCAAAAACATTAAAAACAAAGCAATAAATAACAGATATGCCTACTTTGAAAAGCCTGAAGATAACTCCTTTGAAAAATTCATTAAAACAAAAGTAAAAACTCTAAAAAGTAATACCTCAATAGATTGCACAAAAGATTTTTTAAAACTTGTTGACAATGAATTAAAAGAAGTAATTCTAAAAGGTTTACAAAACTCGTTACTTAACACTTTTTCATCACTAAAAAACTTAAAAAATAGGTATTCAGATAAAAATTATGAACTAACTATTTCTATTTCTAAGTCTGAGAAACTAATAATTTTTTCAAATAGTGAAGGAGCATTGGATTTGAGATATGTTGATGATTTTAAGAAAGTAGAAATTGTTCAAAAGCCTACTAAATCAACTAGGTTCTCATTATATGTAAACGAGCTTAAAGCATTTGGTAAGCCTACAGAAGAAGAATTTTATAACGAATTTATAAGGTACACATTTACGAAAGTAAATCAAATACTTAGAAAATTAGATTTCAATATTCGTGATATTTATTATTTGCCGGCAAGTCGTTCAGGGCTTTATCAAGCATTAAACGCTTTTACACCAATAATTGCAGAACTTACACAAAATAGGTTTTTTATGCAGAATAAAAGCATAGAACTTCCCTCATTATCAGAACCTCTTGCAGATTATTTTATTGATTTATCTACGGTAGATAAAAAGCATATAAATAAAGAATTTGAAAGCGTAATTAAACTTCTTCAAAATAATATTTTACGAGGAGAGGTTGAATACAATGAAAAAACAAGGCGAATTTTATACAAGCCAAAAGGAATTGACCTTGAATTAAATTTATCTGAAGCGTCATCAATGGTAGCAGAGCTTTCTCCCTTGGTTTTGTATTTTAAGCATATTTTAAATAACAAGTACGCATCGACCAAAGGTCGTGATTTCTTTTTTGCGGACCCGTATTATGACAATGTGTATAGACGAAAAAAAGACCGAGGTTATGACATTCTATTCATAGAAGAACCAGAAGCACATTTACATCCTGAAGTGCAAGTAGAATTAATTGAAATATTTGCTAAGTTATCTGAATTAAAGCTTAAAGTTTTTATTACTTCTCATAGTAATTATATGTTCAACAAGTTGAATAATCTTCTTATAAAGAAAGAGATTGATAAAAAGAAGATAATGGTCTACCATTTAGTTAGAACCGCAGATGGAACAACAATTAATAGTGAAATGAAAGTAACAGAAGACGGAATTAATGATGATAATTTCCAAGACATTTCAGAGAAACTTTATAACGAACGATTTAATTATTTATAGGGAAATGATGTTAAAAAAAATTAAGGAACATAAAGTGTTATCTCAGCATATTGAGGAAACCTGCTGTGAAAATGATGTTTGTGTTACGTTTGACAATGAAATTTCCCCAAACTCATTTGTAATACTTAAAGTGGATGATTTCTATAATTCGCTTAACATGGAATTTAGACCAGCATCTATTGACTGCCTGATAATAAGGGAGTGTGTCAAGAAAGGTTTCGGAATTACTTTAGTTGAATTAAAGAAAATTGAAAACTCAAGAGGATTTACAATCGATAATATCAAAGAGAAATTTCAAACTACTTTATTTGACTTTATAAAGATTAAGTTTAAAAATCCACTTGACATTGATTATTCTGAAATAAAATTATTCTTTGTTTCTAACAAGGAAATTTACAAACGAGACTTAGGTTTAAAGATGGAAGTTTTAATGAACGTTCGGTTTAAATTCAATGACAGAACTCTTATGATTATTCCTAGAATGCCTAATCCTACGATAAAAAACTGTTACTCGTAGACTAAAGTTTATAAACCCAATACTGGCAATATTGGTACTGAAGGTTGTTATCGTTATCCTTAAAAATAATGCAACAATGATCTAAGCAGGACATAGATTGGTGTGCATATATAGGTTTACCTGTACTTTTGTTTGCTATCCACCAGTTGTTCAGGGCGGCTGATTTTCAAAGCCCTCACGATTGTTAATCCCTGCTCGGAACAATCAATGTTTTAATGAGCGAAGGGTGATAAAAAAGAGCAGGATTTCGGTTCTGCTCTTTTTATTGTTGATAAGTTCATCCGGTTCATATCCCGTACTTCTGCTTGTAGCGCTCGTACAACTGGTGTTGCTTATTGTCTAAACTTACTTCGCGGCCTTGTATAAAGGCTTTTTCTACGCTGCTGCTTTTCATGTCTAAAATATCGCCTTCGCTAATTACTATGTTGGCGTCTTTACCAACTTCCAAGGATCCGGTGGTTTGGTCGATACCCAAAATTTTGGCGGCGCTTAAGGTAATAGATTGCAATGCCTCTTCTTTGGTTAGGCCGTAGGTGGCTGCAGTGCCGGCATTGTAGCTAAGGTTGCGGTAGCGGGTGGTACCATCCTCGTCGTTAAGGGCAAATAATACACCTGCTTTTTGCAGGGCTGCCGGGGTTTTGTAGGGCTGGTCCACATCGTCGTCTTCCATGGTGGGCAGGCTGTGTTGCTGACCAAGTATAACGGCTATGTTGTTGGCCTTTAGCATGTCGGCTATCTGGTAGCTTTCGCTGCCGCCAACAATTACCACGTCAAAGTTGAAATCCTTTACAAAATCGATGGCTATCATCATTTGTTTTACCTGGTCGGCATGAATAAACAGTTTTTGCTTTTTGCTGAAAAGGCCCTGCACAGCTTCCATTTTAAGGTTGGTTTCGGCATGGGTAGTTTCCATAGCGTAGGCTTTTGCCTGGCGGAAAAACGATTTTATTTCTTCCACTTTGGCTTCGGCTTCCTTAATGGGGTCGGTAGTGGGGCCAGCTGCACCACCACGGCGACGGCCGCTACCTGGACTTACAAAAAAGCTGGGCATGTTCATGTGTATAGCGCCATCCATTTTATAAGCAGCGTCTTCCCAGTTCCATGCATCGGTTTGTACCACGCTTGATGATCCGCTGATAGTGCCGCCCTGCGGGGTAACACCTGCCAGCAATATGCCTTGTGCTTTTAGTACGTTAATAAACTTACTATCGGTATTGTAGGCTACAATGGAGCGGATGCTGGGGTTTAGATCACCTATTTCCTGCACATCGTTGCTGCCGCGAACGCCGCTGCCAATTTCCTTTAACCCAAGATCGCTGCTGGGTAATATGAGGCCCGGATAAACGCGTTTGCCTGCGGCATTTACCACCTTTGCGCCGCTGGCGGGTAGTAGATTTGCACCTACGTTTACAATTTTGCCATTGTTTACTTCAATGGTTCCGTTTTGTATAACGGTGCCATTGCCCACATGCACCGTTCCATTGATAATGAACATGCGGCCCTTAAATTCTTTTGCCGGGTACACATCTTCCTGTGCGCTGGCCATGCCCATACATACCAACAGGCAGCTAAGCGTATAGAGTAGTTTTTTCATGTTAATTTTTTGCCTCAAACCCTACTGTGAGTATTGAGAGATGATGACTATTCCTGTTCTTTGAAAAGAGGGCAGGAAAATTTTTTGTTTGCCGATGTATTGATGCGGTACAAGAGTGCGACGCCACTAAAGTTGATAAATGAAAAATCGCCTGGCCCATAAAAACTATATTGGCTTCGGATGATTTAACGGTACACTTTTTAATTTTTACTTTTTAATTTTTACTTTTTACTTTTTCTCCCCTCAATCCGCCTCCACGGTATTCAGTTTATTTTCGTGCTCATGATCGCCGCAGTTGTGTAGTACCTGCATGCTTGGCTCCGCGGCACGCATAGGCGCACCACCTTTTTTTTCGCTTAGCATTTTTTGCACCAGCCTGTTGCGTTCGGTGGCAATGGCCTTGCGCTGATCCAGGTCCTTATCGCGGTCGAAGTAAACAATACCATCCACAATGGTTTTTTCGGCTTTGGCGTAGATGCTCAAAGGGTTATCGCTCCACACTACCAGGTCGGCATCTTTACCGGTTTTTATGCTGCCCACTTTGTCCTGCACGTGCAGGGCTTTGGCGGGGTTGAGGGTTACCATTTTAAAAGCTTCCTCTTCGGTAAGGCCTCCGTTGCGTACGCTTTTGGCGGCTTCATGGTTAAGGCGGCGGGCCATTTCGGCATCGTCGCTGTTAATGCACACGTTCAAGCCTACTTTGGTCATAATGGCGGCGTTGTAGGAGATGGCATCCTGCACCTCCGTTTTGTAGCCCCACCAGTCGCTAAATGTAGATGCGTTGGCGCCGTGAGCCTTCATTTTGTCGGCCACTTTATAGCCTTCTAAAATATGGGTAAAGGTGTTAAAGGGAAAACCAAATTTATCGCCCACCCGCATTGCGGCGGTTATTTCGCTTTGTATATAACTGTGGCAGGTAATAAAGCGTTTGCGGTTCATGATCTCTACCAGGGCATCCAATTCAAGATCGCGACGGTAGCCTTTGGGGTTGGCCTTTTGTTGGTTTTGATAATCGACAGCGCGGGTAAAAGCATCGTCAAGCACTTCTTCTACGCCCATGCGTGTATCGGGAAAGCGGTTGTTGTTGCTGCTGGTGGTACGCTTTACGTTTTCGCCAAGGGCAAATTTTATAAAGCCATCGGCACCGGCAAACTTAAGGTCTTCGGCATTGGCGCCCCAGCGCAATTTTATGAGTTGTGTTTGACCGCCAATGGTGTTGGCCGAGCCATGCAATATGTGGCTGCTGGTAACACCGCCGCTAAGCTGGCGGTAAATATTAATGTCGTCGGGGTCCAGGTTATCTGCAATACGCACCTCGCTGGTTACCGATTGTGCACCCTCGTTAATGCTGGCTGCGGCAATGTGGCTATGCTCATCTATAATACCAGCAGTTACATATTTGCCTGTGCCGTCAATTACTTTGGCGCCAGTTGCATTTAGGTTTTTGCCAATGGAGGTAATTTTTCCGTTTTTAATCAACACATCGGTGTTGGTAAGATTGCCTTCTTTTTCGTTAGTCCAAACGGTGGCATTTTTAATAAGCAGGTCTTCCTGTTTAGGTATCGTTTCGTTGCCAAAACCCATAAACGGGTACACTACTTTGCCAAGGGCAAGAGGTACTTTTTTGCGGTCAATGTTGGCTACAGTATCGGGCAATGCGCTGGCAAAAGCTACCGACCAAAGCAGGCGGTTGCCGCTGCTGTCTTCGCCATTACCGCTCCAGGTGGTACCGTACGATATGCCGCTGAGGCGGTACGGAGCTTCCTTTGACTTACGACCACCCATGGTAAAGTTCATTTTAATCATTTTGCCATCGTAGGTCAGCTTTACCGGCACAGTATCCTTAGCAATAATGCTTGCCAAAGCAACGCTTTTAATCATTAACGGGTAAATGGTTTGGGTACCATTTTGCGTAAGGGTAAGGTTGTACATGCCTTTCAGGTTGTTCCACATATCTTCCTTAACCCCGTATTTTTCGCCTTGTATCCAGTTTTGCAGAATGTTGGTTTTTTCGTTAAAAATGGGACCAGAGGTAATGATAAAGTTGGCTACTTTGCCAGCATCGAGGCTGCCCGTTTGGTCGTATACGCCTAATAGTGTAGCAGGTGTTTTTGTAAGGGCTTCAAAGGCTTTGCCTTCGCTAAGGCCGTACTCAATGGCTTTGCGCAGGTTGGCCATAAAGGTTTTGGTGTCCTTAAGGTCGGCAGATGAAATGCAAAAAGGAATGTTGGCTTTTTCAAAAGCGGCGGGATTGGTGGGGGCCAGTTCCCAATGCTTCATATCGCCAAGGCTTACAAAGCGTGCTTCGTTGGGGTCTTCCACATCCATAGCTTCGGGAAAGTTAAGGGTAAGAATGAACGGGGCTTTGGTAGCAGCTACATCAGTAATGCGCTGGTACTCGTTGCCACCACCTTTAATAATGTATTGAACGCCAAACTCATCACCAATTCTATCGGCCCGCAGGTCGTTCCATTTGTCGGCAGCATCAAACACCTGTGGCAGTGTTTGGGCCTCGTTCCATGCTTTCAGGGTCATGTTAACACCCTCGCCTGCGGGGTTTGTTTTGTACCACTGTCCGTCAAGGTAGGTTTGGCGCAATAACGCTATTACCCCCATTAAACTGCTGGGATAGCTTTGGGTAGATGACCCCTTGTTTAATGAATAGTGTGCCGAAGCCTTTTGCTTCAGTATCACCATATTTTCTTTTTTATCGGCCAGGGTTACTACGGCGCCGGTGCCACGGGCAATACCATCTTTTTGGTGGGTAAGCACGGTGCCAAAGCCAAGGTCGCGAAGGGGTTTTGCATCTTTATCGTTTACGGTAAAAATGGTAAAAGCATCCACATCGCTCTTAATGGCCTGGTTCCAGCCGACGGGGCCGTTTTGGTTGCTGTTGAACTGGGCTGGTGCGCCATAGTTAAAACCACCACTAAGTTGAGGGGCCGAAATACCATAGTCGCTAAAGGCATCAATAAACGACGGATAGATGTATTTTTCTTTACAATCAATCACTACGGCGTCTTTTGGTATGGCCGCGTTATTACCTACCGCTACAATTTTTCCATCCTTTATTACAAGGGTAGCATTTGTAAGGGTGGTTTGCCCATCTTTTACAATGGTGGCATTGGTAAAAGCGTAACTGCCTATGCGCTTATCTGCCACCCCGTTTTCGGGAAAGGTAGGCTGCGCAAAGATTGTTTGTGCCGATAGCAGGGCGCACAACATCCAGCAAATTTTGTTCATGAGTAATATTTGGTTAGATAAATGAAATGAAGCGTGGAAGTTATGCATAAACGCAAAACCCGAACCTAATTTTCGGTGACGGGCATTAGGAAATATGACGGCAGCCGTTGCAACAGTCTGCCCCGCCTTTTTACGGGGCTCCGTTCAAAAACAGTTTTTTATACAAACAGGGCAGTTTACCCTGAGTTGGTTTAGGGGGGGTAGGCTCGTGTACATTTGGTACAACATTGGGCACGTAGAATAATATTAATTGTATGCCGTGCTTGCGCACAACAAAACTGTTAATGGTTACAGTGTATCTATTGCAGCCACGGCGGTTTGTTAGTGTTGTTTGTTGCTTTCTATAGATTTAAAAAAATGCTATGGTTTTACTTTTCGCCACCGCTTTGTTGTTTGCCTTGCTTTGCTTTGTGGCAGGTAAGCTACTGGCAATTACCTGCTTTTTAAATAGTGAGGAGGCTGGAGATACGTATTGCTTTTTACCCTTTTATTGGGCTTTGCGGTGGCGGCAACCATCTGCAATATATGCAGCTTGTTTGCGCCGGTAAGTGCCTGGAGAAAAAATATGGTTCCACCGGCCGCCATAAAGCCTGGCGTCTTCATTAGTTTGGTCGTTTGCATATCATTTATTTCCAATTCGGTAAACAAGCACGCAGGGTTATTAAGAAAATACGCCATATTCACTTCTTCCTATCAAATTTTTTACTTCCTCGCTGCCAAACTGGCTGTTTAGCAGGCTGAGTGGTGTTACGCCGCCAAGCGCAAGGTTGTCCTGAAATATCCACTTATTAAACCGTTCTTCATCTTCAAAAACTTCGTAACCGTACGAGTATATTTCGGCAATGTGCAATATTTTTTCACTTATAGGTTTACTAAATGTTTCGTGGCTTTTTTTATTCATTAAGGTTGATCTTGATACGGAAAGGTTTTTAGCTGGTTGGTAATAATCCACACCAATAGCTTTTTTTAATTTTTGCAGGTCGCTTTTAGATATTCCTTTTTGACTTATACTCATTTTTTCAAAATTGGTAAGATGACTTTCGGGATATTTTGAGATTTCTTTCAAAATTATTTTGCCGTGTGCACTTTTTGTGGGTGCATCAGAAATTTTGGCAGGTGATAGTCGCAATCTTGTTTTCTTTGCAGGAAGTGTGGCTGGCTTTTTTGTTGCGATCTTTTTTTGCATTGTATAAATTTAGCCTGATTACGGAATGTAATTATGCTAAAAGAAGCCTGTTTAAACAATTTAATAAAGCTTAAGACCGCACTTAATTGTACACTGCCAACTTGTTTTATTAGTACTACCATGAAAGATTTTAAGAAATACTACATAATACCCGCCCCGCACCAAGAAGTTTACCTGGCACTGACCAACCCTAATACCCTTAGGTTATGGACCGGCGAAGTAGCTGAAATGAGTACCGAACCAGGCAGCGAGTTTAGCCTGTGGGAGGACAGCATTACAGGGAAAAACCTGGAGTTTGAAGAAGGTAAAAAGATAGTACAGCAGTGGTATTTTGGAGAGCAGGAGGAACCATCGATTGTGACCATAAAGCTACATGAACATAAAAATGGAACCTCTGCTGAGTTGCGGCATACCAATATACCGGACGACGCCTTTGAAGAAATAGTAGAGGGCTGGGACGATACTTATTTTAGGAGTTTGAGGGAGTTTTATGAAGATTAGGAGTTAGTTTCAAGTTTCAAGCTACAAGTTTTTTTAAACCACAAAGACACGAAGGCACCAAGGGACACGAAGAGAAACGAAGCAAGGCGTGCACTGCTCAACGTAAATTTCTTACAATTTTTTTCTTTCTTTCTTAGTGCAACTTTATGAATTTGGTGCCTTTGTGGTTTAAATTCTGCAGCCCCACAATGTGATTCTGATGAACGGACTGCGACGCAAGGATGACCCCCAACGCGCCAATGTTTGCGTAAAAAAATTTTTAAAGTAAAGGTTCGGATTTCCCAATTACACCGCCGCAATATTTTTAATCATTCCATTGAAAATAAAGCCGTGGAAGGGTAGCACGGAATACCAATACAAACGGCCCCACAGGCCAAGCGGACGGAAGGTGGCTGTTTGGTGAAGGGTGTTGTTGTCGTCAATTTTAAATTCGAGCCAGGCTTCGCCGGGTATTTTCATTTCGGCGTACAGGAGCAGTCGTTTTTCTTTTTTATCGGCCAGCAGTACGCGCCAAAAATCGAGTGGGTCGCCGTTGTTGAGATCGGTTAGGCTTTTGCGGCCGCGCCGCAGGCCTACGCCACCGGCCAATTTGTCCATAAAGCCGCGTATCTCCCACATCCAATTGCCATAGTACCAGCCGGTTTTGCCGCCTATGGACCATATTTTTTGCAGGGCGGCTTCTGAATTTTTTAATGGCAGGCTTCGGTAATCTTTCATACAACCATTGGTGGGTACCTGTATATGCCTGCTAATGCCACGCAACAGGGTGCGGCTGGTGAGCGCATCTTTCCAACTGCTGGCTACCTGGTTCTGCTCTATTTTATCGAAGGCCAGCGATATGGCTTTTTCGTAATCAAACAAATCAATTTTTAACAGGTTTGTGAGGTTGTTGGGTTGGGCTTTTATTTCCACCTTCATACTGTCTACCAGGTTTTGGGCCAGCGTGTAACTGGTGCTGGTAACAAAGTATAACCAGTAGCTGCTTATTTTGGGGGTCATTACCGGCACCACCAATATGCGCCTTTTTAAGCCCCGCACTTTGGCAAATTTAAGCAGCATTTGTTTGTAACTCAGCTGCTCTGGTCCGGCTATATCGTAGCTTTTATTATAGGTTTCTTTCAACTGTAAAACGCCTTCCAAAAACTCCAATACGTTGCGTATGGCTATGGGCTGGGTCATGATGTTTAGCCATTTAGGGGCTATCATTACCGGCAGTTTTTCTACGAGGTCCCGAATGATTTCGAACGAAGCACTGCCCGAGCCAACTATGATGCCGGCCCTGAGGGTGGTAAGTGCGTATTTGCTGCCGCCCAACACCTGCTCCACATTTTGCCTCGATTTAAGGTGTTTGCTCAACTCATTGTTATTAACAATACCGCTAAGGTAAATGACCTGTTTAGCATTTGTCTGTTCTATGCCGTGTTTAAAGTTTTCGGCCGAAGTATTCTCCAGTTTTTCAAAATCGCCACCACTGGTACTCATGCTGTGGATGAGGTAGTAGGCCGCATCTATATTGACAGGTATATTTTTTAGCTGATCTTTTTTTAAAAAATTTACCTCAATTACGCTGATGTTTGCCTGCGGATATTTATCGTACGGAAACCTTTTTTTATCGCGTACGCAGCACACAACTTCATGCCCCCAATCTAGGAGCACGGGTAATAATCGTTGTGCTATATAACCCGTAGCACCGGTAAGTAAAATTTTCATAAGGCAACTATTGTGCAAAATGTGATAGCTAAAAGGTACGTGATATATACCAGCAACCCGCCCCTGCATTGGTTACAACGTGCACAGCGCCTGTGAATATAACATTTGACCGCCTTAAACATTTGTACTTTTGCGACTATGCAAAAAATTACCGGTACCGTAGAACAGGCCCTTACCAACCTGCAAATCAAAGCTTTGAACGACATGCAACTGGCCGCCATTGAGGCAATGCAGCAACACAACGAGGTGGTACTGCTGTCGGCTACCGGGTCGGGCAAAACGTTGGCTTTTTTAATTCCCCTGTTAACTAATCTTGACCGTGAAGCGGTAAAAACGCAGGCGATGATAATTGTACCCAGCCGCGAACTGGCGCTGCAGATAGAAAAAGTATTTAAAGAGATGGGTACCGGGCTAAAGATTAGCTGCTGTTATGGTGGTCACAAACGCGAGATTGAAGAAAACAACCTGGTGCAGCCGCCGGCGTTGATAGTGGGTACTGCCGGCCGGCTGGCCGATCATATTCGTCGGGGAAACATAACCGTTGACACCATCACCTGGTTGGTATTGGATGAATTTGATAAATCGGTAGAGCTGGGTTTTCAGGAAGAAATGAGCTTTATAATTGGATCGCTGCCCAACCTGCAAAAGCGCATGTTAACCTCGGCAACCGACACGGAAGAACTACCAGCCTTTATTGGGCTGACCAATTTGCAGAAGTTGAATTTTTTAGATCCCAACGCCGCTGCGTCCGAAGCACTGGCTGTGCAGGTAGTGCAATCGCCCAATGATGATAAACTGGATACGTTGTTTAGGTTGATTTGCAAACTGGGCAACCGCAGCACCATTATATTTTGCAACCATAGAGAAGCGGTGGAAAGAACAAGTACTTACTTAAAAGACAAGGGCATTTTTAACGAATATTACCATGGCGCCCTTGAGCAGCGCGACCGGGAAGCCGCACTGATAAAATTTAGAAACGGTACCGTAAGTGTGTTGGTAACTACCGACCTGGCCAGCCGTGGACTGGACATACCTAACATCCGCTACATTATCCATTACCATTTGCCTCATTCCGAAGATGCCTTTACCCATCGCAACGGCCGCACGGCAAGAATGGATGCCAGCGGTACTGCTATACTGGTACTATCGCCCGACGAAACAATGCCATCGTATATAACTGAAGCAATAGAAACGATTGAGTTGCCTGAAGAATCTATCATACCCGAAAAGCCAAAATGGAGTACACTCTATATATCGGTTGGTAAAAAAGATAAGGTGAATAAGGTGGACGTAGTAGGCTTTTTGACCAATAAAGGGCAACTGAAGAAAGAAGATATTGGATTGATTGAGGTGAAGGATTTTAATGCGTTTGTGGCAGTGCGAAAGCATCACATTAGCCAGGCGTTGCAATTGATAAAAGACCAAAAGATAAAAGGGAAGAAGGTGAAGATTGAGGTGGCGAAATAAACCCTCACCCCCGGCCCCTCTCCCCGCAGGGGCGAGGGGGGGGCGGTTGTTCATTTTTTTGGCGGTTGGTTTTTACATTTTTTAGGGTAGATCTTTGGTTGGCGGTGGTGAGAATGTTATGGTGTTGTGACTGGTGATTGGGGTATGAGTGGGTCACTAGCATTTTAATGGTAAGCTATATCCAAGCTTTTATTGAATCCGAAAAAATCTCGAACGCTAAAATAAGTAACCATGATTTTGTAAGTGCTTTTTTACGGTTGATGCTATTTTATTAGGTGAATTTTTGCTTGTTGAGTTCCACATTAAAATTCACTTTAGCTCCCAAAGCTTCAAACACTTTCAGAATAGTTTCAAATCTTGCATTTTTAACACTGTTCTCGATTTTTGAAATTTGAGCTTTCTGCACACCCACAAGTTCTCCTAATTGTTCCTGTGTTAAATTGCGCTCTTGTCTTGCTTGTTTAATAGCTTGTCCTAACAAGTCAATGCGTAATTCATTTTCAAAGGCCTCACGTCTTTCAGTTCCAATTTCTCCAATGTGTTTGTCAATAATTGCGTCAATAGAAACAGTTTTGAACTTATCTTCCATAATAATTTCTTTTTTTCTCTAAATAATGTGATCTAATTTTCTCTGCTTTCTTAATTTCTTTCTGTGGCGTTTTCTGTGGCGTTTTCAATATTCCATGGGTTGCAATTACCAAAGTTTCATCTGCTTGGGTTTTATCCCAGAATGAAAATAGGCGGAAAGCTTTATTATTGTATAACGTTCGAAATTCCCAGATAAATTCATTCAGTTTCTTAAATAGCTCATTGTCGTTTACAAATTGTGCTTTTCTGATATTGTAATAGATTTTTTCTCTTGTTTTATCGTCAACGGTATCTAAAAATTCGACTGCTTCGGGCAATAATTTCTATGTCGAAATTTGTCTTCATTGTAAAATAAAATTAAAGATATATATTTCCCAATTGGGAAACAAGTCTTTTGAAAATAAAGTTCTCCTTGTGGTATTTTTAAACAAATTGTCAGGTTGAAGGGTGGTTGCCCTCCCTTAAATTCCTGTCCTCTCCCTCCTCCCCATCATTAGGATCGTGCAAATCAATAGCCAAATTATGGTCCTTCACAAACTTGCACCAATGGCAATCGGTTTTGCCGCAGCCGGTGTAAAAATCGCGTTGCTGTATTTTATCCCATACATGCACAATTTGTTCGGTTACTGTGGTAAGGTCCTGTGGTTGTATCACCACTTTGGCCCGTTGGTATTCTTTCTTTTTGTCGGGCTCAATAAAATCAAATTCGGAGCTGATTACCTGCCAGTCTTTCTGCCCATAATTATCTACCAGTATTTTGTAAAAAACGGCCTGTCGCCAGTAGCTGCCTCCATCGGGATCGTTATCGTTTGGCGGTTTTAGTTTGGGTTTGGCTTTTTCGTAGTCGCCACTTTTATAATCAACCACGTTCACCATTTTGCCGTCAAACTCCAGCTTGTCAAGCTTGCCTTTTATTGGTACGCCTTTTACCACTACATTACTAATGTTTCGCTCAATAGCCACCACCTTGTTAAACGTGTTAATGTATTTGTCGTAATAATTGGTCAACACCTTGTCGCCATACTCCATGCGGCGGGCAAACTGCTCTCTGGTAAAGCTTTCGCGGTGGCGGCTCATGTACCAGTTAAAGTCGCCAACAAATTCGGCCTTGTCGGGAAACTGGTTGTTGTTGGCCTGCATTTTTTCGAACAGCCTCTGTAGCGCAAAGTGTACCGACGAGCCAAACTCGGTAGCCTCTGATTTGCCCGAGGGCACACGGATGAGGTTGTTGAAATAAAAGTTAAGCGGGCACTGCAGGTAGTTATTCAGTGCCGTTACATTCATCACAAATTTTTCAAGTATGCGGTCAATAAAGTCCGCTTCTATTTTGGCCAGCTCGGGTTGCAGTTCCTCTTCAAAGGCCAGCGCCGAAAACAAGGCGATGTTCTCTTCATCAACAAAAACCTGTTGTACCGGCAGCGCATGTTGTTGCTGTATTTCGGCAATAAACATACTTGGTTCCAGGTCTTTGCCCTTATTGTCGTAGCGGCTGTACGATACAAACAAATACCGCTCGGCACGGGTAAGGGCCACGTAAAACAGGCGGCGCAATTCTTCAATTACCAACTCCTTTGGTTCGCTCTCAAACATATTGTCGGGAAACGAAAAACCACCACCGGGTTTCCGTTTACGCTCCCACGAGTTAGCATTGGCACCCACTACAAACACATAAGCGTATTCCAACCCCTTCGATCCGTGGGCTGTTAACAGGTTAATGCCTTTTTCGCTGCCGCTTACTAAAACCAATGGAAGTGGAATGTCTTCGCGCTGCATAAGGTCAAAGGTGCCTACCAGTTGCTCAAGGTTAAGCATAGGGTTACGGCGGGTTTCATCTTTTATAAAATCAAACAGGGCGGTTAGCACCTGCATCAACCATATTTTTTCGTGGCTGTTCATTATGTACCTCAGTACGCCGCCATCGCGAATTAGTTTTTCAAAAAGCGTTTGCAAGGTTACATTGGGTACTGCGGCTATCAAATTTTCCAGTGCAATGCCGGCGTTTTTCATACCCTCGTTTATGCCTTTGTCAAACAAATCGGCAGGTGGTTTGGTAGCCCGTTCGTTTAGCAGCCTGCGCAGTGAAGAGGCTTGTTTACCAAACTTCAGGTTCGATACATCTACCGACAGTTTGGCTACTTCTATAGCCGGTATATTAAAAAAGTCAAAGTGCAGCAGGGTAAACAACATTTCGTCGCCGCCATAGGGTATGTCGTGCTCAGCGGCCAGGTAGCGTAGCAGCGCCACTATCTTTTTGCCAAAAGGCAATTGCAAAATATTAAGCTTGCGTTTGCTGTAACAGGGTATGTTTTTTAGTTTAAAGTATTGCGCCAGCTCTTCACCATATTTATTTTCCTTATAAATAATACCTATTTGGCCAGGTTGTACGCCACTTTTTAGCAATGCTTCCACCTCCATACACAGGTGTATCATTTCGTGGCGCTGGGTATCGTATTCACGTATTACCGGGTTGCCATCGGCGCCTATGCCCTTATGCCGCGGGTGGGAGCTTACAAGGTCTTTGCTTAGCCCCGGTATTTTACTAACCAGCCTTTCGGTATTGGTATCAATCAGCGTTTTGGATATATCGAGAATGGGCTGCGTAGACCGGTAATTGTTTTGCAGCACTACATTCAGCAGGTCGTTTTTATAGCTGTTGGCAAAGGTTAACATGTTTTCCACATTGGCCCCCTGAAAGCGGTAGATGCTCTGGTCGTCGTCGCCCACCACAAAAATGTTTGGCTTATCCCAGTAGTTTATCAACAGTTGCACCAGCCGGTTTTGCGTGCCGCTGGTATCCTGGTACTCATCAACCAAAATGTATAAAAACCTTTCCTGGTAGCGCTGTAACAGGTTTGCGTCGTCCTCAAAAGCCTTAATCACCCAGTTAATCATATCGTCAAAGTCGTAGCGGCTTCGGGTGCGCATCAGCGCCTGAAAACGGTCAAACTCGTTAACAGCTGCCCGAAGCTTATCCATCTTTTCAGTTTGCTCATCAATACCTTTTTGTTTCAAATCTCCTTTCTTGTACCCCGGACCACTTTTTTTATAAATAAACTCGTCGCGGGTAGGCAGGTCCGCAAGGTATTCATCTATTTTGGTACCTATCCATGCCGCCTTCCAGCCCTCGCGTTTCATATCGCTAAACAGGCGCTGCAGGTTGTTAATCTCAAAGTACACATCGCCGCGATAGCGCTTTAGCGGGTGGTCCTTTGGCAAGGTGTCAACTAGTTCTTTAAACAGTTCAATCTTTTCAAGGTCGCTTAGCGGGTCCATGGCCGTTTTTTCAAACAGCGACAGGTTTTCCTGTATAATATCGTTACAAAATGCATGAAACGTATAGATATTTACTTTGTAGGCATCGGGGCCAATAAATCCGCCGAGGCGTTTGCGCATAGCCACCGCGCCGGCATCGGTATAAGTAAGGCACAGTATGTTATCGGGCTGCGTATCGGTTTCCAGCAATATCTTACCAATGCGGGCACTTAGTATTTGCGTTTTGCCGGTGCCGGGGCCGGCAATAACCATAACCGGTCCCTCAATGGTATCCACGGCGTGGCGTTGCTGGTTGTTTAAGCCGTTGTATATTTCAATAAATTTTTCGTGTTGTTTGGTATGGGTAGGCATAGGCGTAAAGGTACCATTTGGCTTGTTGTTATACGGGGCAAAACGGGCGATTAACCAAAGTAGTTTTCAACAAACAAGCTTTTTTTTGGAGCCGGCAATAGTATTTCATAGCATCAGCCTTGTGTCACTCACTTGTACCTGTAACGCTATGGGCAACGGGGCAAATGTATTTGTAACCCTTTGGGCAACAGTGCATACTAAGTTAATCTTTCGTCCGTTAAATCATTCAACATTATGAAGCTGTATCTTTTTTTACTATCTATAATTATCGGGGGTGTGTTGTTTGGCCAGGGCAAAAATGCTGTGCTTTCAACTTTTACTACTATCTATAACAAACCAATCATATTAGCCAGCTACCCCGGTGGCGAGGCCGCGTAAAAGCGTTATGTAAAAAAGCATCTTAAATACTTCGCTAAGTCTGGAGGGCGGGGATTGAAACCGACGTGGTGGTTCGTGCAGTAATTAATAAAGACAGCTCCATTGCCACTGCTTAATACCTTACTACCAGCGGTTACCGCTTTAAAAAAAAGCCGGGCGGTTGGTGTTGCAAAGCGGCCGATGGATACCGGCTTATCATAGGGACGTGGCAGTAAAAAGTGAACGGGCGTTGAAGGTGGGGTTTAGGTTGCGGTAACTGGTAAGCGTTGTAGTATAACAACTTAATTTGTATCGTTCACTTTTCGTAAACTATCGTTGATGTTGTAATCAACAATTGTTGCATGGCTGCTCATCGTTCGTTTAAAGGTAATGGTCACCCGAGTTTCGGTTGCAGGTACCATTACCTCAAACCGCTAATGGCAATCACAATTATAGTCATGTGGTTCTTAGCGGCGCAAAAATGAAATCAGTAGTAAGCGCTTTTGGTAATATCTTTTTTATAAGGGTAGATACTTAAGAGAACAAGATGATTTTCCTCGATAGAAAAGAAGAAAACATTTTTTCTATCAAGCTGGTACATGAAAATTGATTTTTTAGAAGTGTGCGGTGCGACCGAAGGCATAGCGGAAAGCCTTTCCAGTTTTTTGTACGTATGGCTAATAAACTTGTCGGCAGATTTCCGTGACCAATTTGCAATAAGGTATTTGACAATAGTAGTAAAGTCATCCTCCGCTTCGGCGGTCCAGGCTATGTCGTAAGCCATTGGACTATCTTTTGCTTCATTTGATCATGCGTAATGAAACGACCATTTTTATAATCATCCATTGCGCGGGCAATTTTATTTTGTAGTTCTGTAGATAATTTGGATACATCAATGTTTTCCATAGCCTCCTCAGGATGCAACATTTCGAAGACTTCTTCTATCAGTTCCTCGTCGTTGGAGGATTGAAGAACCTGTATAATTTTTTGCTTTTTATCTACTATATTCATCTGCTTAGATTAGTGATTAAAATTACTGAATTTCTTAAAAGATTGGTGTATTCTGGTTGAATCGTTATTTAATCAAGCGTACCATAGCTCAATTAAGACAGGGCGACCATGTGTAAACGAATGATCCGTTATTTTTCGTCATCAAAATGACATTTTACCGAATCTTTTACTGCAAAGAAGCCTGTCTTTATTAATGGTTATAAATGCCCGCGTTTTAGTTATAGGTGGCATCTGCTGTTACAACGCAATAGTATTCCAGGATAGGAGAGAACACATTTAATTTTAGTATCTTCCAATTTATCAAGTCAATAAAAAAAAGCGAGCCGGATTAAATGAAGCACCAACTTATTTTTACCATTTTATTGGTAGTAACAACATTTTGTTACCAGGCTATTGGCAAGGCGAACCCTTTTAATGGCACGGTGTCGCCACTAATTGACACTTTAAATGTGGCCGATTTTAGCGCCATAGCTAACGATACCAAAGAAGATAGCCAAGCTTTTCAAACGGCCATAGATGCGGCGGCACGGCTACGACTACCCTTACTAATACCAGCAGGTAAGTTTTATATAAAAGACGTTGAACTGCGTAATTATATAACCCTTATTGGTGAGGGTGAGGCTACTGTATTGCGAAAAATATTTAGCGGCGAATTTGCCCTTGGTTGCAACTTTTCTTATTTCACTCCCCGATCAGATCCTACAGGTGCTTTCAATGTAAAAAACATTACCATTACTAATATCGCTTTTGAAGGCACCAGTACCACCGATGGATTTTTTCAATATAGACACCTGTTAAATTTAAATGGGGTTGACAATGTAAAAGTAATTGGTTGCTGGTTTAAGGGGTTTAACGGCGACGGAGTGTATGTAGGTAGCGATGTGGGGGTTGAAAGGCATAGCTCCAACATAATAATAAGCCAATGCCTGTTTGATGGTTATAATAAAGAAAACCGAAATGGCATTTCAGTTATCGACGGTAGAAATATCACTATTGAAAATAACTGCTTCTTCAATTGTAGCAGGTCCGATATGCCGGGTGCGATAGATGTAGAACCTGATGCATCGGCTTACCATAGAGTGAGCGACATAATTATTGCCGGTAATTACTTTAAAAACATTGGCGGAAACGTAGAAACCATATTGCTGGTTGTTCCACTTGTCCAGAGCAAACTAAATTTAGCTGTGCAAAATATTATCATAAACAAGAATCATATTTTTGATGTGGCCAACGGTATTGCTTTGTATCAAAATAATATCGCTACTGCCAATACGGTTTCACATAACATATTTATTACCGAAAACCTGGTCAAAAATTCATCGGGCTACCCGCTTGTAATGTATGGCATGGGTAGTGTAACGATTTCAAACAATATTTTTGACAGGTTTAAAGTAAATGTTATCATCGGGGTACCTGATAAACCTTTTCAATGTTACAATGTGTTATTTAAAAATTTTTTGGTGCAACGAAATAAGGTAAATGGCGCTGCCGTTGCTCTGGGTAGGGTGAACGGCTATTTCAGTCGTAATAATACTTTTGAAGATATAGGCATGACCGACGGGAAGTACGGTATTATATTATTAGGCGAAACAAAGGGGGAATCATCCAACGTACAGTCGATAAACGATATTGTTACCGGTAATACTACTACCGCCTTCTCTCAAATAAATCCGGGGCACGATACTCAAAAGCAGTTAAATGAGTTTGTCCCCTCTGTAGCAGGAAAAGCTTATAAAAACTGGTTTCCGTTTAAGAATTGAAAGAGCGTATAATTTGGAGGCTTTGTTGGTTTTGTCTACATCGACGAAGATATGCTCATAATTTTATCAAATGTCATCCCTGCCACCCTCTCCATTTGTAGGTAACAACATCTGTAGCTGCCGAAATCCTTATGTCGGGCAGGCTAATTCGTTTATTGGTGGTAATTAAAATACAAGCTGCAAACAAATGAAAATTTATTCCTCAATTAAAATTGAAAGCTTTCATCACCGCTTCTTTTAAAACAGAAGTAAATTAACTAAATTAGGATTTTAATAAATATCCCAGGCCGCAAACCAAATCGAACATTATGTCATTAACAATTTCGCCATCGGTAACGCTTTCTCATCAACGAGTACATCATGCAAAGTTTGCATCAATTGCCGGAATACCCATGTACACTTATGCTGTAACGCTGGCTTCGCTGTGCGTTATTATTGGTATTATATGGGACATTAGCTGGCATACCACCATTGGCCGCGACACTTTCTTGTCACCGCCTCACACATTGATTTATGCAGGTGCTATTTTCGGCGGGCTTTTCTCCGGCATACAGGTGCTTTGGAACACTTTTACCGCTTCCCCTCAAACAAAGAAAACGTTGGTACGGGTGTGGGGTGTTTTTTATAGTTCGTTAGGGGCGCTGTTTTGTATTTGGGGCGCTGTGGCCATGCTAACATCAGCTCCGTTCGACGATTGGTGGCACAATGCCTACGGCTTAGACATAGTTATATTATCGCCGCCACATACATTGCTGGGGCTTGGAATGCTTTTTCTGCAATTTGGCGCCTGTGTTAGCGTAAGCAAATACCTTAACCGATCGCTTACCAATAACGACGATGACGCTTTACAACAAAAACAGCAAAAAATACTGCGCGTTTTATTTATTGTAGCGGCAGCAAGCCTCATAAGTATGATCTGTATTTTGGCCACCGATTATATCGACAGGCGATCGCAACGTAACGTGGTTTTTTACTACATATCAGCAACAGCTATTTTATTGTTTTTACCCGCCTTTGGACGCGAGTTGCGCATGAGGTTTGGAATGACAACCGTTGCACTAGCTTACTTTTTTATTTTAGCCATAACCAACTGGGTAATGCAAATGGTACCGGCTGTACCAAAACTTGGCCCAATCTTAAACCCCGTCACCCATCTTCAATCACTTCAGTTTCCGTTATTGTTAATGATACCTGCCTTTGCAATGGACCTTGTTTTACTAAAAAGCAAAACGAACGATTGGCTCGGGGCTGCTATCATTAGTGTAGTATTTGTTGTGTTGTTATTTGCTGTGCAATATCCTTTAAGCGGCTTTTTATTAGAGGCTCCGGGTGCACGCAACTGGTTTTTTGGTTCCGAAGCCTGGTACTATGGTGCCTCACCCGATTGGGAATACCGGTATAAGTTTCAACCGGGGGAAGTGAGCAACTTACCCGAGCTTTTTAAAGGACTGGGCATTGCTGTTATTATAGGATTTTGTACATCGCGGGTTAGTTTACGTTGGGGTAAATGGCTGCAAAACATTCAACGTTAAACTCTTTTTATGCGCAAATCATTAGTTGTCTTACTTATATTTTTTGCCTCCATTACCATTTTGCAGGCACATGTTGGAAGCCCCGAAGTGGTAATGGAAGGAAAAGCCGGTCCGTACAAAATATTGGTAAGTATAACCCCACCCGATGTTATACCGGGTGTTGCCAAAGTAAAAGTTTACCTGCAGCAAGGTGCAATAAAAAGCATTGGTATAAGGTCGGTTTATTATAGAACCGGAGATGAAGGCGCGCCTGAACCTGACATTATGGAACCCGTACAAGGCCAGCCGGGGCAATTTACCGGCGAGACCTGGCTAATGAATGGAGGTTCGAGCAGTGTGCAGATTATGATAGAGGGAAGCAAAGGCAAGGGGGAAGTTATAGTACCAGTGGTGGCTATTTCAACGGCCAATAAGGAACTGCCTGCCTCAACGGGTTACCTGCTTGCAGGCCTTGGTATTTTTCTTTTTGTGTTAATGATTACCATCATCGGTTCCAGTGTAAGCGACGCTATAACGCGTGGAGGCGAGCCAATACCTGCCAGGCGTAAAAAATACAAAATGGCAGCAATTACCCTTGCCGCCATATTTACCACAGTAATAGTGTATGCAGGAAACGCCTGGTGGCAATCGTGGGCAACTGATTATAAAAAGTTTATGTTCAGGCCAACCCAGGCCACATCGACACGAATTAAAAACAACGGCGCAAACGAAATGTGGTTCAGGCTCGATACCAGCAACATTTCACAACGAAAAACATCGTTTTCGTA
>JBBRUR010000028.1:0-53535 GCA_038247635.1 Chitinophagales bacterium
AATAATGAATGTAAAATATTAAATGCTGCGGCATTATTAACTGAACCCCAATCGGGCATTCCTGACTGCCATGTACCCAAACCAATTTCAATAACTTTTATTTCTTTAAAGAAACAAAAATACATATTTTTCATTTTATTGGTATGTAGTATAATTATAAAGAGGTATACTATCACCTTTTAAAAAACTGTCTTAAAATGATTTTTCAAAATATAAATGCTGGTTTTTATTTCTACGGCCGTAGAGTTTGTTTTCCATCCTAATGCCCGTTTTAATCTGCTTCCGACTGTGTTGGCCGGGCGGGACTTTATAAGTTATAACAAGGGTATCATAAGTTTTGGCCTATTGCCGGAAGGAGAAAGGTATAAGCGAAATACCGCCAGACCCTGGCTAATACAAGAGATTTTAACATTTGAGTAGGTAATTCTCCGTTTTAAAGAAAATTTTTTAAAAATGCTTCGCTGCCGTTTGCCTAACTAGCTTATTATCAGTTAATTTTTTTTTGGCAGCATTTTGTATATAATATCGGTGCGCTACATAACTAAACAACATTATTTTTTATCTTTTAAATTTTTTAACCATGGTAAACATTATTTGGACAATTGCAGTGATTTTAATTCTTATTTGGGCTGTGTCGTTTTTGGGTGGCTTTTTCACCGGCGGTATCATTCACGCATTATTAGTAATAGCTGTTATTGCAATAATTTACAACGTGCTTACCGGGCGTAAAGCGTTGTAGTAATGTCATTATTACCAGTCTAATATACCAGTTATATTATAATTGGTACAGGTCTTCGTTTCTATAAACGGAGACCTTTTTAAAAAATTAAATTGCCGATACAAGTAACAGCGACGGCCAAATAATAGTTAAATATCAAGGTTTGATGCATTTGTAAATCGTGTATTTCCTAATTGTTTTGTATTTAAGGCCACAGTTGTACCAATATCTAAAACTTAGTTACTTTCAAAAAAGATAATTTATTGGTTGAAGGAGATTTTTTTATAAATGTTATTTTCTCATACAACTATTTAATAGTCGTTAAATAGATCTGTGGTTTATAGTACATTTATTATTAACTACATTGTATTTTTGGCTATTTGTTTCTATTAAAATTAAAACGCAAATGAATAAATGTTGTGGACAGATGGATTTAAACCCACGTAATTGAGTTCGGTTTAATGGAATTGTAATGAACAATTTTTCTTGCTGAGAATTTAAAAATGAATGCGAATAAAGTGTTCCAAGACGCTGATAGGTCAAAAATAGTTAGCACCAAGCCACATGACACCGCAAAGCGTCTTCTGAATTTTTAGTAACAGCAAAGTACAACAGGTTTTTTTAGCTTTCCCATGGTATTTTTTTATACCAACGACAATATGAAGAGTGGTAGCTTCCAATGATAGAAGGATATCCGTACAGTGTTTATTAAAGTCTTTTACATCATTCAATTTGTTATTTACAATTATTTGTTTGATAGGTAAAAATGAAGTGGGCATTTTTTAAGAGTCTTCAATTTCGGTGTGTAAAAAAAATGTTATGTAGAACCTCAATAAAGGAATTTTATATTTATTAAGATTAAAATTGTAATGTTGGTATTAATTGGCGTGGTGTAAATACAGGGCTAATTTTTTATATAAATACTTACAGTTCCTTATACGTCGTATTAATAGATTTAAATTAGTTGGCACAAAATGGTACTAATATCCTATTTAAAAAACTGATAATTTAATATGAGTATTCTGTCAGGGTTGTAAAGCAAGAAAACTAATTTTCGACTATAAAACATAGTAAAATTAAAATACAGTGCTGTCAATTATTTGTTTCTTCGGTCAAGCAATTCTGGTTACTATTTAGGACTATAAAAAAATTCTGTGTTTTTAGTTACAGCCTCGTTTTATTTGTAAAATGCCGAAATTAACTCATACGGCGCGTGGTTATTTAGCAATGGTTACCTAAGTTCAATAGGTTTACTAACATTATACCTTGCCTAATTGGTACTTAGTTTAACACTGGTTATTATATTTTTTAGTGTAGGCTGTGCATGGTATTGTTCCCTTTAATTGGGTACGCATCATTCTGTAGTTTTGGGTAAGCATCCTTCGTATATTATACTCATAGTTTTTTCCTGGCTGGTGTGCTTTTAAGTCCGTTGCTCTATTTAGCCTTAATTGCAAATGCAGTTAATTTTGGAGAATTTCCCCTAACACAATCAGCTTAAAAAATGTAGCTGGTGTGGATATATTATATAAAAAAAGCCTTGGTGTTTACCAAGGCTTGCTCCCCCTTCTGGACTTGAACCAGAGACCCTCTGATTAACAGTCAGATGCTCTAACCAACTGAGCTAAGGAGGAATTTTCCCATTAATTTTCATTGTTGGGGCTGCAAAAATAGGCGTTTATCTTTTTCGGCAAAATATTTTTTCATTTTACTTCTGTATTATTATTTTTCTTGCAGGTAATAGCACTGATATTAAGTAATAAGGTTTCAATAGCTTCCCTGGTTTTCCTTGTTATAATTGACATGTAACCATTCCTGTTTGCTTTTTATATCTTCTTTTATTAATAAATGGTAAGGTCAGCTCTTAAAGAGTGCTGGCTACCTGTTAGCCTCAATACCAATGTAAACGCCGTCGCCTAGCTGTTGTATCGGGTAGGTTTTTAAATGGTATCCCTGGCCGCTTATGTTGCGGCCGTTAAACGGGTTAAACCTGTAGTGGTGCAATGGACAAACTACATTTCCGGGGGCATCTAAAAATCCGTTAGCTAACACTGCCCCTGCGTGTGGGCATTTATGGGCAAAGGCCATTATAGTGCTGCCCTGCTTTATAATTGTTAGCTGTTGTTCGCCGGCAGTTACGATAGCCATGTTATTAGGTTGCCATTCAATAGTGGCTATATTAATGGCTACTTTGTGCCAAACCAGGTGGTGGTCAGTCATTGTAGTAATAAAAGTATTCTGATTTATAGGGGTAACGTATCTGGTACATTTCGCGCACCTTATTTAAGATTGTTTGGCGTAGGGCGTCAATATTTTTTCGTTCGGTAGCCGAAACAAAAACACAGTTTCCCTGCGTAACGTTTTGCCATTTTTGTTTCAGGTCTTCCAATATTTGCTCCCTAACATCGCCTTCAAGCCAATCGTCAAAGGTATTGGCCTCATACAGGTCCATCTTATTAAAAATGGTCAAAATTGGCTTTTCAAAGGCTTTCAGCTCTTGCAGAGTCTTGTTTACTACGCCTATCTGTTCGTCGTGTTGAGGGTGCGATATATCTACCACATGCAGCAAAATATCAGCCTCCCTTACTTCATCCAACGTACTTTTAAAACTTTCTACCAAATGGTGAGGAAGCTTGCGAATAAAACCTACCGTATCGCTGAGCAAAAACGGTGTAGCTTCAAATACCACCTTTCGGGTAGTAGTATCCAGGGTGGCAAACAGTTTATTTTCGGCAAACACTTCGCTTTTACTTAGCAGGTTCATTAAGGTACTTTTTCCTACATTGGTATAACCCACTAATACTACCCTAATAAACTCGCCCCGGTCTTTACGCTGGGTAAAGGCCTGTTTATCAATTTCTACAAGGCGTTTTCGCAGCAGGCTAATTTTATCTTTTACTATCCTGCGGTCGGTTTCAATTTCTGTTTCGCCCGGGCCCCTGCTGCCTATACCTCCACCTTGCCGTTCAAGGTGGCTCCACATGCCTTTAAGCCGGGGTAGCAGGTATTGGTATTGTGCAAGTTCTACCTGCACCTTCGCCTGTGCGGTACGTGCTCTTCGGGCAAAAATATCAAGTATAAGGTCGCTTCGGTCAATGGTAAGTATGCCAAGTGCTTTTTCAATGTTTTGTATTTGCGATCCCGTTAGCTCCTCATCAAAAATGGCCATGGTAATGCCGCGGCTATCTACAAACTGTTTTATTTCTTCCAATTTGCCTTTGCCCACAAAGGTTTTACTGTCGGGGTGTGCTAGTTTTTGAAAAAAACGTTTTACCGTAATAGCACCGGCGGTTTCTGCTAAAAAGGCCAGTTCGCCCAGGTACTCCTTTACCTGTACCTCGGTTTGTTCTTTGTACACCAGGCCAATAAGCACTGCTTTCTCCTCTTGCTGTATTTTATTTTTTTTGTCTATCAACTGTTTTTATATTGTTTTTAGTGTGTTGATACTAAGGTGTAGCTTAATGCTAATAGTAGCTTTAGCCATCAAAATGCTTTTTTTGGCCGATTGTTTAATAAAAAAAGCCACCGGCAATAACCGGCGGCCTTTAAAATTAGTATTTTTAAATTAAAGCCCGCTAATGCTTATGCCAATTGAGTAGGGGTTAATAACCGGACCGGCACCCTCTTTTAATAAAGAGGTTATTTGGAATGCACCATATAACGATAGTAAACCATAACCTAGCCTACCTGTAACTGCAAGCCTTGTGCTATTAAAAAACCGCCTGTTTTTTTGTTTTTCAATGTAATCATTTACAGTAGTACCATTTTTGTCTTCAAGGGTTTTTCCTTTGGTGTGTGCGTCAATCATTGTGCCCACTTTTAAACCAAGTGCCATTTTAAAACTTTTACCACTATTTAATGGGTTATAGGTGTACCGCAATTCAATGGGTGCCTCCAAAAACACAGTGGTTAATTTGTACTTTTTAAAATGATTTGCTGAGTCCAGGTTAGTAAAAGGCAGGCGGGTAGATGCGGAGGTAATGTTTACAGACTTTCTTTCAAAAAACATATTGCTACTACCTAATCCAAGCCCTAACCCTACGCTAAACTTTGGACTTGTCTTAAAAGGCTTATCTAACATAAAATAAATATTAAAATGCCTCGAAAACCCCGAAGGGCTGGTACTGTCGTTAGTGCCACTCCAATTGTCCCGGCCGTACTGTATCATAAAATGGTCGTTCGACCGATTGGTCATGTCTGCTGCCTTCCATTTAGAAGGAATTTTGCTGTTGTCCTGGCTTGTAGAATCCTGTATATTTTGTCCAAACGAGCACACAGCCAGCAATGAAGTTATAGATAAAGCAAAAAATTTCTTCATAATAGTATTAGTTTCCAATAGGTTATATGCCAGAAACTTTTTTAGTATTTAATTAAATTGCGACAAAAATAAAAGAATTGGCCGCATAAATCAGATTAAAATAACGCCAAATTCAAAACTTACCGGGTTGAGAATTTATGTGAGGTAAAAAAAGCCTTATTCCTGAAAAAAGATTTGGAACTTTATACCCCGGTCATCTTAAAAAACGTTATAACTTTTATCATCCGTAAATTTATAGTGAAAAATTTGCCGGACAGTAAAAATGAACAATACTTTATTACAAAATCAACGGGTATTAATTGTAGATGATAATGTGATCAATCAAATGGTGATAAAGCACTCTTTAATTAAGTTAGGGGCTATTACTGATATTACCAGCGATGGAAAGGAGGCAATTGTACAATTTGAAAAGAAGCAATATGACCTTATATTAATGAATATACAAATGCCTGTTATGGATGGTTACGAAACTACCCAATACATACGCAGCTATTTTAAAAGCGAGGTACCTATTATAGCTATGACCGCATTTGCCTTAAAAGGGGAGGATGAAAAGTGCTTTGAATATGGCATGAACGGCTATGTTTCAAAACCATTTACGTTGGAAAGTTTGTATAATGCCATTAACCTGGTTTTTAACCTAACACAAAAAACTTGTACTAACCCGCATGTATTGGTAGGCAACGGCGGCGTTGTGGTTGATGTTAGTATGTTATACGACATTATGGCAAATGATGAAGAATACATTAATACCATGATTACCATTTTTTTAGATCATATGCCCCTTACCATTAATAAACTTGACGCATTTTACCACCAAAGCGATTGGGAAAATGTATATATGTCGGCGCATTATGCAAAATCATCGTTATCGGTAATTAAAGTTGCCGCAGTTTTTGAATGTGTTTTTAAAATTGAGAATAACGCTAAAAACAAGGTAAACCTGCACGAAATACCCGCACTATTAGTTCAGATAAAACAAAAATTTGCTATAGTTGAAAACATATTGAAGGAAAGGATTAGTTTTAAAAATAAATCCACCATGGCTTAATAGTAGTTTTGCTATCTTTCATGTCCCTGGCGGCTAGTATTTCTGTTTATCAATACTAAAAGCACATGAAAATTTTAATTGCTGAAGACGAGCCGGTAATGTTAATGGCCATTGAGGGAAGGCTAAAAAGAGACGGCTACGAAGTTACTTCCACTACCGATGGAAGGGAGGCGCTAAAGGCAATTGAAAAAAATAAACCCGACCTTATCATTACCGATATATTAATGCCATACACATCGGGCCTTGAACTTATAGGCATTGTAAAGTCAAACACACGCAATTCCATTCCCATCATTGTCCTGTCTGGCCTGGGCGAAGAAGAAACCGTAATGGAAGCCTTTCAATTAGGTGCCGACGATTTTTTGACCAAGCCATTTAATCCTGTTGAGCTTTCAGTAAGGGTTAGGCGTTTGCTAAAGCTTAGTAAGCAAAAAAAATAGTTTCCTCACAGGCAGTGATAAAATGAAGTATCCAGATACCAGTTTTGGCTTTTGAAGGTATTAACGACTTTAAATATTGACTTTCAACTCCGGTCAGCCAGGCGGTGATTTTTAAAATATGTGCCTCCACCTTTTACAACACGGGTTATTGTAAAACAGTAGACAACTTCTTAGTTTTCTTACCTAATTGGTTGGTTTTTTGCAATAAAATTGCCTTTTGATAGTTATACAACCGGTTGAACCTTTATCCCGGTTTAATCCAGTCAATTACCCTATAAAAGCCAAACAAATGACCATCCTATTTGCCCAAAACCTTACCGGCAACACACCACTCATTACAAATCATTTACAAAACGATGGCTTTATTGTTATTTTCCTCGATAAAAATGTTGATACGCTGCAACAAGCGCAAATGCAACATGCTGATATTATTATTACCGATCTATTGTCGGCAAAGGCCACCTTTAGCTTAATAAGCCTAGTGCGCAATAAATGCAAGCGAAAAATTCCTATACTTATATTATGCGATGCCGGCCAGGAAAACCTTTTGCAAGAAGCATTGGACCTTGGTGCGGACGATTATTTTTGTCAACCCGAAAAATCCGAAAAACTAAAGGAATTGTCTTTACGTATAAATCTTTTAACGCGTTCGCGACTTAAAGCTGCCGTTTAAATAGCTTTCTAACTTATAAAATAAAAATACCCCGGATACGGGGTATTTTTATTTTATGGTTGCTCGTTTCCATCCTCACCTCGTGAAGGAGGACCTTGTTTTTTACGCGGCGGGCGTTGGGGCTGTTGTCCCCCGCGCTGTTGTCCTTCATTACGGGGTGGGCGCTCGTTTCGGGGTGGCCGTTGTCCGCCCCCTGTCCATTGTTGGTTGCCTGCGCGTCCTTGTGGCCTGTTATCCTTATTATCTTTTTGTGGTGGCCGCTCGTTACGGTCGTTGGCTGGCTTGCCCTGCTGCCTGTCACGTCCTGGTTGATTAGCACCCCGCTGCTGGTTACGGTCGCCTTCCGGTTGGCGGTCTTTATCCTGCCGCTTTCTTGATTGTTTTTCAAGGCTTTTAAGGCTAATTTGCCCTACCAGCGACGCATATTCAGGCTCCACCTCCTTAGGTTTAGCGCTAACTATTTCAACTGGGCCAAGTTCGTCGGGCTTTTTGCCCTCTGCATTCATGCGCAATATTTCCTTTACCCGCAAAATAGTCAGCGGATAATGCTTTGTACTATCCGGTACAGAGTACCACATCAAATTTTTAAAAATATCTTTTTTAATAAGGTAGGCGGGGCTTCGGCTAATTTGTAACACATCTGCATTGTCCGGAAAATGCTGAAGCGCATCGAGATAAGTGTCCAATTCAAAATTTAGACAACATTTTAAACGGCCACACTGGCCACTGAGCTTTGTTTGGTTTATTGAAAGGTTTTGATATCGTGCGGCAGTAGTGTTTACGCTTTTAAAGTCTGTTAGCCAGGTACTGCAACACAGTTCGCGGCCGCAACTGCCAATACCGCCAACTTTTCCTGCCTCCTGGCGGGGGCCAATCTGGCGCATTTCAACTTTAACTTTAAACTCTCCGGCATAAAGCCTTATCAGTTCTCTAAAGTCAACCCGGTCATCCGCAGTATAAAAAAAGGTAGCTTTTTTTCCATCAGCCTGTATTTCAACCTCGGCTATTTTCATTTGCAGGTGCAGGGTGCGGGCCATAGCCCTGCAGCGCACCAGTATTTCTTTTTCGCGGGCCGTGGTTTCGCGCAGTTTGGCAATGTCACTGTCGGTACTGCGGCGTAATACCCGTTTAATTTCACTACTCAATTCGTCCAGTCCATGCTTTTTTAACTGCATTCGTACCAGTTCGCCGCTTAGGCTTACTTCGCCCACATCGTAGCCGCTAACCCCTTCTACGGTCAGGTATTCGCCCTTCTCAAAATATTGAAGGGTTGCGTTTCTAAAAAATTCTTTCCTGCTTCCCTGGCTAAAACTAACCTCTATTATTTTGCAGGTACTTTCGGGGTCACTAAAGGGCAGGTTCATTAACCAGTCGTGCACATTCATGCGGTTGCAACCGCCTGTACTGCATCCGCCATTGCTTTTACACCCATTGGGTTTTCCGGTTCCACAGCTCTCACATCCCATTATTGGCTTAAATTAAATAGTTAATTAAAATTGATTCACAACCATTGCGGGGGACAAGCGAGGGGAAATAAACGGGTAGGGATTTTGTACCAGGCATATTGCTATCATAACGCATACGTTGCCCGTCCTAAAAGCCTGCAAGGCGGACGTCGCACTTTTGAACATTATCGCATTTTTGGGCAAAATTCCCAAAAATAACAGCACGTTAAACCAGTCGAAAAATATGAGTTATAACCAGAAAGTTGCTTTTACTGCAACCTTAAGTTTATCATTAAACAACACAAAACCTTACACGCTCCGTCAATAAATCGTCAATTACCACACGCTTATGCTACTACACTGCCCAACTTGTTTCCAGGCCGTAACAACTAAACAGCGCCAAAAATAGCGATTTCTAAAACAATTAGTTTAAATATCCTTATAAGCCAAATTGTTACCATATAAACAACAATGTACCTCTGTAACCCGTTTACCCTTTGCATTATAGTTACTCAAATATCCTTTTAGATACTATGTGGTTACCAGTACTTTATTTTTTACTATGTGCAATAGTTTAATAGTCAACGCGTGAAAAAGCATTTTACCATTGGCATTTCGTTCAATATAATATTGCGCTTTGTCTAACTCTTCTATTATTGCTTGCTGCTGGTTAACGCTGGCTATTTTATTTAGGCGTTCGGCAAAGTCTTTTTCGTTGTCGGCTATTCCGGTCAGGTAGCCACCCAAAATTCGCAGGCGTAAGCTTTGGTCCAACAGGTGAGTAAAGTATTTTAAAAACTGTTTTTGTTTTTCGCGGCCGGTTTTGGCCATTTCTTCTACCCATTTTACTTGTGCCACCGGACCGGCTTTTAAAATAGCATTAAGCCAATCGCGTAATACAACCTGCCAATCTTCTTCGGCATGCCGCAATAATTGCAATGCTTCGCGGTAATTGCCTTGCGCCAACGAGGCAATTTGAAAAGCTTTCTGTTCTTCAATTCCGGCCCTTTGCACAAGGGCATTTTTTACCTCGCTATCTTCCAGCGCCGGAATTTTAATTAATTGCGTGCGGCTTAAAATAGTTTGTAAAATAAGGTCTTCATTTTCGGCCACCAGCAAAAACAGCGTGTTGGGTGGCGGTTCTTCTATCAGTTTTAATAACTTATTGCCCTCTTTGCCCAGGTATTCGGGCATCCACATTACCAAAATTTTGTATTCGCTTTCAAAGGTTTTGAGGCTTAGCTGCTTAATTATATCGCTGCATTCCTCGGCACTAATATTACCCTGCTTGTTTTCGGCACCTATAAACTGAAGCCAGTCAAACACATTGCCATAAGGTATTAGTTTACAAAACTCGCGCCATTGTGGCCTAAAATTGACCGATAAAGGCTTGTCGCCAGGTTTGGCCGTTATTACCGGGTACGAGTAATGAATATCGGGATGGGCAAACTGTGCAGCCTTTTGGCATGGCGGGCATAGCCCACAGGCATCGGTTAACAAGGCTTTAGTGGCCGGTTGCTTATCATCTATAAAAAACGATAGGCCATTGGGTGCTTGAGAACCGTGCACTTTGTCGCATACCATATATTGGGCAAATGCGTTTACAAGCGGTAATGCGCCACTTCCTTCTTTATTTAAAAACAATAATGCATGGCTAACCCTGCCATGCGCAACCAGTTCTACCAACTTTTGTTTAATAGCCTGCTGGCCTATTACATCTTTAAAAAGCATACGGGCGAAGTTAGTATTTACCAGGTTTTAGACAATTTGCACAGCTCAAATTTTTGATAGGTTTAAAAAATATTGTAAAAAAAATGACCCTTATTAAAAGGGTCACTCTTTGCAATGTTGTTTAATAAAACCTATTGAAGGTACTTGGTTATTTCGTTACTTTCAGGCGTTACATTGCTGCCAAAACTAGCTAGCAATTTACCATTTTCGTCAAGCAAAAATTTAGTGAAATTCCATCCAATCGTAGCATCCAACACCCCATTTTCTTTTTTATTGGTAAGCCATTTAAACAGCGGATCAGTATTGCTGCCCACTACATCAACTTTAGCGGCCATGGGAAAAGTGACACCATATCTTACTTTACAAAACTCCTTAATTTCGGTGTTGGTGCCGGGCTCCTGCCCGCCAAAGTTGTTAGCCGGAAAGCCAACTACTACCAGTTTACTGCCATACTGCTTATAAAGTTTTTCGAGGCCTTCGTATTGGGGTGTATAACCACATTTTGAGGCTGTATTTACCACCAATATTTTTTTACCCTTATAAGTGGAAAAATCAATGGTGCCACCCTCTATTGATGGTACTTTAAACTCGTGTATGCTTTCGTGTGTAACTACGTCCATAGGTATGTTATCGGTTTTTGAGGTTGCAGACGTACATGCTATTAATACGATCATGCTTAAAAATATAGCCTTCATTAGTTTATTTTTTTGATATTTAAACGTAAAGGTGATGTAATTGTTCAACACTTCTATTTAAAATTCAAAAGCACCTAAATCTGGAAGGCCAGCTGTTCCTCCCCTCTTTTTTCCGTCATAATCGGTCAGGATTCCGGCGTTTATACCCGCATTTATACAGGCCGACAATGCATCTAACCTGAAATTGTAAATCCTTTTGCCGCTATTTATTTCTTTAAAACCAGGCGCCACATTGTTAATGCTGTTAGTAAACAAGGCATTGCCAATGGTTTGGCTGTTGCGATACAAAACATTGGTAAACTGTAAAGAAAATGGCCCGGTGCCTTTTCGGTCAGTAATTATTTCATTTTTTACAATGCCACTATCGCCATAAAAAATACAATTGGTAAATGCGGCATTTAATGGGTTGGTAACGGTTTGGCTTTCGCTGTTATTAACCGATAAAACAGGGTTTTTGTGTTTGGTAAACAAGTTGCTGTAGCTGGTAACAGTGCAATGGATAAACTGGTAGCTGCCACCCCCTGTTAATGCAATATTGAAACCGCAGTTGGTAACCAGGCAGTTTTGTGCCACAATGCTACTATTTACGGCTAAAATGCCAACGTCGAATATATTATCAATAATACATTGGTTAAGCACAATTTTTGGATTGTTGGCAGTACCCCCCTGTAGCGCAATAATGCCCTGGTAAGCGTTTTTAATAACAGCATATTGCAACACATTGTCCCTGCTTGTTTGGCTAAAAAAAATACCTGGCCAACTACCCGGAAAATCGCGGTAACCTTCATCCAGCCGATCCCCGCTAAAGGTTACCAACGTACTGTCAAACCTGTTTCCATTTACCCTCAGCGTTCCGTTAATAATTATAGGTGCGTCAGCATGGGCGTATATTTTACTGCCTTCATTAATGTTTAAGGTTACCCCCGGATCAACGGATATACCTCCCAAGATAACATAAGGCAGGTTGTTTGTCCAGGTGGTGTTTTGGGTAATGCGCAGGTTGCGTAAAAAGCGGGCATTTTGGCCAAAAGCTTCTAGCTGCACCATCCGTTCATTGCCATTATACTTTATTATTACGCTATCCTGCACCACAAACGGCAGGTTGGCCGCAGTAGGATTAATAGTTACGGTTACAAAAACGTAGGCACTATCGCCGGCTTCAATATCAAGGTTACTAAAGGTTGGTCCCGCTGTACCATCAACATTCATTTTAAAAAACGAAGTAGCACCACCTGCAAGGGTTACGGAGTTTATTCGAAGTTTTTGGTTATTAGGGTTAAAAATTTTGAACCGGTTGGCTACTGATCCGGTAGTAGTAAACAACGTATCAAAGTGAAGTGTATCGGTCGATAGGTTCAATTGGGCATCTTTACTGGTAATAAAGCTTGTTTTGGTGCAAGCCTGTAGCCCCACTAAACTAATAATAAAAATCATGACCCAAAAATTACTTTTCATGCAGTTCAAATGTACATAAAAGGCTTATTGGCCATGTTTAAATTAACGGCAGGTTACCATGTGGGTTAAGGTAGCGTATAGGCAAAAGTTGCCAGGCTTACAGTGGTGCCGGGTATCTTTAATATTTCAGCACCACAGGCTTCAAGAGATGCGCCAGTGGTAACTACATCATCAACCAGTAAAACATGTTTGCCCATAAGTGCCGGTGCGTCGGTTACTTTAAACACACCTTCCATATTTTGCCAGCGATTAATGCGGCCCATTTTGGTTTGGGTTTCGGTATACACTTTTCTTATTACGGTTTTATCCAACACTGGTTTTTTCCAAACGCTGGCAATGCCATTACATAACAGTGTTGCCTGGTTATAACCACGCTTTTTTTCGCGGGCCGGGTTTAGTGGTAGCGGAACCATTACATCTACCTGGTTGTAATAGCTGCTTTTTAAAAGATGTTGCCCTAATAATTGCCCCATATAAAAACCTAATAAGGTGTTTCCCTTGTATTTAAGCTGAAAAACGATGTGTTGTACCAGCGATTGCTTGGTAAAATAATAACCTGCCGCCGCATTTTTTATGGCAACGCGGCCATAAAAAGCAGCTTCTACGGGGTTGCCCGGTATATAAAAAAAATTGGTTTGAGGTAACGCCATTATGCAGCGCAGGCAAAGTTGCTGTTCGGTAGTAACTATATCACTGCCACACCCGGCACATAGGTGTGGAAAAAACAGGTGTAGCAAACCACTGGTATACTGTTGTATTTTATTCACAATAAAGTAAATTATAGTGTAAAAGTCAGCGTTGCTGCATGCCTTGAAACAACTGCTCGTACACTTCCTGCACCTGGCCAACCGCCATAATATCAATACCAAACGATTGGTTGCTAAAGCCTTTTTTATTGTACCGCGAAACTACAATTTTTTCAAACCCCAATTTTGCTGCCTCCGCAATTCGCTGTTCAATACGGTTTACCGCCCTTATTTCGCCATTAAGGCCCACCTCGCCGGCAAAACAAATGTGCTGAGGCAATGGCACATCTTCAAAACTACTCAGCAACGCACAAATCACCGCCAGGTCAATGGAAGGGTCCTCTATTTTTAATCCCCCTGCAATATTTATAAAAACATCTTTAATTCCAAAGTGAAAGCCACTTCTTTTTTCCAGCACAGCCAATAAAAGTTGTAATCGCCTTAAATCAAAGCCACTTACTGTACGTTGCGGGGTGCCGTAAACACTTTGTGTAACCAGTGCCTGCACTTCAATTAGCATGGGCCTTAGTCCCTCCATGGTTGCGGCAATGGCGCTACCACTCAGGTGTGCTTCTTTTTGGGTAATCAATATTTCGCTGGGGTTTGTTACCATACGCATTCCTTCGCCAGTCATTTCGTAAATACCCAGCTCGGCAGTACTGCCAAACCTGTTTTTTAAAGTACGAAGTATACGGTAGGCATAATGCCGGTCGCCTTCAAACTGAAGTACCGTATCAACCATATGTTCCAATATTTTTGGCCCGGCTATCACCCCATCTTTGGTAATATGCCCAATTAAAAAAACCGGCGTATTGGTTTCTTTGGCAAACCGTTGAAACTCAGCTGCACATTCTCTTATTTGTGAAACGCTGCCTGGCGATGACTCTACCAAACCTGATTGTAGTGTTTGAATAGAATCTACAATAACCAACCCGGGCCTAACTTTTTTTATTTCCTGAAAAATGGTGTTGGTGGATGTTTCGGTCAACAAAAAAAACTGGTCGTTTTGAACGCCAAGCCTGTTGGCCCGCATTTTTATTTGTTGTTCGCTTTCCTCACCGCTAATATAAAGTGTGGTTACACCCTGCATGTGCAAACCCATTTGTAAAAACAGCGTGCTTTTGCCAATGCCGGGCTCGCCTGCCACCAACACAATGCTTCCTTTAACAATGCCGCCGCCCAATGTGCGGTTCAATTCAGTATCGCGGGTAAGTATCCTTTCTTCCTGCTGGGTTGTAACGTCGTTAATACCTATTGATTTGCCCCGGCGCTTTTCTGTACTATATTCTTTCCATTCATCGCCTGCTTTTTCCGTGCCTTTTAAAATTACCTCTTCAACAAACGCATTCCATGTGTTGCACGATGGGCATTTGCCTAACCATTTGGCACTTTCGTGCCCACAGTTACCACAAAAAAAGGCGGTTTTAGTTTTACTCATTTGGTAAAGATAGTATGCGGGAGAGGGTATTTATGGGCCCGATAACGAGAGTTAACTTTGCAAATTTGCATGGTAAATAACCATTTGCTGCGGCATGGGTTAGTATATTGCCATATGTAAATGTCACATCTTAAGCCTATATACATTTGCAGGAATAACCGAAAATTGATGGGTATGAGTAAATTGTATATCCAAAATGGATATGTACTTAGTAAGTAGAAATTAGCAGCTTAATTACATTTGGGTGCTTGTAATAAAAAAAACGGGTCGACAAGAATGCCGACCCCATTTACTTACTAACCCATTAAATTCTTGCACTAAATTACAAATAGTACCCACATTTCAAAATTAAATTTTAAGCCTGTGAATAACTTTTAGCGCCCAAAAATAGCCGGATAATAACTTCTGCAACTCTAAATATGTCTTTTTGGTGACATGGTGTCAATTTTGGCAACCTTTAATGCCATTGTGGCGCTATTATCTTTCATCCCAAAGGGTTATAATTTATTTAGAAGTCTGATGTATTTTTTGTTGACTTAAAACACAATTAAATAAAAAATAATATTTTACATATTATTTTCTTGTGAATGATAGTTTTTAGTTTTAACGTAGCTAAAAAATAAGTTTTAGCAATTTAGCGGGGCAAACGATGTAAAGCAGGTGTACAGGTTGGAAGATTAAAAAAGAATATTTTGGGAAGACAGTATGTATGATGTAAAAGTCACTTCTGTTAAGCTGCCCTGCGGCCCATTATAATCCTTTAACTAAAACAGTAAAATTTAAGTGCAGATGTATCGGCTGGTTTAATTATAGCCGCCGCCGCTGTGGCCACCCACGGTTTGGCTATGTTTTTTATATGGAACAGGTGTACCAATGGTTATAAAACAGTAATAAGTTGGTTTCTTTTAAGCGGTTTAGCAGCAATATTGTTTAATGTGTACTTTTAACAGGTATTAAAATGGTAAATATTTCTTCCGCACTTTTACGGGTCAGGATTGTACTTTGAGCCGCAACTAATCATTTTTGCTTGTATTATGTTGAAGGTTGCGTTTTTTGCTGGGAACGGGCTTAATTGTAAATATCAAACATGATGATTGGCAAAAAAAATACGTTAGCAAAAGATGTTTTAGCTTGAGCTGCGATTACTTAAATAGTGGCGTCCATAACAAGTTTAAAACTCCTTATCTATAAGCCTGGAATACAATTTAACTTTCAAAATGAAAAAGCTGCAAAAAGCGCTACGATATTCCGAAGCAGCGTAACGACTCCCGCCTGGCTGACGCCCCGCCCGGCTGACACCAGTTGAACAGGCATTGAGACAGGCAACGAACGTTTCAAAAAAATATAATTACTGATAAAAAAAGTATAGCCGCACTTCAATCAACATTCGGTAAGGAGCTATAAAGTTTAGCAACACCGGTAACATACATTTTTATTTTTTCAGAAAACCGAAATCGCAACTCGTTTGTAGCTCTACAATTTTATTTCTTCCTCGTCCATATCAAAAAAATGAAACTCGGTAAGGTAATAGTTTGCATTAGGCTTAACAGTAATGCCGGTTTTAAACTTGCGATTCCATTGGGCCTTTATTGAATTGAACCACCAACCCTTGGTTAAATGCGAATATAAAATTGGATGTACCGTAAGTGTAAGATTTTTGTGCTGGTGCGTTACCAGGTATAAAAGCTTTTTTTCAATTTCGTCAACAAGTAAAAGGGTGCTGGTAATTTTACCGGTACCACTACACGTTGGGCAAAGCTCGGAGGTATTAATGTTCATTTCGGGCTTCATGCGTTGGCGGGTAATTTGCATTAGGCCAAACTTCGAAATTGGCAACACTGCATGTTTTGCCCTGTCGCTACGCATAAATCCATCCATTGAGTCCTGTAACTTCTTTTTGTTGTCCGGTAGCTTCATATCAATAAAATCTACCACTATAATACCGCCGATATCGCGTAACCTTAGTTGGCGGGCAATTTCCTCAGCAGCTTCAAGGTTGGTTTGCACTGCGTTTTCTTCCTGGTTATTACTTACGCTTTTGTAACCGCTATTAACATCAATAACGTGTAGGGCTTCGGTATGCTCAATAATAAGATAAGCGCCGCTTGCCAGGTTTACCGTTTTACCAAATGCCGATTTAACTTGTTTAGTAATACCAAAATGGTCAAATATTGCCACTCCGTTACTAAAATGGCTAACGATGTCAACTTTTTCGGGGGCTATTTTTTGAATGTATTTACGGGTATCGTTAAATATATTTTGATCGTTGATAACAATGCGATTGAAATCTTCGGTCAAAAGGTCGCGAAGCATACTGGTGGCTTTGGTTTGCTCGCTTAATATTTTAGCAGGTGCTACTGCGCCGTGAAGGTTTTTTTGAATGGTATGCCAGGTTTGTACCAGCGCAGTGAGGTCTTCGTGCAATTCGGCTGTGTTTTTGCCTTCGGCAGCCGTACGTACTATTACTCCAAAGTTTTTTTGTTTTATAGCTTCAACAATTTTTTGAAGGCGTTTGCGCTCTTCGCTGCTGTGAATTTTTTTCGATACGGCAACAATATCGTTAAAAGGAGTTAACACCACAAAGCGTCCGGGCAACGATATTTCGCAACTAAGGCGAGGCCCTTTAGCGGCAATGGGTTCTTTTAATATTTGAACCAGTACATTGGGTTTACCACCCAATACTTCGTTTATTTTACCCGTTTTTAAAATTTCAGGTTCAACTACAAACTTGCCAAAATCGTATCCGGTTTCAGATTTATCGGCAATGCTTAGTTGGGTAAATTTTAAAATTGACCTGGCAAAGGGGCTCAGATCTGTGTAATGCAAAAAAGCATCTTTTTCAAAACCGACGTCAATAAAGGCAGCATTAAGGCCGGGTATAAGTTTTTTAACTTTACCTAAGTAAAGATCTCCAACACCAAAACTTGCATCGGCTTTTTCGTTATGTAACTCTACCAGTTTTTTGTCTTCCAGTAAAGCAATTTCTACCCCCTGGGGGGTAGTATTTATAATTAATTCTTTGTTCAAGGTGCAACTTTTATTAATTCAGTCCTTTCTACACAATAGGTTGTTTGGTTTAATTTTTAGCCATGATGCAATTACCATAACTTGTAATGAAACAATGTGGTAAAAGGCCAAACCTAACTAAGCGGTTTTGAAGAATATGTCCGTTAGCAAGTTGCAAATGCCGGAAGATCAAAATATCTTCCGGCATTGCCAAATACAAGTATCAAAAATCTACTTCTTCTTTTTATGACGATTTTTTCTTAATCTCTTTTTTCTTTTGTGTGTAGCGATTTTATGACGTTTTCTTTTCTTTCCGCAAGGCATGATCAGTGTGTTGTTTATTGTTTATAATGTTATTTATTTGCTTTTATTCTTTCTTCCAGTTCTTTTTGGGCAGCCGGATTATTGATTTTTGATTTAACCTCAATGTACCATTTAACTGCATTTGCTTTATCCCCCGTTCTGTCATACACCTCGGCAAGGTTTAATGCAGCTTCAAGATTTTCAGGATCGATATTTACAATAATCAGCAACCTTTCTATGGCTTTATCAAATTGGCCGCTTTTTACACCACCCAAAGCAAGTATTAATTGGCCAAACTGATTATTTGGGTTTTTGTTTACTATTTCCCTTATGGGTGCAATCCCTTTCATAGGATCGTTACTTATACTTCCAAAAATGTAACAGGCACCTAACCCAATTTTGCTGCTGTCGCTGCCTGGATTTATTTCCAAAGCTTTCTCAAAAAGAACTTTTGCATTTGTTGCCAACCAGTTTTGCATACCAGCTTCGCCCTCTGTTTTTAGGTTATTTAAAAACAAATGGGCTGCGAAGGTGAGGCTTTTCTCTGAATTTTCCAATTTAGCTGCTTCAGCGGTATAATAAGCATATGGTTCAAACAACTTAATACTATCGCCCCAAAAGCGAGCGAGCTGTTTGTAGGCCTGTAATTGTTGTTTTTTTACATCGCCACGGGTGACACTATTTTCAATTTTGGCAACCTTTTGTACCTGGTCGGCAGTTAAACGCTCTTTGGCATGAATTAATAACCTGTCAAAATCAACCTTTTTTACAGCATTTGAGTCAGTTTTAGCTAAAGCCGCTGTTGGTTGCCCATGAGGTACGGTACGCCCAACAAAAAACAGGAGTACGAGCAAACTAATAGCCGAACCCAATAGTAAGATTTGTTGTTTTTTCAACTTTTTTAAAATTAGTGGGCAAAGGTATATTATTACCTGCCCTTTTTATGTTGCAAATGGGTTAAATGAAAAAAGCCAACGGTTTAGGCTGGCTTTCAAATTTTTTTTGAGGTGTTTACTCTTCCTTTATTCCGGTTTGAAGTTTACTTTTTACCTCGCTAATAAATTCCTTAGCGGGCTTAAATGCGGGAATAAAGTGTTCAGGTATTTCTACAGCAACGTTTCTTTTTATATTTCTTCCAATTTTGGCCGCCCTTTTTTTGGTGATAAAACTACCAAAACCCCTAATGTAAATATTTTCTCCCTGGGCAAGGCTTTCCTTCACTTCTTTAAACATGGTTTCAAGCGTAACCAACACATCTACTTTCGGGATACCTGTTTTTTCAGATATTTGATTTATCAAGTCTGACTTCCTCATAGTATATATTTAATCTTTTAAGATTGCGGCCGGCGAAATTTTTTATTCCGCTTTAACACACAGTTATAGAACATTTTCTAAAATTCAAATTGTAAAACTATGACAATGGACAACTTTGTTTGTTGATTGGTGACAATCAATGTTTAATGATTTAAAAGTAATTCAACTTCCTTAAACTTTCAATATTTAGGGTTAATAAATATTTCTCAATTTTTTACTTAATGAAAAAAAAATTTACTGTTAAATTATTAGATTGGAATACGAACGACAATAAAAGAATTATGCCATGGAAAGGAGAAACCAATCCTTACAAAATTTGGTTGAGCGAAATCATACTCCAGCAAACACGGGTACTACAAGGCTTATCGTATTATAATAAGCTATTGAAGCAATATCCCACGGTTTTTCATCTTGCTAAAGCGCCCGATAGCGAAGTGTTTAAATTATGGGAAGGTTTGGGTTATTACAGTCGATGCAAAAACCTTTTGGAAACTGCCAGAATGGTGGTGAACGAGCGGGCCGGTATTTTTCCGGATAGTTACAAGGGTTTACTGGCATTAAAGGGCGTTGGCCCCTATACCGCCGCCGCCATTGCATCGTTTGCGTACAATTTGCCGCATGCAGTGGTTGATGGTAATGTTTTTAGAGTGCTATCGAGGTTTTTTGGCATTGATACACCTATCGATACTACTGAGGGTAACAAACTATATGGCAACCTTGCCAACCAGTTATTGCGCAAAACGCAAGCCGGTACCTACAACCAGGCAATTATGGACTTTGGCGCTATTGTATGTAAACCACAGCTGCCCCTTTGCCAACAGTGTAATTTAAAGGCTGATTGTGTTGCATACAACACTTCGCGAACTAATATTTTACCCAAAAAGGAAAAAAGAATTGTAAAAAAGAAGCGGTATTTAAACTACCTGGTATTTGTGTACGGCAACAATTACTACATAGAAAAACGAACTGGAAAAGATATTTGGCAAAACCTATACGAATTTTTTTTATATGAAACCAACACTCAGGTAAAATGGAATGAACTGCTTTTAGCCGGGTTGCTAACCAATCAGTTAGGCATTAAGGGTTATAATATTACCAAAATATACAACCCTTATACCCAACAACTTACCCACCAACTGCTTCACGGGCAATTTATTGTTATAGCCCTTCAACACAATCCCACCGCGTTAAAAGGACTATTAAGGGTAAACAAACAAGCGCTATCACACTATGCATTTCCACGGTTGATCAATCAGTTTTTGGACGACGCCTTTGCACATTAATAAATTGTAACCGGTTTGCAACGACGTTAAGTACAATTGGTTAACGTTGTTTTTTAAGGTAGTATTTGCCAAAAACCTTGCAAAGCCCGGTTATATTTCTTTTTTTGCAAAGCATTGAATTATACTTTAAAAAAAACTAATTTTAAAAAGATAACATTATGGGCGACGAAAATAAAAAAGACTAATTATTATGAGAGGCGTAAACAGAGTAATGCTGATTGGAAATCTTGGAAAAGATCCTGACGTTCAATACCTTGAAGGTAATATTGGCGTTGCAAAGTTTAGTTTGGCCACCACTGAAACATACAAAGACAGGGGTGGTAAGCTTATTTCGCAAACTGAATGGCATACCGTTGTACTTTGGCGTGGTTTAGCAGATCTGGCGCAAAAATATCTTCACAAAGGCAGCCTTGTTTATATAGAGGGAAGGTTGAGGACCAGGAGCTGGGAAGATAAAGAGGGCAATAAAAAATTTGCCACCGAGGTAGTAGGCGATAACCTTATAATGCTGGATAAACGTGGCGACATGCATAGTTACAACAACGACCATACCAACCACGACGAAACCACAGAAGGCATAGGGTCTGCTGATGCACCACCGGTAGGCGAACCCTCCGAAGACCTTCCATTCTAAAAGTTATCTAAAACTATGGATACCTTTAGCCCATTCATGGTTTTTATTGTTTAACAAATCCCGCCACCTTGGATCATTACTCAGATTATTTCGTACCTTATTTTCATTTCCCAGCCTTAATAAACACCCAGGCTACCACTATTTTGGTATTTGTGCTCCTTGTACTAATCATAATTTTATTTTGTGTAGCAGGTGCAGAAGTTGCATTTTTTGCGCTCACTTTTAAGGAAATTAATTTGCTAAAAACAAAACAGCAACCCGGCTACAAGCGAATTGTGTTGTTGCTGGTAAAGCCAAAGTTGTTACTGGCATCGTTGGTTACAGGTAAAATATTTATAAACCTGGCCATTGTGCTGCTTGCCCACAATATTATTGGCGAAATAGTGACCCAGGATAACCAATTGTGGTATATACAGCTACTGGTTAAAGCCTTGTCAATAAGTTTTATTATTATTCTTTTTGGCGAAATAATGCCTAAAGTAATGGCCAGGCAAAACAGTATACGCTTTGCCAAAGATGTAGGACCGTTAATACAAGGCGTTTATTTTTTATTTAACGGTTTAGGCGAGCGGATGATCAGTACCTCTACTTATTTTGAAGAAAAGCTTACCCGAACAAATGCCCATCAATACAATATTGCCGATCTTGATTTAGCATTAGGCGAAAGCCTTGATACAGAAGCGACCACAAAAGAAAAAAATATTTTAAGAAGTATTGCCAGGTTTGGAAATATTTCGGTGAGGCAGATTATGAAATCGCGGATTGATGTGAGTGGAGTGGCAATAGAAACAAGGTTTGCCGACCTTGTAGCAAAAATTGAAGAACTACATTACAGCAGGCTACCCGTGTTTAAAGACGACCTTGACGAAGTAGTAGGTATGATTAACACCAAAGATATTTTACCCTACCTTGATCAAACCGCCGATTTTAACTGGCATTTTTTAATGCGGCCACCCTATTTTGTACACGAACAAAAAATGATTGATGATCTTTTAAAAGAGTTTCAGTCAAAACGTATTCACTTTGCCGTAGTGGTGGACGAATTTGGAGGCACCAGTGGTATTGTTACTTTAGAAGATATTATAGAAGAAGTGATTGGCGATATAAACGATGAGTTTGATGAGGTAGATATGCCCTACACGAGGGTGGACGACTATAATTTTATTTTTGATGGAAAAACCCTCATAAGTGAAGTTTATAACGCCCTAAACCTGGACGAAACAACTTTTGATTTGGTTAAAGGTGAAAGTGAAACGTTGGCGGGCCTTGTGCTTGAACTTGCAGGTGTAATACCTCTGGTAAACGAAGTATTTACCTATGAAAGATTTGACCTTACCGTTTTGGAAATAGAAAAAAACAGGTTGCAAAAAGTTAAAGTAACAGTTAACCCCGTTATTAATTAAAACCTTGTATAAAAATACCTAATTACTAAGCATTTATGACAGTTGCAGTTTTATATAAAGTAATGCAATTGAACTTTTTGATAGCGTGTTTGGCTTTGGTACTAATATGCGGTTGTAACAGCGACTATACACCTAAGCCAAAAGGTTATTTTAAGATAGATTTTCCGCAAAAGCAATACAAGGTCTTTGACCAGCCCGGCTATCCGTATAGGTTTGAATACCCGGTATATGCCAACGTGGTAAAAGACAGTTTGTTTTTTGATGAGGCAACTGAAAACCCCTGGTGGATAAACATTGATTTTCCACAGTTTGAGGGTAGGGTATACGTTAGCTATAAAGCTATTGGAATAAATAAATTTGATAAGTTGGTAGCCGATGCATTTACCATGACCAATAAGCATACCCCGAAAGCCTACAGCATAGACGACTCACTTTTGACCACTCCTAATAACGTGCATGGCGTTTTTTTTAAAGTAGGGGGTAATGTAGCTACCGCCAATCAATTTTTTTTAACTGATACCATCACGCATTTTTTACGAGGAGCGCTTTATTTTGATGCCACTCCAAACGAAGACTCACTAGGTGTTGTTAACAACTTTATTATGGAAGATGTACGGCACCTTATTAACACCTTTAAATGGAAATAAAACCTGGCAGGTATTAAACATAAGTATTATTGTGGAAGAATATGATTGCTGAAAAAGGGAAAAACATTTACAAGGCAAAAAAAGGTTTATTGTACACCAACTAATGAATGATGGCATGCAATAAATTAAATTATATTTGGTTAAGTTAAAACCACTGTACAAATTTTATGATAGCTATTGATAATGTGTTGTTGAGCGATGATATAGTGGAAGCGCAATTTGTGTGTGATTTGACTAAATGTAAAGGCGGGTGCTGCGAAGATGGAGATGCCGGAGCCCCACTGGAAGTTTCGGAGCTGAACGAACTGATAGAAAATTTTGAGGCCATAGCACCCTACATGAATGCAGAAGGATTAAAGGAAGTTAAAAACAAAGGAAAGTATGTGTACGATGTGGAGTTTGGGTGGGTAACCCCAACCATTAGCAGTAAAATGTGTGCTTATGGGTTTAGGGATGAGGCAGGCATAATTAAATGCTCAATAGAGCAAGCTTACAACGATGGTAAAATTGGTTGGAAAAAGCCTGTAAGCTGCCATCTTTTTCCTATCAGGATAAAAAAAAGCAGGGATGGAAAAACAGATTTTGCCAATTACGAACCGAGAGAAGACTTATGTGCTGCAGCCTGTAATTTAGGTAAAAAGCTGAAAGTGCCTACTTACATCTTTTTAAAAGAAGCGATTATACGTAAATATGGGTTGGAATTTTATGAAACCCTGCAAGCTACCGCATTGCACATGGAAGCAACCAAAATAACTACAGGTAATTAAGCTTTGAGTATTTTTTCCATTAATAAAAATGCTTTAAAATACCTGGCTCTGGCACATTGCCCGAAACAATCACCAATAATATGCTGTTAGTCAATTGTTTTACTAAATAACTTTTTTGTAATGATAGAAACCGCCGCATCGTTTATAGCTAAGAGCACCATAAAGGCTGCCGACCTTGAGCATAGGCGTAAAATTAACTTTAACATTGGTAAGTATAATGCAGTGGTGCCGGTAGGCAAAACGCAGTTTAGCAATTTGCAGGTTGCCCGCGAAAGGGCTAAAAATGCTAAATGGAGAGCGGTTGAAACATTAGACAACCAACTGGAAGCATTTGAACGGCAGTTTACCAAAAGAGGTGGAAAGGTAATTTGGGCCGAAAATACACAGCAGGCGCAGGAAGCTATTGGCCGCATTTGCAAAGAAAAAAATTGCAAAACGCTGGTAAAAAGCAAAAGCATGGTTACCGAAGAAATACACCTGAATAAATATTTAGAAGAGAACGGTATTGAAAGCGTAGAAACCGACCTGGGCGAGTACATTCAACAGTTGGACGATGAGCCACCTTACCACATTGTAACCCCGGCAATGCACAAAAGCAAGCAGGATGTTGCCAAACTATTTGCCGAAAAATTAGGTACGCCGCCCGACCTTGCCCCCGAAGAGCTTACATTGGTGGCCCGCCAAATATTACGCGAAAAATACACACAGGCCCAGGTGGGCGTTACCGGCGCTAACTTTTTGTTAAGCGATATTGGCGCCATAGCTATTACCGAAAACGAAGGCAACGGCAGGCTAAGCTGTGCTTTTCCGGAAACACATATTGTGGTTGCGGGTATTGAAAAAGTGCTTACCTCAACGCAAGATCTTGGTTTGTTTTGGCCCCTGCTGTCAACCTTTGGCACCGGCCAAAAGGTTACCGTTTACAACACCATTATAACCGGCCCGCGGCAACCTGGCGAAACCGATGGCCCAACAGAGATGTATGTTATTTTGCTTGACAATGGCCGCACTAATTTACTGCAAAAAGATACCCGCGAAGCAGCTTATTGCATACGCTGTGGAGCCTGCCTTAACGCATGCCCTGTGTACAAAAACATTGGTGGACATAGTTACGAAACCACCTATAGCGGGCCAATTGGTAGCGTAATTACGCCACACATGAAGGACATGTCGGATTATAACCACCTCAGCAATGCATCGTCGTTGTGTGGTAATTGTACCGAAGTGTGCCCGGTAAAAATTAATATACACGAGCTGCTGTTACAAAACCGACACCAGGCGGTACAAGAATCTGTATCGACCTTTGGCGAGCGCATGGCCTGGAAAATTTGGCGCACAGGTAGCCTTAGCCGGGGTATGATGAACATGGGTAACGGAAAAATGAAAAATTTAGTTGTAAATAAAATATTTAAAGGCTGGACAGTACATCGCCATAAATTAGACTTTAGCAAAAAAACGTTTAACGAAATGTGGAACGATCGCCAGGGTGAGTTTTTGTAGGCCCTAAATCGATTGATGCCAATGCACTTTATTATTTACAGTACTGTAACAACTCCGCGGCTACAGTACATACTATCTACCTTACTCCCAGCCATGGGTGTTAACCATTTTTTGGTTACTACCAACCTGGCCGCGTTCAGGCAGTCGGTGGCCCACAAAATTAACTACTCGCCACAGCCGGTAGATGCCAACGAATTTTGGATAGCCCCATCAAACTTGTTGTTCCAAAAAAATATGAACCCCCAAACCATTGAATGTTTTAAATGGGAGGGTTTGCCTGTATTTTTTAAAACCACCTCGCCCCATATACCGTTTGATATTTTAGCAGCCTCGTTTTACCTGGTTAGCCGTTACGAGGAGTATCTGCCGCATACTTATGATGAGTATGGCCGCTACGCCCACACCAATAGCCTTGCCTTTTCACAAGGGTTTTTACAAATGCCTCTTATAAATTGTTGGTTAGAAAAATGGAAACATGCCCTGCAACAATTTTTTGATGATGCAAAGTTTTTGCCGCGCCTTTTTAATTATGTGCCAACATACGATATTGATATGGCCTGGAGCTATTTTGGCAAAGGCTACCTGCGTAATGCGGCAGGTTATGTAAGAGGCATTATAAAAGGCCAATGGGCCGATATTGCCAATCGTACCAAAGTACTGCTGTCGTACACCGACGATCCGTTTGATGTGTACCAGTGGCTTGACAACCTGCACCGCGAACACTCGTTAATGCCCGTTTACTTTTTTTTGATGGCCCAAAAACCAGGCAGGTACGATAAAAACATCTCGCCCAACAACAAGTATTTTAAATTGCTGCTGCGCAAAATATGTGTGATGTATAAAACCGGCATTCACCCCTCGTGGCAAAGTGGCGATGCCGGTTATTTGCTACTGCGGGAAAAAAATTTGCTGGTAAAAACCGTTGGCAAACCCGTTATCGACAGCCGCCTACATTATGTGCGCATAACTCTGCCCCACACGTACGAGGCGTTGCTTGAAGCAGGCATCACCAACGATCACTCCATGGGCTATGGTACCATTAATGGTTTTAGGGCATCGTATTGTTTGCCGCATAAGTGGTACAACCTTGCCACCGAAACAGTAACCGCATTAACCATACACCCGTTTTGTTACATGGAGGCCAACTCGTTGTTTGAGCAGAAACTGACGGCCGAACAGGCAAGGGAAGAACTGCAACATTATTACGATGTAGTTAAGCAGGTAAACGGTACGTTGGTAACCATTTTTCACAACCACCTTATATGCGATACGCCACAGCAACAGCCGTGGCGCAATATGTACGAGCAGTTTTTGCAGGATAATTTTTAGGAAGGGTGGCTGGGGTTCTTCTCTTTTTGTCTATGAGCAGATGATCGTACTTCCCTGCTATTGCAAATACCCTTTTGAATGCTGTTATATTTTTCTGAAATTGAAAAGATACTTATTTAAGTCTTCCCTAATTTCGTTCCTATTTGGCTAAATTCTGACAAAACCAAAAAAATATAGAGCAAGCCATAAAAGTGCCTTTTTTGTAAGATTTGGTTCAGACAATTCATTCGCCTTTTCTGTGTCTATGTAACTTTTTCTACCAATGATAATCTGGTAAGCATAGATAGTCTTTTGATTTCTTGATAGATATTCATTCAGTCCATCCTTGTCTACATAAACAATGAACTTTAAACCATGATACATTAAAGTGTCTATTAATTCTTTTAAGTCCGATACTGCTCAAAAACGTTCTCCTGAAATTTTTAAATTTTGACCATAATAAGAAGTTAACTCAATTCCTGATGTCCCAGACTTTCCCCCTCCTGCAAACCTGTATGCCCGTCCTTGTAATTGGAGTGTATCAAGTCTAAATAAATCTTTATTGTTAATGAAGTAACTTCCTGACAAGAGTTTATAGAAATCGATGGAAGTTGAAACAAGGAAGAAAAGAAAAAAGCCTGATAGAGCTATAAGACCTAGTCTACTTGTTTTTTAAAATACGGGATTAATTTTAGGCATTGAAGTGATTTCTTATTAATGTCCTGGCGATTATAAATATATAAATCATCTTTCTCTCCCTAAAAAGAGCGACTCTGTAAAATAAAAAGCCGCTCCTACCTAAGTAACAATAGAACTTATTAATGCTTAAAATGCCGCATCCCCGTCATTACCATGGCCAGGTTATGGGTTACACAATACTCAATACTATCGTTATCGCGAATGCTGCCGCCGGGTTGTATAAAGGCTTCAATGCCTTCGGCATGGGCTATTTGTACACAGTCGTCAAACGGAAAAAACGCATCGGAGGCCAGCACGGCGCCGGTTAGGTCAAACTTAAATTGTTTTGCTTTGTCCACGGACTGGCGCAAGGCGTCAATACGGCTTGTTTGTCCGCAGCCTTTGCCTACCAGTTGTTTATTTTTTATTAAGGCTATGGCATTGCTTTTAAGGTGTTTGCATACCAGGTTGGCAAATATTAGGTTGGCCTTTTCGGTGGCGGTGGTTTGGCGGCCGCCAACTTCCTTCCAGTCAATATAATTACCATGGTCGTTTTGCTGGCTAAGCACACCGTTGGCCATGGTTCTAAACTGTTGGGTGCTTAAGGCTGCCTGTGGGTTTAGGGTAAGCAATATCCTGTTTTTTTTGCTCTTCAAAACTTCCAATGCATCGCTGTCAAATGCGGGGGCTATCAATACTTCAAAAAACAACCCATTAATGGCGTCGGCGGTGGCTTTGTCAATAGTAGCGCTGCATACCAGCACACCACCAAAGGCGCTTTCGGGGTCGCCGCCAAGGGCAACATCCCACGCCTGTTTTACCGTTGGCCGTTGGGCAATACCGCAAACATTGGTGTGTTTTATAACGCCAAAAGTTACTTCGTCAGCCGCTTCGGCGCCGGGCAAAAACTCCTTTATCAGTTGCACTGCTGCATCAATATCTACCAGGTTGTTGTACGATATTTCTTTGCCATGCAGTTGCGTAAGCAATTTGCCCAGGTCGCCATAAAATACCGCCTGTTGGTGCGGGTTTTCGCCATAGCGAAGCACCTGTTGCGTGGTGGTATTGATGCTTAAAAAAGTATCGTTGGCGTTAAAATAGTTGCTAATGGCAATGTCGTAGTCCATCACCACTTTAAAGGCTTTGGCAGCAAATTGTTTGCGCTGGGCCAGCGTGGTTTCGCCCTGTTGTTGTTGCAGCAATTGCAGTAGCGGATCGTAATCGGTTTTGGCGGCAACTACCAGCAGGTCGGCAAAGTTTTTAGCGGCTGCCCTAATCATGCTAGGGCCGCCAATATCAATTTTTTCAATAATCAGTTTTTCTTCGCTGGTGGTGGCCAACGTTTCCTCAAAGGGGTACAGGTCAACAATCACCAGGTCCATTTGGGGTATGTTGTATTCCTTCATTTCAGCCAGGTCCTGCTCCACTGCCCTGCGGCCCAAAATGCCGCCAAACACTGCAGGGTGCAGCGTTTTTACCCGCCCACCCAAAATGCTGGGGTAGCCGGTAAGGCGCTCAACCGGTATGCAGGGCAGGCCAAGACCGGTTATAAATTTTTCGGTACCGCCGGTGCTGTAAAGGGTTACGCCCAGTTGGTGTAGCTGCTGTACAATAGCCTCTAAACCATTTTTATAAAAAACCGAAATAAGGGCCGACTGAATTTTTTTTTGCATGCAAAAGGTGTTTTTTGGTACAGGGTGCAGTAGCTCCGGTTGGTTCCGATAGCTATCGGGATTGCGACGCATTACGTTCAACGGCAAACCAATGTTGATGCTTTTTTTAAAGCTTACAAGTCCATTACAAATGCCCCGCTTTCCTGCGTTGAATAATGGCGCAAATGTAGGCTGTCGCACTCTTTTTTCCACTGGTTCATTTTCCACACGCTGTTCGATCCATCTATTACAAACACGGGGCAGTTAAAACTATTGGCCAGTTGGTAAATGTGTACACGTGCATTTTTGGCAAGTATAATTACATCAACCGGGGTTTTAGTGGTTTGCGTAAACTTAAACGGCCGGTTAACCACCAACACCTTTTTTGTATTGAAAAAATAAAAGGGCGTGGCAAGTGCCAGGTGATTGATGGGGTTGGGTTGGAGGCGTTTAAGTACCCTGCCCGGCTTAAGGTGAAAGTTTTGAAGAAAATCGTTGGTAAACAATGAACTGTCGCCCGCAAACTGGTAGCTGCGGCCATGTATAAAATCAATGGCAGTGTATTGAGGTATGTTATATACTATCATTTGTTCGCGGTGGGTAGTTTTATAAAAATCAGCCGAGCGCAGGCCTACAAAAAGCAGGGTGAAAGCCAGGCCTATATAAACACCTGCTTTTTTATTTAGCATCAACCACCAGCTAAAACCAATAATGGCCCCAAACATTACCACGGTTTGCAGTACCGAAATTTGAATGCCTTCCCAAACCGAAAATGGAAGTGCATTTACTTTTTCAATAAAAGTGTTCATGCACCAAAGCAGGCCGCCGGTTATTTTACCAATTAGTAATGCCAGCGGCGGGTACAGGCTGCCAACTATAACCAGTGCCAGTTCGCAGTATAGTATTAGGCTTGATAATGGCACCACCACAAAATTGGTTAACAAAAACAGGTTGGGAAACTGGTGAAAGTGATAACAAACAATGGGTATGGTAAGCACCTGTGCCGATAGGGTTACCGAGGTAAGGTTCCATACGCCACTCAACAATTTGTTTTGCAGGTAAAACCAGTTGTTAATGGGTTTCATAAAAAGTACAATACTTAGCACGGCTGCATACGAAAGTTGAAAGCCCACATCCCACAAAGCAAAAGGGTTAACACATAAAATAGTAAATGCAGATGCTGCCAGGGTGTTGTAAATACTAACCTTACGCCGCATCATTTCGCCCACCAATAAAAAGGTAAACATAATGGCCGAGCGTAAAATAGAAGGGGCAGCGCCGGCCAACAGGCTAAACAGCCAAAGAACACTAAGTACTACAACAAACTTAATCCATTGTATGCCGGGGCGCTTTTTTACCAGGCCAAATAGCAAAATTAATGTACCGTATATCATACCAAGGTGCAGGCCCGATATGGCTATAATATGTACTACGCCGGTGTTGCTGTAGGCTTGCACCAGGTTTTTATCAAGGTCGTCGCGGTAGCCAATTAATAATGCCTCGGCTACGCCCTGTTGTTTTGGGTCAGCAATGTTGGTGCGTATTATGCCCAGCACTGCCGCCCGCAATGTAAACAGCCACCTATTAAAGGCAGTGCCACCATTAATGCCAACCACCCGGTATTCGGTGGCTTTTAAAAAACTTTGAAAATGAATATTGTGAAAGGCGCTGTATCGCTGGTAGTTAAAACTGCCGGGGTTACCCGGGTTTACAATGGGCTGTAATGGTTTGCTAAATATTATTTGCCATCCGTATTGAAGCGCTGGTTTTACAAGACTATCTTTTTTAAAATATAAGAGAATATTGCCTTTTACCGGTATCCAACGGTTGCTATCACGTACGGCCGTTACCTGCACAAGGGCTTTGTACGACTTTGCTTTTGTAACCAATGGCTCGCTAATGGTGGCTAGTACTACACTGCTATCGGTATAATTATGCCCTACCCAGCTACTATTATTGCGCAGGTTATTTTGGAAGGTAACATAACAGCCAAGTAAAAACAGTAAGGCCATAATAGACATACCCTGCAGCCAGCGCCACTTGTATCGCCTGGGTAAAGAGGTAAAATTTATTACAAAAAAAATTATTACCCCAACTGCTGCCGCACAAACAATAGTAGGTAGCGCAAAACCCACATACCACTGTAGTAATATGCCACCAATAAAAGGCATCAGCAGCCTGAACAGTGGAACTTGCCTGTAAAAAGGAGTGCCATATTTTGCCATTGCTAAATGTAGCAAGTAGGCAATTGATAGTCAAATGCATTGGGGTATTTTTTTTAATTAAAAAGGTGGCGTACCGAAATTTTAGGCCTTAAAGGTCGAAATACACAAGCCGCGGGTAAAGCCTCCCGACCAGGTAACCATCCATTTTATAAGCCCTGGCAGGGCCAGATATTACTATCGGTCACATTCCGCGCTTTCGGCAACACGATTATCTAAAATACCCTCGTTAAGACTTGTTAGTTTGTTTGCGAAACGGAATTATTTGCTACAGAGTATACATGAAGTTATCTCGCCCCTACAGGGCTTTTTAATCCCGCGGTGCCTTTTAGTCCGGGGGCTGCACCCCCGGCTTGTGTATATCGGCCTTTCAGGCCTTTTTTGATGGTGTTGCTAAATTTTTAGTAGAGTGTCAACAAAGATGTTTCGCCCTTACAGGGCTGCATTATCCCTTCAAAAAATAACCCCTTGGCTGCACCCATGGCAATGATATTTCGGCCTTCGAGGCATTTTTTAATGGGGTTGCTAAATTTCTAATGGGGTGTCAACAAAGGTATTTCGCTGTTACAGGGCTGTATTATCCCTTTTTGGATATAATCCATGGGCTGCACCCAGGGCTTTGGTATTTCGGCCTTCGGGCATTTTTTAAAGGTGCTGCTAAATTTTTAGTAGAATGTCAACAAAGATGTTTCGCCCGTAAGGGGCTGCATTATCCCGTTGGACTACAGTCCCTTAGCTGCTCCCAAGGCTATGATATTTTGGCCTTTCAGCTCTTTTTTTTGGTGGGTACCCAATTGCAGCCCTAATAAAAAAGGCTGTTTTACCCTTGCTATGAGTGACCTCTATGATTTATTGAGGCAGGCTACAAGAATATTCATAACAAATACAAATGCTGGGCAAAGCCACAATGTAAGGCCGCGAAAACTTAATAAATAATTCAGAAAGGAGTACATGTTTATAGATTGCGTTATTTCCATGTTGTTCAACCCCCGAAGGGATCTCAACCATGCCGAGCTCATGATTTCTATAAATCTTTAATGCCTTTGGCATCAGTATTTGTCCCAGGTTTTAAATCATGAAAGGAGTAATGTTTATAGCCAGCGATATTTTCATTTTGTTGGATACCGAAGAAGAATATCATTGGGTATAGGAATTATTTTGGGGCTGGCATTGGATGATCTATTTATTCTATAATCTCCCGATTACGAAGTTTCATTATTTCCTGTGTGTTGTAAACACTTCTAAAACGATTTGCCTTTAATCCTTCGTAAAGCGGTTTGTCTCCTGTCCACAGTATTCCCTTTAAATATTTGGTGAGTGTAATAAAATCAATGTCGTCGATATCTATATCTGAAACCAATATTTCCGCCTTTTCGCAATCGCTTTTCGGTATAAGTTCTTCATTTATAAAGCTTAGTTTAGTTATCATCTTCTCGTAGGCGGTCAGCAATTCAGCATCCCGTCAGTTTTGAGATTTTTAGAAGATTGTTCCAACGCTTGCGAATTTCAAAACGCATGTATTGACTACTATAAAAGCTGAATATGATTTCGGAGTTAAAAATCAGGTCACCAAAGGTTCCTTGTAAATTGAATAAGCAAGAGAAAATAATGTTGGTGTCAACGATTATTTTCTTCATTTAAAAAAACGTTTACCGTTCTTATTCCTCCAACCTTTTTTTACGTCGCTTGCAAGCTTATCAACCTGTTCCTGGGTCGCCTTAGCGTTAGAAGTTGCTTCTTTATAAACGAGATAATCTACCAGTTGCTGAAGTCCGGTCGTGTCCACCGAAGCAGGTAAACGAATAATTACCTCACCCGATGTTCTTTCTATAAGCATGACACTTTGTTAAATGGTAAAGTTAAACGAAATGACCTAAATAATCGAGGTCGAACCCTTAACGGGCACTGTGGCTTGCCTTAATTAAATTTTTGCCCAATATATTATTTCCTCTTCTGATGAATAAGGTAACTACAGTAAAAGTGAGTGACACAACCGGATTTGAATAAAGGGCAAATGCTAGTCCCAAAACACCCCCTACGCCAACGTATAACTCATACTCCCATCTTTCTCATCCTTTAATGTTATACCTACCGATAGTAACTGGTTGCGTATGTTATCGCTGGTTACATAATCTTTGCTGGCTTTGGCTTTTTTGCGCATTTGTATCAATACCTGCAATACGCCGTTTAGTTTGGAATGGTCGCCCGGTAGCTCGCTTTTTAAACCAAAAACATCTTCAACAAAAATTTTCATTTTTTGCTGTAGCAGGGTAAAGGTTTTTATGGGCAGGGCCGCAATGGCAATGTGTTTGTCTTTAAACGAATTAATGACCGGTACCAGCTCAAACATATTGGCCAACACCTTGGCGGTGTTCAGGTCGTCATCCATAAACTGGTCCATTTCGTGCAACAGGGTTATTACCTTTTGGTTCAGCTCAACATCCACTTCGTTGTCATCGAACGTTAGGGCCGACAGTTCAAAAGCCTGCAATGTTTCGTAGGCCTCCCACAGGCGTTTTAGCCCACGCCCGGCAGCCAGCAGGGCCTCGTTACTAAAATCGAGCGTGCTGCGGTATTGGGTTTGCAAAATAAAAAACCTGATGGTCATAGGGCTAAAGCCCTGTGTAAGCAGGGCATGGTTGCCGCTAAACAACTCGCTAAGTTTAATAACGTTGTTATAGCTTTTGCCCATTTTTTTACCGTTAATGGTAATCATATTGTTGTGCAGCCAATATTTTGCTGGCGTTACCTGGTTGCAAACGGTGCTCTGCGCTATTTCGCACTCATGGTGCGGAAACTGTAGGTCCATGCCGCCACCATGTATATCAAACTGGTGACCAAGGTATTTGGTACTCATGGCCGAGCACTCTATATGCCAACCGGGAAAACCCTCGCCCCAGGGGCTCTTCCACCGCATAATGTGCTCGGGCGGTGCGTTTTTCCAAAGGGCAAAATCGGCCTTGTTGCGTTTGTCGTGTTGGTTTTCAAGGTCGCGGGTGGTGTCCACCTGGTCTTCTAACACGCGGCCGCTAAGCATGCCGTATGGCAGGCCCAGCGTTGAAAAGTGGTTGTTGTATTTTTCTACATCAAAATAAACGCTGCCGTTGGCTACGTAGGCGTACCCATCTTTAATAATCTTTTCAATCATCACTATTTGCTCAACAATATGGCCGGTAGCAGTGGGCTCTATGCTTGGCTCAAGGTTGTTAAACTGGTGCATGGCCCAGCGAAAAAGGTTGGTATACTTTTGCACCAGTTCCATTGGCTCCATTTTTTCCAAAACGGCTTTTTTGCTGATCTTATCTTCGGCTTCGCGGCCCTCTTCTTCAAAATGGCCGGCATCGGTAATGTTGCGTACATAGCGCACTTTGTAACCCAGGTATTGCAGGTACCTGAATAAAATATCGAAGGTTATAAAAGGCCGTGCATGGCCAAGATGGCTTTCGCCGCTTACGGTAGGGCCGCACACATACATACCAACCCTGCCAGCAGTAAGCGATGTAAAAATTTCTTTTTGGCGTGTAAGCGAATTATAAACGGTTAATTGAGACATAATTTAGTGGTGAGGTTGCTGAAAAAAATACCGGGGAGTGCCAACAAAAGGGTTAACAGCAACAACAAAAACGAAAGTATACATCCACCATGGTAAAATTTGAAGGGTAAAGATACAAGGTTGATGAGGTAAAATGGCAGCAGGCCAACAAGGTGCCGGTTAAAAAAGCGGGTTGGTTACAATGGCTTTTTTAAACTAATATCGGTCACCAGCATCAGGTGGTCGCTCAGGCCTTCGTCTACCATATCAAACTGGTGAATGAAAAAATTGGTATCGGGCAACACATAATCAATACGTAGGGTGGGTGCAAGGCCCAAATAAGTGCTGCCAATGCCCAGCGAGGTAGCCAAAAATGCATCTTGCCACTCGGCCCTTATCTGAAAGTAGGTGAAGCTGTTGGGCACGTCGTTAAAATCGCCACAAATAAGCGATGGGTATGGCGAGGCATTTAGTACATTGCGTACTATAGTGGTTTGCACGCCGCGCCGGGTAAAAGCCCGCTTCATTTTTTGCGCAAGGCTTAGGCTGGCGTTGAGGGATTGTTCTTCGGTTCGTTTAATGGTTTCCATGCGTTCATAATCCTGTTGGGTAAACCTGAACGATTGAAGGTGGGTGGTAAATATTCGTATAGTATCGGCTTTTACAACTATGTCAGCATAAATAAGGCTTTCGCCCAGGTTGCCCGGATATTGGTATTTGCCGCTATCAACGATAGGGTACCTTGAAAAAATAATACTGCCTGCTTCATAGCCCGACGACTTTCGTTTAAAGTCGCGTGAAAAAAAGTAGTAAGGAAAATCTTTTTTAAAAAGATTGATGTTGTTTTGGGCTGTTGAATGATTAAATTCCTGCAGGCAAATAATGTCGGGTTTTTCCTGCAAAATAACCTCGGCTGCCGATACGCGGTCGGCCCGCTTTTTATAGCCTTGCTGGCTTAGCCCTTTAAAGCTTCGAATGTTCCAATCCACTAATCGCAGGTGGTTAACCTGTTTTTTTTGAACAAAGGTTTGGTTTTTATTGAAGGCAAACAGAACGCTTATTTGCTTGTAGCCCACAAGTAAAACTACCAGCGACAATAACGAAAAAAAAGGTTTAAAAACCAACCAAAAAAATACAAACAACAAAAGCAGTATTACCAGGTAGGGGGTTAACAGGCCCAAAAAACCGGTAAACCACCATGCCTGGGTATTTAAGTATGGTACAAGACACGAAAACAGAAAAATAACAGCAATAATACAGTTTAAGATGAAAAAAAAACGCCTGAACAAATTCCTGATTACTTTAACTGGCATGCGGTAAATATAATTGATTTAGATAGGTGGCAGCCGCTGGTAGCTATTGGTCTATTTGAAGGTCGGCTACCACGGGGTAATGGTCAGAAAGTGACAGGCGTGGCGAATAATATTGCCTGGTAATAATGTTTTTGGAAGTAAAAATGTAGTCGATGCGCAGGGTTGGCGATAAGGAAGAATACGTAGCACCCAGGCCGGTACCTTTTTGTAGAAACGCGTCTTTCAAATTTTGGCTGATGGTTTGGTAAGTGTACGAGGTGGGAACGGCATTCAAATCGGCGGAAAATACTACAGGTTGGGAAATACTACCTATAAATTTTTGTACCAGAGCTGCCTGTCGGGCATGCAAACGGTCGTAAAAGGCAAGCTTGGTGTAAACGGGTGCATCCCTGATAAACAAACTATCCTTGCGGGGAAAATCGGTTGGATAACGCTGTACTGGAAACAAAAACAGAGATGATAGGTGGGTGGTGGCCACCCGCACATTTTTTCCATGAAAAAGTATATTGCCGTGGATAACATATTCGGGTTGGGCCAAATTTTCGTACAAAATTTTAAAAGTATCGGTAAGCGGAAATTTTGAAAAAATGGCACAGCCAAATACAACAGATCCAAACGATAAATTGAGCTTAATATCGTTAGAGGCATAATAATATTTAAAGCCAAGGCTATCGGACAAGGTATGGATGTTTGAATAAATGTCAGCGTTGTCATACTCTACAAACTCCTGTAACAGCAACACATCGGCATTTTGTTGTTTTAAAAAATTAATCATCTTTCGTCGTTCACTAAATTCTTCAGCATACCGGGCATTATTGTCAAAACTTCTTACATTCCAACTTATTACCCTTAGTGCCGCGGGGTTTTTTGAAAGCTGGTATTTTTTAGGCAGGTTAAAAGCAAGGCTGGTGGAAAAATTTTTGTACCCCGGCAGTAACGCAATAAACAGTAGGGCTGCAACTTTTTTATTTACAAAAAACCAGGCTACAGCCAACAGTAAGGTAGCAACTGCCAACGGAATAAAACCTAAGGCAAAAAATGACATCAGCTTACTTTTTGCAGGGGATATGTATTGAGTAAAACAACTGGCAATAAAGGCTGTCATGACAACAATGGGCAAAGCTTTAAAAGCCAGCGAAACAAATTTTTTCATTAATAATACAATAAGTAAAAGCAATAACGTTGACCTGAGCCTGTGGCAAAAAAGCTAAATTACTGCTTAGTTCCATTCAACATCGGTCACTACCGGAAAATGATCGGAAAGGTAAAGCTGAGGCGGAAAGTACTGTAGCACATTAAGTTGTTTGCTGGCAAAAATATAATCTATCCCTAGCGTGGTAAAAAGGCCCGTAAAAGTTCGGCCTGGCCCGATGCCTTTTACCACAAAAAACTCCGTTAAGGTTACGGCAAATGGTTTGGTAGGCATAGCTGGTAGGCACACTATTAAAGTGGCCCCCACTATTAATGGATAAAAGCTTTGGTTTAAAACCTGTTTTATAAATGTTGCCTGCATTGCATGAACGCCGTTGTAATGTTGAAGCTTTTCAATGCGTGATGATTTGAGTAGAAAATCGCCGTCAGTCCTTCCAAAAAAAACTTTGTCTTTGGGTGACGATCCTAATTGTAGCTATGCAAGGTGAAACGTGCTGACCCGGCACTTTTTATTGCCAACAATGCAGTGTGCATAAAATAAACTTTCGTTGTAAAGCGACCCGTTCAAAGGTATCCGCCGACAGTTTTTCAAGGGGTATTTTGAAAAATAGCACTGCGTATCGTGGTTTCTTGTTTGGTATTTAAGGCAATAGGAGGTTTTGAAAGGATGTAATACTTATAGAAAGGCTAATCGCTTAATACCTTTAGGTTACTATAAACATTTGGGTTTAACTGTTTGTCAAACTCTTGCATTAAAAGTATGTCTGCATTTATTTTTTGTAAGAAGTTGATATTTCGCGTCGCGATGCATCGGGCGCTTCGGCCCTTTTGTCGCTAGTTCTAAAACGCTCCACTTTCCACGTAGCTATGCGTATGCTACTTAAAGGTTTGGTAACTGTAAACTGCCGGGGAAGGCTAATACCAAATGAGGACTGTAAATTTTTGAGACCCAAAAGGCCGACAATGCTTACAAGGGCTACCTTTTTACAAACTAACAGCCAGGTAATTGTTAAACAAGTCATTAAAGTCATTAAAATAGGAAAACCCAGGGCCAGAAACGTGGCAGGCCAAAAATGCACGGAGTTAATATAGTGTGTAAAAACAACTGGTTAAAAATATCGGTACCAAAATAACAGAAAGCCTGGTAAGAAAAACTACCGCAAATTTCCTCTTGGCTACAATTCTTCTTTACTTGCTTTTTTTAAAAACTCTTTTTCTTCGTCGGTAAGTAAATGGTAACCCTTTTGGTTTATTTTATCCAGCAACTCATCAACTTTTTGTTGAGTAACATGGGGGGTTTTTTCAAAAGGTTTTTGATTGGCTTTGTAAAATACCCGGTGTTTTTCGGTGTTGGAGCGGTGTTTTTTTTCAGGACTGAATAAATCATCGGTCCAGTTGGCCAATTTTATCATCCATAGGCTCCAATCATTTCCACGCTGCATTTGCCAAACAAAAACAAACCCAATAAGGCCACCTGCTACCTCGGCAGCAATAAACCCTGGCTGAGCCAAACCGTTGGTAGCAAAATGTATTAACAGAAACACAGCCGTTAAAATCCATAACGGTATACCGCCATTAATTAACGGAAATATTTTATACTTGGGCGATATGGTGGTGGTGGCAACTGCCAGGGCCATGGTGGCAGGGCCTGCACCAATTAAAGGTGATATGGTGGCTATATTGTCCCTAAGTGCAGGTATGATACTAATACTAAGCATAAAAAAAATACCCCCAAAAAACCCACCGTACAGGTATATAGGAATGATTTTGTTGTTGCCCGAAAGGTCCTGCAAAATATACCCGAAGCACCACAACCAAAGTAGATTGCTAATTAAGGTCCAAATACTGTAGTGTGCTACCATATAGGTTAGCAAGGTCCACGGCCTTGTAAGTAATGCATTAGGGTTTGCCGGCAAGGTAACCCAGTTTAGGATATTTGAAACGAAAGCCGCTTCGGTATCGCCGGTTAGCAGGTAAATTATTTTACCAAAGTTTATTATTACAAAAATTACTGCATTTAATATAAGTAACGTTGTAAGCGAATTACCTTCTTGCCCCAAAATAAGTCTCCGGCGGCTGTTTTGTTCCATTACACTCATGCCGTAAATTAAAAAATATATTTGAAATTATTTTATCTATATTAATAAAATCGCTTTCTGTTGGTTTTGTTCCACGATATTACAAGCAAAAAACCAACCAATGCACCACCAAGGTGTGCCCAATGCGCAATATTATCGCCCGCTTTATTGGCTATACCAGCGTATAGCTCGTAGCCAAAGTAAGCAAGCCCAAACCATTTTGCTTTTACCGGTACAAAAAAGTACAAGGATAAAGTGGTGTTTGGAAATAAATACACAAACGCTGCCAATATACCTGTTATAGCACCACTGGCACCTAAAGTTGCCTGGCTAATAATGTTATTTACCTCGCTACTTAACGCTGCCACTGCATTACTTCTATATAAAGTATTAACTGGCTGGCTTAAATACGCATTAAAAGCATCAATAGTTGACTGCGATGAAATTTTGTTTCCATAGTTGTTATAAAACGACATGAGCCCTTTAGGCGAAGGTGTAGCTTTTAATTGCACAAAGGCATTTAAAAGCGAGTGGGAGTCGTACCAAAGTGAGGCAAGTTGCAAAAAAGCTGCGCCAAAACCGCAAATAAAATAAAACGTTAAAAATCTTTTAGGGCCCCATAAACTTTCCAATACCGAGCCAAACATCCACAACGAAAACATGTTGAACAACAAATGCGGTATGGTGGCATGCATAAACATATGCGTAACAATTTGCCAGGGCTGAAATAAAGGCGATTTTACATGGTGAAGAGCAAAAAGATCTTCTAAATCTAATAGCCCACCGGCCTCAAACGTTTTTTGCGCAATAAATACTAATACGTTAATGATCAGCAGGTTTTTTATGATCAGGGGAAGTATTTCAAATCTGGTTGGTCTAAATTCGGTCATAAATAAAGGTTCGGTAACAAAAATAATAACATAAAGATCAGCGCAGTTTTAATTGTACCACGTTCTCAATATGCAACGTATGGGGAAACATATCTACCGGTTGAATTTTTTCTACCTGGTATTTTTCGCTTAACAAGGCAAGGTCGCGTGCCTGTGTGGCTGGGTTACAGCTTACATACACAATAATCGGTGCAGCTATTTCAAGCAGTTTTTTTACCAGCTTTTCGTGCATGCCTGCCCGTGGAGGGTCGGTAATTACTACGGTTGGCCTTCCGTGCAGGGCAAAAAAATCGTCCGTACAAATATCATTTACGTCGCCTGCAAAAAACCGGGCATGGTCAATGTTGTTTAATCCCGCGTTAATATTTGCATCGGCCACGGCTTCTTCAATAACTTCTACGCCAATTATTTTTTTTGCCTTATCGCTAACAAAAATGCCTATGCTGCCTGTGCCGCAATATAGGTCATACACTATTTGTGTGCCATCCAGTTCGGCGTAGTCGCGGGCAATATTGTACAACACCTCTGCCTGGCTAGTGTTGGTTTGAAAAAACGATTTTGGCGAAATTTTAAACTGGTAATTTTCCAGTTTTTCAATAATGAACCCCTGGCCACTGTATACTATGGGTTGTTGGTCGTGTAGGCTATCGTTCCATTTTAAGTTGATGGTATACAGCAGGGTGGTAATTTCGGGAAAAGAGTTTTTAATGAACTGTAGCAGCCCTTCTTGCGCCGGGGTGTCCTGGTAGCCCAACACTACATTTACCATTAGCTGACCGGTAGTAGCCAGCCTTACCAGCAGGTTGCGCAAAAAGCCGGTGTGGTTTCTAACATCGTAGTGGGTAAGGCCGTGTTGTTTACCATATTGCAAAATAGCGTTGCGTAACCGGTTGGTAGGTTCGTGTTGCAGGTGGCAGGTTTGTATGGGCACTACCTTATCAAAAAATCCACGGGCGTGAAACCCAGCCACATTCTCGTCGACAGAAATTTGTTCGTTTCCCAACTCTTCTACCGATAAAAACCGTTTGTTGGCAAACGTGTACTCCATTTTATTTCGGTATAACGTGGTTTGTTTGGCGCCTGCAATGGGTTGTATTGGAGGTAAATCAACTTTGCCAATCCGTTGTAAATTATCAGCTACCTGTTGCTGTTTATATGCTAACTGTTTTTGGTAGGGTAGCATTTGCCATTGGCAACCGCCGCATACGCCAAAGTGTTGGCAAAACGGGGTAATACGGTCGGGCGATGGTTGGTGGGTTTTTATGTTAATGCCTTGTGCCCAATCTTTACGGTTTTTTTGCAGCAAAACATCCACCAAATCGCCCGGTACAGTGTTTTCTACAAAAATAACTTTGCCATCAACACGGGCCAGCGACTTGCCTTCAGCCGCATAGCTTTCCATAAGTACCTGCGGCAAAACCACCCTTTTTCTTTTCATGCCGCAAAAATAAGCTGTGGTGGCCATTCTGTATGGCAGTTATAATAACCTGCTCGCTAAAAGCTACCCTTGCGCCACCCCAAATGCAAGTTGATGGCCCGGGGTTTTTTAAAAGTTAAAAATGCCTGCAACGATATTTAAACATACTTAAAATAAAAAAAAATCGTTGATTGCGTAGTGTCATGTTTGGCAACTCATTAATTTCAACATCTTTATAAAAAACTGGTGTAGCAGTTACACAATTGTATTTATTATTGATGTTAAATTAGCCGCCTTACGTGCTTTTGCTAATTAACATTTTAACAAAAGCAAGGTTGTTTTTATTAAGATATTTTTACTTTTAAATTGATGTACGTTTCCATGACGAAATTTTTATTTGCCTGCATAGGATTGTCGTTATTAGTTAATGCAGCGTTTGGTCAGCAAAAAACAGTAATCCCCGCCGCCTCTAAAGCTGCCACGGCCGGCTACAACATTGCCATTACTATTACTCCTTATAAAAATACGTGGGTGTTTCTTGGTTGCCATTATGGCAAATACAAAAACCTGGTAGACTCAGCATTTGTGAACAATAAGGGGGAAGGCGTTTTTAAGGGAAAGCAAAAGCTACCCGAGGGCATATATTTAATGGTATCGCCCGAAAAGGCGTTGCTTTTTGAATTTTTGATGGATAAAGGACAGCAATTTTCCATTGAGGCTGATACTGCCAACCTTGAAATGGTGACCATAAAAGGATCGGAAAACAATGAAATTTTTCAGAACTATACTAAGTTTTTAGCAGGTAAGGCACCCAGGTTAAGCCAGTTGCAAAAACAACTTAATGAAGCAAATGTAAGTATGGCCGACTCTTTACAGCTTCGCGGGGAGTTAGTAAAAGGTAACGAAGAGCTGACTGTTTACCGAAACGAACTCTTAAAGAACAATGGCCAAAGCATGCTGGCCAATTTTTTTGGAGTAATGAAGCGGCCCGAAGTACCCGCTATACCAACGGTTAATGGCAAGCCCGATAGCACCTACCCCTACCGGTTTGTAAAAGAACATTGGTTTGATGGGGTTGAGTTTGACAACGAAAGCCTGGTACGCACTCCTTTTTTTGAACCCAAATTAGAAGAATATTATAAGTATTATGTGGCGCCGGAGGCCGACTCAGTAATACCTGAAGTTAACTACATGCTGCTGGTATCGCGCAGTAGCCCCGAAATGCATAAATACCTGTTGGGCAAGTTTACCGATAAATACATTAACCCTGAGTATATGGGGCAGGAGAAGGTTTTTTTGTTTTTATTTAATAATTATTTTAGCAAAGGCGACACGCTGTGGCTAAACGAAAAACAGCGTAAATATATATTTGACCGTGCCTACAGTTTAATGGCCAACCAGCTAAACGAGCCTGCAGCCGACCTGGATATGCTTGATACAGCAGGTAAAAGCAAAACATTGTACGAGGTAAAAGCGCCTTTTACCTTTATTAGTTTTTGGGATCCAAATTGTGGGCATTGCAAAGAAACCATTCCGCGTATTGATAGCATGTACAAAGCAAAATGGAAGGCATTGGGGGTAAAAGTAGTGGGCGTTAATGTAGATGAGGGTGCTAACGACGCATGGAAAAAATTTATAAGCGAATACCGCTTGTTTGATTGGCTGCATATTTACCAGCCTAAAAGTAAAAAGGAACAAGAGGCAAAGAACGGAGTTGCCAACTTTAGGCAGCTGTATGATGTTTTTAAAACACCCACTATGTACCTGCTTGATGACCAAAAGCGAATTATAGGAAAAATGCTTACTATTGAGCAGTTTGATGATATAATAAAAGCTAAATTAAAAGGCAAGTCAACTGCTACAAAATAACCCAAACCCCTTTGTTTTAATGAAAAAATTATTGTTGTGTTGCCTGCCGGTTTTACTGGTGTTACATGGGCAGGGCCAAACGCTTTTTACGTATGGAAAAAATACAGTGTCTAAAGGTGAGTTCATTAAAGCTTTTAATAAAAACCCGGTTGTTGAGGGCGAGCGAAAAGCCGCTTTAAAGGAGTACCTAAACCTGTACATTAACTTTAAGTTAAAGGTGCAGGCTGCCTACGATGCCAAATTGCAGGACGACGCAGTACAGATTGCCGAACTGCAAAACTTTAAGTTACAGATAGCCGAAAACATAATGAACGATGAGGCTAACATGAGCCTTCTGGTTCAGGAGGCTTTTGACCGCAGTCAAAAAGACATACACCTGGGGCAAATATTTATTGAGGTGCCTGTTGGCGGCGACACTACCGAGGCTTACAAGCGTATTAATGTTGCTTACAACCAGTTAAAACAAGGTAAAGATTTTTTTGCGGTAGGTAATGATTACACCAACGACCAATATACCCTTGAGGCGGGCGGCGACCTTGGATTTATTACCGTATTTACCCTTCCACATTTTTTTGAAAACGTTGCTTATCAAACACCTGCAAATACTTTTTCGGTTCCTTTCAGGTCAAACCTTGGGTATCATATTTTTAAAAATATTGAAGATCGCAGCCCGTTCGGAAAACGGAAAGTGGCGCATATTTTACTGGCACTTCCACCGGTAGCAACCACCAGCGAAAAACTACAGGCTGCCCAAAAAGCCGACTCAGTGTATGCCTTATTAAAAAAGGGAGGAAATTTTGGTGAAATGGTTAGGGCAATAAGCAACGATGTGGCCAGCATAAACAGCAATGGTGTTTTAAAAGAATTTGGCATTGGAGAATACAACCCGGCATTTGAAAAACAAGCCTTTAGCCTAACTGAACCTGGCCAGTTATCGGCTCCTTTTGAAAACGGTGCCGGTTATCATATACTGCAACTGGTTGAAGTTTTGCCTGTAGGTACCGACCGTACCAATATTGAAGCAATGGCCGAAATGCAGGAGAAAATAGCCCGAAGCGAACGCCTTTTACTTGCAAAGAGGATAATGATTGACAGGCAAATGAAACAAATAGGTTATACCCCTGTTGCCATTGACAGGGCTACTTTGTGGAAATTGACCGATACTTTAATGCAAAGTAAAACAAGGTTAGTAGCAGGTGTTACTGATAAATCCATTTTGTTTTCGTTTGCTAAGCAAAAATTTTCAGTTGCCGATTGGGTAGCCCATGTACAATTAATAAAATCAGAAGGTGTTCAACCCCAAAACAGTACTTACGACCAGCTGTTAAACGACTACGTACAGTTGTCGGCTACGGATTATTACCGCAACCATCTTGACGATTATAGCGGGGAGTATAAGCAGCAGGTAAAAGAATTTAAAGATGCCAACCTGCTTTTTGGTATTATGGATACCAATGTATGGAGTAAGGCAAATAACGATAGTGCCGGCTTGCAGGCATACTATGATAGCCATAAACAAGAATTTATTTGGAACCCCAGTGCCGAAGTATTGGTAGTAACCTGTAGCAACAAAAGCGTGGTAGAGGAAATACAGCAAAAGCTACAGCGTAACCCCAACAACTGGAAGGTGATTGTAGAAAGCTATGCCAGCCAGGTAGTGGCCGACAGCGGCCGGTACGAGTTTGGGCAATTGGCTGTAATTGACCGTACCAGGTTTACAAAAGGGTTGTTGACCGCCCCTGTAAACAACCAGGCCGATAATTCGGTTACTTTTAATTACATATTTAATGTGTACAACGGTGGCGAGCCCCGCAGTTTTGACGATAGTAAAGGCCTGGTAATTAGCGACTATCAATTGGTGCTTGAGCAAAAATGGATTGCTGTTTTAAAAAAGAAATACCCTGTAAAAGTGAATATGCCTGTTTTTAATACCATAAAATAAAAACCGGGGGCTGCAACTGTAACCCCCGGCCATCTTTTTTTAAAAGTATATTTTACACAAGGTCTTTTACTACGTTCCAAATAACTTTTGGTTTGCCAAGCGTGTAATAATGCAATACTGGAACACCAAATTGTTTAAGCTCCTTACTTTGCTGCAATAACCATTCAGTGCCCACCAGTTCAACATCTTCGTCGGTTTTGCATTTCAATACCTCGGTGCTTAGCTCGGTTGGTATATCTACATGAAAAATACGAGGTAAAATGGTTAACTGTTTTTTGCTGCTAAGCGGCTTGAGACCCGGTATAATAGGCACGTTAATATCCATTTTACGACAGGCTGCCACAAAATCGAAAAACTTTTGATTGTCAAAAAACATTTGCGTCATTATATAGGCGCCGCCCGCATCTACCTTTTCTTTTAGCATACGCATATCCATTTCAAGGTTTGGTGCTTCAAAATGTTTTTCGGGGTAGCCAGCCACCCCAATACAAAATTTGGTTTTGCCACCATTCCTTATATCATCATCTATATACACACCGTTGTTCATATCAACAACTTGCTTTAGCAGGTCAATAGCAAATCCATGCCCACCAATTTCGGGTTGAAACGATGCTTCGCTCTTATCTGCATCGCCCCTAAGTACCAGCACATTGTCAACATCTAAAAAGTTTAGGTCAATCAATGCATCTTCTGTTTCGCGTTTGGTAAAGCCACCACAAATAAAGTGAGGAACCGCATCTACTTTATAATGGTTCATTATTGCTGCACAAATACCTACGGTACCAGGGCGCTTCCGAACTTCCACTTTATCAAAGGTGCCGTCGCTTTTGCGTTTAAACATGCTTTCGCTGCGGTGGTAGGTCACATTTATCCACGATGGTTTAAACTCCAGCAGGGGGTCAAGGTGGTCGTAGATTGAATTAATGCTTTTACCCTTAAGTGGTGGCAATACTTCAAACGAAATAATGGTTTCTTTAGCCTGGTTAATGTGGTCGATTACTGTCATTAATATTTTCTTGAAAATGCAAAAATAAAGTACCCGTATCAAATTTTAAGTAATTGATATAGAAGCGTATCAAAATCAGCCCTATTCTGTTACTAAACTTTATGCGGAAGTTGGCATAATAACACGCCATTTGGCAAATGGTTATTGTATGCCTGTTAGAAATCTATTTTTCTATGCGGTTTTAAATTAACCAGCCGACTTTGGTTTACTATGTATGGTTGCGTGGCTTTTTGCCGCCCGTTTACTACCAGGTAAAGGCATTGTATTTTGTTAAAGAATTGCCTCCTGGTAATGTTTAATTATCTGTTAGTACGCGTGGTTTGTTGCAGGTTAACATGAGTATTCACTTACTTTTGTCAAAACACTTTTGTATTGAGCCTGGTCATTCACACTAAAAACCTTATTAAAAGCTACCGCAACCGCACCGTGGTAAACAATGTGTCGGTAAATGTTAGGCAGGGCGAAATTGTAGGGTTACTGGGGCCTAATGGTGCAGGTAAAACCACTACTTTTTATATGGTAGTAGGCCTTATCAAGCCCGACAAAGGCGATGTGTACCTTAACGACCTGAATATTACCAAATTGCCTATGTACAAAAGGGCGCAAATGGGTATTGGTTATTTACCGCAGGAGGCAAGTGTTTTTAGAAAACTTACGGTAGAAGACAATATTAAGGCAGTATTGGAAATGACCAAACTAACCCGCAAGGAGCAGCGGATAAGGGTAGATGCATTAATTGAAGAGTTTAACCTGCACCACGTACGCAAAAATAATGGCGATAGCCTTAGCGGTGGCGAACGGCGCCGTACCGAAATTGCCCGTGCTCTGGCCGTTGACCCCAGGTTTATTTTGCTCGATGAACCTTTTGCTGGCGTAGACCCCATAGCGGTAGAAGACATTCAAACAGTAGTAGCCCGCTTAAAGTACCGCAATATTGGTATTTTGATTACCGATCATAATGTAAACGAAACGCTGTCCATTTGCGACAGGGCCTACCTGCTTATTGAAGGCAAAATATTTGAAACAGGCACGGCCGAAGAGTTGGCTGGGAATGAACAAGTACGCAAATTATACCTCGGTACTAATTTTGAATTAAAGCGTAAAGACTGGATCATTGATATGGAACGCGATAGCGCGTTACAACGCTCGGCGGCCAAAGCCGCACCGCTTGAACCTTAAATTTTTGCCGGGTAGCAAATGTTCAAAATGTTTTTCTCCCAAAAAATATTTATTTTATTAATCTTGTAATAATTATACATGGGCTATTGTTTATACATAACGGTTCACTCATTAATTTGCTCATATTGAAATGAAATTATTAAGCCCCGCCATATCGCGTTTAGCCCGGTTACGTTTGTGGAAAATTGATCACTGGATCAATCATCCTGTTGAGGCCCAAAGGCAGGTATTGCAACACCTTATTACATCGGCCCAGTACACCGAAATTGGGCGCAAGTACAACTTTGACCAATTATTTACTATACGCGGTTTTAAGCAAACCGTGCCAATACACGACTACGACGACCTTAAACCGTACATTGAAAGGTTAATGAATGGCGAAGAAAACCTGATTTGGAACACACCGGTAAATTGGTTTGCCAAAAGCAGCGGTACTACAAACGATAAAAGTAAATTTATTCCCGTAACCGACGAAAGCCTGGAGGAAACGCACTTTCAGGGTGCAAAAGATATACTAACCCTTTATTACAACTTTAACCCCGAAAGCGATTTGCTTATGGGTAAGGGGTTGGTAATTGGCGGAAGCCACCAGGTAAATAAATTAAACGAAGAAAGCCAGTATGGCGACCTAAGCGCTGTACTAATGCAAAACACCCCGTTTTGGGGCCACTGGTTGCGCACCCCCGAGCTTTCTATTGCATTAATGGACGAGTGGGAAGACAAGATTGAAGTGATGGCACAAACCACCATGCTTGAAAATGTAACAAGCATAAGTGGCGTACCAACCTGGTCGCTGGTGTTAATTAAACGTATTTTACAATTGTCGGGTAAGGAAACGTTGAAAGAAGTTTGGCCTAACCTTGAGCTGTACATACATGGTGGCGTATCGTTTACCCCTTATCGCGATCAGTTTAAAAAGCTGATAGGCGGCCACATTAATTATGTTGACCTGTACAATGCCAGCGAAGGGTTTTTTGCTGCGCAGGATAATCCAAACGAAGAGGGCATGCTATTATTTTTACAGCATGGTATTTTTTACGAGTTTATGCCAGCAGAACAATATGGACTACCATGTGCAGACACCGTTGGACTTGACTTAGTTGAATTAGGAAAAAATTATGCGATAGTAATAACTACTAACGGTGGGCTATGGCGTTACCTGGTGGGCGATACTGTTCAGTTTACCTCGCTTTTTCCCTTTAAAATAAAAGTGACCGGTAGGGTAAAACATTTTATTAATGCTTTTGGTGAAGAGTTAATAATTGATAATTCCGACAAGGCGATAGCCATTGCCTGCGAAAAAACGGGCGCCTCGTTTAACGACTATACAGCCGCGCCAATTTATTTTAGCGAAAAAGAAAATGGGAGTCATGAATGGCTGGTTGAGTTTGAAGTAGAACCTGCTGACCTTGGGCTGTTTACCTTTGAGCTTGATACTGCACTTAAAAATATAAATAGCGACTACGAGGCAAAACGCCATAGAGATATTGCATTGCATATGCCCATTGTGCGCCCTGTTTCGCGTGGGCTTTTTAACAACTGGCTAAAAAGCAAAGGAAAACTTGGCGGGCAGCATAAAGTTCCGCGCCTTAGCAATAACAGAGAGTATGTTGAGGAAATACTTGCCTTTATGCAGCCAAAGCTGTAAACCACAGGCCGACCCCATTGCCCGGGCCATGATATGCGTAGTGACAATACCTCAAACACTTTTTTTTTCATACAATTAAAAAAACCGGGTAGTTAAAATAAACTTTCCAATTAATTTGTAAGGTAATTAGCTGTTTTTTAACAATTATTAACACTGCCTAAATTTTACGCAATATGAAGTTATTAGAAAATAAAGTAGCCATAATAACCGGCGCAAGCCGCGGTATTGGCGAAGCAGTAGCACTAAAGTTTGCCGAACATGGCGCAATCATTGCCTTTAGTTATGTTAGCAGCGACGAAAAGGCGATGGCGTTAGAAGAACGGCTAAAAACCCTTGGCGTAAATGCCAAAGGCTATAAAAGCAATGCCGGCGAGTACGAGGCCTGCGAAACGATGGTAGCCAAGGTATTAAAGGAGTTTGGAGCTATTGATATTTGCGTAAATAATGCTGGTATAAGTAAAGATAATTTACTGCTGCGCATGACCCCCATGCAGTGGGACGATGTAATGCAGATTAACCTTAAGAGCGTTTTTAATATGACCAAGCAGGTTATTAAACCTATGATGAAGGCCCGCAAAGGCAGCATTATAAATATGAGCTCAATTATTGGTGTACGTGGCAATGCAGGGCAAAGCAGTTACGCAGCCAGTAAGGCCGGTATTATTGGCTTTACCAAATCAATAGCGCTTGAACTGGGTAGCCGTAACATTAGGTGCAATGCCATTGCGCCCGGTTTTGTTGAAACCGACATGACCAGTTATTTAAACGAAGGCGATGCAGGAAAATCTTTTAAAGAAAAAATACCTTTAGGCCGTTTTGGCAAGGGTGCCGAAGTAGCCGATGCATCACTTTTTTTGGCATGCGACATGAGCAGTTATATAACCGGCCAGGTGCTAAGTGTTTGTGGAGGTTTAAATACATAGGGTTATAAAAAGCAATGCATTAGATAACCTGTGTAAGGCGGTTTTACGTTTATAGCAACAACTAAAAGCCGGTTGTACCTTTTGTTATGCCATAATAGATGGTTGTTGTAACAGTGAGGAAAGACCGGGTCAGATTTATTTTTTTAATGTTTCCGTTATTTGGAACAATCAATGCTTAGTATAAAATCAATAAACAGGACTGAGTAAAATTACCTGTGGTATAGGAGTGCGAGGCCTGTCCTACTGCCAGCCCGGCGAAAAAATTGTGGCAGGACGTTAGCCGGGCGGGCAACAAGTAATGAAAACAGCAATAAAGCCCGGTGCCAAAATTTCAGAACCAGATTATGGATCATCAATGTTTTTTTATAATATAACTACAGGCAGCACTAATAATACTAATACTATATTTGTGTTCCTTATGTTACAAAAAAATATAATAGGTATTTTTATGCTCTTGGTTTTTGTATTGCAGATGATTTCTGCAGTTCAAATTATGCAACAATTACTTACGCATCAACTAACCGAAGAACCTATAACAGGCGTCACGGACAATGGGTTTTCGCTTTATATTGATAATGCTGATTTTACAGAGACGACCATTTTTGGTCAAAATTTCTCTCAATTACACCCTTGCTTTATGTGTAGGCATTTGTGCCTGGCGGGTGCTATTAAGGTGCCTGTTAACCACGCAGCTTCTGTGGTAGCCCAACCTCCTGACTGTTTACAATTGCAGGCCACACTCATTTTTTTTACATGGGTTTCTTAATTAATTGTTTGGATGAAAAAATTTTTTGAAAACGTAGGAGCCGATTTTTCTGCTTCTGTAGTGGTTTTGTTAGTGGCTATTCCGTTATGCCTGGGTATTGCCCTTGCTTCGGGTGCCCCTTTGTTTTCGGGTATTATAGCAGGTATAATAGGCGGTATTGTGGTGGGCGCTTTAAGTGGTTCGCACATAAGCGTTAGTGGCCCTGCCGCCGGGTTAACGGTAATTGTGTTAACGGCCATTAGCCAGTTAAAACAATTCGATATTTTTTTTCTTGCCGTGGTATTGGCAGGTGTAATACAAATAGTTTTAGGTTTTGTAAAAGCGGGCGTAATTGGCGATTATGTGCCCAACAGTGTTATAAAAGGCATGCTGGCAGCCATTGGTCTGATACTTATTTTAAAACAAATACCCCACCTGGTAGGGTTTGATTCTGATTTTGAGGGCGACCAATCGTTTAGCCAAAACGATAATGAAAATACGTTTACGGCCATTTTTGATGCATATAATTACATTACCCCCCTGGCCGCCATCATAGGTGTATTATCTATTTTTATATTAGTGTTTTGGGAGTGGCGGTTTATTAAAAACATCAGTTTTTTAAAAATGGTGCCGGCACCTTTAATTGTGGTAGTGGTAGGCGTTTTATTAAATATATACTGCCAAACCATATACCCCTCCTGGGTGCTGGAGCAAAAACACCTGGTAAACCTGCCAGTATCGGGTAGCGCTGCTGAGTTTTTTAGCTTTTTCACGTTTCCTGATTTTAGTGCTATTGCCAACCCCCTAGTTTGGAAAGCCGCAGTAACCATTGCAGTGGTAGCAAGTTTAGAAACGTTATTGGGTATAGAAGCCTCCGATAAAATTGACCCTTTTAGGCGTGTAACTCCGGCTAATCGCGAATTAAAGGCGCAAGGCGTAGGCAATATGTTATCGGGCCTGATAGGCGGCATACCGATCACATCGGTTATTGTGCGTAGCTCGGCAAATGCATTGTCGGGTGCAAAGTCAAAAATGTCCAGCATTTTACATGGCTGTTTAATGTTGTTGTTTGTAATGTTAACGCCCGGTTTACTAAACCTTATACCCCTGTCGGCCCTGGCTGCGGTGCTAATATTTACCGGGTATAAACTGGCGAAGGTTACATTGTTTATATCGTTTTACAAAAAGGGATGGGATCAATTTGTACCGTTTGTAGTAACCATTGTGGCCATTTTATTTACCGACCTGCTGTCGGGTATTGTAGTAGGCATAATGGTAGGCTTGTTTTTTATGATACGTAGCAACTTTCGATCGTCGGTTTTTGTGGTAAGCGATCAAAACAACTACCTGGTAAGGTTACGCAAGGATGTATCTTTTTTAAATAAACCTATTATAAAGTATAAGTTAGAAGAAGTGCCTGCAAACTCCTTTGTATTAATAGATGCTACCAGGGCCGATTTTATTGACAAGGATATAATTGAAGAAATTAATAATTTTTGTAAACATGCACATTTAAAAAACATAAGGGTAGAAATAAAACGCAGCGAGTTTAACCCTATGCACTTGTTGTTTCATGAACCCGTATTAATTTAACCATATGAAAATTTACGAAAAACTACTATTGGAAAACAGGGCCTGGGCACAGGAAAAAGTAACAGAAGACCCTGAATTTTTTACTAGGCTTGAGTACATTCAAACCCCTAAGTTTTTGTGGATAGGTTGTAGCGACAGCCGTGTACCTGCCAACGAAATTACGGGTACACAGCCCGGCGAAATATTTGTGCATCGCAACATTAGTAACCTGGTAATTAATACTGACGTAAACCTGCTTAGCGTATTGGATTACGCCGTTAGAGTGCTAAAAGTTGAGCATATAATTGTTTGTGGCCATTACGGCTGCGGTGGTGTTAAAGCTGCTATGACCAATACCGATTTTGGACAGGTGCTTAACATGTGGCTGCGCAACATTAAAGATGTGTACCGCTTGCACCGCAAGGAATTGGATCAGTTGACCGATATGGATAAACGGACCGATAGGCTAATTGAACTTACCGTTAGGGAACAGGTAATGAACCTTGCCAAAACTTCTATAGTTCAAAAGGCATGGAAAGAAGAGAGAAGACCCCACTTGCATGGCTGGGTGTACAGACTAGGCGACGGAATAATAAATCCTATTATGGAAATGAACTTCGATACCGACATAGATGATATTTACTCCTATGAAGAAATTTAAATGACTATCCTCAATCTGGTTTTGATATTTTGGAACCGGGCTTTACAGCAGTTTTTATTAGTCGTTGCCCGCCGGCTAACGCCCCGCCATAATAATTACGTTGGGCTTGCAGGCGATTGGCCGTTGCACTCTTGCCGTTGGTAATTTTATTCAGCCTTTTTTATAATGATTTTATATGTAG
>JBBRUR010000029.1:0-52586 GCA_038247635.1 Chitinophagales bacterium
AAGGCGGTTAGATGTTGTTTCACACCAAATCTTACTGCCTTTTTTATTTATACCATCACATCTTAATATCTTTTCTCCAATAAAAGCTTTATCCACAAGAACAGGAAAGAACATAGAAAAAACTACCGGAGTATTGTGAAAGGTGAATGCGGGTATTAGCGTGGCCGAGAACTTTCTGGTTAAATTCCCGGCAAGAATAAAAACCTTATCCAACCAGCCCAATTATTGGCGCTTCTTCTTTTTCATATGCAGGTGTCAGAGGTATTCTCACAACTCCTCATAACAATATTTTTTACAGAATAAAAGATAATGTTATTGAAATCAATTAATTATCCGCTATTTGGTAAGCACAATGCTATATATAAAATCATGATAAAAAAGGGTTAAAAAATTACCAACAGTAGGGGTGCTACCTCTATGCTTATAGAGGCAGGCCGCAACGACTGATGAAAACTGCTATAAAGCCCGGTTCCAAAATATTAGAACCAGATTACGGATAGTCATTTAAAATCATCAAGATGTATAATACCCGTATCAATTTATATAGAAACATATACAGTTAGCATTCCATTAGCCTTCGATCGCTTTTTTAGTTCAGTACAACAGCCAACTTCAACTATTTCAACCGGAAGTGGGCATGCCATCTAAACTGATCCAAAAATCTCTTTTCCACATATTTTTAAAACCCTGTTTCCCCTACCTTTGCGCAAAATTTAAAACAGCTACATAAATAATATTATATGGCCAACACTGGTAAGGTAAAACAGGTTATTGGTGCCGTGGTTGACGTTCAGTTTTACGGCAAACTGCCTGATATTTATAACGCATTGGAAATGAAGCGTGAAAATGGCGACATTTTGGTTATGGAGGTGCAGCAACACCTTGGTGAGGATAGTGTGCGTTGTATAGCTATGGATGGAACAGAAGGTTTAGTAAGAGGTACCGATGTGGTGGATACAGGTATCCCTATTGCCATGCCAATAGGCGAAGGTATTAACGGACGCCTTTTTAATGTAACCGGCGACCCAATAGATGGATTACCTGCTGTAAGTAAGGTAAACGGACGCCCTATACACAATAAACCACCCTTATTTGAAAACCTGAGCACTGCTACCGAAGTGCTTTTTACCGGTATTAAAGTTATTGACTTGATTGAACCCTATGCAAAAGGGGGTAAAATTGGTTTGTTTGGCGGTGCAGGTGTGGGTAAAACTGTATTGATACAAGAGCTGATTAATAACATTGCCAAAGGGTATGGTGGTTTGTCGGTATTTGCCGGCGTGGGCGAGCGAACCCGTGAGGGAAATGACCTGATGCGTGAAATGATTGAGGCAGGTATTATGAAATATGGCGACGATTTTATACATAGCATGGAACAAGGCGGTTGGGACCTTGATAAAGTAAACATGGAAGAACTGAAAGAGTCTAAAGCTACTTTCGTTTTTGGACAAATGAACGAACCTCCCGGGGCGCGTGCACGTGTTGCATTAAGCGGTTTAACTATTGCTGAATATTTTCGCGATGGCGATGGAACCACCAAAGGAAAAGACATTTTGTTTTTCGTAGATAATATTTTCCGTTTTACACAGGCGGGTTCAGAGGTATCGGCCCTGTTGGGACGTATGCCATCGGCTGTGGGATACCAGCCAACGCTGGCATCTGAAATGGGATTGATGCAGGAACGGATCACCTCAACCAAAAATGGTTCTATTACTTCGGTGCAAGCCGTTTATGTACCTGCGGATGACCTTACCGATCCGGCGCCGGCAACCACCTTTGCGCACCTGGATGCTACCACGGTATTAAGCCGTAAAATTGCTGACCTTGGTATTTACCCCGCTGTGGATCCACTGGATAGCACTTCGCGTATTCTTACTCCGTTAATTGTGGGCGATGAGCATTATGATTGCGCAAACCGCGTTAAGTTGATATTGCAGCGTTACAAGGAATTACAGGACATCATCGCAATACTTGGATTGGATGAATTGAGCGAGGAAGATAAATTGACCGTAAGCCGTGCCCGTAAGGTACAGCGTTTTTTAAGCCAGCCTTTTCACGTGGCAGAGCAGTTTACAGGTCTAAAAGGAATATTTGTTAATATTGAAGATACCATTCGCGCCTTCAACAGCATTATGGATGGTGAAGTAGACGATTATCCTGAGGCTGCTTTTAACCTGGTTGGAACGCTGGAAGATGCCGTTGAAAAAGGAAAGAAAATGATGGCCGCAGCAAGTGCATAACTGTACGTAAGCAGTAAGATAAAGTGAATTTGTAATTTTAAAAAAATAACTCCCTCTGTGGGCACTGGGTATGACTTTAGAAATATTAACACCCGAAATGAAGGTTTTTAGTGGCGATGTATACGGCGTTCAACTGCCGGGGGTTAATGGTTTGTTTGAAATTTTGGATAAACATGCCCCTATTGTTAGCGCGTTAAAAAAGGGAATTTTAAAGGTGTTGAAAGACCGGAATAGTTTTAATTTTTACAACGTGCAGGGTGGGTTTGTAGAGGTATTGAACAATAAAGTAACGGTGCTGGTAGAAGGTGCATTGCCTGTGTAGAAAATTGTATTGATTGTGCAATTAGCACATGAAACAAACAAATTTGTCCCCCGTAGTTTCTACGGGGTTTTTTTTTGCCCAAAAGTTAACATCATTAACATTATCAGGCAATTATCCTTAAATTTTTGTATTTCAATAACTATTTTTTAGCACATTTGGCAGCATCGGGCACCTCCTTTGCAACCCTTGTGGTAATCGTATTTAAAATTCAATTAAATAGAAATTATATGAAAACAACATATTTACTGCTCGGCAGCGCAATGGTTTTGGGGGTGGCGCTCATTAGTTGCACAAAAAATCCACTTAGTAAACTTACTGCCGAAGAGTCGAGGATATACGTAACCAATTACGATAGTTCGGCTAACTTTTCCTCGTTTAAAACATTCAGTATTTCGGACTCCATTGCCTATATAGATAACGGTGTTTCCCGTAAAGAGCGAACAGCGGTAGACCAGGCATTTATTGCCGCAGTGCGATCACAAATGAGTGCTGTTGGCTACACTGAGGTTAACCGTGGAAACAGCCCCGATGTTGGGGTAAACATTACGCGAATAAACAATACCTCTACAGGTGTGCTGGTATATAATAACTTTTATGGTGGTTATGGCGGCTTTTACGATCCGTTTTATTGGGGATATGGTGGGTTTGGTTACGCCGCGCCTAATAGTTTTGCCACATTCGCTATAAAGGAAGGTGCACTTACCATAGACCTGCTAGACTTAAAAGATGCGGCCGTAAACAAAAACATTAATATTATATGGACGGGCCTGATACGCGGTTCAGGTATTTTTACCAGCAACGCAAATGTTCAGGTAAAAGCCTTGTTCGATCAATCGCCTTATTTAAGAACTAATTAAATTTAAAAGAATGAAAAAATCAATCACAGCTATTGTAACTATTTTATGTTCAGTAGCAGCAACACAAGCCTTTAGCCAGGATGTAGTTGGAAACCGGTGGAGGCTTCAGTTAGGATATAATGTAAGTGCCCCGATTGGGAGTTTTAAAAACGATTTTATCGATAAAACTTCTTTCAGAGGTGCAACGGGCGAACTGCGGTATATCATTAACCCAAAATTTGCGGTAGGATTGGCCGGCGGTTACCAGGATTTTTACCAAAAGTACCCGCGGGCGGTGTATAATACCGGCGACAACGAAAATATATCGGCGGTGTTAACAAATACTATGCAATTAATTCCTATTATGCTGCGCGGTACTTACTTCCCCACGGGCGAAAAGCAGGCGTTTGCAAAACCTTTTGTATCGTTGGGCGCCGGGGCTAATGTAATTACCTACAAACAATATTTAGGCGAATTTGGCTCAAGGGATAATTCGGCAAGGTTTGCTGCAAGTGCAGGTGCGGGTGTGTTAATACCCTTTAACAAGTATACCAATGGCACTGGTTTTACGCTTGGCGCCAATTATAATTATGGGGCATACAACAAAAACGGTATAGGCAATATAAACAGTGTAAGCTTTAATGTAGGGTTAGCTATTGAACTTAAATAACCCTTTACTGCAGCATTTTTAAGCCCGGTATACAAGGCGTTAAATACGCCAGCCCTTTAACGCATGTGGCCAATGATAGTAACATAAGTAGTGGAAGGGGTGGCAAGGCAAGTGCGGGTATAAAAAAGAAGGTAGAATTTAAAAAGTATTAGATGATTAGATAGCCTGCCTTGCTTTCAGTTCAAGGTATTTATTAATTGCATTAATGGCGAGCTGCTGTGGTGTGGTAAGTACAGATACAATACCATGCTGCTGCAGCTCATTTACTATCAGCCGCTTTTCAAAAGCAAACTTTTCGGCCACCGTTTTAGTATATACATCTTCTAATTGTAGTGCGGGTTGCTGAATGATGTTTTTGAGTGCAGTATTTTCAAAAAAAACCACCATCAGTAAATGGTTTTTGGCTATTTGGCGCAAGTAGGGTAATTGCCGTTGCATACCACCAAGGCTTTCAAAATTGGTGTAAAGCATAATTAGGCTGCGCTGGCTAATGTTTCGTTTTATTTGTATGTACAGTTGTTCGTAATCACTTTCGAGGTAGCGGGTTTTTTGGTTGTACAGTACCTCTAAAATAGCCTGCATTTGTGTCGGTTTTTTGTTGGCAGGCAAAAAAGTACCAATCTGCTCGCCAAAAGTTATGATGCCTGCTTTGTCTTGCTTTAGCAAGGCCACATTGCTAACTACAAGGCTTGCGTTAATGGCATAATCAAGCAGACTTAGGCCATCAAAAGGCATTTTCATTACACGCCCTTTGTCAATAACACAATATACCTGTTGGCTTTTTTCGTCGGTAAAGGTGTTTACCATTAGTTGCCCTTTCCGTGCCGAGGCCTTCCAGTTTAAGGTGCGGTAATCGTCGCCCTGCACATACTCTTTTATTTGCTCAAACTCCATGCTGTGCCCCAGCCGTCGTATTTTTTTTACCCCTACTTCGCTTAGCCGGTTGCTAATGGCCATTAGCTGGTATTTGCGCATTTGTATGTACGACGGGTACACCGGCACTTCGGTAGATTGCCTAAATTTATATCGGCGGTTTACCATGCCAATACTGCTTTGAATGTAAATGTTGATAATGCCAAAATGGTAAACACCACGTTTAACCGGCCTTAGCTGGTACGTAAGTACTTGTTGCCCTCCAGCCATCATGGGCACTTTAAACAACAGGTCGCGGCGCTGAAACTGAAAGGGTACTTCATCAACTATTAAAGCGGTTACCCCTATGGTGTACCTGTTTTGCAGGTGCAGGGTAATAGGGTTTTCGTCGCCATTGCTTAACCGGTCGGCATGCGACCGTGTGGCTGCAAAGCCCTGGCGGTTAAAAAAAAGGACCACGTAGTCAACAATTACTGCCAACACCAAACCAATTAAAGCCAGGTAAGGAATAATATTAAACCGTTGTAGAAAAAACGAAACGATAAACAGGATAGCGCAAAACGATATCACTACAAAAAACCTGCTGGTAAGGTAAAGTGGTGCAATAAAATTTAACCAGAATTTTTTCAAAGCAGGATGGGTTTAACGGGGTACTTCTACTTTTTTAATAATAGTGGCGATCACATCTTCGGGCGTAGCACCTTCCATTTCTTTTTCGGGCGTAAGCATAATGCGGTGGCGCAGCACGGCAGGTAGTACCTGTACTACATCGTCGGGGGTTACAAAGTTTCGGCCGTTGATGGCTGCAATGGCCTTTGCACTTTTTAAAACTGCTACCGAAGCCCTTGGCGAGCCACCCAAAAAAATGGATTTATTGTTACGCGTTTCATGCACCAGCTCGGCAATGTAGCGCATCACCTTTTCTTCAATATAAACCGCTGCCACCATGGCGCGGTAACGCAAAATATCTTCGCCCGTAAAAACGGGTTGTACCTCCTGGTTGTAATGGGTTGTTTTTCCCAAATGAGTGTTTTGCAAAATCAGCGTTTCTTCCTCCAGCGATGGATAGCCAACCACTATTTTAAAAAGAAAGCGATCCAGTTGAGCCTCGGGTAAGCGGTAGGTTCCCTCATGTTCCACCGGGTTTTGAGTGGCCAGCACCAAAAAGGGTGGTGGCATAGGGTAAGTGGTTCCATCGTAAGTTATTTGTTGCTCCTCCATTACCTCAAACAACGCGGCCTGCGTTTTTGCCGGCGACCGGTTTATTTCGTCAATAAGCACCACGTTGCTAAATATGGGGCCTTTTTTAAAAGTAAATATGCCCGATTGCGGGTTAAAAACCGATGTACCAATTACATCGCTGGGCATAAGGTCGGGGGTAAATTGTATACGGCTAAACGGTACATCAAGGCATCGTGCCAGCAGTTTGGCGGCAAGCGTTTTTGCCACCCCGGGTACGCCTTCAATTAACACATGCCCATTAGCCAGTACGGCAGCCAGCATAAGGTCAATCATTTGGCTTTGCCCAATAATTACCTTCCCTATTTCAGTTTTTACTTTTTGTACCGCCTCGCTTAACTGCGTTACCTGGTTGGCGTTAACGGTTGTTATTACTTCTTCCATATATTAAACTTGATTGTAAAATGCACTCATACGGGCTTCTAATTTTAGCAGCAACGAATCGCTTACAGGCTGCCCGCTTTGTATATAATTAATAAGGGTTACCAATTTTTCTATTTCTGGTTTGGCCACGCCGCTTTTTTTACCCAGGTTGTCAATAAACTCGCTGTCGGTTTCGCTGGTTTTTAAATAGAAGCGATTGCGGATAAACTCCAAAAAATAAGCGATTTTTTTTGAAGCGATGCCCCCATTGTCTTTTTGATTAAAATACACGGACGAAACGGTTTGTACAAACTGTAACGAAGTGTTTTTTAGCGGCTCTAAAACAGGTATAATCCTTTGTCGTCGTTTTGTTTGAAATAATACATATAACAGCAATGCAGCCAGCGAAATACGCAGTGCCCATAACAGGGCAATATTACTTAAGAAATAACGGAGCGGCGTTGCCGAAAAATTACCGCCAGGTTTAAAATACTCATCCCAATACACCATAGCGGTATTTGCCGGCAGGTACGACAGGCAGGCGGCTGTGTACTTTGCATTGTTTTTATGCAACATAAAATAATTGCTGAAACTAAGCGGCGCTGCGTGAAAATATAAGTACGACTGTCCTAAAGCGTACCGTACAAAATTGGGTTGTAAGTTTTTATCGGTACCCAATACGGTACTTCTTGCCGTGTCGATTTTTGAAAAATATTCGCTAACAGTGTTGTTAGCAAAGCGGTAATGATTGCCTGCTTGTAATGTAGGGTTGGTAAGCAATAGTTCGCTACTGTCGTTGCCAACAATAACCGGCCTTTGTGTGGTTTTTAAATTAAATTGTTTACCCACCCGCTTGCCAAAATTGCTGGCTGCTATTAATACCGGGTGGCCGCCGGTTACAAACAACCTCAGTGTTTTCAATTCGGTTTCAGACGGGTCAAATGTTTCGGTTACAATTAGTAAAACACTATTGGCGGCAGGCTGTTCGTCATCAATATTTAAAAGGCTGCTTTGGTAACTGCGTACGCCAGCATTTGGGAAAACATCTTTCAGTTGATTAAATAACACCCACGAGCCAAACGGTATCTTATCTTTTTGCGTTAGTGTTACCGACCAGTCAATTGGTTTTGGCTTATTTAACTCTGCAACTACATACAGCACAAAAAGCACTGTAAATGGTATATAAAATTTTTTGTTTCCCATTTTTATCGTGGCCTGTTGTAAAATTGTTGAAACTGGTTTTCAAGCTCACCGAAGTTTGCCTGCGTAACAGGTGCATCGCCATACCAGGCATATTCAAACCGCGTAGTAAGGTTTTTAAAAAGGGGGCTCCACGGTTGTGCTGCCACCTCTTTTACATAATCGGTATTGGTTTTATTTATCTGCCATGCTATCATTTGTTCATCGGCCATAAATTTAAGCAACTGAAGGTACAACAGCCTGGTGGCTAGTCTGTAATTTCCGGTTCTTACTGCATCTTCAATGGCCTGGGCAAAAGGGATGGTATGAATGTCTTCCAAACTTATTTCATAAGGAATGTTGCCTTTGGCAGTACGGCCAAAAAGCCCGTCGCGGTTCATACCCGAGGCTTTAAAAATAAAAAAACCAATGGCAGCCACTGCAAATAAAATACCTATGGTCCAAAAAGTGGTTTTTCCACCGGGGGCGTTAAAAAGGCTTTCCACCTTGTACCAAAACCAGCCCCAAAACCGGTCCCACAGGCTTATGGCTGGTTCGCTGTTTTCGTCGTACCTAAATTGTTTTTGTTTTTGTAATGAGGCAACCGTTGCCTGGTTAAAGCTGCGGGTCTGCACTACCATGCCGGTATCAATAGTAAGCCCTGGTTGGGCAACACCTGCTGTGCAAAAAACAATAATAATAAAAAGAAGCGATAATAAACGCATTAATATTCCTCCTGTATGTTGTTAAAGCCGGTAGCATCTTCACCAATGCTATCAAGGCGTGCCAGTATGCCTGTACCGTCTATCTGCTCACTTAAATTAAAGTAATGCAGTACTACCGAAACAAAAAAAACAATGTAAAACACATAAGAAAATATACTTAATATGGAGGTGATGATACCAACCGTTCCAGTCATGTTTTTAGTTGTAAAGTAAAACAAAACGCCTGTTACGGCACCAACGATAGCCGAAATAATACCCGAACTAAAGGAGTACATGATATAAACGATCAAATATAAACCAAGCGATATCCAAAAATTATTTTTTACAAGGGCAAAGCACCGGTTAAATGCATCGCCATAACTCCTTTTTTCTATCATTACCACTGCCGGAAAAGGCATTAATACCACTATCATAAAAATGCCAGGCAATATGCACAATACAAGGCCAAAGGCCATTACTAAAGCATTTAAAATACTGTATAAAAGTAAAGGTAAAAGATAGGGGAGCGTTTGTTTCCACACCGCGTCAATTGTGGGTGGTTGGTTTTGATTGTTGTAGTATGCCAGCATATAGGCCACTATTACTGTTTGCATTACTGTTATGTTGAGCCAGCCAAAAAGTATAGCCAAAAAATATTGGTAACCAAACACGTTGTTTAGGGATCCGTTAAATGGTTTGTTGGGCTGTACCAGGTGTTCAAAAAGGCTTCCAAAATTGCTTTGGTAAATGCCGGCGTAAATGGCTGTTGCCAACATAAAAATCCCCGCAATTGCTAAAAAACTGGTTAGTAACGGGCGCACATTTTGTTTTATAAAAACAAAGGTTACATTGATATTGTCGCTAAAATCCCTGATTTTTCTAAGCTCGACTTTTTGTTGATCCATTGTTGGAAATTTTTTTGTTGGGTTGCTTTGCTGTTGCCTGAAACAGCGGTTTGAATTTTTCTATTCAATTTAAGGGGATATAGTACAAAATACCAAATAATGAATACCACACTGGCGGTTAAAATACTAAGGCTTACTGGCAGCGGCATATTTGCGTAACGGGTTATATAACCTTCAATAAAAGCCGCCACTAAAAAAACCGGCACCAGCCCAACCAGTATTTTTAGTCCGTTTTTAGCCCCAATTAGTAACGATACAGTGCGGCCAAAAGTTGCAGGAAAAAGAAAACTATTGCCCAATATTAACCCCGCAGCGCCGGCAATAATGATGGCCCAGATTTCGAGCGTGCCATGCAAAAATACCACGGTAATACTTTTAAAGCCGAGGCCTTTTTGAAAAAAATAATACTCAAACGAGCCAAGCATAAGGCCGTTATTAAACAGCGCGAAAACGGTACCCACCGACAGAAAAATGCCTGCAACAAACGTTACAATGGCCACCTTTATATTATTAAAGGCAATAAATACGAACATAGTGGCAGAGTCCATACTTTGGTACACGCCAAAAGGGTTTCCCTTAGCAATGTTATCGTTGGTCATGTTTACATAACTGTCACCTAAAATAAGGCGTATAAAGGTATCGTCGTAGTGAGCCGAAAGTGCGCCCATAAAGCAAAAACATAAAAAAAACAGAAAAGACCAGGCAAACTGCCTACGGTATATATAAAAAAGGACAGGCAGCTCAAATTGCCAGAAATCGATGATACGGCGGCTTTTTTCTTTTTTGTTTTTATATATTTTTTGGTGGAAGCCGGAGGCTAGTCCATTTAAGTATTGGGTGGTTTTGCTTTTGGGATAAAAGGTTTTACTATACGACAGGTCGTCTGTAAGTTCAATAAAACGGTCGGCAATAAGGTCGGGCTGTCCGCCATTGTGTAGCTCTGTTTCATACAACTTCCATTTTTCGGCGTTTTGCTTTAAAAACTGCGCTTCCCTCATAGTTTTTGGTTGGTATTGTTGTAAATGTAATGGTCTATTGGCAGTTGTATTAAGTAGGCCAGTCAAATTATTTATTACCAGTAAAAATATTTACGCAATGTAAAATGATGTTGTGGCGGCCTGCGCTGTTTAACCGCCAACCAATACAATTACGCCAACAGAAAACAAGGAGTAAAACCTGTTATTTATTTACAGTAACCTAACGGCTATTACCATTTACAAAGCAATGTTGTGTTTATCTTCGCGGCAATGTATTCTTTATTACGCGACATACTTTTTAATTTTGACGCAGAGGCGGTACATCATTTTTCGATGGAGGCGCTAAAAACAGCCAATAAGCTTACCCCGTTACATAAGTGGCTTAGTAACAGTTTCCAGGTGCAGCATTCATTGCTACATAGGGATGTGTTTGGCCTGCGTTTTCCAAACCCTGTGGGCCTTGGGGCCGGTTTTGATAAAAACGCTTTATACCTTACCGAGTTAGAAACCCTTGGCTTTGGATTTGTTGAAGTGGGCACCGTAACGCCTTTGCCGCAGGCTGGCAGCGATAAACCGCGGCTTTTTAGGTTGCCTAAAGATAAAGCGATTATTAACCGTATGGGTTTTAATAACCATGGCGTTAAGGCTGTTGGCAATAGGTTAAGGCAGCGCACAACCAATATGATCGTTGGTGGAAATATTGGAAAAAATAAAGTAACGCCTAACGCGGAGGCCTGGCGCGATTACGAAATTTGCTTTAAGGAATTATATAACTGTGTTGATTATTTTGTGGTGAACGTAAGCTCGCCTAACACACCTGGTTTACGCGAATTGCAGGAAAAATCGTCGTTGCTAAAAATTTTTAGCCAGTTACAAAATGCCAACCAGGGCCAGTTACGGCCAAAACCAATATTATTGAAAATAGCCCCCGACCTTACCATTGGGCAGGTAGATGATATTATTGATATTTCGGAACAGGTGTCCCTTAGCGGGCTGGTGGCAACAAATACCACAATTGACCGCGGCGGTCTTAATACCCATAAAAACGAGGTGGATAAAATAGGCGCCGGTGGGCTTAGTGGTAAGCCGTTACGCAAACGGTCGGCCGAAATTGTGCAATATATTAACAGGCAAACCGGCGGAAGGCTACCCATAATTGCAAGTGGCGGCATTTTTACGGGCGAAGATGCCAACCAAAGCCTGGATGCAGGCGCACAACTGGTGCAGGTTTGGACGGGTTTTGTGTACGAAGGACCAATGATCGTAAACAATATTTGCAAATACCTGCTACTGCATCAAAAAAAATTGGTGGCCCAATAGGTATGTGGTTGCCCAAAGCCGTTTGTATATGACCATAAAGGTTTCGCTTACAAAACAAATAATAAACGACAGCCTGGCCCTGCACTACAATAACCAGCCTTCGGGCAGGGTATTGCGCAAACGCCTGTTGTATATACCTGCCTTATTATTGGTAATTGCCCTTGTTATAATTGTAGATGAACTAAAGCAACCAATGGTCGGCACTAATTTTTACATGGGCTTATCGTATATAGGGCTGGCAGCAGCCTATTACGTTGTGTTTAGAAACCGGTTGATGAAATCGGGAAAGAAAATGCTGAAAATGCTGGGGCCTGATAAAGATTTTACTATTAAAGTAGAGGGAACCGAAATAATTACCACCACCCAAAGCGAAACCATCATGAACACCTGGGATACCTTTACTGGCGCACTACTGGGGAGGAACGTTATTTTGCTATACCAAAGCAATAACACTTTTACCATGCTACACCAGTCGTTTTTTAATATTGGTAATTTTGAATTTTTTAAAGAGGAAATACGCCGGCATTGCCACAACGTAAATGAGGTTGACAAATAGCCTTTAAACAATGATTAACCGCTATTTGGTACACACTATGCTAAATATAAAATCCTGATAAAAAAAGGCTGAATAAAATTACCAACAGTATAAAAGTGCGACCTCAGTGGTGATACACGCAGGCTGCAACGACTGATGAAAACAGCTATAAAGCATGGTTCAAAAATATCAGAATTAGACTGCAGATCGTCATTATTTAAACTAACGTTAATTACTGTATACATAAACACGTTGCTGCCACCAAACCCGCAGTTTCGGTACGTAACCGTGTATGGCCAAGGGTTACGGCGGTAAACGACTGCTTCAGTGCCGCCTCAATTTCAGTGGGGCCAAAATCCCCCTCTGGTCCAATAAGTATTGTACTATCCTTGCTGGTTTTAAACTCGTTTATCGACCGCTTTTCATTATTAAGGCAATGGGCAATTAGTTTAGTTGTTGAGGTAGTATTGCTCATTACCTTACTTAACAGTGTGGGCTGGTATAGTTTTGGTAGCCACGCCTGCTGACTTTGCAGCATAGCTGCAACCAAAATATTGCGCATTCTTTCAAATCTAAAATGTTGTTTCTCGGTACGTTCGCATTGCAGCGGTATTATTTCGGTTACGCCCAATTCGGCCGCTTTTTCCACAAACCATTCAAACCTGGGGGCGTTTTTTAATAACGAAATACCTATGGCAATATGGCGGTTACTTTTTTGAACCAGCCATTGATTTTTGACTGCTACTATGCACTTTTTTTTATCGTTACTAACCAGGCTTCCCTGTAGCATTTGCCCGGCTCCATTGCTTAGTTCAAGTTCGCTGCCGGCCTTCATACGCAATACCTGGGCTATGTGCCTGCTGGTATCTTCGTTTAGCTCAACCATATTGCCAGCGCTCACTTCTTCTATAAAAAACCTTGGTAAAACCATGTTGTAAAACTAATGGGTTGCAGTTTATTTTTCTTTTTTTAAGATGTAAGGCTTTCGGTGCACCCATTATACTTTTTGTTGGCCCATGCAGTGCGCGTATGCAAAAGGTAAGGGGTGCTGTATCCATCTCCCTAAAAAAAAGGCACCTGCTATGTGCAGATGCCGCGGTGTTCAATTAATGGGTCGATAAAACACTTGATTTAAAATGGTGGAGGTTCGTCAAAACCATCATCAAAATTGCCTGTATTCATTTTACTTCCTTTTTGTATAAATAGTTTGGCGCCATCGTCACCACCTGTGCCTTTTGCACCACCTGAGTTTGGTCCAAGAGGTTTCCAGTTGCCACCGCCGGGGTTAGGTGTGCCGCCGTTGTTTTTACCGCCGCTGTCCATATCGTCCTGCCCATCTTCTACAAATTTTTGCAGGTGCAGCAGGCCGCGTAGCTTAATGGTTTCAAGGCTACCATTACGGTGTTTGGCTATGCGCACATAGGTTTCACCCTTGTTGCTTTCGCCCATTTCGTTGGTGTTAATTTCGTAATACTCGGGCCTGTATAAAAACATAACCATGTCAGCATCCTGCTCAATAGCACCCGACTCCCGCAAATCGCTTAACTGTGGCATTTTACTTTCCTTACGCGTTTCTACAGCACGGCTTAATTGGCTCAGGGCAATAATAGGCACTTTAAGTTCCTTAGCCAGGCCTTTTAGGTCGCGGCTTATGCGGCTTATTTCCTGTTCCCGGTTTGTTTGTTTGTTGTCGTTACTACCACTCATTAATTGCAGGTAGTCTATCAGTATCAGCCCTACGTTATGCTTATTAACCAGTCGCCGGGCCTTGGCTCTAAATTCAAAAATGTTTAAACCGGCAGAGTCGTCAATAAATATTGGAGCCGAACTTAACCTGTTCACCCCTTTGCTGTATAACTGCTGCATTTCGTAGTCTTCCAGTTTACCGCGGGTAATTTTTTCAAGCGGTATTCCACTTTCAGCACTCAGTACCCTTTGTACCAACTGGCCGGCACTCATTTCAAGCGAAAAAAAACCAACACCTACAGGTTTTGTTGGGTGTAGGGCCGCACTGCGGGCAAGGTTTAAGGCAAAGGCTGTTTTACCTACCGAAGGCCTTGCAGCAAGAATAATAAGGTCAGTTGGTTGCCAGCCAAAAGTTACTTTGTCAAGCGTAGGAAAACCGGTAGGCACACCCGAAATTTCTTCCTGCTTATTACGCAGGTCATCTATTCGTTGAATTGTTTGCACCAGCACGGTGCCAATATCGTCAAAGTTCTTTTTTAGGTAGTTATTAGTAATGTTGAACATTTTTGCCTCACTTTCATCCAGCAGGTCAAAAACATCGGTACTGTCTTCGTAGGCATCGCCAATTATTTCGCCGCTTATCCTTATTAATTCGCGTTGTATAAATTTTTGTAGAATAATACGGGCGTGAGCTTCAATATTGGCGGTAGAAACTACGGTATTGGTAAGTTTGGTAATAGCGTATGGACCGCCTACTGCATCAAGTTCTTCGCGCTTTTTCATTTCCTCCACCACCGTTAAAATATCAATTGGCTGGCTTTGCTGAGCAAGCGCCTGAAAGGTTTTAAATATCCTTTGGTGAGCATCTACGTAAAAACACTCAGGTTTTAGTATTTCCACTACGTTGTCAAATGCACTTTTTTCCAACATTATTGCCCCTAAAACAGCCTCTTCTAATTCTTTGGCCTGTGGTGGAACTTTGCCAAAAACCATCGTGCTTAGGTCAAGCGATGGCTTTCGTCTGTTCTTTCTGTCTTTGTTTAGGTTGGTAAGATCCATTATTTTTTAGTAGGCATTATTGGTTAGTAAAACACAGGTCCGAAATACCGGTTTTTTGTTTGATCCTGTTATTAAATCATTAATTGTTTGTGTATGAATTGTTACCCGAACAAATGCGGGAGGACGAATATATGGGCTAAAAATTTTAAGTTGAAAGTTATTCTCTGTCAATATTTATTCTTTTTTAGTTAACATTGTTGTACACAGAAAAAGTATTTCATTGGCTGCTAATTAACATTTTTAAATACTTTATACACAAATTAAAAAAGTTTTACGCCATTTGATAATATAGATACCCACAAAGAATGTGCAAAAGATTACCAATAAAATTTCATTCAAAACATAATAAAAATTAATATAAAACGGGTAAAAAATTCCCCAAATCCGTGAAACATAGTGCCCTAAAGCATTTGATAATTTTGATGGGTTTACGAAGTCTTTTTTTATTGAAAAAAATTTTGTATTTGTCTTCAAATATCACTAACCGGCACTTTCTTATAAAGGCCATTTAATTGTGGCAAACGTTTTGGCCTCATTTAATTTATGAATTTCAGAAGTGCTTTAAAGGCAATCATATACCTTAATTAGAGGGGCGTTGCAACCGGGGTAACAGCAGCCCGCCAGCAATGGGAAAAATACTATACAGCACCAATTAAACACTGCACAATTAGGCTTTAGTTGGTTTATAATTTTTGTTGGGTGCATAAATAATGCAAGGTTTCTATTATATATTAATGGAAGGTGCATCCTTTATATTTGCATCAATTTTTAATTATTTGTTGAATGACGATAAGTTACCACTGGCTAAGCGAATACCTGCCCGAACCCATTGAACCTGCAAGGCTTTCAAAAATACTTACCTCAATAGGCCTTGAAGTAGAAAGTTTGGAACCCTTTGCGCAAATAAAGGGGGGATTAAAAGGTTTAGTAGTAGGCGAAGTAAAGCAGGTGAGCCTACACCCTAACGCCGATAAACTTACCTTAACAAGTGTTGATACCGGCACTAACAGCCTGCTTGAAATAGTTTGTGGAGCCAGTAATGTTGCCGTAGGCCAAAAAGTGGTAGTAGCCCCTGTGGGCACTACTATTTACCCAATTAAAGGAGAGCCCGTTACCATGAAAGCAGCAAAAATAAGAGGTTTTGATAGCCAGGGAATGCTTTGCGCAGAGGATGAAATAGGACTAAGTGCTAATCACGATGGTATCATGGTATTAGATGCTTCATTTATAGCAGGCAGGCCATTAGCGGATTATTTTAAAAATTATACCGATCATATTTACGAAATTGGTCTTACCCCTAACCGTATGGATGCTATGAGCCACATAGGGGTGGCTAAAGATGTGTGTGCCTATCTTTCATATCATAACAAAAAAGATACACGCGCCAAGCTTCCACAGGTAAACAATTTTAAGGCAGATAACCAGCAGTTGCCCATAAAAGTGACTATAGAAAATAGCGCGGCCTGCAGGCGGTATGCAGGTATTACCATAAAAGGGGTTACAGTAAAGGAAAGTCCTGACTGGTTAAAAAACAAATTGTTGTCCATTGGCCAACGCCCCATTAATAATATAGTAGATATCACCAATTTTATTTTAAACGAAAGTGGTCAGCCGCTTCATGCCTTTGATGTAAATGCAATTACAGGTGCAGAAGTAATAGTAAAAAATTTACCCGGCGATACCTTATTTACTACCCTTGACGAAAAGGAGCGCAAACTGTTTGCCGATGATCTTATAATATGCAATGCCAACGAAGGAATGTGCCTGGCGGGGGTTTTTGGTGGTTTACACAGCGGCGTAACCGCAACTACTACTAACCTTTTTTTAGAAAGTGCCTGGTTTAATCCTTCGGCCATACGTAAAACATCGTTCAGGCACAATTTGCGTACCGATGCTGCTGCAAGGTTCGAAAAAGGGGTTGACATTGCTAATGTGGTAACCCAGTTAAAAAGAGCTGCGCTACTTATAAAAGAAATTGCCGGTGGAACTATTTCGTCCGATATAGTGGATGTGTACCCTGATCCACTGCAAAAAACAGAAGTATCGTTAAAATATCATTACTTAAAAAAACTGAGTGGCAAAAATTATCACCCCGATGCCCTCAATAAAATTTTAACAGCGCTTGGCTTCGAAATTATAAAAGAAGGTATTGATGAACTGAGGGTAACTGTGCCCTTCAATAAACCCGATATTACTTTGCCGGCTGATGTTGTGGAGGAGATAATTAGGATAGATGGCCTTGATAATATCGACATCAGCGGTGCCATTAGTTTTACCCCGTCAGGGGTAAGCAACCGCACAAAGGAGGCACTTAAGGAAAAGATAGCCGGCTACCTGGCAGGGCAAGGCTTTAGCGAAATTGTGACCAACTCCATTACCAACAGCAGCTATTTTACCGAAGAGGTATTAAAAGGTGCCGTAAAAATGATAAACAGTTTAAGCGCCGATTTGGATGTAATGCGCCCATCCATGGTAGAAACCGGCCTTGAAATTATTGCCTATAACCAAAACCGGAAAAACAGCGATTTGCGGTTATTTGAATTTGGAAAAACCTATGGCCAAACAGGTAATAATAAATATGTTGAAACTGAGCTACTGGCAATTTATTTATATGGTTTTAAGGCAGCAGATGGTTGGAACACCAAACAGTTGTCGGCCGATTTTTTTGAGGCAAAAGGGCTTGCCAATGCCTTGCTACAATTATGTGGGTTGGGCAAATTGCCTACAAAAACTATACAAGGCGATTTGTACAAACATTTACAGGTAACTGAACAGGGCGGAAAGCAACTGGTAAAAATAGGTGAGGTTGATAAACAAAAGCTGCAGGCCTTTGGGCTTAAGCAGCCGGTGTTTTATGTAGAGGTTGCCTGGAATACCCTGGTTGAGCTGGTACAAAAACAAACCATTGTTTACACCGAAGTTAGCCGCTACCCAAAGGTAGAAAGAGATGTAGCGCTTATAGTTGACAAGCAGGTGCCATTTTCTCAAATAGAAGCGTTAGTATACAACTTAAACTTGCAGAAGCTAAAAGAGGTAAGGCTTTTTGATATTTTTGAAAGCGATAAGCTTGGCGCAGGTAAAAAGTCGGTGGCCATAAATCTTATTTTTTTAGATGAAGAAAAGACCTTGACCGATGTTGAGACCGACGCAATGGTGCAGCAAATAATAACCAGCCTTACCAGCCAGGCCGGCGCAACTATTAGAAATTAAATGTTGTAAACCGCATGGCAACTCAACCTCAATTATTACAAATACGTGCCAAAGTGCAGCAGCTTGTTAAGCTGTTGCAACAAGCTCAAAAACAGGTGCAGCAATTACAAAAAGAAAACACTTTATTAAAGCAAACCATTGCCAGCCAGGCAGATGAAATAAGTAGGGCGGAGCAAAAAAAAGCAGCCGTCGGCGTGGTATCTTTACTACACAGCCCCACCGAAAAAAAAGAACTTGAAAAAAAGATTAATGCCTTTTTAAAAGAAATTGATAAATGCCTGGCTATGCTAAATGCATGATATATAAATAATGCAAGACGAACAACTGATAACAGTTAACATGGTAATAGCCGACCGTAGTTACCGGCTTAAAATTAATGCCGGCGATGAGGAAATGGTTCGAAAAACCATAAAAGTCATCAATGATAAGATTGTTGAATTTAAGGCGATTTTTGCCGGTAAAGACCTACAGGATTATATTTCTATGGTGCTTTTATGGTATGCTACCGAGCAGCAAAGGCCTGAGAATAATCACCTTTTTACAGTGGAAGACGAGGTTGAATTAAACCACATAGACAATTTATTGAACAAAGCATTGGGCCAGTAGGCAGGCAATGCTTTGTTAATATTTTTGCTGCACTTATTTTACCAGAAATTCTTTTTAATTTTTCATTTTTATTTTATACAGTGTAGAGTACGACCAGTCGCCACCTTGTAAGGTATACCTGATCATATAGTAGTTATAAACAGGGCCTGCTTTGTCGTCAAGGGCAACATACTTTTTAAATGCATTAGAGTCGCCGGTGGGTTCGCTCTTGAAAAATACACAAAGGTTTTGTGGTGTGGTGCCTGCCAGTACCTCTATTTTTTGTATGCCTACCTCGTAGCGGGTGGTAAAGTAAAACAACACTTCGCTAGTTGCTTTTTGTTTCATTTTCATTTCAACTACGTTAATATGGCTGTCTTTAAACAGCAAATTGGTCTCAACAGCAGGCACGGGTTCAATCACATTTGTTTTGTTGCACGAACCCAAAAGGCAAAAAATAAACATTGCAGAAATTAAATGACGGATCATATCGTTTTGACAATTTAAAATGTAAAAATGTGTAGTTGTAAAAAGGATCGTCAAAGAAATTGGAGTAGTAACCGGTAATGCATTAAAGATGAACAGCCATTAATAAAAGATGCAAGAGGCCATAATTTTAAAGTAACATTTGTTGCCGGGACTTATAAACACAACAATTAAAAGCTTTGTAAATAACGTAGTTGCTTATTTTTTATGAGCGAAACAAAACCATTTGGCATGACGGTTTCGTAATTCCGATACAATATCAGTAACTTAACATAACCCGTGTTATCACTTATTGGCACCTTAGCCTTTACTTTATGAGTATTTTTAAAAGCGTTTTTTACAGTAACCATATAAAAATGTCAGCGTGTAAAGGGCTTGTTACTAAGGTTATGTGGCACGCATTGGTTAAATATGCCACTTTGTTACAACCCAATGTAACAAAGTTTATTTGGGGCATTATAATTATCTTCGCCTACTTAAACACTTTTCTTTTCTAGTAGAGGATAAAACAAAATTTTCAATTTTAAAAAATTAACTTATACATGGATTCTCAAATAATTTCCATCGTTTTACTGGTAGTGGGGTTGGTAATTGGGCTTATTGCAGGTAAATTTATTTTTGCAAAGGACACAAAAAAGCAGTTGGAAGAAGCCGACCAACAGGCACAACGAATTATAACCGATGCACAAACGCAGGCCGAAACAACAAAAAAAGAACGCATACTTGAGGCAAAGGAAAAATTTGTACAGCTAAAGAGCGATCACGACAAAGAGGTGTTGGAGCGTAATCGTAAAGTAGGTGAATCGGAAAACCGTTTAAAGCAAAAAGAAGTAACCATCAATCAAAAAGATGTTAACCTTGAAAAGCAATTGAAGGATAACGAAGCCATTAAAGAAAACCTGAACCGCCAGCTAGAGGTAGTGAGCCAAAAGCGCAACGAGCTGGAAAAGCACCAGGAAGAACATATTCGCCGTTTGGAAAAAATAGCGGGCCTGACTGCCGAGGAAGCTAAAAATCAGCTGGTAGAAAGTTTAAAGCAGGAAGCACATGCACGAGCCCTTGGTTTGCAGCAGGAAATTATTGACGATGCCCGCCAAAAAGCTAATAAAGAGGCCCGCAAAATTATTATTCAAACTATACAACGTACGGCTGCCGAGCAAGCTATTGAAAACGCTATTTCGGTATTTAACCTCGAAAGCGACGAAATAAAGGGTCAGATCATTGGACGTGAGGGTCGTAATATTCGTGCCATTGAAGCGGCGACTGGTGTTGACCTGATAGTTGATGATACCCCAGAGGCTATTGTTCTTTCATCGTTTGATCCGCTACGCCGCGAAATTGCCCGCTTAAGCTTGCAGCGTCTTATTTCGGACGGGCGCATACACCCGGCCCGCATAGAAGAAGTTGTGGAAAAGACCCGTAAACAAATAGAAGAACAGATAATGGAAATAGGGGAGCGTACGGTGATTGAGCTTGGTATACACGGGCTGCATAAAGAACTGGTGCGCATTGTAGGTAAAATGCGTTTTCGTAGCAGTTACGGCCAAAACCTGTTAATGCACAGCCGCGAAACCGCTAACCTTTGCGCCTTAATGGCTGGCGAGCTAGGCATGAACCCTAAACTGGCAAAACGTGCCGGCTTGTTGCACGATATTGGAAAGGTACCCGATGAAGAGACTGAACTAAGCCATGCGTTACTAGGTGCTAAACTGGCCGAAAAATACGGCGAAAATCCAGCGGTGGTAAATGCCATTGGTGCCCACCACGACGAAATGGAGATGCAGTACGTAATATCGCCCATTATACAAGCTTGCGATGCTATCAGCGGTGCAAGGCCTGGTGCCCGCAGGGAAATTATGCAGCAGTATTTGCAACGGATAAAAGAGCTTGAAAATTTAGCACTTACATACCCTGGTGTGGAAAAAGCATATGCTATACAGGCAGGCCGCGAGCTTAGGGTGATAGTGGAAGCCGACAAGGTAACCGATGGCGCCAGCGACCTATTAAGCTTTGAGCTTGCACAAAAAATTCAAACCGAAATGACCTATCCCGGTCAAATTAAAGTAACGGTAATCCGCGAAAAAAGGGCAGTAAATATTGCCCGGTAATTAAAGTAAATTTATACTCTTATTAATACTCATAAGGCTGCCGGTTAAGGTAGCCTTTTTCATTTAGCCATTACTTACATAGAAGTTTTTCTAAAATTAAATTACAAAGCGTAGTATTAATACGATCCCATTTTCATAAACTACTGATAATTATAATTTTATTTGATTTGCTGCAACCTTGACACTATAAATAACAGTCATCGCAAGTGATTTTGCCCCCAGGGTATTTCCATTCCAATATCGCCGACATAACCATCCAATTTCTTTGGAGTGCCGATTGTTAAAATCAAATTTTTATTGTAAACAATTGTGTCATGAAGTCATTTATAGCCTTTCCTTTTGAAATAGAAACCCCTAACGAGGTAGCAATGGCTACCAATGCATCGGGAAAAATTGTAGCACATTATGAGTTGTTTAAAAAAATTAAGCACTTAAATGGTGCTATTGTAAAATGTGGTGTAAACAGCGAGCAAGAGCTTAGCCGCTTTGCCATGGCAAAAGCCATGGCCGGCAAAAAGCACATGGAAGTAATGGTGGTATTTGAAAAAGACTTTTCTTTTTTTGAAGAAGAAACCACCGCAGAGGGTGAAGTTGTTGTGAAGATTAAGAAAAATGGTATTGAAACAGCCAGCACAGCTACCCGTAAAAGGCTGGTAGAAATGAGTAAAAACCTGCAGATTAATTTTGTTTGTGGCGACGCAGGTAACGAAATACCCAACTATCTTATTGATAATCCTGAACTAAAAATATCGCTGCTTAGTATTGATTTTGATGACTACGAAGCCACTACAAATGCCCTTATGTTTTTATACCCCAGGTTAGTGCAGGGTGGTATATTGATAATTGAAAATTATTACAAAGAAATGGCCGATAAAAAAGCCGTGGATGATTACTTTGGATGGTCTCCACCAGTTATCAACAGTTTTTTGGTTAATAAAGGCCCACACTATCTTATAAGGCCCTAATGTTTTATGAAGCGGGTTATTAATTAATGCCGTCATTTTTGGCATTTTTATTTTTAAAAAGCGGTGTGTTTATCCCTTGCAATAATGGATAATATTACATGCCAAAAAAATTTTAATCTGGTTGTTTTTTTTCAACTAATACTGTTACCTTTGCCGTCCGCAAAAAATAAGTGATATGAACCCGATAGATTACGTACACGAACAACTAACTGTAAACAAAGTGGTGCCTAAGTTTAAGGCCGGCGATAATGTTACTGTTAACTACAAAATTGTAGAAGGCACCAAGGAAAGGATACAGTCGTTTAAAGGTGACGTTATAAAGCGCCAGGGCGTTGGAGCAACTGCAACATTTACAGTACGTAAAATATCCGACGGTGTAGGGGTAGAGCGTTTGTTTCCTGTAAACTCTCCTAACATTGACTCAATCGTGTTGCACAAGGTTGGTAAAGTACGCAAAGCCAAATTGTTTTACTTACGCGAAAGAAGCGGCAAAAGCGCAAGGATCAAAGAAAAGCGTTATTAATTTATCATTTTACATACCTAATTTTAAAACGGTCAGTTTTTCGCTGCCGTTTTTTTATTTGGCAAACTGTTATCAAACTTTACGCGTAAATTAAACCTGCAATCTTTTTAAAAGCATAACTTAACACCTACTTTTGTAATCTAAAAACACGTATTATGTTTACGAACTTATTATTTATTGGAATGCCCGGTGGAAGCGAATGGATATTGATAGTATTGGCTGTACTTATTTTGTTTGGCGGCCGTAAAATACCAGAATTTATGAGGGGTTTGGGCAAAGGTATTCGCGAATTTAACGATGCTAAAGACAATGTGAAGAAGGAAATAGAAAATGGTTTATCTGAAAAGGAAGTTAAGCAAACCAATGCAACCGCATCAGCACCTACTTCGCAATCTTAAAGAAGCGTATTAGTTAGTAACAAATTGTGTTTAGCTTTACCTCAATATCTTCCTTTCACAATACATTATTGAACGGCCAAACCACCTGCGTGGAGGCCGTTCGTTATTATATTGAAAAAATAAAGCAGTATAGCCATCTAAACGCATGGCTAACCGTGTACTACGATGAGGCCCTGCAGCGAGCCGCTATGCTGGATGGCGCTTTAAACACCTCTCAGCCGCTTTTACCGTTGTTTGGCGTGGTAGTTGGTTTAAAAGATGTGATTAGTTATAAAGGCCATCGCCTTACTGCCTCTTCTAAAATATTAGCGAATTTTGAGACGGTTTACAATGCTACCGCTACACAACGGTTGTTAAATGCCGGCGCAATTATAATAGGCAGGCAAAATTGCGATGAATTTGCTATGGGCAGCAGCAACGAAAACTCGGCTTTTGGCCCGGTTAAAAACGCTGCCGACCTCCAAAGGGTTCCAGGTGGCTCATCAGGCGGCTCGGCAGTAGCTGTGCAGGGCGGCATGTGTATGATAAGCCTTGGTAGCGACACAGGTGGATCTGTAAGGCAGCCGGCCGATTTTTGCGGTATTGTGGGTCTAAAACCATCGTATGGCCGCATAAGCCGGTATGGGCTTATAGCCTATGCTTCGTCGTTTGACCAAATTGGTATTTTCGCTAATAATGTTAACGATGTAGCTACTGTTTTGGAGGTTATAGCCGGGCCTGATGAATTTGACAGTACAGCCGCTCAACAACCCATGACATCGTTATTGAAAGCTCCTGAAAAAACAAACCCTTACCGCGTAGCATATTTTCCGGAGGCACTTAATCACCCCAGCCTCGATCCCGAAATTGGCGTGGCAATCAAGGCTTTTCTGGAAAAATTAACAAACGCAGGCCATACTGTACAACCCGTTAATTTTGACTTGATTGACTACATTGTTCCCACATATTATATTTTAACTACTGCTGAGGCAAGTTCCAATCTATCGCGCTACGATGGTGTTAAGTTTGGTTACAACCAAAATGGTGATGCAGCCAGCCTTACTGAATTTTATAAATGCAACAGAAGCGGCGGTTTTGGCGACGAAGTAAAACGCCGTATTTTACTTGGAACTTTTGTTTTAAGCAGCGGTTATTACGACGCATATTTTGCGAAAGCACAGAAAGTGAGGCAGTTGCTGACTAATTTTACCAAAAAAATTTTTGAAGAATTCGATATTATTGTTTTGCCAACTGCACCCACCACGGCCTATAAAATTGGTGAAAAAAGTGAAGATCCCATTGCCATGTATCTTGGCGACATTTATACAGTTTTTGCAAATTTGGTGGGCATTCCCGCCATTTCTCTCCCCGTATTTACCCACTCTAACAAAATGCCCTTTGGCCTCCAGGCTATGACGGCTCAATTTAATGAGGTACATTTACATGGATTTTCAAAAATCGTAATGGCTTTAAAGGAAAGCAGATAGATCTTTTTTACTGGCGACAAAAGTCAAAAAAAGTAAACCAAACGGGTTTGAAAAAGCCCTATTGTTTCATTAACATTTTCCGGATATGAAAAATGTGAGTTATTTGACCAAGCTTCGTCGGCTTTTAAAATCAGTGGCGATTAGTTTTGTGTTTTTATTATTAGGTGTAGCGGGAAGTTCTTTTACCAACAATGTTTCTGGTAACTCAGGAGAAATTAAAAAGTCGGGTAAAGATTCCGCTACTAATCAAAAAAGCTCTTTTGGGGGGTTAATATCTAGCGATCCAACTAACGCCGATAACTATAACGATGTGTTATTTAATCCCGAAGCATTAAGATACGTTCAAACTTTTGCGGAGGAAAATGCCATCCGGCTTAATCAAATGAAGGTTTGGGGAAAACCCTACTTCGATATTTTTGACGGCATTCTTGCCCAACATGGGCTTCCTAAACAATTAAAATATTTATCCGTTGTGGAATCGTCCCTTAAATCAAATGCACGGTCGGTTATGGGTGCAGGTGGCCCATGGCAAATTATGCCTACCGAAGCAAAAAGGCTGGGCCTTAGGGTTAATAGCAAAGTGGATGAGCGTAATAATTATTATAAAAGTACGCATGCTGCAGCCCGTTTTTTAAACGAACTAAACAATGTGTTTCACGACTGGCTTTTAGTGATAGCCGCTTACAATTGTGGACCATCGAGGGTGCAAAGTGCCATGCGTAAAAGTGGTAGTAAAGATTTTTGGAAATTGAAGCGATTTTTACCTGCCGAAACCCGCAACCACGTTAAAAAATTTATAGGTACACATTATGTGTTTGAAAAAAGTGGGGGACTTACTACCATGACCGCTGCCGAAATTGCCAATTACCAGGTGGAAACCGAGGGTTTAGCTTCAATCATTAATTTATCGGCTGAGGAATTGGCGCAAACCATTGCTGTAGAGATTAGTGGCAAGTATAATTCGGCGATAATTTGCAGTGTAATTAATATTGATATCAGGACGTTTGACCATCTTAATCCGGGTTTTGATAAAATCGCAGGTAGGGGTGCAAAAATAAATCTTCGCCTGCCTGTGAATAAGATGATGGTGTTTGAAAATAAAAGAAAATTTATATTAAACGAGTCGGTTAAGCAATTGCTTAAGTAACAAGACTTTTAAAAAGATTTGCATAAAACAATGGCCCGCGAAAACGTGGGCTATTGTTTAGCAGATAAGGCAGCAACAATGGCTGCCGCTTTTACCTTGCACTCCTCATATTCATGCTCAGCTACACTATTGCTGGTAATGCCGCTTCCTACATGGTACGACAGGTATTGCGTATCAGCGTTGTAAACAAGGCTTCGTATAACTACATTAAAGTCAAAGTTGCGGTTTGGCGTAATGTACCCAACGGTACCGGAGTAGATGCCCCTTTGCCCCGTTTCGTATTGTTGTATCAATTCCATTACCCGTTTTTTGGGCGCTCCTGTCATTGACCCCATAGGGAAAGTTGCCTGTAAAATTTGCCCCAAAGTGGTATTTTCTTTTAAAACCCCCGACACGGTCGAGATCATTTGATAAAGCTGTGGAAACGTATAAATACCAAAAAGCTCATCTACTTTAACGCTGCCTCTTTCGCAAATTTTGCTCATGTCGTTTCTAACCAAATCAACTACCATTACATTTTCTGCACGGTCTTTTTTACTGTTGTACAGTTCAGTTTGTTCGGCAGTATCGTTTAGTTTGGCAGGTAGCGACCGGCTCAGCGTGCCTTTTATTGGTTGGGATATAAGCGTATTACCGGTTTTTTTCAGGTATCGCTCGGGGCTGGCACATAGCAGGTGCTGGTTGTGCAAGCGGTAGTAACACGCAAACGGGTTAGGCGAAATAGCAACCAGTTTTTGATACACGTGCATTACATCAACTAAAGTTTGCTGCGTAAAAAACTCCTGGCAAAAATTTATTTCGTAACAATCACCCCGCTTTATATGGTTTAACAGGTTGTTAATGATAGTAATGTATTGCTGGCGATTAATACGGGGCGTTAGTTCAATTGCCTTTGGTATGCTGGGTTCATCCACTTTAGCATTTGTTATTTGTAAAAAAATATCGGCCGATGGGCTGTTAACGCTACCAATAATTAGTTCGTTACCCGCCAGGGTAATTACTGTTTCGGGTACAAACAAAAACGCGGGTTCAAAACTACTTTGGTCAGATAGTGTAGCAGGGTCATCGTTTACTGCAAACTCGTAATTAAAATGGCCAAATATCCAATCGGTATTAGTGGCAATAAAATGGTCTACCATTTGGGTGGTGGCCCCGGTAATGCCAATACTACGGTGTGCCCCTACAGCCAACAACCCCTCGTAGGTTGAGGGGGTTGCCTGGTAGGCGTGATTGTTCATAAAACAACAAATGTTGAATTGGTTGCCCCAATTCAACATCTGGCTTTTAATAATATCAATATCGGTTACCCGAAAAGTTTGGTATTGTCGTATCACTTATTTGGGGATGATCAAAAATCATCATCGTCGTCGTAACCACTTCCACCACGGCGCGAGCTGTTAAACATATCTTTAAAATCATCGTCTATTTTAAAGTCATCATCATCGTCATCTTTAGCCGCCTTTTTGCCTACAGGCCCTTTTTTGGCACCCGTGGACTTGGGTATATCAAACTCATCAAAATCGGGGTCCCAATCTTCATCATCTTCCGATTTTTCCCAGTCATCATTTACCTCTTCATCAGTTTCTTCCGCATCTTCGTCGTCATCATCCTTTTTGCCTTTAGGAGCTTTTGACGGTTTCGACAAAGGCTTTTCATTCACCTCATCCTCATCCAAATCATCGTCTTCACTGGCTTTTTTTGTAGCCGCAGTAGTTTTTTTTGCAGATGATTCTTGTTTTGTTACTGTTTTTTTAGGAGCGGATTTAGACCCCTTATCAGATTTCAGTGCCATAGTTCCAATAAGTTTTAGTACGTAAAATTTAAACGGGTTTTTTAATCAGCCAAATTTTTCTGGCTATAATTTTTAATTTTTAATAACTGTCAATTTCAGCAAAAATTATGTATGCCTTCATTTTTATTTTCAAAAAAAAGTTACAATTTAACTATCTGGTGGCGGCCGGGGCCGTTTGAGATGTACTTAACAGGTGCTCCAATAAAATTGTTGATGAAGGCTACATATTCCGTCATGGTGGCGGGCAAACTTACTGCATCGTTCAGTTGGTTGGTTTGCTGGTTCCAGCCTTTAAATGCCTTTAAAACAGGCTTTACGTCCATCTTTGACATTTGGTAGGGAACCTCGGTTTTTTCTTCGCCATTAACCATGTACGACGTGCACATCTGTAGTTCTTCAAAACTATCTAATACATCGGCCTTGGTCATGACCACCTGCGTTACACCATTTATCATACAGGCAAACTGAAGGGCTACAAGGTCTATCCAGCCGCACCGGCGGGGGCGGCCGGTAGTTGCGCCAAATTCGCTGCCCAGTTTTCGCAATTCTTCACCCGTTTCGTCAAATAATTCGGTAGGGAAGGGGCCACTACCTACCCGCGTACAGTAGGCTTTGGTAATACCTATCACTTCTTTTATTTTTTGCGGCGCAATGCCTAACCCTGTACATACCCCTGCAGAAATAGTATTAGAAGAAGTTACAAATGGAAAAGTACCAAAATCAATATCCAACATACTGCCCTGCGCACCTTCGGCCAGTATATTTTGGCCTGCACTTATTTTGTAGTTGATGAAATACTCGCCATTAACCACCTTTAGCGTTTTTAAAAACTCAACAGCCTCAAAAAATTCATCTTCCCAGTTAGAAATATCTTCATTAAAATGAAATCCATCCAACAGGCGCTGGTGCTTTAGCCTGAGTTTAATATAGTTGGATGTGAACGATTTATCGAGCAGATCGCCAACCCGTAACGCGTTTCGGCCGGTCTTATCCATGTATGCAGGCCCAATGCCTTTAAGGGTAGAACCTATTTTATCGTTGCCTTTGCTTAGCTCCGAAGCTTTGTCCAAAGCACGATGCCCGGGAACAATTAAATTAGTGCGTTCCGATATAAAAAGATTTTTTCTAACATCTATACCAAATGAGGCTACTGTATCGCATTCTCTTTTTAGCGTTACCGGATCAAGTACCACCCCGTTACCTATGAGGTTTACGGTGTCCTGGTGAAAAATACCCGACGGTATTTGGTGAAGAACGATCTTTTTATCTTCCACATATAATGTGTGACCTGCGTTGGGTCCGCCCTGAAAACGGGCCACTACATCGTAGGCAGGCGCAAAGTAGTCAACAATTTTTCCTTTGCCCTCGTCGCCCCATTGCAGGCCTAATATTACATCAACCATTTATTGCGTATTTGAATTTGGCGCAAAAATAAAGGTTTGCCATGCAAACCTTTGGCTTTTTACCATTTATATCCAACGGCTGTATAAGTAAATAACCTGCTACTATCGTTGCAATTGTTTATTTAATCAACTCCAACACCAAAGCGGTTTTTGGTGGCAGTAAAATGGTGGATAATGAACTGTGTATAGCTCCTGAAATAACATCGTTAGCCTTACTAAAGCCTTTAAGCCGCTCAGCAAAACGGGCGGTATTAAGTTCAACTTTTTGGTTGTTGGTATTGGTGGCTACCATTACGCTTCCCTTATCGTTGTATCTAAAGTATACATATGTACCGTTATCGGGCTGAAACTGCATCAACTTACCGGTGGTAAGCTGTGATGCGTTTTTGCGATAATTGGCTAGCTTTTTTATAAAGTTAAAGGCTGCTTCCTCGGCTGTGTTTCTACCCGCGGAGGTAAATTTATTTTGTTGATCGCCGGCAAAGCCACCAGGAAAATTGCTACGTACCTCGGCGTCGCTGGGGTTTTTAGTATTTTTCATCAGTATCTCAGTACCATAATACAAGCTTGGTATTCCGCGCATGGTCAGCAGCCAGGTAAGCCCCATTTTATATTTGTCAACGTCCTCACCAATAACCGATAGGTACCGATCCATATCGTGGTTGTCCAGTTGGGTAATCATTTTCATGGGGTCGGTATACACCACATCCTGCGCAAGGGTATTGTATATTCGGTTTACGCCATCGTCCCAGCCATACCGTTGGTTAAGGCCATCGAGCATGGCGTAGTTCAACGGAAAATCGCAAGTACCGGGCAGGTTGCTTTTAAAAGCAAAACCTACTTTATTTTTTACAAAATAAGAAAGGGTAAGTGCGTTATTGGCCACCGTTTCGCCATACAAAAAAATATTGGGGAACTCGGTAATGAGCGCCTGGTTACAACGGTTCATAAAGGCCTGGTCGTTGTATTTGTAGGTATCTATGCGCCAGGCATCTACTGTAAACATTTCGGTATACCATACTGCGTTTTGTATTAAATACGTAGCCAAAAATGGGTTGCGATGGTTTAGGTCTGGCAAAAAACCGGTGAACCACCCGCCAATAAATTTTTCTTTGTCAAAGGCAGAGCCATGAGGATCTTCCAATACCTGCTCTTTGTGCGTGGTAATGGTGGTTTGTGGCCAATTGTTAAACCAGTCGCTGGTAGGCTGGTCTTTAAACATCCAATGGTCGTCGCTTACGTGGTTGTACACGGCGTCCTGCACCAGTTTTATATTATTTTTATGAAGTGAAGCCGACAATTTTTTATAACCGTCGTTTCCGCCAAAGCGGGGGTCTACCTGGTAATGGTCGGTAAAATGATAGCCATGGTACCCTGCCTGCATACGACCCGGACCTTCCAGTTTCAGGCTTTCATCGTTTACAATAACGGGGGTAGGCCAAACGGCGGTCACGCCCAATTCTTTTAAATAGTCAATATGATTTTCAATGCCTTGCATATCGCCGCCGTGGCGAAGTATGGGATTGTTGGCATCGGATTGTTTGTCCAGCATAAAATCAAACTTATCGTTCAATGGGTTGCCATTGGCAAAACGGTCGGGCATCAGGAGGTATACAAAATCGGCCGCCGACAGCCCGGCAGATTTAGCAGTTTTATTGCGTGCCAGCAGCGTGTATGGTTTGGTAAGCGTGGTTTTGCCAGCCTTTCCTATTACATTAAAAGTACCCGCCCTGGTATTTGCTGCAATGGAAATATTAAGGAAAGCATAGTTGAGGTTCTCTACTTTGCCGGTGCTTTTTATTTGAATGCCGGGATAGATGATTGAGTAGGTAAGTGTGCCTGCGCCGGGCCCATACACCAATAATTGTAGGCTTTGATTTTTCATGCCTACCCACCAATTGGTTGGGTCAATGCGCTGAATAGATGGGGTTGTTTGTGCACGTAGCCCCGCAAACGACGAAAGGCAAAATAAGAAAACAAGCAATTTTTTCATATGTACAATTTTAATCGTGTCAAATGTAACTAATGTGTAGGTGATACACAATAGTATAGAAATTTTTGGGCTAAAGAGTGTTTTAATCATTGGCCCAGACAATCTTTTGCGGACAAGCAGCAACAATGATTCTATAAAAAACCAACGCTGGTTTTAAAAAAAATCATTTTAGACAGTTTACAGGAGAAGAACAAGGATTTACAAATGACTAACCACCTTATAAAAAGTATTGGCACTGGCCAATATCACAAATAAGCCCACCAAAATAAACATGGTTTTAATAGGTAGTTTACCTACCAATCGCGCAGCTATTGGAGCTGCCACCAACCCGCCAACTACCAGGCCAGCCACATCTAACAACGGTATATGCTTTAGTAAAATGAAAAAAGTGATGGAACTGGTGAGCACTACAAAAAATTCGGCCAGGCAAACCGAGCCGATTACATATTTGGGAGAACGGCGTTTGCTTAGGAGCGTGCTGGTAACTAATGTACCCCATCCGCCTCCGGCAAATGCATCAAGAAAGCCGCCGGCCGATGCAAGCCAACCAGCTCGTTTTACTTTCTCCGTTCCATCTTTCTTTTTAAAGGCTTTTTTCATAATAAAAAAGCCAAGATAAAGCGTATAAAGCGACAAGGGAATACGCACATAGCTGGCATATTGCTGAGCGAAATACGACAGGGATGCGCCAAAGACAGCGCCTATCATGCCGGGTATGACCAGCGCTTTAAAAAGCTTTTTATTAATGTTGCCAAAGCGGTGATGGCTATACCCCGATACACCGCTGCTAAATACCCGTGCTGAATGTACCCGGCTGCTTACAATGGCCGGGTTTACCCCTTGTGCCAATAAAAAGGTGGTGCTGATAGTACCATACCCCATACCCAGCGAACCATCGGCCATTTGCGCAAGAAAGCCGGTTAAGAACATTAGCCAAAAAGTTTTGGTATCGATGTATTGTGGTATTTGCGATACACCCGACACAATACTACCAAAGGGCATATAAGTGAGAATGGCGTGGCCCAGTATCATAAAAAAGAAGGCTAACAGGCAAAACAATACCAGCTTCATCCAGCGTTTGCCGCCGGGTTTTTCTGTCATGGTTTCCTGCTTGGCGGCCAGCACTTTTGTTACCTCATCAAGTTGTTTTATTTTATTGGCAAAGTCGCCCTTTAAACTGTTGCGGATGGCTTGCATCTGGTCAAGCACATCGTCCATAACATCGGGAATGAGTTCGTTTAACTGCTCCTTTATTCGCTTGGCCATAGTGGGGCTTTTGCCGTTGGTGCTGATAGCAATTTTCAGGTTACCTTTTTTTACAATTGAACCAAGATAAAAATCGCATAGCTCTGGCTTGTCGGCCACGTTGGCTAATATGCCTTTAGCTTTTACCGTATGGGCAATTTGCTGGCTAATAGCTTTGTCATTAATAGCTACAATTACCACATCAACCTCTTGCAAGTCATCATTACTAAACGGTTTTTGAAACAGGTGCAGGTTGGTATGTTTATTGGCCAGGGCCCTGATGTTGTCACTTATTTGGGGGGCTACCAGTTTTATGTGGGTGGCAGGGCTATTACCCAACACGGCTTCCAGTTTTTCGAGGCCTACGTACCCTCCGCCAACAATAAGTAAACGCAACTTTTCCAGTTTTAAAAAAACAGGAAACAGCCGGTTGTCTTCCTTTACAGGCAGGGCTTCAACGGTGGTTTCGGTAAGTGGTTCGGACAGTTGCATGAAAGCGTTTTGCTTGGGTAATAAAACAGGTGTTGGTATAAATAATCAATTTTTGTTTACAGGTAATATGGGGTCGGCAAAGGTGCTGGCGGTGCGTTGGAGCGGTTGCCCGTTAAGCCATTTTGTATGGGCAAAATCACCAAAGCTTTCATCATTTTTTCGCTCAATTTTATAAATGCCAAGCATGTTGTCCAGCTCATTTAATATCTGCGCTTCGTCCAGGCTTTCTTTGTACATCTTATTTAAGCGAAGACCAACCGAATCGCCACCGACCAGCATATTGTATTTGCCGTAGGCAGTACCTACAAAACCTATTTCTGCCGCAAATGGCCTTGAGCATCCATTGGGGCAGCCTGTCATGCGTATTAAAATTCTTTCGTTTTGCAATGCATGTTTTTCAAGTATCGGTTCAATTTTAGTAAGAAGTGTTGGCATGTAACGTTGTGCTTCGGCCAGTGCCAGCGGACAGGTATTAAACGCCACGCAAGCCATTGCATTACGGCGCACCAGCGATGCATTTTTAGTATGATCGATTATTGAAAATTGCTGTAGTATTTTGTTGACTGCGGCCTTATTTTTTGCCTTCACATTGCTAATGATGAGGTTTTGGTTGCAGGTAAAAATAAAATCACTTTTATCGGTTAAGGCCACCTCGTATAAGGCAGTTTTAAGAGCGAGTTGTTCGGTGTCGAGTATCCGTCCGTTTTCAATAAAAACTGTGTAGTGCCATTTGTCTTCGTGGTCTTTTTGCCAGCCGTAGTAATCGCCTCTACTGTCAAAAGTAAACGGGCGGGGCGCTTCCATTTCAAAGCCGGTTCGGTTAATCAACTCTTGCTTCCACCAGTCTAAACCCATCCGGTCAACAGTATACTTTAAGCGGGCCAGTTTACGGTCGCTACGGTTGCCATAGTCGCGTTGAATGGTTAGTATCTCGTATACGGTTTTCAACACTTTTTCTTTTGTATCGGCAAAGCCGATGACGGAGGCAAGGCGTGCATAATTTTCGGCATTGCCATGCGTGGCCGACATGCCGCCGCCAATGGCTATGTTAAAGCCCAACAGTTCATCGTTTTCAATAACCGCAATCAGCCCAATGTCGTTGGTTAGCACATCCACATCGTTGTTGGGTGGTATGGCTATGGCTATTTTAAATTTGCGGGGCATGTAACGGTCCTGGTATAATGGATCTTCTTCTGATTGCTTTTCCTCAAGTTTCTCCTGGTCGAGCCAGATTTCGTAATAGGCATTCGTTTTTGGCAACAGTAACTCATCAATGGCCTTTGCATATTCAAACACCTGGGCATGCACCTTTGATTGAATAGGGTTGGAGGTACACAATACGTTGCGGTTAATATCGCCACAGGTAGCAATCGTGGTCAGACTTGCCTGGTTAAAGCCCTTTAAAGTGGGCTTTACATGGCTCTTTAAAACCCCATGCAACTGCACTGTTTGGCGGGTAGTTATTTTAATAGTACCGGTTGAATGATCGCCGGCAACATGGTGCATTTGCCTCCATTGTTCGGCGCTGAGGTAGCCACCCGGCAGGCGCAATCGTATCATAAACGAATACAGTCGCTCAAGCTTTTTCTGCGCCCGTTCGTCACGGCGGTCGCGGTCGTCCTGAATATACATGCCATGAAAACGCACCAGTGCCACATCGTCTTCATATATGTTGCCGGTTACATCGTTTAACAGGCTTTCGGCCAATGTTCCGCGCAGGTTATCGCTGCTTTGTTTAATTCGTTCGGTTGATGATAATGGTCCGTGGTTTTGTGACATTTCTTCTGAATTTTTAATATTTTATTTTGTACCGGGCTATTAAGTTATGATAGGGCATTGTTGCCCGCCGGGTTACCATCCGGCGCTATGTCTGACCCATCGGGTTGCAATTTCCCCTGAGTGTTACCACCCGGCGCTATGTATGACCCATTGGCTTGAAATTTCTGCGGGGTACATTGCGGATCTGCGTCGGGCCCGCCAGGTTACCTCCCGGCGCTTCATCTGTTTTTTTACTTTTTACTTTTTAATTTAATACACATCCTTCAAATACCTTTCCTCATCCCTCAATTGCTCAACAAATTGGGCGGCTTCTTCAATGGTCTTGTTTCCAAATTTTTCTATTAGTTGCATCAGGGTGTCTTCAACGTCGGTGCTCATGGGGTGTTTGGCGCCGCATACGTAAAGGCTTGCGCCAGATGCGAGCCATTCATATAATTGTTGTCCATGTTGCATCATTTTGTGTTGTACATATACCTTTTGACTTTGGTCGCGGCTAAAGGCTACGGTTAGTTGGGTAAGGGCGCCGGTTTCTAACCAGTTTTGCCATTCGGTTTGGTAAAGAAAGTCGGTAACAAAATGTTGATCGCCAAAAAAGAGCCAGCTTTTGCCGGTGGCGCCGGTAGCTTCGCGGTGGGCGATGAAGGAGCGGAACGGCGCTACTCCGGTGCCAGGGCCTATCATAATAATGTCCTTATCATCATCGGGTAGCCTGAATTGGCTATTTCGGTGGATGTAAAAATCAATGGCTGTTTCACTCGGTAAACAGGTTAGGAAATCGCTGCAAAGGCCATATTTCCATTCATCATTTACCTTGAACCGGTCGCGGGCAACTGTCAGGTGTACCTCGCCACTGTGCGCTTCGGGCGAGGAAGCGATTGAATACAATCGTGGAGCGATGGGCTCTAAAATTTCTATTAATTGGCCAAACTGGTCGTTATTTTTTAGCGGGTATATTTTTATTAAATCGAGCAAACCAATTTTAGCAGGCGGTATATCCTGACCAACCAATTGGGCATATTTTGCCACTACTCTTTCAGGTAAAAAAAAGATGTTTAATTTCTTTTTCAGCAGGTCGTAGGCAGTCATTTGTTCGTGGCGGAAATGATAAGTCTTATGACGATCTATGCCTAACAATTCTACTATCGGATCAACCAGGGCGGCCACGTTTTCGGGAACAACCCCCAGTGCATCGCCTGGCAGATAATCTATTTCATCATTAGCTACAATTTCAATGTGATGGGTTTGTTTGTTGGAACCACGATCGTTTAAATTGATATTGGTAACAATGGAGCCGTTGTATATTTTTTTAACAACAGATTTTTTAATTACTACGGGAGCCGCTGCTACTGCAACTTCGTTAATAGTTGGCGGCGCAGAGAGCCGGTGCAACAAAAGGTCAAACCAACTATCGGCATCATGCTCATAGTCTACATCGCACTTTTGAATGGGGATGATGCGCTGTCCACCCAACTTTTCTAATTGGGCGTCTACCTGTTCGCCAGCGGTGCAAAACAAAGGGTACGAAGTATCGCCGAGGGCCAGCACGCCATACTTCAGTTTTTCCAGTTTAAAACCGTTGTTGTGTATGTGGTCGTAAAACTTGCGGGCTGCTGCCGGTGGCTCGCCCTCGCCATGGGTGCTAATAAGCGAAAAGAAATATTCCTCTTTTGGCAAATCGTTTAGCCGGTACTGATCGAGGCTAACAACCTTTGCAGTTATGCCTGCTTTTTTGGCTTTGGCGGCAAAGGTTACTGCCAGCTTTTTGCTGTTGCCGGTTTCGGTGCCGTAAGCAATGGTTATTTTATTTACAGAAGGTGCAGCCACAGCTACTTCCACTTCGGTTTGTTGTATAGTGCCATTGCTTAGCAAGCCGCTGAGGTAACCGTTCATCCAAATCAACTCTTGTTTGCTTGCGCCAGATAGCAGTTGTTGAAAAGCCGATAATTTTTGGTTAGATAAAATACTCATGATACTTATTGGTAGGCTGCTTTATTTAGTTTTTGTTTTGCTTTTATCCGTTAGGCCCGTGCTGTTTTTGATTGTTTTGCTCTACTGTTTTTTTGCTCGTGTACGGTAAAGTATTCGTTAGTAGATGTTACCTGCGGTAGCCATTGATATTGTTGGTGTAAGGCAACTACTTTACCGATAATTATAATGGATGGCGACCTGAATTGTTTGCCTGCAAATGCGTTGTTGTAATTGTATAAATTGCAGGTATGAATTTGCTGCAGTGGGGTGGTGGCTTGTTCTATTACCGCCAATAATTTTGAGGCGTCAATATTATTTTTGGTAAGATTGGCTACTACGCCACCCAATGTTTCTGCTGACATATAAAACACAAGTGTATCGTCGGTTTGTGCCAGATCTTTCCAATATTGGTCGGTTACCACATCCGATTTATAAAAAGTAAGCAGCCGTACCGCCGTAGCGTAACCACGGGCCGTTAATGGAATGCCGGCATAAGCCGCCGCGCCAAGTGCAGCAGTTACACCAGGAATAATTTCGTATGGAATATTGAACTGAACGAGTGTTTCCAATTCGTCTAATATATTGGAGAAAATAGACACGTCGCCACCCTTTAAGCGTACTACCAGTTTGCCTTCGGATGCAAATAATACCAGCAGTTCGTTAATAGTAGCCTGTGGTGTGGAGTTGCCGCGCCTGCATTGTTTACCTACATAAACAATCTCCGCATCGGGGTTAGCATATTGGTCCAAAATAGATTTGCTAACCAACCGATCGGTTAAAATAACATCGGCCTTTTGCAGGAAGCGGGCTGTTTTAATGGTAATTAATTCGGGATCGCCGGGGCCTGCCGCAGCCAGGATAACAAGGCCGCGGGTTTTGAGTTGGTAGTCGGGAGTTTTTAGCCGGGAGTCAGAAATTAATGGCTGATAGTTGCTGTTTGGAACTTGAGACCCTTTTTCGGATAGCCCAAAGCCCTTAGCCTTTAACGCATAGCCATCAGCAGGGAGCATTGGGCCAGGGAGGTTAGAAACGTCAATACTAAGTGGTGTTTGATAAAAGGAATATGTGTAGGTAAGCTTCATTATAATTTGTTTATTGTGTGGCTGAAATTAGCGTTGCCGTACAAGAGTGCGACGCAACAAAGGCTGCCATTTATTCCTTTGCCAGGCTCAAAAAAAATCTTCACTATTAACGTTTCACCTTTCAGGATTGCAATTCACTATTGACCATTGACTATTCACTTCTCTCATAACTTATCATTCATAACTTATAATTCATAATTCTTCACTCCCGACTAAAAACTCCCGACTCCCAACTTACTCTACTGTATCATACAAGCCCCTACCGTTACCAGGCTTGTTTCGTCAATTAAGATGGCGCCTCCGTTGGTGCGTAGTTTTGTATAGCTGTCGAAGGCAATTGGTTCAGCGGTTTTAATGGTGGCTTTTACAATGTCGTTTAGCGATGCTGTGTTGATGTCAAAATCTTTTTGCAGGCTGTTGACATCCAGCCGGTATTCAATATTTTTAATAACGCTTTTAACTACCCGACTGTTTATTTGAAGCAGATATTTATTACCCACGGCCAGCGGTTTGTTGGCCATCCAGCAAAGCAATACGTCTACTTCCTGCCCGTGGTGTGGCTGGTTGTTTTTTTGTACAATCACGTCGCCACGGCTAACGTCAACATCGTGGGTAAGGTGTAACACCACACTTTGCGGTGCGTATGCTTCTTCTACTTCTTTGCCACCAATTTCGATAGTTGAGATAGTGCTTTCAAGGCCCGAAGGCAGCACCACCACCGCATCGCCTTTGCGATAAACGCCACTGTTTATTTTACCGGCGTACCCGCGATAGTCGTGCAGGGCTTCGGTTTGCGGGCGAATAATATATTGCACCGGAAAGCGGGCATCGGTATAGTTAATATCGTTTTTTACTTGTACATGCTCAAGTAAATGCAACAGGGGTTCGCCTTCGTACCAGCCAAGTTTATTGGAGCGGTCAACAATGTTATCACCTTTGAGTGCGCATATGGGAATGTAGGTGACGTCCTTTAACCCAAGCGATTTTGCAACGGCCGCAAACTCGATAACAATGTTGTTGTACACATCCTGCGAGTAATTGACCAAATCCATTTTATTGATGGCCACTATTACGTGTGGCAATTGTAGCAGCGAGGCTATCATGCTGTGGCGGCGGGTTTGCTCTACCACACCACTGCGGGCATCTACCAATATAACAATGAGATCGCTGTTGCTGGCGCCGGTAACCATGTTGCGGGTGTATTGTATATGGCCCGGCGCGTCGGCAATAATAAACTTGCGGGTAGGCGTAGAAAAATATTTATAAGCCACATCTATGGTAATACCCTGCTCCCGCTCGGCACGAAGCCCGTCGGTCAACAACGCCAAATCTATTTCACCATCTTCCTTATTGCGGCTTTGTTTTTCTATCGCCTCCAGTTGGTCAATTAGTATGGACTTGCTGTCGTACAACAACCTGCCTATCAAGGTGCTTTTGCCATCGTCTACACTGCCAGCGGTAATAAATCGGAGTAGGTCCATTTTTTATTTTAAATTTTGAATGTTAAATTTTAAATGAGGTGTGTTTTAATTTGAATTTTGAACGCTAGATTTTACATGTTGTGTTTATTATTTCGATATATGCACTTTCAATGCAGGAGTTAGTTAAAAGTTGAATTACTATTGTTTCGGCCGACCAATTCAAAATTTAAAATTTAAAACTTAGCATAATAAATTAAAAGTATCCATTCTTCTTCCTGTCTTCCATGGCAGCTTCTGACACGCGGTCGTCTATGCGGGTTTCGCCTCGTTCGCTGGTTTTGGTTGCTATAATTTCGGTTATAATATCGTCGATGTTGGTGGCGTTGCTTTCTACTGCGGCGGTGCAGGTCATGTCGCCTACGGTGCGGTAGCGTACCCGTTTGGTAGAGACCTTATCGCCTTCATCCAATCGTATAAATTCTGAGATGGCCACTAACTGGTTTTCGTGCTCCAGCACTTCGCGGTCGTGTGCAAAATAGATGGAAGGGAGTTCAATTTTTTCGCGGCGGATGTAGTTCCAAACGTCCAGCTCGGTCCAGTTGCTAATGGGGAAGGCACGCACATTTTCGCCCTTATGAATTTTACCATTGTAGGTGTTCCACAACTCGGGGCGCTGCAGTTTTGGGTTCCATTGACCAAACTCGTCGCGTACGCTAAAAATGCGTTCTTTGGCGCGGGCCTTTTCTTCGTCGCGGCGGGCGCCACCTATGCAGGCGTCAAACTTAAATTCCTCTATGGTTTCTAACAGTGTATGTGTTTGCAGGGCATTGCGACTGGCAAACTTTCCGGTTTGCTCGGTAAGGCCTTTAGTTTTAATGGTATCTTCTACTTTGCGAACAATTAGTTTTTCACCTATTTCCTCAGCCAGTTTATCGCGGTATATTAAAGCTTCGCGAAAGTTGTGGCCGGTATCGATGTGTACCAGTGGAAAAGGAAACTTGCCGGGGCGAAAAGCCTTTAACGCAAGGTGTACCAGTGTAATGGAATCTTTTCCGCCGGAGAACAGCAGGGCTGGTCGCTCAAACTGGCCGGCCACTTCGCGAAAAATGTGGATGCTTTCGGACTCGAGCTGGTCGAGGTAATCAAAATTGTAATCGCTCATTATCCTTTGTTAATTTATGCTTTTTTGTAATTGAGTGGTTTCGGGCTGGTGTATATGAAGGCCGCACTCTTTTTTATCGGCATCTTCCCACCACCAGCGGCCGGCCCTAAAATCTTCGCCGGGTTGTATGGCGCGGGTACAGGGTTGGCAGCCAATGCTAATAAAACCCCGGTCGTGCAGTATGTTGTAGGGAATATTATGTTGGTTTATGAAAGCCCGCGTTTTTTCGGTGGTCCAATGCAGCAAAGGATGGTATTTGATTACCTGGTTGCTGTCGTCCCACTCAAAAGGCAGCAGGTTGTGGCGGTCGGGCGAGTGTTCGGCCCGCAGCCCGGTAATCCAAATTTTATTGCTGGCTAATGCTCTTTTTAATGGTTCAACTTTGCGGATGAAGCAGCAGGCCTTTCGGTTTTCGACTGATTCGTAAAAAGAGTTCGGCCCGTTTTCCGTAACAAAATCCTGTAGCTTTTTATCGTTTGGATAATAGGCTACAATGTTTGCATTGTACCGCTCTTTGGTACGTGCCCACACGCTGTAGGTTTCGGTAAAAATGCGGCCTGTATCGAGTGTAAAAAGGGTAAAATTAAAATTATCGGAAAAAATGAGGTGTGTGATGGATTGGTCTTCGAAGCTAAAACTGGTAGAAAAAGTTACCTGCCCGGGATAGCTTTTGGCGAAATGGTCAAATACCTCCAATGTAGAAGTGGATTCAAATGTGTTGTTCAAAAAATCCACTTCGTGTTGTGGCGTCCTGCTGGTTTGGTTCATTTGCCCTGTTTTATTCAGGGGGTGAAATTAGGGGGGATTTATTAATCTACCAAATTGGTAGGGTTGGTAGACTAATGCTAACAGCCGTTAGCCGATAGCTTTTAGCCATTAGTCATTTTTCGGTAGATTTTTTTATTTAATTGATTTTTAGATACTTAGGTTTAAAAGGGGTAGGTACTTTTAAAAAGCAGGTTACTTTGTAAGGGAAGTATTTTTTTACGATTTTTTAAAATTAAAGTTAGCTGTTGGCTTTTGGCCGTTAGCTTTTAGCTATAGTACAGAACCTGGAGGAGTTTCTTTTGGTTGACAAAACGGTTTTGAAGGTCTTTGGAATCATCAATAGATTGCTGTCATAAACATAGCCGGTTTTGGTACAACGGGCAAATAAAAAAGCTGCCCGGTTGTTGACCAGGCAGCGTTTGGAAAAGTTTAGACTAAGGCAATCAATAAAAAAACTGTTCGGATGCGATTTTTCCGTCTTTTACTTCATAAACGACTACTTCGTCCATTTTTGAACGCTTTTCGCCTTTCATAGTTACGTCCATACCCATGGCTACCGAAAAAAAGTTGCCGCCTACCGCAGGCTCTGAGCAATAACCACCATGCATTTCTTCCACCATAGAATTAAATATCTCAGCCTTCTTTTTTATGGCCTCCATGCCTTGTACACTTTGCAAACCCATATTTGCAGCGTGTTCGGGTTCGATACTGTTTGCATCTGCGGCAAACAATTCGTCCTGAATTTTCGACCAATTATTTTCTTTTACCAATTGGCTGTAGCGGTCGGCTACTTCTTGCGTAGTCATGATAATTTTTTTGGTTACCATAAAAGTTGCCATTAAAAACCAACATGTCAAGTAACTGTCCATCAAATTATTTACAAGGTTTGTAAAGGTGCCTAACAGCCGATTAGCGGTGCGAAATATTGTACAGCGGCAAATCGAAAAACACCCCGGCATACAACCTTGTAGCCGCCGCAAAATCGGTGGTGTTTTTTATGTTTCTCAATTGTGGAGTGCGCTGTAAACCAAGTGATACGCACAGCGGTGTATCTTTTTACACCCTGGTGGATGGCCAGGCCGGGCAACATTAGCCGCGCCCAATTACTTTTAGTTGTAGGCCGTTGTTGGTACTGGCATTGCCCAAATATTTAATTGTAAACCGTTTAAAACAAAAAATGCCCTTCTACGCGTTACCCCTATATAAACGAAATGCCTTCGCTTTCCAGTTTTTTATAATTATCGCTATCAAATACATAGTAAAACGCGCCCTTGCGGCTGCCTGTTTTGTCCTTTTCCTCCAGCTTTTGTAATATTTGCAGGCCTAATATTTTGCGGTTAAAATTTCGCTTGTCAAACTGTGCTTCGTAAATGGCTTCGTACAGGTTTTGTAGTTGAGGGAGGGTAAATTTTTCGGGTAATAATTCAAACCCTATGGGGTGGTTGGCCACTCGTTGGCGAAGCCGCTCTTTAGAAAGATCTAGCATTTGTTTGTGGTCGAATATTAGCCTTGGTAATTTATCCAACGGCACCCATTTGGCGTTGTGCTCCTTCAATAATTCCTCGGCGTGGTCTTCAATACGTATCAGGGCAAAATAGGCAATGGAAACTACACGGCCACCGGGATCGCGGTCGGTATTGCCGTAACAGTGCAGCTGCTCCATGAATATATTCTTAAAGCCAGTGAGCTGCGATAAGATTCTCATAGCAGCGTCATTTACACTTTCATTTTGTTTTACAAAACCGCCTACCAGCGACCATTTGCCTGCCATCGGTTCTAATTCGCGTTTTACCAACAGCACTTTCAGGCCGGTACCGTCAAACCCAAATATGATGCAGTCAACCGCCAGCAATAATTTATCGTGGTGTTGGTATTGGGCAATGTTTACCGGCAAAGTATCGTTGATCATAGAGAATAATAAGGGTGAAGGTGAGTAGAAAATTTATCAAATATAATTGTACAACTTACAATTACTGTAAAAATTAATGAAACTCAATAGTTGTATAATCGGGCGTAAACAGGGTGATATTATTGAACTGATCAAATTCGGATGGTTGATGCATGGTAGTAATTACCAGCGTGTCCATACCCGCATTATGCGCCGCTTCCACGCCTTTCGGGTTGTCTTCAAATACAAGGCATTCAGCCGCAGGTATGTTTAACAGGGCTGCACCTTTGGTAAATGTTTCGTGGTGTGGTTTGCTATAGGTTACATCGTCGGCACTAACAATCGCATCAAAATAACTACGAATGTTAAGTCCATCGAGCACAAAATTGATATTAAACATAATAGCCGCCGAGCCTATGGCCATCCGTATGCCTTTTGCATGGTAATGTTCAATAAAGTTCTGAAGGCCAGGTAGCAGGGCCAGGTGCGGTTTAAATTCTTTTTGATACACCAACTCCTTTTTGTAGCCAATGGTATTTTTTTCTTCATCGGTAAACCTGCCGGGAAAAACCCTTTCCAGCAGATCGCCATTTTTGCCATAACATTCGTTTGCAACCTGGGCTACCGATAGATTTGCTCCAAAATTATTGACTATGGTATGCCACGCGTTAATGTGATAATGCATATCGTCGATCATAGTACCATTCAGGTCAAACAAAAAAGCTTTGTATTTCATAACGTATATAGGTAAGTAAGCAGCTAAGTTGAGCGTTATTTAAATCGTACGGTCACAGGCGTATCCATTTTTACCACTTCGTTTGTAAGCATCGTTTTAAAATAGCTGGCGCTGGCAAAGCGGGGGTCAGTAACTTCCCAGCCACCATAAAACCTAAAGCGGCAGGGCGTTGTGTTGTTAATGTGCTGGGCCGAAATATAGGTGTTCAAAATTTCGGAGGCTTCGTTGGGGGTAGATCCTACAAATGCCAGGTTGTTGTTGGGTACCACAATGGCCATGCCCAGCGCATCTTTATTTTCGGACTGGTTGCCGTAGCTAAAAATTACGCCACACTTTCCCTGGTTAAAGCTTTGGAAGGTGTTGTTATAAAAACTGGCGATGCCCGCTACCAACAGCGCATTTTTGGGGGCACCGGTTACGGTAAGTTTATCCTCGTAAAAATATTGCCCACCCCAAATACTGGTTTGCTCAACAATGCGCATGGGTTTACCCATTACCAACCAATCGTAGGTGATGGTAAACACTGCCCTAACCGGCCCGTCGGCCAATTGCTGGTATTCGGTGTTGGTTACCTGTTCGCCGCCAAGCCTTATCAATGTATCTTTTAGGGCAGTGGGCACCAGCAATGCAAGCGCACCCGACCCTAACGATTTGCCGGCGTGCAATATATCCATTCCCCAGTCAGACAACTTGTGGTAATTGCTTTTTGGTTTTGCACCAACGGTATCCATCATCATGGTGCTGGTGCGTTTGCCAAAAATATCTTTGCCATTGCGTATGTCAAAATACAGTCTGAAAGCTATTTTATCGTTCTCCCACGCCGGGCCTTCGGCAAGGTAAAGGGGTAAGGGTTGTTTGGAAAAGTCGGTATTGATGTGCCTCAGTGGCATGGTTTCGCGGGTAATGGGGGGGCCAAAGGTATCGTCGGCACTCTTTTTCCGTAAACGTACATGAGCTCTTTGCGTAGCCTTTTGCTGGTTATTGGTTGCCGCAGTTTTTAGGGTTATTAATTGGCTGCCGTTGGGAGGCAGGTCAAGCAAAAAGACAGCTTCGTCCCATTGGCCATCGCCATTCATGTCGTCGTGTTGAACGGTAATAGCTTTGCCATTTGCACTGGCCGAGATAAAGGCGACCTTGCCCAATTTTTGTGCAATGGTACTGCGTTGAAGAACAATCAATTCATCGGTACGTTGCACCGGGGTGGTATTGCTAACTGTAAGCAAACTGGTTTGTGCCCGCATGGTAAAAGGCAGCATACAAGCATAAATGGTAATTATTGACCTGAACATTTTTATAAGCATATCGGTTGGTTTTATTTTAATGATTAAGCGGTGGGTTGATCGTACTTGTGGAGGTAGGTTTGCAGATCGGCTACCATAGTACTGCTGCCTATGTATAGCGGGGTGCGCTGGTGAATGTTTTCAAAAGGCACATCCAGTACCCGGCCGCTGATGCTGATGGCCCTTCCGCCGGCAACTTCGTAAATAAAAGCCCACGGGTTACACTCGTACCAAAGCCTTAGTTTGCCATTGGGAAAAGATGGGCTGCCAGGGTTTAAAAATATGCCTCCCTTAATTAGGTTGCGGTGCAGGTCGGCCACCATACTGCCTACATGGCGCAGTGTACAGGTGCCTTCGTTTTGCAGGTTAAGTTGTTGAAACGATTGTATATAGTGCTGAAGCCCCGATGTATAGTTAAGCGCGTTGCTTTGATTAACTGAGTAAATATGCCCTTTTTGCGGACACTTTATATTGGGATGGCTAAGGTAAAACTCGCCAATGGTGGGGTCGAGCGTAAAGCCGTTGACCGATCGCGAAGTAGCAAAAACATAAATAGTGCTTGAGCCATATACTACGTACCCGGCCGCCACCAAATGTTGGCCGTTCAATTTAAAATCGTTGGTGGTAAGTATTGTTCCCGGTGCACTCCTTCTTTTGTAAATTCCAAAAATGGTTCCTATTGAAATACAGTTGTCAATATTGGTGCTACCATCAAGCGGGTCAAAGGCTACCAGGTATTTACTGTTGGTACTCATTTTGTCGGTAAAGGCAATTCCTTCTTCCAGTTCTTCGCTAATAATACCTGCACAGCTAATGCCCCGCTGCAGGGTTTTAATTATTTGGTCGTTGGCAAACAGGTCTAGCTTTTTAACCTTTTCGCCTTGTATATTGGTGATGCCAGCTTCGCCCAATATGTCTACCAGTCCCGCCTTATTTACTTCTACATTTATTTTTTTTGCTGCAAAGGCAATGTCGCGTAAAAGGTTGCTTAATTCGCCGGTACTTTCAGGAAACTGCCTTCGTTCCAGTGTTCTAAATTCGTGGAGCGTTACTCCTGTTTGGTGTGATTTCATAATTATTTTAATAGTGCTGCCATTAATAGTGCTGCCATTAATTTTGCTGCAATTATCCGCAGTATTGGATTGAATGGTTTTTAGCTATCGATTACTATTTTACACCAAACCTTTTTGATGGTAATATTTTTTAATGAACCATTGCCAATCTTCATTCTCAGAACATTTTACCCGATAGCCTGAAATGCGTTCAAATCAGCCTGATAAAAAAAGCTGCAAAAAGCACTTCATTAAAAAAGTGCTACCTCTACGGTTATAGAGGCAGGCTGCCAATGAAGCCCGATAGAAAGTTAACGCTTGGCCCAAAAAAATACATTGGCTGCACTTTTGTTTGCGACAGGTAGGGTATTTTGATCCTGAAAAATTTCCATTTCCGGTGCTTACGATTTTACCAGCCTGCTCTCCAGTTCTTCCAGCGAGCTGCCTTTGGTTTCGGGTACTTTGGTTAATACCCATACCAGTTGCAAAAACATCATAAATGCAAAAAAGGCAAATATTGGCCAGGGGTTGTCTTTAAAAATACCGTTTTTGTCGTCTAAAAATACTGGGGTAAAAAGTGTGATTAACGCTGCAAAAACCCAGTGAACACTTGCCCCAAACGATTGCCCCGTGGCCCGTATTTTATTTGGAAATATTTCGGAAATAAACACCCATATTACAGCGCCCTGGCCCACAGCATGCGATGCTACAAACAATAATAAAAACACCATTAAAAAGGCTGCACTGGCATGGCTGTAAAAGGCCCAGGCTACCATACCCAGGCTTACAATATACCCGAGTGAGCCAATAACGAGCAGGGTTTTGCGGCCTGCCCTGTCAATTAAATAAAGCCCTACAAAGGTAAATACCAGGTTGGTGCCGCCTATGGCAATGGAATTAAGCAACGACTCCTTTGATGCAAGGCCCGCCCTTTCCAAAATTTCGGGGGCATAATACAAAATAAAGTTGATACCCGACAGTTGGTTAAAAAAGGCAACCATAAAGGCAAGCCAAATAATGGTAGTATATTTTTTGCTGAAGAACCGCTCAGAGGCGCCCGCATTGGTTTGGTGTTGCAGGCTATTGGTAATGGAGGCAATCATGCGTTGTACATTGTTTACCCCCAGCTTTGTAAACACCGCAGTGGCAGTTGCCAAATCGTTTTTGCGGGCAATGAGCCAGCGGGGGCTTTCGGGTATACCTAATACCATTACGGTATAAATTATTGATGGGGCCGCCATAATACCCAGCATCCACCGCCACGAGTTTATGCCGCCAACGCCTTCAAAAAAATAGTTTGATAAAAAGGCTGCCAATATGCCAAACACAATATTAAACTGGTACATAGCACCCAACCGGCCGCGGGTAGCAGGGGTTGATATTTCGGAAATATAGGTTGGTGCCGCCACCGACGATACGCCAATACCCAGGCCGCCAATAAACCTGAAAAAAGAAAAAAGATAGGGCCCCGGCGCCAAAGCCGAGCCGACCGCCGATACGGTAAACAATACGCCTATGTAAAACAGCACTTTTTTGCGCCCATATTTTTCGGTGGGGCCACCGCCAAAAATGGCGCCAATAACGGTGCCCCACAAAGCCATGGACATAATAAAAAATCCATGAAACCATGGGCTGGTTTGCCAAAGGGTTTTTATGGGCAGGTTGGCACCGGAAATTACTACGGTATCAAAACCAAATATAAAACCAGCCAGTGCGGCAATAATGGCAATACGCAATGTGTAATTGCGTGCCGATTGCGATAGTGTTTGGTTAATGGTATCGTTTTCCTGTTTTTCAATGTGCATGTTGTTGTTTTTTGGTTGTAGGCTGCCAAGCTATTGTATGGCCCCGCGTAAGGTAATTATTACGCATAGATTACTTCCAAATAAAAACGGGCCTGGTATGGCAATGTGCTGATCTTTTACCTGGCCATCCATCCACCATCGGCTACCAACACATGGCCGTTTACATAGTTGGCTGCATTGCTTGCCAAAAAAACCACCGGGCCTTTAAAGTCGTTGGGCTGGCCCCAGCGGCCTGCTGGTATGCGTTCAAGAATTGATTTTGACCTTACCGGATCTTCGCGCAAAGCTTCGGTATTGTTTGTGGATATGTAGCCGGGAGCTATGCCATTTACATTAATGCCTTTGCCTGCCCACTCGTTGCAAAGTGCCTTTACCAGGCCGCCTATGGCCGATTTGCTGGCCGCATAGCCCGGCACGTTAATACCACCCTGAAAGGTGAGCAGCGAACAGGTAAAAATGATTTTGCCCTCGCCGCGGTCAATCATAGCCTTGCCAAATTCGCGGGCTAAGATAAATTGAGCGTCCAGGTTTACTGACAGTACTTTATCCCACAAATCGTCAGTATGTTCAGCGGCCGGCTTGCGCAGTATCATACCGGCATTATTTACTAATATGTCAATGGTGTGTTGCTCCTTCGCTGCATTGACAAATGCATACAGTGCTTCGCGGTCGCCAATATCCACCAGGTAACCATTAAAGGTTCGGCCAAGCGCTTTTACCTGTTGCGCAGTTTCGCCGTCAAGGTCGCTGGCCGATCTGAATGCGCCTACTATATCGGCGCCGGCTTCGGCAAGGCCTATTGCCATTGACTGCCCTATGCCGGTGTTGCAGCCGGTTACAAGGGCGGTTTTACCGGTGAGGTCAAATAGAGAATATATTGGCATACTTGTATTTATTATAAATGATAAAAATGAACAGTATAAAACTTTTTATAGAACTGGTTGCTTACCCCATGTAAGGCAACAGGCCTGCATCTGTATATCGTATGACATAACCACTACTAATGAGGTGATATTCATAGTTCGATTATTAAGTTAAGTGGGCTTTATTATTACGTTCTTCCCGGCTCCGAAGCTTCCTCTTAACTGTAGCCATACCTTTTTTTTGTGCGTTTTTTAGTTATGTAGAGTACCAAAAATACCAATGGTCATCAAGCCTGCGCCACTCAACAATCTGTCCACAGTTGGTATTACCAGGATTCGTATTGTCGTCAGAGTAGGCAATACCTACGCAGTTGTCAGGAATACCATCAATAGTGAATACAATCGTCCCGTCTTTTAGTGTGTCCACCAGAGCAAAACGTACTTGCGGTATTAGTATTCGGTTATTTTCAATTCTGGCTTTATTTATTTTTGATACAATTTCAGACATGGTTGATCTATGCAGACTATAGAAGATTCTGTCACTTGTGTTTATTAGCTGTTCGTACGGGATAACGAATAGTGTAACACTAACAGTTGTCACTAATAAATAGTAACCTTTTTTATATTTTGTTAGTCTGGTTAAAAAAATACCTGTTAAACAGCCCAAAATAGAAAGTCCGCAGAATAAAAGTAGGGCCATGAATGTGAATACCGAGGTATGTTTAAGAAAGGATAGAATAAATATGTAAGGTGTCAACCAAGACAGAATAGTAAAAATTTCTGTCTTTATACGTCGTTTAGTTGTCATAGTACATTTGGAAATTAAAAAGTGCTCAAATAGCAGATAACTCCTTAATTATCGCAACGCTATTTTTTAAGCGAAGAAGACTTGATAAGCAACTCCGTAGGCAATACTTTTTTTACAAATTCCGTAGGTGGATGTTTGCTTTCCAACAGGCCCAGCATTAACTCAACCGCTGCTTTACCCATTTCGAAAGCAGGCTGTTTTACGGTGGTTAGTGAGGGGTTAAATAATTCGGGGGCACTAAAATTACTAAACCCGGCAAGGGCCACCTGCCCCGGTATATCAATACCCTTTTTCAATAATACCGAAAAACATTTTATGGTAATGCGGTCTGAGGCGGTTAAAATAGCATCGGGCGGGTTTGGCATTTGCATTAATTCGGTTACGGCCCGTTCAACCTCGGCATCGTCCATACCACCGTGCTGGCAATACTTTATGTAATCGTCTTCTACTGTCAGGTTGTTTTGGTTAAGGGCTTTAAAATAGCCCTGCAAACGCTCAATTGTGATGGATACATTGGGCGAGCTTGTAATTTGTGCTATCCGCTGATAACCTTGCTCAATTAAATGCAGAGTGGCCTGGTATGCGCCATCTACATTGTCAGCAACCACGCAATGCGCAGCAAGGTTGCCAATGGTACGGTCTATAAAAATAATGGGGAAACCATCGTTAAGAAGTTCCTGAAAAAAAGCGGTGTCGGTAGTTTGGGTGGTACACGAAATCAGCAATCCGTCTACCGATCTAAGAATCAATTGTTTAATATTGTCCAGTTCCTTTTCGGCCGACTCGTTTGTTTGTACTATTACTACCTGGTAGTGGCTGGTGCTTGCAACGGACTCAATGCCGTTGGTTACCTCGCCAAAAAAGTTATTTGATACTGAGGGAAATATGACCCCAATACTTTTGCTTCGTCGGCTTTTGAGGCTTTGGGCTAATACGTTGGGACGGTAATGGTGTTTAACAGCGTAGTCTTTAACCAGTTTTTGTGTGGCTTCGCTTATTTGGTAACTACCTTTTAATGCCCTTGAAACAGTGGAATTTGACAGGTTAAGTGCACGGGCAATATCTTTTATAGTTATTTGATCCATTGATAGTTTTACAATCATTTACTGCAACAAAGCATCGCTTTACATTACGGGGCTTAAACCAGTTACAAATTAATAAGTTTTGTAAACCTAACGATTAAGGCAGAAAAAACGATAAATCCCGAAAGTAAAAAACTTGCGGTAGTTTTTTTTTCCGTAAGGGCCCGGTCGGAAAAAATCCCTAAACAAAGAACTCGAGGTGTTTTTTGGTTATTGAAGGTCAGCAATAGCCACGGCATCCATATCGGTAAAGGCTTTGTTTTCGCCGGCCATACCCCAAATAAACGAGTAGTTGCTGGTGCCGCAGCCTGCATGTATTGACCATGGAGGCGACACCACTGCCTGGTTGTTGTTTATTACCAGGTGGCGGGTTTGGTTTGGTAAACCCATGAGGTGAAAAACGCCCTGACCTGGCTGAACATCAAAATAGAAATAGGCTTCCATGCGGCGGTCGTGTGTGTGCGCCGGCATAGTATTCCAAACCGAGCCGGGTTGTAAAAGCGTTAACCCCATTACCAACTGGCAGCTTGCAATACCATCGTCATGTATGTATTTGTAAATGGTTCGTTTGTTGCTGGTTTCACTATCGCCCATGTGGGCTGGGGTGGCTTGCTCCCTTGTCATTAGCGTGTTAGGCATTATTTGATGGGCGGGGCAGCTTAATAAAAAATACACAGCTGGCTGAATGTTATTGCTGCTTTTAAAAGTTACGTTTTTGGTGCCCTTACCAAGGTACAGGCAATCGAGCTTTTCCATGTTGTACTGGTGGTCATTGGCAGTTACCACGCCGGGGCCGCCTACGTTTATGATTCCTATTTCGCGCCGTTCTAAAAAATAGCCGGCTTTTAAATCGTCTATCAATAAAAGTTCAACAGCCTGGGTAGTTGGCAGGGCGCCGCCAATAACCATACGGTCGTAGTGCGTATAAACCATGTTGCAGGCGCCCTGCTGCAAAAGGTTATCAAACAAAAAATGATGTCTTAGCGTTTCTGTGTCCATCAATCGGGCTTCGTTAGGGCTGATTGCGTATTTGCCTGGCATATCGTATATTTTTTGTTTTTAAAGGATTGGACGTTTTTTATACGGGAGTGATGCAGGCCCTGGATATACTGCCACCACCCAACCATGATGTTGCTTTAAAACAAAGTTGAGCGTTATACTGAAAGAGGTTTTTATTACTTGTGAAATCGTTTGCATTAGTTAGCACTTGCTTATAAACTTTACATTAGGCAATACACTTTTTTGCGGGTCTTCTCAATGTAAAAGGTACAGAGCCTACCGGTCTTAACTATATAAGCTTTTGTGGTTGGCAAATGGATCAAACTTCATTTACACAATATGTGCCGGGCATACGGCTTTCTTTTTTACTGTTCAAATTTATTTAGCAATTGTGCGTATTGTACCATAATTAAGGGAAAATAGCCGATTTTGTAAGTATGAATTTAGTTAGTTGCAAAGCCGAAGTGAATGTAAGCGGTTCGAAAGAAAAAACAATTTAATAGTATTTAATTAATAATCAACTTTTAAACCCAAACTGAAATTTTATTTGAAACGTTCCCTTTTTCCTGAACGCTTAATTTTTTGTTCGTTTTGATTTTATAAATTTTTTCTTTTTCTACTAGTCTAAATTAATAGTTGGCAGGTATGCGTTGATTTAAGTGTAATTGCAACCGAATTATAATATTGTGGCCTGGCATTTGGCAACTATTTATCAATTGGCTTATGTGCGTTTCATGAACACTTATATCGTTTGCAAATTCGTTTCTCTTTCTGTGTAGGATTTCTAAATAAATCTTTAGAAAACTTCCAAATCGGCTGGTTGGTTCAAATTCGTGGTTGCTTACATATTCTTTTAATTGAAAAATTAATTGCAATAGTCTTGCAGTTAATTTTTCTTTTTCAGTTGCCCCGGCCTGGCACTTTTGTTGTGCTTCATTTAATTGCCAGCTGCCAATTTTTTCTGTTCTACAGTAAGTTTTACCTTAAATACAAACGATTTTACTGCCTCTGGCTGTACTACTGCATATAATATTTGTAACTATTCAGGCCAGTTATCCACATTTTTTATAAAATGTGCGATAATAGTTCTTTGAATTTATAGTATATAAGTTCAAATTACTTATATGATTGACAAGGATTTAATCATACAACTTCAGCAAGAACAGTTACAA
>JBBRUR010000030.1:0-50768 GCA_038247635.1 Chitinophagales bacterium
ATTGAAGAATTTATATGCGAATCTCGGACAAAAAAAAGCTACAATGCAGCATTATCAACACCTGTGAACAAATATTCAAACACTAAATTTTCTTGAAATCCATTACCAGTAAAGGATGCGTAGTTTTCTTGCAGACACTATGTAGGAACCGGCAAAAAAAGGCCTGGAGGGCCGAAATATCTCAGCCCCGGGTGAAGCCCGGGGACTCTGGCCCGAAGGGATTAACCAGCCATGAAAGGGCGGGATACCTTCATTTAAAGTTTGTTGAATACAGTACCACCTTACAATCAAATTATTAAATTGCAACCAGTGTAATTTGTTCAATTATTTATCTCCATTTTCTGTGTCAGACCAATAGCTGGTGTGTAGACCCTTAAGTGCGTTCAGTTTACATCGGCCTCGTACCAGGGGCTACACCCTAGGCATTGGTATTTAGCCCTGATTGTTAGGACGAAGAAAGCAAAAGTTACTATTCCATTATACTATTTGTAATCCCATATACCCTTCCCTAAAACTTATAACTATACCCTATCCTAACCACCTGCGTTTCATAATAATCGATGCTGGTAAAATTGAAGGAGTTGCCTTTTATATCGCGTTTAACTATCATGGTACTTAGCAGGTCAACTGCATTGGCAAACAGTTCGCCCTTGCCATTTTGGATGGCTTTTTTTACACCAGCGTCCAACGAAAACCGCTGCGCTATGCGGCCTTGTGGTATAAGGTCGGGGGCAAGATAAATGGCCGATACCTGCAGGTCAATCTTTTTAGGAAGCTTAAAAGTACCAACCACTTTCAGGTTACCCGATACTAACTTATCTTTTTCGGCAGTAAACGTATTGCGTTGGGGGTACAGGTTTACCACCGTAAAACCATCTATTTGGTTGCGGTATGCATTCAGGTTTATGTTTAACGAAAAAGCCTGGCTAAACTGTTGGGCGTATACCATTTCTACCCCGGTATTATAACTGCGGTTGATGTTTTGAAAAATTGCATAAATCAGCTGGCTACCGGGCAGCGTGCTGTTTATGCGGGTAATGGTATTGTTAGCAAAACGGTGGTACAAAGCGGTATAGTAGTACCCTTTGCCAACATTGGTTTTATAGCCTAGCTCAACCGTATTTGTAAACTGTGGCCGCAGGCCGGGGTTACCCACCTTAATAATCTCCGCATCGTCGTACTTGGGAAAAATACGAATGTCAACTTCATTAGGCCTGTCTACCCTTCGGTTATAAAACAACGACAACTTATCGCCATTACTCCATTTACGGGCAAGTCGTATGGTTGGAAAAGGCTGCGTGTAATTATAACCATCGCTTTGGTAAGTATTGTGGTTGGGGTTTACCATGTATTTAAGGTTTACATACTCCAACCGCAACCCTACCTCAGCTTCGTACGTTTGGTTTTCATAAATGTAATTTCCATACACGGCTGGTATGGTTTCGTTGTAAGTTGCCGCACCACCTGCCCCATTATCAATGGGCGAATTAATACCCGGAAAAAATTGCATATTGGTAGGTATAGTACGCCGCCTAAGTTTCAACCCTGTTTCAAGGCGCCCATATTTTAACGGACGAATATAGTCCGCCGTAAGGTCAACTACACTTTCATCGCTTAACAACTGAAAGGCATCTCTACCCTTAAACGTAGGCAGGATATTGTCAAAAAAGTACTTCTCATCTTCGCGGTGAAAAGTATAGTTTAACCCAATGTTTAGCAACCGGCCCGGTTGGTTAAACCTGTGTTGAAAGTTAGCCGTAGCCATGGCAGTATACTTTATCTCATCTTCTAAAAACTGCCAAAGGCGCAGGCGCTCCGTTAGGTCTTTATTATAAAAAGGTTCATCGCCACGGTCAATTATTTTTTCTGTTCCGTAAAAGGCCGATACGGTAAGCAGGTTGCTGCTGTTTATGTTAAAATCGAACCCTAATTTATTGTTCAAAAAAGTAGTGTTGCGGTTGCGCTTTAATTGCTGGCGCCTAACGCTTCCGTCAACATAAAACCTGTCAGTAAACTCGTTTTTGTTCAGGGTTTCGGTATACAGGTAATCGCTTTGCAAAAACAGGTTTACCTTATTTTTGGCATAATTTAACGATAGCGATGGATTTATTTTTGGCGTTAAAGTGTACTGTGGCCGTATACCGGGAAAATTAGCTTTGCGCTGCCAAAGCGACCCCAAACCAGTTGTAAAACCTGCCTTGCCATTAAACCCTTGTTGCTTACTTTTTTTGTAAATAATGTTGATGATGCCGGCATTACCATTGGCATCGTACTTAGCCGATGGATTATTGATGATCTCAATTTTTTCAATGGCCGATGCAGGCAGGTTATCTAACCCCGATTGGCTGCCAAAGCCGGTAATCGCCGTTTGTTTTCCATCTATCAATACTGCTACTTTATCGCTGCCACGCAACTGCACTTTGCCGTCCTGCACCGTTATGCCAGGCAGGTTGGCCATGGCCTGCAATACTGAGCCCCCGCTTTGGCTTATATTATTGGCAATAGAAAAGGTCTTTTTATCCATTTTATCAGCCACGGCATCCTGTTGGGCGGTAACCGTGACAGCCGCAAGGCTTGAAGGCGCTACTTTTAATTCAATAATGGCCAGGTCTAAAAAATTGCTAAGGCTGCCTACAAACAATGGCTGCCAAACAGGCTCAAATCCTATCAAACTAATCTCTAACAAATAATTACCGGGTTTTACATTGGATAGCGAAAAACGACCCGTTTCGTTGGTAACCGTACCCATAATAAACACCGAGTCCCGGTTGTTTTTAACCACCACACTTGCAAAGGCAAGACTGGTTTTACCGATACTGTTTTTTACCTCGCCCGATACCGTTACCCCATTTTGAAATGCCTGTACCGAAGTACACATTAACAAAAAAAATATTGAGCAAAGAAGCCTGTTTGTTAACATGATTATTTTTATATTAATCAATTTGATGCCCCTAAGAATTATTTTAGAATAAAACTCCATCACAATAGTAAGCGTTTATAGTTTTTTTAGACTGTAAAAAATATTGTCAATTTATTAAAACCGGGTTACAAAGTTAGCATCTCCGGCTTTGTTTATTTATTGACTTTAAACCATTCGCACTGTAAACCAATTGAATGCAAGGTATATTGCCTTGCGGCACTTGCCCTACATTTGCAAAAACATATTAGCCTGGCTCCCTCCATTTTAGATAACCCTATTGAATACCTTAAAGGCGTTGGCCCACTAAAAGCCGACCTGCTTAAAAAGGAACTGAATATTTTTACGTTTGGCGATTTGCTGGAGCATTTTCCCTTGCGGCATCTTGACCGAACTTCTATTAAAAAAATTGCCGAAATAAACCCCGAAGCCGACTATGTACAGATAGCAGGCATTGCTGGCGAACTAAATATATTGGGCGACAAGCGCAGCAAACGCTGTATTGTTTCGCTGCGCGATAAGACCGGCAATATTGACCTGTGTTGGTTTCAGGGTATTAACTGGGTTGAAAAAAACCTACAACCGGGCAATGCTTACCTGGTGTTTGGCAAGTGTGGCTTTTTTAATGGTAAACCACAAATAACCCACCCCGATATTGAACCCTTTGAAGCAAGCATGCTACAGGGGAAAAGCTACCTGGAGCCTATTTATCCCACAACTGAAAAACTTAAAACAAGGGTGCTTAATGGCAAGCAAATAGGTAAAATTACACAGGCATTATTAGCCATGCTATCTCCAAAAGATATACAGGAAAACCTACCCGCCAACCTTATAAGTGCGCTAAGGCTGGTTAACCGCTACAGTGCCTATACTCAAATACATTTTCCAAAAAACCACGGGGAATATGATGCAGCCGTTCGCCGCCTAAAGTTTGAAGAGCTGTTTATAGCCCAAATACGGCTGGGCTTGCTTCGGCTGCAACGGTACCGCCACAGCCGCGGGGTAGTATTTGAAAAAGTGGGCGAATTTTTTAACACGTTTTACAGGCAACACCTGCCTTTTGAATTAACCAATGCACAAAAGCGGGTGCTAAAAGAAATTAGGGTAGATGTTGGCCGTGGTAGCCAAATGAACCGTTTGTTGCAGGGCGATGTAGGCAGCGGTAAAACCATTGTGGCTTTATTAACCATGCTGCTGGCCGCCGACAACGGCTTTCAAAGCTGCCTGATGGCGCCTACCGAAATTTTAGCTACCCAACATTATCATGGCCTAAGCAGCCTTTTAAAAGATATGCCGGTAAGCATACGCCTGCTAACCGGAAGCACTAAAACAAAGGCCCGCCGCGAAATTTTAGCAAAACTGGCCGACGGCACCCTGCACATGATTGTAGGCACACATGCCCTTATTGAAGACCCGGTAATATTTAAAAACCTTGGCCTTAGCATTATAGATGAACAGCACCGGTTTGGTGTGGCGCAGCGGGCAAAATTGTGGGCCAAAGCACCCATTCATCCGCATGTGTTGGTAATGACTGCTACGCCTATACCCCGCACCCTTGCCATGACAGCTTATGGCGATCTCGACTACAGCGTAATGGACGAACTACCGCCCGGCCGCCAGCCCATTTCAACCATTCACCGTACCGAAATGCACCGCGCCAATGTAATGGATTTTATCAGGTCCGAAATTGATAAAGGGCGACAGGCATACATCATTTTTCCATTAATTGAAGAAAGCGAAACGCTCGATTACGAAAACCTGATGGACGGCTACAACAACGTAAAGGCATTTTTTCCAGAACCTACCTTTTGGATAAGTATGGTACATGGCCGCCAAACCACCGAAATAAAACAAAATAACATGCAGCGCTTTGTAACCGCCGATACGCAAATAATGGTAGGTACCACCGTAATTGAAGTAGGCGTTAACGTGCCTAATGCCTCAGTAATGGTAATAGAAAGTGCCGAAAAATTTGGCCTTTCGCAGTTGCACCAGCTTCGTGGCCGCGTAGGCCGTGGCAGCGAAAAAAGCTATTGCATTTTATTAACAGGTAGTAAAGTAAGCAACGAGGCCAGGGAGCGTATTAAAACTATGTGCGCCACCAACGATGGATTTAAGATTGCCGAAAAAGACCTTGAACTGCGAGGCCCTGGCGATATAGAAGGAACAAGACAGAGCGGCGCACTTAATTTTAAGATCGCCAATATTATTAGCGATAAGGTTATTTTAGAAGTAGCTAAAACAAAGGCTATGGAAATATTGGAAGCCGATGAAGAACTACAACAGTCCGAAAATTTTGTGCTAAAACAATACCTGGGCATGCAAAAAGGCAAGACAGTGTGGAGCAAAATATCGTAGCCACTATTATGCGCAAAAACGTAACACCGTGGGTTTGGGGTAACCAGTATTTTTTTTACTTCAGGCGTTGGTTCAAGTCCTTATTGCCTGCCGAACTATATTTTATTGGAGAGGTTGAGCCTGGTGGGTGTCGTACTTATTGTGTTGCGTAGAAACGTCCGGAGATAATGTTATTTAAAAAATGCCCCAGATCAGGTGTGAGGTAGATAGCTAGTAGTAAAAGGTGAGTAGTTAAGAAGTGAATAGCAAGTTGTGAGAGGTGAGCAATTGAGTGGTGAGTTATGAGAGGTTAGTAAGGTTTGAATGGTTAGCTTTCAGCGGGTTTACTCACCATATACAATTGATAACTTACATTTAGCCCAATAATTGTATGGTAATAATATTATTGATCATAACGTTTTTGATGTCAGCAAGGCAACGATTGGTTCCTGTTACCTTCGTACAAAAATCATGAACTTTTTGTTGAACCGTTTGGTAAGAAATAGTCGGTATTGTTACGGACAAAGTTTTTTTACTAATATTTTATAAGTTTTTAACAACCGGTACCGTTAAAATAAACATCGGTCATTTACAGGCACAAAACTAAAATAGTAAAATTGTGGAGTGAGTTTTGTAACACAGCATTTACCGCTGCAAATGTTTATTTAAAACCCTTTACAACCCCTTTTGCCGGTAAACACTATTTGCTTGCCGTCCTTTTACATCATCTGTACAAGGATTAATTTCGTTTATAAGTTGTAACTTTTATTTAAATTATAATTGCTTGAAAAAATCCCGGTCTATAATTTTTTGCTTTATTGGTTTAATCATATGTTTCAAATCTTTCGGTCAATCATATGCCAGCCTTGAGTTTATTGAAAATAAAGGCCAGTGGGACAATCGCGTAACCTTTAGGGGTCTCATCAACAACGGGGCTTTTTACCTTGAAAAAACGGGCTACCGCGTGTTACAGCAAAATAGTGACGACCTGAATGCATTATCGCATTATTATCATGCAGACAACTCCTCATCGCACCAACTGGTTACGGGCAAAAAAGGGGCAACTGCCGCCAAATCCAGCCAACCAGCCACCTTACCTAATGGCGATGATAATATGGTGCTTCGCTCTCACGCTTACGAAGTAAAATTTTTAAACGCAGGCACCCCCACCATTGTTCCTGATAAGCGGCTTGCAGGAACCAATAATTATTTATTAGGCAACGATAAAAGCAAATGGGCGGCAGATTGTGGTTCGTTTAACGCTGTTACTTACCAAAACATGTACCCTAAAGTTGATGTACGGTATTACACCAATAACGGCCAATTGAAGTACGACATTATAGCAAACCCCGGCGCCGACCTAAGCAAACTGGCCATTGAATTTGACGGTGCGGAAAAGCTTTCGGTGGTAAACGGTCAACTGATTATACAAACATCGGTGGGCGAATTGAAAGAGCTGGCGCCTTATTCGTACCAAATAATTAATGGTTTAAAAAAAGAAATACCGTGCAGGTTTTTGGTAACAGGCAACACAGTGCGGTTTTTGTTAACCGGGTACGATAAAAGTGCCACACTGGTAATTGATCCTACCTTAGTTTTTGCCTCGTTTACCGGCAGCACCGCCGATAACTGGGGCTATACCGCCACCTATGGGCCTGATGGCAGTTTTTATGCAGGAGGTATTGTATTTGCGGCAGGTTTCCCCACCACAACTGGTGCGTTACAAACCACGTTTCAAGGTGGCGCAAGCGAAGATGGCCAGCCTGGTTTCGATATAGGTATAATGAAATTTAGTGCCGATGGCAGCACCCGCGTGTATACTACCTATATTGGCGGCTCGGGCAATGAGCATCCACATAGCATGGTGGTTGATCCACAAGGGCAATTAGTAATTGGTGGCCGAACAAGTTCTATTAATTTTCCTACGCTTGCACCCAATTTTGGAGGTGGCGGCCTGTACGATATTGTAATTGTAAAATTAAACGCGGCTGGTAGTGGGTTAGCAGGTTCCATGCGCCTCGGTGGTAAAGAAAACGACGGTATAAACATCCGCTCTAAGTCCGCCAACCCATTTGGCGCTGAAACCATTCGCCGAAATTATGGCGATGATAGCCGCAGTGAAGTGATCCTTGACAATGCAGGTAATATTTACCTGGCCTCCAGCACACAATCATTAACCGGCACCGCTGCCGAAATTTTTCCCACAACATCCGGCGCATTTAACCGTACACCTGGTGGCGGAAGGCAGGATGGTATAGTTATAAAAGTCAATTCAACCATATCAACCGTTTTATTTAGCGGTTTTTTAGGAGGCAATAACGACGACGCCTGTTTTGTGTTGGCTATAGACCCTATTACCAACCAACTATATGTGGGTGGTAATACCGTAAGTCCCGACCTGCCTGGCAATAAATCAGGCGTATTGTTTCCGGCCTTCCAGGGCGGTATTTGTGATGGGTTTGTGTCGATACTCAATACCGATGGTTCAGTGCTGTCAAAAACCACTTACATTGGCACCAACGGAGCTGACATGTTATTTGGCATACAGTTCGACGCTTTTGGATACCCCTATATCATGGGTACTACCAGTGGAACCTTTCCCGTGGTAAATGCAGCTTTTTCGCAGCAGGGTGGCAAGCAATTCATAAGTAAACTAAAACCCGACTTATCAGGCTATGAGTATTCAACCAACTTTGGCACCAATAGCACTTCGCCCAACTTATCGCCGATAGCTTTTTTAGTTGACCGATGCCAAAATGTGTACGTTTCAGGCTGGGGTGGCGAGTTAAATTCTGGTACCGGATCTACCCTCGGATATCCCAACTCGGGCACAAATGGCCTTACCGTAACCCGCGATGCTATACAAAGCCGTACCGATGGTAGCGACTTTTACTTTTTTGTTTTGGAAAGAGACGCTACCAGCCAACTCTATGGCAGCTTTTTTGGACAGTTTAGCATTAGCGGTGGCGGCGAACATGTTGATGGCGGTACCAGCCGATTTGACCGCAACGGGGTTATTTACCAGGCCATGTGTGCCAACTGTGGCCGCAGTGCAGTATTTCCTACTACGCCCGGCGTAGTGGCCACTACCAACGGATCGCCCAACTGTAACCTTGCAGCGGTAAAAATTGCCTTTAATCTGGCAGGTATTTCCAGCAGCATACGATCGTCTATTAATGGTGTGCTCCGCGATACTTCGGGCTGTGTTCCCTTAACTGTTGATTTTACTGACACAGTAGGTGCAGGCAAAAGCTATATCTGGAGTTTTGGCGATGGTAGCCCTGATATACGCACAACATCGCCCACCATCCGCCACACTTTCAATACTATTGGTAACTTTAGGGTTAGGCTTGTTTCTATAGATAGTACCAGTTGTAATATACAGGATACGGCTTTTGGAGCCATCAGGGTACGTAACGATGAAGCAATACTTGGATTTACCCAGCAAAAATTAGGCGCATGCGAAAGCACCACCTACCAATTTGTAAATACATCGGTACCCCCACCCGGCAAACCATTTAGAAACAACTCATTTTATTGGGATTTTGGCGACGGTACACCAAGAGTAATAACAGGTGGCGGCCCTGTAACGCATCCCTTTCCCGGTATAGGTACTTATAATGTGCGGCTGGTGTTGACCGATACCAATTATTGTAATGCACCCGACTCCGTTAGAAGAACTTTACGCATAGCCGATAATGTGCGGGCGCAATTTACAATCCCGCCCAGCGGTTGCGCTCCATACAGAGCCGTATTTAACAATACCAGTATTGGCGGACAAAGCTTTTTCTGGAATTTTGGCGACGGCAATACTTCTACCGAAAGCAGCCCAATACATAATTACAATATACCGGGCAATTATACCATAACACTGGCTGTGTACGATAGTGCCACCTGCAACCTTACTGATACCACTCGGCTTACCATTACCGTTAGCGGAAGCCCAACATCGTCATTTACCACTACCCCCAAACCACCGCAGGAAAATACCCCGGTCCAGTTTTTTAATAATTCGCTGGGGGCCATAAGGTACAAATGGGATTTTGGCGATGGCGATACGCTGCTGACCACCTCAGTAGCACCCATTAGCCATATTTACAACGAAACAAAGTTATTTAGCGCTTGCCTTATTGCCTTTAACCAGTTTGGCTGTACCGATACCACCTGCGCCGACATTGAAGCCAAAATAGTACCAATAGTAGATGTACCCAATGCATTTACGCCCAATGGAGATGGTACCAACGACAAAATATTTGTAAGGGGATTTGGTATTACCAAAATGGCATGGCGTATTTATAACAGGTGGGGTGTGCTGGTTTTTCAAACAAACACCCGCAACGAAGGTTGGGATGGCACCTACAGGAGTAGTATACAACCAACAGAAGTATATAATTATATTTTAGACATTGAATTTGGTGATGGCACCAAGTTTAGAAAAACAGGGGATATCACCCTATTGTAACTATGAAAAAACAGCTAAACCATATGAAATGCTGGATATCCATATTGGCCACCAGCATTGCCCTAACCGCATCGGCGCAAGACCTGCATTTTTCGCAGTATTTTAATGCACCATTATTAATTAACCCGGCCAATACCGGCTTTACGCCCGATGGCGATTACCGCGTAGGCATTAACTACCGTAACCAATGGGCCACGTTAAGCAATAACCCCTATAAAACCATAAGCGCCTACGGCGATATACAGTTGTTTGGTAAACGCATGGAAAACGGTTGGGTGGGGTTGGGCGGTGCGCTTCAGCAAGATGTGGCAGGTGCAGGCAACCTGACCTCTACCAAGGCTTATGCCTCTGTAGCTTACCACCAGGCGCTAGGGTTAGGAAGCCTGATAAGTGCCGGTTTTAACGCCGGTTACGTAAACAAGCGGGTAGATTTTACCAAGCTAACGTTTGATAACCAGTGGAATGGTCGATTTTTTGATATTAATGCCCCAAGCAATGAGGCCTTCACCACCAACAGGCTTGGGTATCTTTCCGTAGGGTTTGGCCTTAACTACGCCTATTATCCGTCGCAGGACGCTTATATAAATGTAGGTTTTAGTGCCCTGAATATTAATCGCCCAACCGAAAGCTTTTTTGGAGCCAGCGCCATTGACCAACGGGTGTTGCCACGCTTTACCACATTTGTAAACGGCAGCTTTAAAAAATCGGACGTTTGGATTTTAAACCCCAATTTATATATAAGCAATGTAGGCACTGCCTGGGAAGTTGTAGGAGGCATGAATGCCCAACGGGATTTAAGTGGCGATGGCAGTACACAATTAATACTGGGCGCTTACTATCGCGTTGGCGACGCTGTAATACCTATGGTTGGTTTTCAGCAAAATGGTTACCGGCTTACATTTAATTATGATGCCACCATATCTACACTGGCACAATTTAATAACGGCCGTGGCGCCTACGAAATATCTATTGTAAAGCAGGGTTTGCTTGATAAGATTACTGGTATTAAATGCCCGGCGGTAAGGTTCTAATTATCATCATCTTCTTAATCTTTAGTTCACTTTTTATTCGCATTTTTATTAGGTAGAAAAATGACACCGATTGTTTTTTACAGGCTGTTGCAGCGGGTAAGATGTTATGTTTTGATGGATAAAATGAGAGGTTATCTGCAATAAGAAAATATAACATTCTATAAAAAAAATAACTGATATAAACCAAGGCGACATATTGGTATTTAGAGCAACTGACAACAGGTATAAAGCGCTGCTTTGTACAAGTGTTTACAAACATAAAAGTCCACAAAACTTAACGTTAGCTACATTGACATATGACAGTTTAGTTAAGCCAACAATTACTCACTTTCCTGATAGCGATTTTTTGGGACTAGTAAATATCCGGAATGACCATTGTAAATATTTCCAAAAAGAGCTCAAAATGTGGATTTAATATTTAAACACTAAACCATACTTTTTAGGTGGCCTCCATTTTTCTGCTGTTCAAGTCCCTTTGTAGTTATCTCTAACTGCATCATTGCCTTTTCTAATTGTTCCATGCTATACCCATATTCATGTACATTACGTTTACCGGGTGTGGTGTATAGCTGGGAAAGGTGGCACTATGGCTTTTGGGAAAGTATTTTTTGGGCATATTCGCTCCCTGCCAAAAAGCGAAAAAGGCAATACAACAAGTAGTGGCAAACAAAACAAATACAAGGTAGGTAGCGCGTTTAGTCATTTTCATAATAGACGTTTTAAAACTGAGAAATACTTATACGAATTATTTCGTATCAAATATACGAGCCGCCTCGTACATACAAAATCTACTTGTTTATTATTTGAAAATTTTAACATCCGGATTAGTCCAGCCGAAAAAAAGGCACGATAGCACCAGTAAGGGAATGCTGTATCTCATCTACCTAAAAAATTATAGATAGTACCAAATGTTTGGCGTGGTTGCTTGCTAATTTATTCATAAATGGTAAGGGCTTTTTTGCTTAACCAAAAAAAACACACAACTTTAGCTACAAACTAAATTCATGAAAAAGATAGTTTTATGCCTTTGTATTTGTATTATTTCGGTCTTTTCGTTTGGGCAATATACCCTTGACACCAACAATGAGCCGCCGCGGGGTTTTAAGCGTGACCATGTTTTTATTGGCGGCGGTATTGGCCTTGGACTTGGCGGTTGGAACGGTGGATTTAATGTGGGTGCCAACCCCGAAATTGGGTACTCGCTGGCCAATTGGATTGATGTGGGCATATCTGCCAATGTTAACTATTTTGCGTTTAGGGCAGAGATTAATAATGGAATACGCCAGCGAAGCTTTAATTATGGCGGGGGTGTTTTTACACGGGTGTACCCTTTTAGAGGTTTTTTTATACAGGCGTTACCTGAGTACAATTTTATAAATACCAATTTAAAAGACGAACGATTTGGCGGCAGCGGCGCCACCCAAACCATTAAACAGGAGGCTCCCAGCCTGTTATTAGGCGTTGGCTATGGCACCCGAATAGTAGGCCAGTCTAATTTTTTTACTGTAATAATGTTTGATGCGGGCGATAACCTAAACTCGCCTTATGTGGGTTTTAATGGGTCTAAACTACCCATTGTTCGGGCAGGTTTTAACTTTTATCTTATGCCAAAGCGTAAATAAGGCTCTGCACATCGTTCACCACCAAAATACGTTCCTGCCAGTCTTCGTACAAAAACCCGTTTTGCTGTAGCGATACAATATGAGCGATCAAATGATCGTAAAATCCTGCTGAATTAAGCAGGATTATTTTTTTGTTGTGGATCTTCAACGTGTTCCAGGTAAGCATCTCAAACATCTCATCCAACGTACCATAGCCCCCGGCCAAAATAATGGCAGCATCGCATTTATCGTACATAATTTTTTTACGCAAATGCATGTCAGCTACAATCTGCAGGTCGGTAATGCCTGTGTGCTGGTGCTCCCACCCTATTAAAATTTCGGGTATTACGCCCATTACCTCCCCGCCGGTTTCCATAACAGCATCGGCCACAGCGCCCATAATGCCTTTACTACCACCCCCGTAGATTAATTTTATTTTGTTGGCACCTAAAAACTGGCCCAACTGGGTAGCATGCAACTGGTAAATTGGATTACCGCCCACCCGCGACCCGCAAAAAACCGCAATCGATTTGTATAGCACACAAAAAACATTTAAAGGTTTACCGGCTTTTGTTTGGCAGTTGTATTGTATTGCCCGATAATTGTAAAACATCTGTTTTTTTCGCAAAACAAAAGCGCTATCAAAAATCGCTGCAATATTAGTAGTTATTTCAACAAGGCTTTTTTCTATTTGCATTTAGAAAGAATAACTTAATTACATTATGTCGGCTCCCTTGTTATTTAGTTTTGTTATAGCCTATTTTGTATTGCTACTGGCAGTAGCGTTTTATACCAGCCGTAACAGTAACAACGAAACCTTTTTTATAGGTAACCGAAACAGCAATTGGATGCTGGTGGCCTTTGGTATGATTGGTACCAGCCTTAGCGGTGTAACGTTTGTAAGTGTACCCGGTAAGGTGGGGGTAGCCTCGTTTATGTACTTTCAGGTAGTTATCGGGTATATGTTGGGGTACGTGGTAATTGCCTATGTATTGTTGCCACTATACTATAAACAAAACCTTACTTCTATATATAACTACCTGCTACTAAGGTTTGGGTTTACCTCGTACAAAACCGGTGCATTGTTTTTTATTATATCGCGCACACTAGGCGCAACCGCCCGCCTTTACCTGGTAATTAATGTGTTGCAAATATTTATATTAGATGGTATGGGGGTAAGGTTTGAAACAACCTCATTTGTGATACTACTAATGATTTTACTATACACTTTTGAAGGTGGGGTACGCACCATAGTATTTACTGACACATTACAAACCAGTTTTATGTTGATTGGGCTGGTAGTTTGCGTGTTTTACATTATGAACCAGCTAAATATGGATTTGCCGGCCACCTGGCAGGCGCTTGAAATAAACAATTTTACCAAAGTATTAAATACAGATGTTAGAAGCGCTGATTTTTTTGTTAAGTCTATACTCGGCGGTGCATTTATTACTATTGGCATGACGGGACTTGACCAGGAAATGATGCAAAAAAATATAAGCGTAAAAACGCTTAAGGATTCACAAAAAAACATGCTTACCCTAAGTTTATTACAGGCAATAGCAGTATTTATATTTTTAGTGTTGGGCGGCCTGTTATATGTGTATGCTAGTAGCCGTGGGGGCAATTTTGAACAGGTAATGGTCAATGGCAAAGCCCAAACACAATTTATACTGAACGGGGTGAACGTAATAGGCGATAATATTTTTCCCACCATCGCCTTTGGTTACCTGCCACCGGCAATAGGCGTAATATTTATTTTGGCTCTCATATCGGCACTTTTTCCAAGTGCAGACGGTGCGCTTACTGCCCTTACATCGTCGTTTTGTATTGATATTATTGGGCTTAACCGCCGCGAAAGCTGGAGTGAGGCCAAACGCAAAAAAGTGCGTATGACAGTACACCTTATACTTGCAGGCGTATTTATGTTGTGTGTAATGATTTTTAAATGGATAGATAACAAGTCCATAATTGATATTATTTTAAAGTTGGCAGGATACACTTACGGGCCGTTATTAGGCCTGTTTACCTTTGGGATTATTACCCGCCGCACGCTGCCCGAAAACTTTGGGGTGCCGGTGGTTTGCCTGATGGCACCTGCCCTTTGTTATTTGATTGATGTAAATGCAGCCAAACTTTTAAACGGCTTTCAAATTGGTATTGAATTGTTAATACTGAATGGAATACTAACTTTTATTGGGTTATGGATAATATCAAAAAAACCGTTGGTTGATTAAAACGGGGCGAGGTTGCCATTGAGTTTAACATCTTTAATTGCTACCAATTTTTTTAAAATATGATTAATTGTTGAAAAAAGTACCCTGTTTTGTACATTTTGCCTACTTACTTTTTAGCTACATTTACCTATTTATGTCCAATTTTGTAATGATAGATCCACTAATTGAACAATACGCAGCAAATCACACCAGTGCCGAAAGCGGGCTGCTAAGGCAGATTGAACGAGACACAATTGAACACCATTCAAAGGCCCACATGCTTAGTGGCCGCGTACAGGGAAGGCTACTGGCAATATTAAGCAAAATGTTACAGCCAAAGAATATATTGGAAATAGGAACGTTTACAGGGTATAGCGCCCTTTGCCTGGCCGAAGGCCTGGCAAGCGGAGGCGAACTACATACCATAGAAGTACGACCGGATGAGGCCGCCACGAGCGCCAAAAATTTTAGCTTTGACAAAAAGAATAAAGCGATTACTTTGCACATTGGAAACGCAAAAGATTTAATTCCAACGTTTTCGCAATTGTGGGACCTTGTTTTTATTGATGCCGACAAGTTATCTTACATCAATTATTACGAAATGGTGTTGCCTAGGTTGGCATTAAACGGAGTTATAATTGCTGATAATACCCTTTTTCACGGGCAGGTGATAAACGCTGGTGCCATGCAAAAAAATGCAGCGGCCATTGATGCTTTTAATAAACATGTGCTGAACGACCCGCGGGTTGAACAGGTATTGCTAACAGTAAGAGACGGATTGCTTATTATAAAAAAAATTTAAATGATAAGACCAAAAAACATTATAGCTACGTTCGTTTTTATTGGCTTGTCTGTAGCCTCCATTGCTCAAAAAACTATTGATAAGGCTGGCCAATACATAGATCAATTCAAAAATCTGGCCATGAACGAAATGCTTTTTTCGGGTGTGCCGGCAGCCATAACACTGGCCCAGGGTATTTTAGAAACAGGTGGTGGCCAAAGCGAACTTGCCAGCAAAGGCAACAACCATTTTGGAATAAAATGCAAAGCCGAATGGACTGGCGAAACAATGTTGCACAATGATGATGCAGCAAACGAATGCTTTAGAAAATATCCGTCAGTAGAGGCTTCGTACCGCGATCACTCGGAATTTTTGCGATCTCGCCCCAACTATGCTTTCTTATTTACATTAGAGCCTACCGATTATGTTGGCTGGGCCAATGGTTTAAGAAAAGCCGGCTATGCAACCAACCCTGCCTACGCTCAAATATTAATGAAAATAATTGTAGACTACAATTTACAGGATTATACCCTTACAGCCCTGAGCCAACGAGATAACCACGAAAAAATGTTATTTGCGTTTAAAGGCGAAACAATAGTCAGCGAAAATGACGCTACCGCAGCAACAATCATTCAAACCAATTACACAACGCCCACTGTAATTACCACACCCAAACAAGTAAATACGGTTATTAGCAATACTTATAAAGCGGGCGAGGTTTTCGTTATTAATGAAACAAAAGTAATTTATGCACCATCTGGCACATCGCTATTAGCGTTGGCTAATAACTACAGTCTATCGTACAAAAAATTACTTGATTTTAATGAAATGGACGAAGTTGACATCATTAGCAAGGATCAACTTGTTTTTATTCAGCGTAAGCAAAAAAAAGGCAGTAAAGATTTTCATATAGTGGAAGAAAATGAAAAACTACACGACATTTGCCAAAAAGAAGGCATACAACTTGCCAGCCTGTTGGAGCTAAACCGCCTGCAAAAAGGTATGGAGCCTGCCAGCGGCGAACAATTGTATCTCAAATATCCGTCACTGGTATCGCCTAAACTGGCGCATAATAAACAGGCTACCTTCAACAACACCGGTGGACGATAGCCCCGAAAAAAGTAGCTCATGCAAGATTTAGTTGTTCACGGTAAAAAGTTTGTTCCATACATTGCAGCGGAGGAGATTATTGCAAAGGTAAAATTACTGGCAGCGCAACTAAATGACGACTATAAAGATAAGAAGCCACTTTTTATTGCTATTCTCAATGGTTCATTCATGTTCGCTTCGGATCTTTTTAAGTACGTAACAATCGATGCGGAAATTTGCTTTATAAAACTAGCCTCGTACAAAGGAACCAAAAGCAGCGGGCAGGTTATAACTGCCATAGGGCTTGACACCGATATTACCGGGCGCCACGTAGTTATTTTGGAAGATATTATTGATACCGGTAAAACAATGAGCTATTTTTTACCACAGGTATACAACCAACAACCTGCAAGCCTGCAGATTGCTGTTTTACTACATAAACCAGCGGCTGCGGTGTTTCCCATTACCATAAACTACAAGTGTTTTTCTATTCCTAATAAGTTTGTATTAGGCTATGGACTTGACTTTGACGGCCTGGGCCGCAACCTTCCGCAATTGTACCAACTGGAAGAAAATTAATGAGTTAGGAAAAATTTTTGGGTTTTAGGGTTTTAACATACCAAACTGCATTATTTTTCGTGAAGAGCTGTCCTGTTTTTGTGCGTACAAATATGTATGGCCCGCAATGCCGGTAAATAGCTTATCACCATGTATTTTTGTACAAGTAGATACTTACTACTAATTTCAAACGCTCAACGGTATTTAAATTTGCTTGCTTTTTAACGACCCCATTGAAAAAACTTTTTTTCATAGTGCTGCTTGTATATGCCCCTTCGGTAATTGGGCAATATTACCTGAGGGGCGAGGTCAGGGATGAGGCCAACCAACCAGTACCCGGCGTAAAAATTTACTTGTATTCAAAAAAAGATTATCCATTTTATAATGGCTCATCAGGAGGTTTTGGCATACCAACAGGTTTAACTGTAGATACCGTTACCTTATCGGCCGATGGGTATGAAACCTGGCGTGGAGCAGTAGAAACAAGAAAATATGCCCGGTTACAACTAAAAGCGATTGGTGCAGCTGCCAGTATCAATCATTTACGACTATCATCGTTTAGTAAAAACCTGTTGGAAAATAAACCGCACTACCCGGTAATCATGGGCGAAAGCTATAGCGCCACCGTAGAAAATGAATTTGTTAACAGCCTTCGCTATCCACAAACGGGGTTTGCGGTTACCGTTAACCGAGCTTGTTACAGTAACCTTCGCCGGTTTTTAAACACTAAAACCAAACCACCATCCGATGCGGTACGGCTGGAGGAAATGTTGAATTATTTTAATTTTAACCTCGGTATTGCGCCATCTTCTACCGAAACATTTTCGGCATTAACAACCGTAACCTCCTGCCCGTGGAATACTAATAACCAATTACTATTTATTGCACTGCAGGCACGTAAAATAAACCTTGATAAAACGCCGCCAAGCAACCTTGTATTTTTAATTGATGTATCGGGAAGTATGGATATGCCCAACAGGCTTCCGTTGCTGCAAAGTGGATTTAAATTGTTTGTTGAAAATTTACGGCAACAGGACACTGTGTCTATCATAACCTATGGTGGCCAGGTAAACGTAGTATTACAGCCTACCAGCGGCGATAAAAAACAGCAGATAACAGAGGCCATTGAAGCATTGGAACCTGCTGGTTCCACCCCCGGCGAGTCGGCCATCCGGCTCGCATACAAGTTTGCAGGCAACACATTTATAAAAGGTGGAAACAATCGTATTATTTTGGCCACTGATGGCGATTTTAACGTAGGGGAAAACAGCGAAGAAGAGCTTGAAAAAATGATTGAACACCAGCGAAAATCAGGTATCTATCTTACCTGCCTTGGGGTTGGTATGGGTAATTATAAACACAGTAAACTGGAGGCACTCGCAAAAAAAGGGAATGGAAATTTTGCCTATCTGGATGATGAGCGGGAGGCCGAAAAAGTGTTGGTGGAGGAATTTGCGCAAACCGTTTACACCGTGGCAAGCAACGTTTCGGTTACTATAGACTTTAATGGCGAAATAGTAAAAAATTACCGGCTTATTGGCTTTGACAACAGGCAAAGTGCTATTGAAGATAGCACCGGCGAACTGGCTGGCGGAGAAGTTGGCAGCGGACACAAACTACTTTGTATGTTTGAAATTGAAACAGGCGGCAGCCAAACCGCAGGTAACGGTCAAGTAGGCAAAATAACCCTTACTTATACAAAGCCCAACACAAAAAACCCCGAGCAAAGGCAGTTTATTGCAATAAACAATTTCATACCTCTTACACAGGCCGACTCAAGCCTGCGTTTTGCCACGTCGGTAATTATGTATGGCAGCCTGATAAAGAAATCAAAATATTTTAAAAATTACCCCTGGGATGAAGTTTATAACCTGGCCCTATCTTCGGCCAGCAGCGGCAATAAACGGCAAATGGAATTTTTGGAACTAATACAGAAAGCCAAAAAAATATATGCCAATAGTAGAAAACGGGGTTGACCGGGTATATAACAAGAGGTACTGTGCACAAAAAAGCAGCCTTTGCAGGCTGCCGTTTATCATGTTTATATCACCGTGGTTAGGTAAATGCTTCCTTTATTTTTTCAAAAAAGCTTTTATCGCTTTTTTCGGGTTGTGGTGTAAAATTTTTACTATTATTTAATTTTTCCAAAATCTCCTTCTCCTCGCTGCTAATGTTTTGTGGTGTCCAAACATTAACGTGTATTAACTGGTCGCCTTTGGCATAACCATTTACCTCGGGAAACCCTTTGCCCTTTAACCTGAATATTTTTCCGCTTTGCGTTCCGGCAGGAATTTTTATTTTGGCTTTTCCATCAATAGTAGGTACTTCCACGTTTGTTCCAAAAACCGCATCGGGAAACGAAATATGCAGGTCGAATGCTACATTTAATCCATCGCGATGAAGGAGAGCGTGGGCTTCTTCTTCAATTAAAATTATGAGGTCGCCCGGCACGCCACCCCTTTCGCCTGCATTACCCTTGCCACTAAGGCTTAGTTGCATGCCTTCCTGAACACCTGCCGGAATATCAAGGGTCACCATTTCTTCGCCATATACCCTTCCATCGCCTTTGCAGGTACCACACTTGGCAGTTACTGTGGTGCCTTCACCGTTACAGGTTGGGCAGGTAGTTACTGTTTGCATTTGGCCCAAAAAGGTATTTTGTACCCGCTTTACCTGCCCGTTACCATTACAGGTATTACAGGTTTGAATGCTGTTTCTATCCTTTGCACCATTGCCACCACAGGTAGTACAGCCAACATATTTTTTAACTTTTATGTTTTTAGATACGCCTTTGGCAATTTCTTCGTAATTAAGCTTTAGCCTGATGCGCAGGTTACTACCACGCTGGCCGGTAGCCTTACGTCCACCGCGGGCGCCGCCACGTTGACCACCATTAAAAAAGCTTCCAAAAATATCTTCGCCAAATATGTCTCCAAACTGGCTAAAAATATCTTCCATGTTGCTGGCACCACCAAAACCACCTGTACCCGGCCCAAAAGCCGCGTGTCCATACCTGTCGTACTTTGCCTTCTTATCGGCGTCGCTCAGTACTTCGTACGACTCGGCTGCTTCCTTAAACTTATCCTCGGCCTCTTTATCGCCGGGGTTGCGGTCGGGGTGAAACTGCATAGCTACCTTGCGGTATGCCTTCTTAATTTCGTCAGCAGAAGCACCTTTGCTAACACCCAATACCTCGTAATAATCTCTTTTTGTTGACATAAATTCCAGCTCTCTTTAAAACGGGCTATTTAAAATTTGAAAAGTTTTGACATAGTTTTATTGTAGAATATCTGAAGAAATCAAAAGATAAAAAATTAAATTTATTGGTTTATTATTCGTTTCATTCACCTTCATTTTCATTCATCAATCAAACAAACACCCACCGTATATTGGCAACCCTCTATTTACCTATTATGGCTTTAGCATGCCTTATTAGTTTGTCGTTTAAGTAGTAACCCTTCATTACTTCATCTACTACCTTGCCTTTCAACTCGTCGGTTGGTGCGGGTATTTCGGTAATTGCTTCATGTTTTTCAACATCAAAAGTTTGGCCTATACTCTCCATAGCTTTCAGACCTTTGCTTAGCAACAGGTTGCGCAGCTTATTAAATACTATCTCGCTGCCTTCCTTTACCTGCATTATATCGTCGGTACCGGCAAACTGCTTTTCGGCCCGCTCCGTATCGTCCAATATATCTAACAACGATATCAATATCTCTTTTCCTGCGGTCTGCATCAATTCTATCCTTTCTTTTGCATGTCGCCTTTTGGCATTGTCAAATTCCGCAAATAACCGCAGGTACTTGTCTTTTTGTTCCTTCAATTCGTTTTCAAGCTTTTCTACCTCAGCACCTACCACTTCATCTTCACCGTTTAACAACGGATCGTTCAAATGGGTGGTCCCACGAATATTATCATCAGAATTAATGTCCATTTCAACTTCAGACTGGCCTTGTTGTTGAATGTTGTCAGTTTGTAACATATCTTTTTCGTCCATTTTTAACAATTTTTCGCAAAAATAGTATTCAAACACTATTCCAAAAGGCAATAGTTGGTCAAATTGACACAATAAATACCGCAGAGGTACATTTAGTATGTGTGTTATTTTAAATTAATTATTACCTACTACCTTTAATTTTAAGCAAATAAAGACTTTTAGTAAATTAAAGAGACCTAACAAAACAGGAGGATGGGTTTACGCAGCATTAATTGTACAGCGAGGGAGTTTAAGGCCTTTTACGAAAAGTGATTTAATTTGAGCTAAAAATGCACCACCACGTATACACTTACCTACGCTTAGTTTGACAATGTTGTTAAACAAAGTACTAACAAATCCAATGCTAACATTGGACACTTTTTAAATGTGATGGCTAAAGTAAGCTTTACTGTTACTGTTTAAGAACACGTCACATATGCTAACATTCGCAAACCCCTTGTTAAAAAAAATGATGTACACTGATTAATTGCGAAACCATCAGTATTTAACCGCCCCTTGTCCTTTTATCCATCTTATTCAGTTTTATGGCCACCACGCAATTTTAAAGCACATTCGCGTTTGCTAAAACCTGTAGCACGTCAGGTATAGTCGCGTTGACTGTTTTAGCCAAAATACAGGCCATCAAAAATTAAACATCGTTCCACATTAGGCCGCCTTGTTTACCGCTACACAAAACACTGGTGGAGACCATATCGCGAAGAAGAGCTAGGATGGTAAAAAACTATTGTGTCAAAAACCATTTTGTCAAAAAAATGATTTTGACACTTAGTAATTGGCACACTTTTTTTATAAATTGAAATAGTACACAAACTAAAAGAAAAGCTTACATACATAAAATGGCGGAAGCGAAATTTGTGGGGTGGACCCCAATGTGTATCAACAGCGCCTTCGGTAAGGTTCTGGACACACACTTAAAAATAAAAACTTTTCACACACAGTTTCTACAAATTAACGCCTAATATCCTACTTGAAAAATTACCTCTTCTAACAAATCCTATAAAAGTGCATGTGAATACAAACAATATTCATTATCGGGGGGTTAACTAATATATTGAGGGCAGCGAAATTTTTAAAAGTCCACATTTCATAAATAACACCTGACAATAAGTATCGTTTTTAGTCAACTTTGAAAGGTTGGTTTAAAACTAACCATGCAAATGAACCATTTACATATTTTGTTTGCTAAATTATAAAGAAGTTTAAACAAATAAGGGGCAAGCATAATTGAAATGATATTGTTGACCAGTAAGAGGAAAAAAAGACAATAAAAAGCGTTGGGTTTGGGAGTCGTCTTTTGGACTAAAAGATTGAAAAATCGATACACTTATTCAAAAAAAGTTAACTTAAATCAATATAAACCGACGTAAAAGAAAATAAAATACCAGCAAAAATTCTGCGCCTACAGTTGTTGTTCTAACAATTTTAAACAATATGGAATTAAGATTTTATAAAATTGTTGGAATAACTACGGTATGAAAAATTACCATTTTTGTAAAAAAAATTTGTAATTTATTCATCCACCTTAAAAAGGCTTGCTGCGACCTAAGTAACTTGATTAACATAACATCCCGAAAAAAGATACATATTGTATTAAAAAATAAAAGAAGTTTACTATTATGAAATTGTGAAATTTTTTGATAATGTATAAACAGCGCAAAAAGTGGCACTGTATGCTTTGTGTATTTTAATCCCCACTTTTTGTTGGTGAAAAAAGGAACAATGCATAGGATAAAGTTTTCTATTCAAGCTTTTTTTATGAAGAAACAATTACTACTGCTTATTATAACCATCATTTTTAGTACAGTAATATTGTCGGCACAAAAGCGACATATTAATGGCTTAGTTACCTATAATAATAACTTGAAAGAAACTGGTGGTACAACAGTAATTGTAAAAGGAACGATCATTGCCACAGTAACTGACAACAATGGAAAATACATTATTGATGTTCCGATTGGTGCCACTACGCTGATTTTTTCTTTAGTTGGGGCAAAAACAATTGAAGTTGGTATTGCGGGCAGAACAATTGTAAATGTGGAATTATCAGAAGATATTGTTTTATTAGAAACGACAATAATAACGGCCCTTGGGTTAAAAGGCGAGCGTGATAAATTTGCCTCCTCTGCCACTACCATTAAAGGAAATAATATTGCCAGCTCCGGCGAAACAGGTCTTTTAAATGGATTGTCATCTAAAGCTGCGGGTATATTAATTACGCGAAACGGTGGTGACCCGGGTGCTGGCTCTTATATACAAATTCGGGGGCAAAATACCATTAATGGCAATGCACAACCGTTGTTTATAGTAGATGGAATGCCGGTTAGTAACTCAAGCGATAATATTGGTGCAGCAAGGGCCAACGGTATTATTCAGCAGTCGCGCATAAACGATATAAATCCAGAAGATATCGAAAGAATTGAAGTTTTAAAAGGAGCTTCTGCTGCTGCATTATGGGGTTCGCGTGCAGCCAATGGGGTTATTATTATTACCACAAAAAAAGGTAAAAGTAGTAATGGAGAATTAAATATTTCGTTTAAATCTACGGCGTCTATTGATAAAGTAAATAAAATGCATCCATTACAACGCAGTTATGGGCAAGGCTCCAACGGACTTTATTCACAGGGTAACAGATCAAATTTTGGAGACCTTATTTCATCTCGTTCAGGCGGTGGCGACCAATTTATTACAACGCCGGGTGCACAAGGCTATCAGGGTTTTGTTACATTAAATGATGGAAGTAACCGCTATGCCATTGCGCCGGGTACAGTTGCAAATCCGCATGGTGGTAAAAATGCACGGGATACATACGACCATACAAAAGATGCTTTTAGAACCGGTTACTTTAATGACAATACTTTAAATATAAGTGGAGGTAATGCCCGCTCTACTTTTTTAATAAGTTATGGCGATCTTAACCAGGAAGGCGTAATAAAAAAATTTAGCGATTACAATCGTAAAACCGCCAGAATAAATACAACCTCACAATTTACAGATTGGTTTAATGCAAGTGCAAATATTGGCTACACAAAAATAAATTCGTCGCGTGTGCAGGAAGGTGATAATGCCGATGGAGTTTTGTTGGGCAGTTTACGTACACCTGCCGACTTTGATAATTCGTTATACAAGGGAGTTTATACTGATGCCGCAGGCCAGGTTTTCCCCGATGCGCACGTATCTTTTCGCAATCCATTGGGAAAAGATTTAAGTACCATTCATGCAAACCCATTATGGAATATTAATAACAACCTCAACACAAGCAATGTTGATAGAATTATAGGCAGTTTGCAATTTAATGTAACGCCGGTACAATGGCTAACTACCACTGCAAGGTTTGGAATTGATAATTTTACTGATAACCGACTGGAGCGCTTTGCCCGTAACTCTGCCAATTTTCCAAAAGGATTTCTATCAAAAAACTGGGTTTCTGAAAAACAGTTTAATTCCGATTTATTCGCTGTAGCAAAAACAACTTTCAGCAAAAACTTCAGTAGCTCATTATTAGCAGGTTTTAATTACAACACTCGCAGGCGGGCTACATTATCGGGTTCCATTTCAAATTTTATTATACCCGGTGCACCCGATATTCTCACCAATGCAGTTAATTCAAATTTATCTGCCAATAATTACAACTCATTAATACGTACCTATGGCTTTTATGCCCAGGCAGATGTAGAAGCATACAATGTGTTGTTTTTCAGTTTCACAGGCAGAAACGAGTCTGCATCTACCTTTGGTTCAAAAACCAGGACTAGTTTTTTTTTCCCAAGTGCAGCAGTAGCGTGGCAATTTAGCCAGTTAGGACTTTTTAGTAATAACTCTTTTTTCAGTTTTGGAAAACTCCGGCTTAGTTGGGGGCAGGTGGGGATACAACCACTGCCATATCAAAATTTTAATAGCTTTAATGCTGCTACCTATCGGGATGATTTTACCAGCGGATTATCTGGCATAAGCCCAACCTATGCTGGTGGCTATGTTCGCAGTACAACTGCCGGCAACGAATTTTTACGTCCCGAAATTAAAACTGAAACTGAAATAGGAGTTGACCTCAGGTTCTTAAAAAACAAAATCACTTTAACTGCTACGGGTTACACAAACCGAACCCGCGATGTTATATTACCAATAACATTACCGGCGGCTACCGGCTACACAACGTTAAACAGTAATGCAGCAGAATTACAAAACAATGGTATAGAACTGGAAATCAATATAGATATTTTAACGCAACAAAAATTTAAATGGAATGTCTCGGCTAACTTTTCTAAAAACAAAAACAAGGTTGTTTCTTTGGCAGGTGCTAAGGCCTATACATTACCGGATAGTTTTATTCAAAATGCTTCTCTTATTCCGGGCCAGCCATTTGGCGTTTTCTTATCTACCGATTTTGTGAAAGATAAAGGAGGTCAATACGTTTTAGATGCAAATGGATTTCCGAAAGCAGGAACCGACCTTGAAGTTATTGGCGATCCAAATCCTGATTGGCGTGCTGGTTTAGGTAGTACTTTTTCATACAAGCATTTATCATTGTATTTACTTTTTGATAGAGTGCAAGGAAACGACTTTTTTAATGGTACACGAGGATCGCTGTACTCGTTTGGAACGCATGGAGATCAAAGCAACACCGTAATAGCCCCGGCAGGCGGTTTAAAAGACGTAAACGGTACTATTATTCCCGCAGGCACTTCTTTTCAGGGCGAGATAAAAAACTTTGGTGCAGGACCGGTAGCAATAAACCAGGCTTGGTGGCAGGGAAGAGGTTCGGCGTCCAACACAGCATCGTACAGGCAATTTGTAGAAGATGCAAGCGCATCAAGATTGCGGGAGGTAACGCTTTGTTACGGAATAAATAAAATAAAAATATTTAAAAACACACAATTATCAAATATAGACTTTAGCATAACGGGCAGAAATTTATTTTTGTGGACTAATTACAGCGGTATAGATCCCGAAGCAAATGTTACCGGTGCCGGTTTGGCAAGAGGGCAGGATTGGTTCACAAATCCGGCAACAAAATCGGTACTATTTTCAATACTTATTAAGTACTAAATTTTTGAAATAAATCATGAAAAATTTTAATGCTCAAATAATAATAGCACTTACAATTGCTTGTATAATGTTAGGTAGTTGTAAGAAAGTTTTTAATGAAAATGACATTCAAAATAATCCTAATGCAGTTACAGATGTAGATGTAAGAACACTATTATCAGGAACAATGCTGGGGGTAGCTTTTCTACATCAAGATACAGATGTTCGTATTGCCGCTATTTGGTCGGGACAGTTAAATGGTTTATCACGTGCACATCTTGGCTTTGCGCAATATCTTGTATCTTCTCAAAGCTTTAACTGGACAATTCTTTACCCGGTTGCAAGCCAGGCAAGGTTAATACAAACAAAAGCAGATGAGTTGGGAGATAAATGGACAAAAGGTGTTGGCCAAATATTAGAAGCACTTGTTATAGCAAAAGCCACGGCACTTTACGGCGATGTGCCATACAGCCAGGCGTTTGATAAAGACCGTTATCCAACACCGGTATTTGATAAACAGATTGACGTTTATACTGCACTTCAAAACACCTTAAATTTGGCAATAGTAAACTTATCTGCCTCAACAGGACTTGCATTTGCAGCGCAGGATTTTATTTACCAGGGAGATATTTTGAAATGGAAAGCAGCAGCAAATACCTTAAAGGCAAGATTGTACCTACATCGCCGCCAGTATGCCGAGGCTATTGTAAGTGCAAATGTAGGTATTAAAACCACCAATGCCGATGCACTTATACCGCACGGTACTAGCCAGGGGCAAAACATAAATCAAAACCATGATTTTTTTAGAGTGAGCCGTGCAGGCGATACAGGTTTTGAAGGTACTTACCTGGCACTATTAATGCAGTCACGCATAAATTCAATTAACACAAAAACAAATGAAACTGCTCTTTATAATCATTTTGTAAAGGTTGGTATTACTGCCACAGGTAGCCTCGACCCTAATACAACAGATGGTGCTTTTATGGCTGATGCACCACAACCTATACTTACATTTTACGAAAACCAATTAATGATTGCAGAAGCAGAAGCCCGGCTTGGCAATAATAGCCAGGCATTAGTAGCGCTCAATAAAGTAAGAGCGGGATTAGCTGCCGGTTATATTAATGGTAAAACTTTTTTTGCTGCAAACAGACAGTATAATTCTTATGAAATAAGCGATTTTGGAATTTCAGGAATGGCTAATGTTACAAATACTACCAGCGTTCAGATTGCATTATTGCATGAAATTATCAGCCAACGCTATATCATTCTTTTAATGCAGTATGAAGCTTTTAACGATTATCGACGGTTAGCTTCAGCAATACCAATTGTACAACTACCCATAAAACTATATGTTGGCACAACAAAACCACAGCGTTTTATTTATCCGCAGCAGGAAATAAATTCAAATCCAAATATTCCTCAACCTGTACCCGACCAATTCACTAAAGTATCTATCTTTCCTTAACTAAAAATTATTGGATAAAAAATTTAATTAATACTGTGCAAGTAAAGGTGACTTTTCCAGTACTCTCTGACAATGCTTTTTTACGATATTTCAATTTTTCAGCACTTTATTTTACCGAAGGGCTTCCACAGGGCATGTTGTATATTGGTTTACCGGCATGGATGGCTATGCAAGGAAAAACACCCTCCGAGATAGGCAGTTTTGCTGTGGCTACTTCTGTTCCATGGACGTTTAAATTTGTGGTAGCACCTTTAATGGATCGTTATACTTACTTGCCTATGGGCAGAAAAAGACCTTGGGTACTGCTTGGGCATATAGGTTTAATATTGAGCATCCTCACCTTTGCTTTTGTACCCGATCCTTTAAGCAATCTAAATTTATTTATGGCTGCTGCTTTCTGTGTGTCGTCTTTCGGTGCAATACAAGACGCCGCTGGCGACGCCATGGCAGTTGATGTAATCCCCCCGGATCAACAAGCACGGGCAAATGGTTATATGCAGGGTTCCCGAATGGTGGGTAGCTCACTTGCGCTGGTTTTGTGCAGTTGGCTATTAAATAAATACAGTTTTCAGGCCTCAATGCTCATGTTGTGTTTTTTAGTTACTGTTATTACAGTCGTACCGCTTGTATTAAGAGAACAGCAGGGTGAAAAAATATTTTTTTTCACACCTGGTAGTTCATCAGCAGCATCACAAAAAATGCAAATGAAAAGCTGGTCCACCATTCTAAATACATTGTATAAAGTATTCCGGCTTCCTAATTCATTAATAATAATAATAGTGCTGTTTATAACACAGGGCGCATACAACTTTTTTGAAACCCTGCTTCCAATTTTTGCTGTAAAAATTACCGGGTGGACAAATGTTTTATACTCACAGGCTTTTGCTACGGCCGATTTAGTGGGTGGTATTGCGGGAATGGTTGCTGGTGGATACCTGATTGAAAAATTTGGTAAAAAACAAATGATCAATATTTATTTTTTTCTCATTCTGACATTGGTACTGGCACTCTACCTGGCAGGTCCCTACTGGAAAAACAGTAATATGTTATACGGCTTTATACTTACGTACCGCCTGTTAAATTCATTTGCAAAAATCGGTGTATTTGCTATTGCTATGCAATGTTGTTCAAAAAATGTGTCGGCCAGCCAGTTTACAATTTTTATGACCATGGGTGCTATGGGATCAATTGCTGGTGCTTTTTTAGTAGGTCCTATAAAAGAAAATTTTAATTGGAACATCACTTTTATTTTCTTCGAAATATTTATAGCACTTGCCTGGGGAGCACTACAATTTTTAAATATAAAAAAACACGTTGAAAAAATCAACGCCATTGAGCTACAGGTATCGTAAAGCTCCGTATTATTATTACTCACTAACTTGTTGCAAAGAAACAAGATACCGGTCAAAACCTATTCTGGACTAAAAATAATTTTGAACGCTACTTTTTGACCAATTTTAAAAAACAATCCTTTTACGGGTATCCACAAAGTGAAAGTTAAATTGGGTAGTAATAAAAATTGGAGAAACAAAATATGTTTAAAACACTAGTAACTTGAAGGTCTAAATGTATTTCCATTGAATGGTAGAGAGGCTAAGGCTAAAAGATTTTTTTGGACTAACAATTTTATTTGACGCCACTTATACATCTCAAATAAATACAACATTTGCACTTTCAGACCAAATACTGACAACGGCATTTCAATTACTAATTTATCGGCTTCTATATACCTTCAAAATGTCAAAGTCATACTTAACATAAGCATTGGTTACAAACGCGAAATGACTGAATGTTTTATTAGTTCTAATGAACAATTACCTGACTTATTCTCGGTAATCGTTTTATAAATAATTTCAAGTTGATTCCAGTTCCTTCTTTTTCTTAAACCCGGTTCGCCCAATTACAACTGAAAGAAACAACATGGAGGGTACAGCCACCTTCCAGTGGGGACAGGAAAAAATGGCACAAACCATTAATCCAAGCGCTAATCCGCTAATCCAAAAAAGAATGTTGTGAGACTTTAGCATAAATTTTATATTGACTAACAAATATTATAATCTATAGAACGACCTATCGACTAGAGCTGCTATTAAGGGTTAGGGGCAAGGATGTTATACAAACTTTTAAACTTCCAGACTTACGTAAAACGTATAATGAAAATTCACGTCTGCAAAAACCCATTATCTTCTAATTTAATACTAAAAAGAAATTTAACGATTTCTTCATTTTGTTGAGCGTTTCTATAAAATAACTACTAACATTTTTTAAGAAAGTCTTAAATATTTCTTCTACGTTGCCATGTCGGCGGTGCTTTCGGTTTGGAATGGAGGGTATATACTTTTTTTTTATTTTTAAATTTTTTAATTTCTACCTGATGACTTTTAAAAAAAGCCAAAGGCGACTAAACCGTATGTTACTATAAAAAAATTATTTATGAAAGTGCAATTTGATACTGGCTAAAGCTTGTTCAATACCGTTCAATTGTTCACGTACGATCACTTTATAGCTCTCAGTATTAACGTATCATTTAGTACCAGTTCAAATTCCTTTATTGCAGATTCTTCACCGGTAATACAAGAATTAATTATCGTATCGGTGTCACCGCCCGTAAAAGTCGATTTAATGTCCATCCAAACACGATGAAATGAACCCTGAGTGTCGCCTCCCGGATCTTGTGCCTCGCCTCGTAGTTGATATACTATATCTCTCAATTGAGCTGCGTAAAGGGACCTTTCCTGAGAAAAAATCAAAAAAGACCTCTTCATTGCCTCATCTTTTACATCTTTAGCGGCGTTTTCATAGCCAACTTTACCGTCTTCTGCAAGAACGACAAGTTGATTTAATTTGTAACTGATATATTCATTACTATTTTCCATTTTCATTTCTTTAGCGTAAATATTGTATATTTTTTAACCAGATTAAAGATATTGGCTTTTATACTGTTACTTTATCAAAATGAGTAGCTAATTTGGTTTTACATAAAGTATAATCGATTATAAAAGTTGTATTCATTTTAGTTAATTTTTTAAAGAAATTATTGTTTAAAAAATTTCGGCCTTTGTTTGATTTAAGATGTGTTATGAAGCGTTACGTTTTTTTCTTTGCTTCGGGAACACAGTCAGGTACTTTTTTACCACTTTTAATTTTAGTACCTACTTTTTTGTAACCCTTCCAGCAAGGATCATCATTTGGTTTAGTTTTTTTAATTTTTGTTGTCATGATTGCAAGATTAATTTACGATGATGTAATATATATAGTGAATTTATAATCCAAACGATTACTATTTATGACCCCTTTATGTTACTTATTTTCACACGGTTATTTTTAAGCCAACCTATAATTAATATTTTTTTAAAATTATTGCTATTCAATATCTGCGTAAGTAATAATCATTTTGTATAAATAAGATTCATTTTAATAAAATTTTTTAATAACTCATATTAGTTTTCTTAATTCTATAAAAATCTGCTTTTTTCCAAAAAATAAAGATCTTTTTAATCTATTCACCTTTTTCTTTTCTTCTTTCAACCTCAATTCCTCTATTTCTACATCTGTCTTTTCCATCATCAAACCAACCCTTACAAAACCAAATATGCTCAGGTAAATATTGGCAATCCAAACAAGAGCAAACCCTGCAATAAGGTATCAACGCCAGTCAGTAAACAACAAATGGTATTGCGTAATAAATAACATGGTAACGACAACATAATGACTGAAACGATATTTGCAAGTAAACAGCAAAAGAATTTACGGTGCAATAATGATTTGCCAGACTTAGATTTCTGAATGCAAAAATCTCCTGGCTCTTTAAATACTTCTTCATGGCATACCGTCCAGGAAATGCATGCTGTAGGTAATGCAAGTAAAAAAAGCCATGTAATTTGATCTGATAACTTTAATAACATAGCACATTGTTTAAGCTTTTTTTTTTGCAAGTAAATCTACCATTATACATTCTCTATAATTTTTTTACTTTCATCATTAACGCTATATAATAAACAAAAATTTTTATTTTTCTACGTTAGGCATACGGTAAAATTTTCAACTTTTCTACATAAATTAAAATTTAAAAAAAATTTATAGGTGTGTTAATTTCGCCACTTATATTTTTTAATTTATCAATTTTATATATTTGTAGGTGTATTATAGCCGTTGTTCTATCATACACACAGTATTAGCGTATGGTATCAATAACGCATCGTATCTAACAATACCAATATTAAAAAATCGCGCCAACATAGCTCGTAACTTGTTCCTTAAACAATGATTTAAAAAATGTTTAGCAAAGGGTGTTAAAAACCTTTCAGGGCTTTAACAAACTGATTATTTGGCTCCTTTGCAACCAACACAAACGCAAAACCAGGTAGTCATCAACGTATTTCATTTTCTCAAAATTGTTTTAAATAATATAAAACAAGCGTAACCGCCCCCACCCGTGTTGTCCTTATAGTAAATCTTAGCTTGCCTGTTCCCCAACTACACATTCTAACAAAGCAGTTACAACCCTGTCAAATCCCCTAAACTGGGCGTCCGGTGTACTTCCAAAAAATACTTAAAAGTAATATTTTACAAAAAGCTACCCCCGATATATGCTAACCACAATAAATTGATAATCTACATAGCTTTTGTTATTGCAAATAGTAAATAGATAAAGCAAGGTCATTAAAGGTTTAGTGGGTGTTATGGAAGTTTGAAAATAAAGCGTCATAAAATATTGACCTGTTATTTGACAGTAATTGACCATTTAACCCGTGTTAAAACTAAACATAAAAATATATTTTGAATAATATAGTAGCGTCACTGACAAAAATTGTAGGTGATAATAAAAATCATTTATAGACATATGAATATTAATTTAAGTTGAGGCAGGTATTTTAGCAATTAAAAATAAAAAGTACCCGTTATACTTACTTTTATTAACCTAAGCCATTACCACCTATTCTGTGAAAATAAAAATTTTGACAAGTAATTTTTTTAAAACCTTTTTTGGGAATCGGTCTTATATCGTCATACAAATTTGTAGATATGTGGGGCATTAACAACTCGTATTATACCAGTACACGGGCATTGTAAATACGTTGCAACAAACAATTTTTCACCACTTCGGTTTAAGTTGCCACAAAACTTCCTTTTTATTCAATACTTATAAAACACAAAATAATCATACAGAAAGGCAAATGATGTCCCTGAATTAGAGTGTTAAGGCAGAATATTATGTATTAATCTTATTAAAAAAAAACTTGAAGCTACTCAGCTGTATTTATTGAGTGCAACAAAAAGTACAGGTATAAGTGCAGTCCCAAGCAACCTTTTCGCGGTTGGACATGATAGTAAAAATATGGTAATCTAATTCCTAGTTTTTAGAGATTTTAAACATCACATTACATTATAATCCTGCCTATCAAATAATTTATTTGTATAAATTATCTACAATATTTAAAAAATATCTCATTTTTTAAATTAAATGGCTTTTGAATATAATGGGATGTAATTGAAATATTATAATACAAATTATAAGACTGCCATAAAAGGAAAAAAGCAATAACCGTAGGCGGTGATAATAAGATAATATAAAACCAGGGTGTTTAAAAAACTGTTTGTTTTTCCATTTCTGCTAAGATGACCAACGAATTTTTTCTTTTAATGATTACAAGCCTTAAAGAAAATGGAAAAGACAGCCTGGAAGGTGAGCGAATATTGGTTCTTTTACTATTTAAGAACGACCAAAAAAGAACAGAATAGGAAAAATAGTTTCTTAAAAAACTCGGTTAAGTAACAAAAAAATAACACAATTTATATTTATAGCCCTGTCAAATTAGTTTATTTAGATACCTTGTAAGGTTTTTCCGGGCGCTACGTAAACTATTGTAAACCAACTCTCAAAGTTAATAAGTAACAAAATTTCATTATAAAATCAAGAGAGTTTAACAGTATTCAGGGTTTAAAAAAAGCAATCTCATTTAACAAACAGAAAAAACAACAGTATGCAGTTAGGATTTATTGGGTTAGGAAAAATGGGTGGTAATATGGTACAACGCCTTTTGTTACATGGCCACCAGGTAGTAGTTTACGACCGCAGCGCAGAAGCTATTAATCATTTAGTAGAAAAAGGTGCTACTGCCGCCACTTCTATGGAAGACCTTGCTTTAAAACTGGAAGGCAGGAAGATTGTATGGCTGATGGTTCCATCGGGCAAACCGGTTGATAATACCCTTACCCAATTAATTAGCTTGCTTAATGATAACGATATTGTTATTGACGGCGGCAACTCCAACTATAAAGAAACAAAAGAAAGAGCAGACAGGCTTTCTGAAAGTAATATGCACTTTCTTGATTGCGGTACAAGTGGTGGTGTATGGGGCTTGCAAAATGGCTACAGCCTTATGAGCGGCGGCAACAAAGAGGCATCGGAACATATTTACCCAATTTATGAAGCCCTTGCACCAAAAGATGGTTATACCTACTGTGGCGAAAGCGGTGCTGGCCATTTTGTAAAAATGATACACAACGGCATTGAGTACGGCATGATGCAGTCGTTTGCAGAAGGTTTTGAAATTATGGAAAAATCGCCTTACAACCTTGACCTTACGGCCATTGCAAGTGGCTGGCAATACAGTAGCGTGGTGCGGTCGTGGTTGCTGGAGCTGATGGTGCTTGCGCTAAAAGAAGACCCTAAGCTGGATGCAATAAAAGATTATGTAGAAGATAGTGGCGAAGGCAAGTGGACGATACAGGCTGCAATGGATTTAAACGTACCGGCACATGTAATTACGGCTTCGCTTTACACCCGCTTTCAATCGCGCCAGGAAGAATCATTTGCTATGAAAGTGCTGGCATCGTTACGCAATCAATTTGGCGGTCACTCAGTAGTAAAAAAATAATTCCATGCAAAAACCAACCAATCAAATCATGGTCATTTTTGGTGCATCCGGTGACCTGGCCTACCGCAAATTAATCCCCGCTTTGTTTGCACTTTACAATCAGCAAATGTTGCCTGATAATTTTTATATATTAGGGGTAAGCCGTACAGAAATTGCCAACGATGCCTTTAAGGAAAAAATGGCCGAAGGCATCCGTAAATTTTCTGAAAATATTATTATCAACGAACAGCAGGTTGCAGATTTTATTTTGCAGGTAACTTATCATACTATGGATATGAGTTTGCCCGACGAATACATTAAACTAAAACAATTGCTGGAAGGTATTAATATAAAAAACGGCATCGGGCCAAACTACCTGTTCTACCTGTCCACCCCGCCCAGCATGTTTACCATCATATCTAAAAACCTTGGAATAGCTGGGTTAAATAATTCAGTAGATGGCTTTAAAAGGCTCGTTATTGAAAAACCTTTTGGCTATGATTTACAATCAGGCCTTACCTTAAATCATGATTTGCACGAAAACTTCAAAGAAAACCAGGTTTACAGAATAGACCATTACCTGGGAAAAGAAACTGTTCAAAACCTGTTGGTAATGCGTTTTGCCAATGGCATGTTTGAACCGCTATGGAACAGGAATTATGTACACCATGTAGAAATTACTTCTGCCGAAAGCATTGGCGTAGAAGGCCGCGGGGGCTATTACGACGGCTCGGGTGCATTAAGGGATATGCTGCAAAATCATTTATTACAGGTGGTGGGTCTTACCGCCATGGAACCACCATCGTCAATGGATGCTGATTCCATCAGGAACGAAACCATGAAAGTAATGCAATCACTTAAACCCATAAAAAGAGAAGATGTTTCTAAACAGGTTATTCGTGGGCAATACATGGCCTCGCACGTACGTGGAGAAGCTATGCCCGGCTACAGGGAAGAAAAAGGCGTAAACCCGGAATCGAGAACTGAAACCTATGTTGCAGTTAAATTCTTTATCGATAACTGGCGCTGGGGTGGTGTTCCTTTTTACATAAGAACCGGAAAGCGCTTACCAACAAGGGTTACCGAGGTGGTAATACATTTTAAACCTACACCGCATGGACTTTTTCAAAAAGACGGAATGGGCAGAGAGTGTAACCAGCTAATTATTAGGGTGCAGCCTGATGAAGGTGTTTTGATAAAATATGGAATAAAACAACCGGGTGCAGGATTTAATGTAAAAACGGTGAATATGGATTTTCATTATTCTGAATTATCCGATACGCATTTACCATCGGCCTACGAACGGCTTATATATGATGCCATGATTGGCGACTCTACTTTGTATGCCCGTGCCGATGCAGTGGAAGCTGCCTGGAAATTTGTAGCCCCAATTCAAAAAGCATGGGACACAGACCCCGATCAAAAAATATACGGTTATCCCGCCGGCACATGGGGTCCTGAAAATGCAGATGAACTGGTGAATGATGGCGAAATGCATGGGTGGAGATATCCTTGCAAAAACCTGGCGGATGATGGCAAGTATTGCGAATTATAAAAAAGTTTCCAAATAATGAAAAAAGAAAACATTGTTTTTTTGGAGGTTGAAAAGATTGCCGCCTACGTTTTTGAGCTACTACTAACTAAGCGTTCTACTACCACAAAAGATAAATTTTTAACAGTGGCATTATCAGGTGGTTCAACACCCAGGCAAATGTTCAAATACATTACTACACTTGACAAAGGCTGAATAGCTTGGAAAAAATAAAAGTGTTTTGGGGAGATGAACGTTGTGTACCGCCTGATCATAAGGAAAGAAATTTTAACATGACGAAGAAAAATTTGCTCGATAATATTCCCATTCCGGAAGAAAATGTTTACTGGATTTTGGGAGAAAATAGCCCCGAAAGTGAAGCTGGACGATACAGCGGTTTAATAAAACATAACACCGCATCTTTTAACAGCCTGCCAAAGTTTGACATTATGTTGTTGCGCCTGGGCAAAGACCGCTATACCGTCTCTGTTTTGTATGGCAACCAAGCATTGTTTCCATCAACTGATATTTGCCAGTCAAGTATTAATGCGCAAACACAACAGCAATGCATTACCCTAACAGGTTCGGTAATAAACAATGCCGCGACGATTATTTTTTTAGGTACCGGAACAAGTAAAGCAGGTACAACAGCAGCATTGCTAAAAAATAAAGCCAAATCGTTTTTTGCTGAATTATTTGTTAAACCAGCCTGCAGAAAGTTGGTTTGGCTGCCTCATAAAGCTACCAAAGCTGTAATAGCATAGTCATTGATAGCTTGTAAATGAGTACACTTTTATATATGTAAATATTTACAGGTCCCGATACAATAACAGTAAGGTTATTTTTTTCGCTTCGTAATAATATCAGCTTACCTAACCAATTATAAAAGCAAAAATTATCCGGACACCATTCTTAAGTAATAGTAAAAAACTACACTGAATTATGAGCAATACAACAGACCAACTTTCTATAAATACCATCCGCACACTTTCTATGGATGCGGTGCAGGCAGCTAATTCGGGCCACCCCGGTACTGCCATGGCAATGGCGCCGGTAACACATATTATTTACGACCGTTTTATGAAATTCAATCCACACAATCCGGACTGGATGAACAGGGACCGGTTTATTTTGTCTGCCGGCCATGCCTCTATGTTATTATACAGTACGCTTCACATCAATGGTTTTGATATCAGCCTTGATGATATGAAAACTTTCAGGCAATTGCATAGTAAAGCGGCAGGCCACCCGGAACATGGGCATGTACCCGGTGTAGAAACTACAACAGGTCCGCTTGGGCAGGGTTTGGCTACCAGCGTTGGTTTTGCCATTGCACAAAAATGGCTGGCCGGTCGCTTTAATAAACCAGGTTTTGATTTGATTGATTACAGTATTTATTCGCTGGCTGGCGACGGTTGTATGATGGAAGGCATATCCTGCGAAGCAGCCTCATTAGCCGGGCACCTTGGTTTGGATAATTTAGTTTGGTTGTACGACCGTAACCACATAACTATTGAAGGCGATACCGAACTTGCATTTACAGAAGATGTAGCCGCCCGTTTTGTCGCTTATGGCTGGCATGTGCAGCAAGTGGCCGATGCAAATAATCTTGAATTACTGCATGAAGCATTAGCAAAAACCAACGAAATAAATGGACAGCCTTCGTTGATAATTATTGACAGCCATATAGCCTATGGTGCACCTACCAAGCAGGATACACACGGCGCACATGGCGCACCATTGGGCGATGAAGAAATAAAAGGCGCCAAAACATTTTATGGCTGGGATGCTGATAAAAAATTTTTTGTGCCGGATGAAGTGAAAGAACATGCACTGCAAATTATTGACAGAGGAGCAACTAAAAACAACGTATGGAACGCCCAGTTTGAAGCCTATACAAATAGTTATCCTGAGCTTGCAAAAGAACTTACCCAAATCATCAACAACAAATTGCCTGCCAACTGGAGTGTGGATATTCCGGTATTTGAAGCTGGCAAAAATATGTCGGGTAGAAGTGCAAGCGAAAAAGTATTGAATGCCATTGCTGACAATGTTCCTTTTATGATTGGTGGTTCGGCCGACCTTACACCATCTACACTTACCGGCATTAAAAAAGCTACAGGTTTTCAAAAAAATAGTTACGATGGCCGCAATCTTCATTTTGGCATCCGGGAGCATGCAATGGGCGCTATCGCAAATGGTATTGCCCTGAGCAAATTAAAAACATTTGATTCTACTTTCCTTGTATTCTCTGACTATATGCGTTCATCCATTCGCTTATCTGCTTTAATGAACCTACCCGTAACGCACATTTTTACCCACGATAGCATTGGTGTGGGGGAAGATGGGCCTACACACCAACCGATAGAACATATTGCTTCTCTAAGAGCAATGCCCAATCTTGAAGTAATTCGCCCCGGCGATGCTAATGAAGTAGCTGTTATGTGGAAGTACATTATGGAATCAAACAACACACCTGTTGCGTTAATATTAAGCCGCCAGGATATGCCGGTATTTGACAGAACAAAATTTGCTCATGCTGAAAATGCATTAATGGGTGCTTATGTGTTGGCAGATAGTGAAGCAACGCCTGATGTTATTTTATTAGCCACAGGTACTGAGGTATCGTTGGCAGTTGATGCTTATGAAGCCTTGAAAAAAGACAACATAAACGCCAGAGTAGTAAGCATGCCTAACTGGAATTTGTTTGAAAGGCAAAGCAAAGCGTATAAAGAATCTGTTTTACCAAAAGCTGTTCGCAGCCGCATTGCCATTGAAGCTGCTGCAACATTTGGCTGGGAAAAATATACCGGCTTACCGGGTGATGGTGTTGTAATGGGTATAAAAACATTTGGTGCAAGTGGTAAACTAAAAGATTTACTGGTACAATTTGGATTAACCGTTAACGAGGTGGTAACAACTGCCAAATCACTTATTCAACAATCATAAAATAATAATTATGAAAATAGGAATAGCATCTGACCACGGCGGCTTTGAACTAAAAAATATTTTGAAACAACGCCTCGCCGAATTAAATTATACCGTATTTGATTTTGGTAATACCGAATTAAACAATGCCGATGATTATCCTGATTATGTAATTCCTTTATCAGTTGCTGTTGCTAATAACGAGGTGGAACGTGGTATTGCAGTTTGTGGCAGTGGTGTTGGCGCATCTATTGCCGCCAATAAAGTAAACGGTGTAAGGGCTGCATTGGTACACGACCATTTTGCTGCACACCAGGGTGTGGAAGATGATGACATGAATATACTTTGCCTGGGTGGAAGAATTATTGGAGTTGAAACCGCAACAGAAATTGTAATAAGTTTTTTAAATGCAAATTTCACCTATGCTGAACGGCATGTACGCAGGCTTGGCAAGGTAGATGCTCTTACAAAAAATTTTTAACCCGAAACTAATTGAATTACAAAAAAACAGTTTCTCCAATTTATAATTAAAATTTAAAAAAAAGTATGCAGTACAAGTGAGTTCCGATGTATCGGAATTAAAATAACACAACAATGTTGAAAAAAGCAATATCGCTGGTTACAAAAAAAGCTTTTAGGTAAGTGATGAAAATTTTAAACACATATTTAAATGCGTGGCTGAATAAATTTTTTTTGGTACCAGCTAATATTTTTATGGCGTCATCGTTGCGTCGCAATCCTTTCATCGGCATACCAATAGGCAACTTTTATTACCTAATCACATCAAAATAAAGTACCAACAAAAACACTAAACAATCAAATAACATCAACATGATAAACCTTCAAACAAAAAATTTACAAAGCCAGGGTGTAAGTATCTGGTTAGATAATATTACCCGTACAATGCTAAATGAGGGAACTATCCAGCGCTACATTAATGAACTGTCAGTAACGGGCTTAACATCAAACCCAACCATTTTTGACAATGCCATTAGCAGCTCAAACGATTACGATGCCGCTATTAAAGCAAGCGGAGCTGAAATTACAGATGAAGCATTGTTTTTTAAACTGGCAGTAGAAGATATACAAAGAGCCGCTGATTTATTTTTACCGGTGTATGAAAAAAGTAACGGACAGGATGGATTTGTTTCCATTGAAGTATCGCCATTGCTTGCCTTTGATACAGCAAACACCATCAACGCAGCCAAAGAAATTCATGCACAGGTAAACCGTCCCAATGCTTTTATAAAAATCCCTGGTACACCAGAGGGCCTGCCAGCCATTGAACAAGCCATTGCAGCAGGCATACCCATCAACATAACATTATTATTTACTCCCGAACAATATATAGCCGCAGCAGAAGCGTGGTTAAAAGGTATTGAAGCAAGAATTGCACAAGGGCTAAAAGCAGATGTGAGATCGGTTGCATCTGTTTTTGTAAGTCGTTGGGATAAAGCAGTAGCGGGCAAAGTAACCGCTCCACTCCAAAATAAACTTGGCCTTGCAGTAATGCAAAAACTATATGCAGCCTACCAGCAATTTTTAACCTCAGCAAGGGTACGCACCGCAATGAACTATGGTGTATTTCCACAACGGTTGCTTTGGGCAAGTACTGGTACAAAAGATCCTTCAATATCAGATACACTCTATATAGAAAACCTGGCTGCCCCGTTTACTGTAAACACCATGCCCGAAAATACATTACTTGCTTTTGCCGACCACGGAAACAAATGCCCAATTATGCAAAACGGTGATGGCGCGGCAGATAGGTTGCTGAAAGAGTTTCACGAGGCCGGCGTTAATTATCCTGAGCTGGGTCTTCAATTACAAAATGAAGGTGCTGCTTCGTTTAATAAATCGTGGGAGCACCTTATCAGTAGCATCAACACAAAACGTTCCACCATTTAATTATCAACATGAGCAATAGTTTAACTACCACTAACGCCTGGCAGGCACTTGCGAGGCACTACCAGGATTTTAATAAAGTATCAATCAAAGATTTGTTTAGTCATGACCCCGAAAGAGGTAGTAAGCTAACCATACGAGCTAATAACATTTATTTTGATTATTCAAAACACCGCGTCAATAATAAAACCTTACAACTGTTGTTTCAGTTGGCAAACGAAAGAGGCCTGCAGCAAAAAAGGCAGGACATGTTTGCAGGTAAAAGAATAAACACTACCGAAGACCGGTCTGTATTGCATACCGCATTGCGTTTACCAAAAACTGCAGTGCTGGAGTTAGATGGTGTAGATGTGGTGGCGCAGGTACATGAAGTACTTGATAAAATGGCCGGTTTCGCCGATAAGATACGCAGTGGCGAATGGAAGGGACACACCGGTAAACAAATAAAAAATATTGTAAACATTGGCATTGGTGGCTCCGATCTTGGCCCGGTGATGGCGTATGAAGCTTTAAAGTTTTATGCGCAGGATGGATTGATCTTTCGCTTTGTATCCAATATTGACGGCAATGATTTTGCCGAGGCTGTAAAAGATTTACAGGCTGATGAAACACTATTTATCATCTCTTCCAAAACATTTACCACACTGGAAACCATGACCAATGGCCGCACTGCAAGGGCATGGTTGCTAAAGCAATCAGGTGATGAAGCAGCTGTGGCAAAACATTTTGTAGCTGTTTCTACCAATAAAAAAGAAGTAGCCAAATTTGGTATTGATACCAATAATATGTTTGGATTTTGGGATTGGGTAGGCGGTCGCTATTCCATGGCTGCAGCCATTGGCCTTTCTACCATGATTGCCATTGGTGCCGAAGGATTTCATGCGATGTTATCGGGCATGAATGAAATAGACCAGCATTTTCTTACCACACCTTTAGAAATAAATATTCCTGTAATTATGGGATTGCTAACCGTGTGGTACACCAGCTTTCATAATGCACAAACACAGGCTGTATTGCCGTACGATCATTACCTGAAACGTTTTCCGGCCTACCTGCAGCAACTTACTATGGAAAGTAATGGAAAGAGCGTAACAATTGATGGAGAAAGGGTAAGCTACGAAACAAGCCCGGTGTTTTGGGGCGAACCCGGTACCAATGGGCAACATTCTTTTTACCAGATGATTCACCAGGGCACCAAATTAATTCCGTGCGATTTTATAGGTTTTAAACATTCATTAAATCCGCTGTCGCCACACCATGATATTTTAATTGGAAATATGATTGCACAGGGCGAAGCATTGGCTTTTGGTAAAACTGCCGATGAAGTTAGCAACGAAGGGATTGCTGAAGCATTGGTGCCCCACAAAACTTTTGAAGGCAACCGACCTTCCTCAACTTTCTTTTTCGATATACTTACACCAAAAAATTTGGGTAAACTGATAGCATTATATGAGCACAGTGTATTTACACAATCAGTTATCTGGGGCATTAATGCATTTGACCAAATGGGGGTGGAACTGGGCAAAGTGCTGGCACAAAATATTATTGCAGAAATTCAGGATACCACAAAATCGTTGCACCACGACAGCTCAACAAATACGCTAATAGAATTGTACCATGGGAAATAATAAAATAAAGGCTTTCATTTTTGATTTGGATGGTACACTGGTACAAACAGAAATTTTAAAAGCACATGCGTATGGAAAAGCCATTCACAAAATGTCTGATGGGGCCGTTACCGAAGATTATGTTGTAGCAAGTTTTGGCGAATTTGTTGGACTTAGCAGAAATGAGGTTGCAGCCAATCTGATTAAGATGTACAGCAGCTCATTAAGCAGCAAGTTTTTAAAGGATGCCCAAAATGCCGTTGAACAATTAATTACAACAAGACTGGAAATTTATCACCAAATGATATTTGACCCTACTGTTTTACCTGCTTATGCCTGCCCGTTTAGCATTGGCTTGCTAAAAAAAGTAAATGATGGTGGCTTTATCATTGGCCTTGCAACAATGTCTTATGCACAACAGGTAAATAAGGTGCTTGACACATTGGGCCTCAAAAATTATTTTCACCACATTATTACCCGCGATGCGGTGGAACATGGAAAACCCAACCCGGAAATTTATTTGCAAATGCTTCGCCAAATGAATTTGCAAGCAAATGAAGTTATCATTATTGAAGACTCGGTAGCAGGCATTAAAGCAGCACAGGCGGCGGGTATTGCAGTGTTTGGCGTTACCAATAGTATTACCAGCAAAGCGGTAAACAGTAGCGGCTTACTTTCCAAACAATTTATTGTGAATGCTTCGCCCGAGCTAAATGAAAAAGTTTTTAATTACATCAACCAACTGGAAACAGTTTTACACAAATAATATTATGCAGGAAGCCGCTATTTCCAACAGCAATTTACCAAGAGTAGTCATTATTGGGGCAGGCTTTGCCGGCATCAATATTGTTAAAGCACTTAATAAAAAAGCAGTACAAATTGTGTTGATTGATCAGCATAATTATCACCAGTTTCAGCCGTTGCTTTACCAGGTTGCTATTAGCGGGCTAGAGCCTGATAGCGTAGTAACACCCGTGCGTAAACTATTTAAGTTTTGTAAAAATATGGTGTTCCGTATGGCGAAAGTAGAAAGCATTGATGCCGCAAAAAACCAAATAATTACCGATATTGGATTTATAAAATATGACTACTTAGTAATTGCAACAGGCAGCAGCACTAATTATTTTGGGGCAAAAGATATTGAGCAAAACAGCATTGGTTTAAAGAGTATTAACGATGCCATTAACATTAGAAGCTGGATGATACAAAACCTGGAGAAGGCCATTGATGGAAGTACTGAAATGGAAAAAGAAATTCTTACCAAGTTTGTAATAGTTGGCGGAGGCCCTGCAGGTGTTGAAATGGCCGGCGCAATGGCAGAGTTTAAAAAATATTTATTGAAAAACGATTACCCTGAATTGAACGCCGATCATATGAAGATTTACTTAATCCAGTCAGGCAAACGGGTATTGCCAACCATGTCAAAAAAATCATCGGCACATGCGCTGGAGGGGTTGCACGACCTGGGGGTGGATGTAATTCTCGACTCAAGGGTAACGGATTATGATGGCGAAAACATAAAAATAAAAAGAGATGACAGTGAATACACTATTAAAGCAGGTGCCGTTATATGGACGGCTGGTGTAAAAGGAAATGTTATTAATGGAATTGATGAAAGCGCAGTGGTACCGGGTAGCCGTATTAAAGTGAATGAATATAACCAGGTGCATAGTCACGAAAATATATTTGCTATTGGTGATATTGCTTCTATGACAAATAATGTTTATCCCAAAGGCCATCCCATGGTGGCACAGGTAGCCATACAACAGGGCAACTTACTGGGTAAAAATATTTTATCGCTGATTAAAAAAAATAAATTTAGCACCGGTTTTACCTACAACGACAAAGGTTCTATGGCCACTATAGGAAAAAAGAACGCTGTCGCAGATTTAAAGCTTTTATTCCTGAATGGTAAAATTGGCTGGCTCATCTGGTCATTCATCCACTTAATTTCTATCAACCGTTTTAAAAACAGGATTGCTGTTGCTGTTAGCTGGATATTTAAATACTTTGATTATGATAATGCCAATCAATTAATCATAAGAAGGTTTGTACCGAAAAGGAGTAAGATTTTGGAGGAGGAAATGTGATTAGGGGTATAAATGCTAATAAGTGTTCATGCAAATTGAACATAAGTTTCCTGGATAATGTCATTTCGATATTTGATAAAACTCCATCAGCCCGGATTGCTGACCCGGCTAATCCTGCCAAAATTTTTAAATGGTTATTGGAATTCAGTTGCGATGATAAAGGCAATTGCTTTCAATTTGTTTATCATAAAGAAGCCCTTAAAAATGTTAACTCTGAAGTCCACGTCCACAAGAAAAACCGGCTGAATGACATTGCATTGTGTTCCAATAGCTATCTTAAGAGAATAAAGTACTGCAACAAAGTTCATTTCAACAAGAATAACCTTGCTAATAACTGGGATGCTATTGAATACCTATTGGAGTTGGTGTTGGATTATGGAAATTCTGAAGAAGTAAATCCTGTATCATTGGATTACGATAACTGGGCCGTAAGAAAGGATTTATTTTCCGATTACCGTTCAGGATTTGATATTAGGACTTACAGGCTTTGCAGAAGGGTTTTGATATTTCATCATTTTACAAACAGCAAGTTTGGATTAGGAAATAATGATGAACGGATTGCTTACCTGGTTCGTTCAATGGAATTAAATTACGATAATGGCACTGCTTTCACCTTTCTGCAATCAATTACCCAAACAGGTTACATACTAAGCAATGGAAATTATTCTTCCAAATTATTACCACCAGTTTAATTCAAATATGAGCCATTAGGCAGGCTGCCTTTTTTTTTTGTTAAGCAAACAAAGCTTACAGCTAACAGCCATGAATTAATTACCTTACAAAAACAATGTCACAAAAAGAGCAGCAGGGGGTAACTATAATAAGGCATCGACAAAGCTAATAGCTGCTTTTTAAAAGTAGTACGGGGTAAGTGATGATGCAGAAAAAGCAGATGAAGAAACTACCATAAATTAAATGAGGTGCTGAAAGGGTTGGGGGCTTTTGATAAAGCGATAAAAACATTTTTAGTTTAAGGAACCACTTACAGAAATCTAAAATTATATGACTACAACACGTCGTAATTTCTTTACCAATAGTTTAAGAGGGGCTGTCGGGTTATCCATTGGTTCATTAGGAGTATCTTTAAAAACCACCGCCGCAGAAAAGAATACAGCTCAGAACATTAAAAAAATACCAACAGTAGCCGGCACTGTCGACAGTGATAAAATGGGTATAACGCTGATGCATGAACACCTGCTCCATCATGTGGCCATACCTCCTGAAAAGGAACGGCAGTCGCTCACATTTGCCCTCCAGTTGCTAAAAGATGCCGAAAGGGTGGGTGTAAATACCATCGTTGACCTTTCGCCCACGAGGGATGTACGTTTGTACCAGCAGTTGGCGAAGGAAGTATCGGTGAACATAATTGTAAGTACCGGTGCCTATCTACAGCGCCGGATGCCGGAATCGCTCATCAAACTATCGGAAGCGGAATTCAAGGCTAAAATGAAAAGAGAAATATCGGAAGGGATAGATGGCACCGGCATTCGTGCCGGCATCATAAAAGTGGCAGCCCAAAACACCCCTTTAACTACCTGGGAAATGGAGAAATTCAGGGCAGCGGGCCAGGTACAGAAAGAACTGGATGTTCCCGTGGCTACCCATGCTACGCATAATCCCGGTAATCACCTCGATATTCTGATGCAGAACGGAGCAAACCCCAGGCGTCTTTATTTCTGCCACTCGGAGGCTAAATTTGGATGGGCCGGGAAAAGCCGGGAACTGATGGCTCAAGAAATGAAAAGGATCGCCAAATTAGGTGGAAGCCTTTTGTTTAATAATTTTGAATATGGCTTTGATACGCCCTGGGAAGATTTTGTGTATTTGATAAGATATTTATGCGATCATGGATGTAAAGAGCAGGTGTTGACTTCGATGGATTGCGGATGGGACTGGCATGAAGATAAAATAGTAGTAAATGCTGAACTCACACATCCGGAGGTTCGTAAAAAGACCTTTGCCTATGCCATAACAGATGCCATACCCGACCTTTTAAAAGCAGGTTTTTCTGCTAAAGAGATTGAACGGTTTTTTGTAAAGAACCCGGCAAAAATATTCTCATGAGATAACGTTAAGGCATTAGTATATAAATTACGGAAGTTATGCAACAACGGGATTAGTTTTTTACAGTTAAAAATCGTAGTATGAAGTTTCGTTTTTTCGCAAATAATCGCCACCTGATAATGTATATTTTACTGGCATTTGGTGGCGATGCACCGCTCTGGGCACAGCAGACTAAACAACTGTATATTGCCAATGATGATCATACCGATTATATGTGGACAGCCAATGAGGCAGCCTACGACTCGGCTTTTGTTAAGATGCTTGATTATTATCTTTTTCAAATCGATTCTACCAAAGGCGAGCCGGACGATTTACAGGCCAGGTTTAATTGCGATGGAAGCTATTGGTTGAAAGTATATGAAAAATACCGCTCTCCGAAGCAGTTTAATAAATTGGTAGAAGCCATCCGCTCCGGGCATATCAGCAGCCCCTTAAATTCATTGGTAAGTACCTATGGCGCCCAGCCTACCGAAGCAGTAATAAGAGGTATGTATGATGCGGGTAAATTGGAGAGAAAATTAGGTCTGCGTTTTCCCTTGGCCGTAAGTATGGAAAACCAGACACTTCCTCTTGGTTTAAGCTCAATATGGGCCGGATGTGGGGCAAAGTACAGTTGGAAAGGGGTATGTGCCTGTGCCTCCAGGATACCCGATGATGAATTCCGGCATAGAAAGCATCAATTGTACCATTATACAGGATTGGATTCCTCGAGTGTGTTGATGAAGTGGTATAACCTGGGACCAAATAATACCTATTTGGGAGGATATGCAGAGGCCAGGGGCGGACAGAAGCCCAGGGTGCCTGCCGAATCGATCGGTACAATGTTAAATTATCTTGACCGGATGTGTGGTGATGAAACTGGCGGATACCCTTATAACATTGCAGGGGCTTTTGGATACGGCTGGGACGAGCTGGCAACTTATGTATCTCCTGATTTTATTACTGCCGCTAAAAAAAAGACCAATTCGCAAATTAAAGTTCGTATCTCGAATGAGATCGACTTTTTTGAGGAAGTGGAGCGCAAATATAAAAATCTTCCCGGGGAATCGGTAAGCTATGGTAATGATTGGGATACGTACTGTGTGTCAATGAATGAAACCACCGCCAAAGTACGAAGAGCTACTGAAAAACTGCGCTCAGCCGAGGCATTGTCTTCAATTATAGCTGCTAAAAAAGACAGTAAGTTCGGAAACCAGCTTACTGCTGCCAGGGAGCTGGCCTGGGAAAGTTATGGGATGTACTGGGAACATGACTGGACAGCAGACGGACCAGTTTCAAGAAAAGAAAGAGCTGATTGGCAAATCAAAATACAAGAACAGATATCCTCCTATGTAGATACCCTCTTTAACCAATCAGTGCAAACAATGGGGAACTATATTAAAAAAGGAGCTAATCCCAGGTTCTTTGTTTTTAATTCATTGAATTGGGTAAGGAACGATGTGGCAGACTTTGCGTATAATGGCAGTAAGGCCATAAAGGTAATTGACTTATCTACGGGAAAAGAAACACCATTTCAGTTTATCACGAAAGCTAATAAATCAGTTATCAGGTTGCAGGCTGATAGTATCCCCTCTGTCGGTTACAAAGTATTTGAGCTCCAAAAGGGAAGCGCACGTTCATTTCCTGCCGCTGCCACGGTGAAAGAAGACTATGTAAGTAACACTTACTACCGGCTTAAGTTGAGCCCTTCAGGAGCAATAACGGAGATATTTGATATAGCAGCGGCAAGACAACTGGTGAAATTGACTGATGGTAAATATGTAAACGATTTGGGCACACCTGATATAAATGACGGGGAAAAACTGGTTGTTGAAAGCCAGGGCCCTGTTTCCCTCACCCTTAAAGCTGTTTCCCGTAATCCTTTGCTGCATACAGTAAGGGTTACGCTGTATGCAAAATCACCGCGCATTGAAGTGGAAAATGAGCTACAGGAAAACTTTGCAGATATCAAAACCTGGGCTTTTTCTTTTGATCTGAAGGGACAAACGACCGGGCATGAAGAACTGGGTGCTGTTATTACAGCAAAAAATGAACACAACGGGGGGCATTATGCTTCCCAAAGTGCCCGGTACGACTGGCTCACATTTAATCATTTTGTGAACCTTAGTGAAGATAATTATGGAGTTACGCTTTCCAATCTCGACTGCAGTTTTTTCAGATTGGGTAATAGCAGGCCGGATTCTCTTTTTGAGGACGCTTCACAAATAAACGCACTTGCAGGCGGGCAGACCGATGTGTATCAGCAGCCCTTGCCAAAGAAAGATTCAGTAGTATTGGGTATACGTGGTCAGAATGGTGAAACAAAGTTTAATTATCATTTCGCCATAGGTTCGCATTCGTCTGCATTTGATCCGACTGCCTCTATGAAATTTTCGCTGGAGCATCAGAATCCACTCCTGACAGGTGAAGCTACCGGCAGTGCTCAGGCTTCAACCCTTACCAGCTATTCATTACTAAGCGTTACAGATCCATCTGTAATTCTTTGGTCAGTGAAGCCTGCGGAGGAAGGTATTTCAAAAGGATTAATCACCCGTTTCTGGAACACTAAAAACCGCTCTGTCAATACCCTTATAAATTATAATGGTGGTATCAGCAAAGCATGGAGGGTTTCTCATTTAGAAACAGATGAAGAAGAGCTTAGCCTGGTTAACAAGGGCTTAATGCTCCCTATCAGGGCAAATCAAATCCTTACTTATCGGATTTTACCATAAATAGCTATAAAAAATTTGGTAAAACCGTTTTGATACAACATCTAAGGGGCTACAACTTGCACAAGCCCGTTGTGATTTATTATTTCCAGGAGTAAGGAGCATAAAAACGATGATTTTGTAAGCAAGACTTGTATGCTATTATCACAAAGTAGAGGAAAGATATTAGGCTTGATTTCGCTTTAATGAAACGTAACATGATGCGAATGTAAGCTCACCATATTTTAGTACCGTCAGCGACGATGTCATAATACCAGCAATAGTAAACAGGTCATTATATCAGTGTGAAATCACAAAAATAACCGGCGAAAGTTTCCGGTTAAAAAGCAGAAAAAGAATTTTTGAAAAATTGAATTCAACCGTTATAATTTTCCAACACCCCATGCGTTCTTTGCTGCAAACTACGCAAAGTCGGTTGCCAGAGTACTGATAGGTAAATAACAATACCCTGTAATTGGTAAATAAACGTGCGAAGGTTTGCTTCTCCTCTATTGAATTAAGTCCTTTCGGGCAACGACTTTAGCCTGCACATTAATAATCCAAAGGCACCAAAAATTCTGTGCGTTGGTAACAATCCGCAGAAGATTTAGATTTATGGTGCCGTGTTATCCCTATAGGTAAACCAAATTGTGAAACTGGAAAACAAAAAGGGTAAGCTGAAAAGCCGTTTGGTGTTTGATGAATTCCCAACCATCTACCTGTACAATATCGATAGCCTGACGCCACCGCAAGAAGTAATAAAGTAGCTACCTGTTTAAGGGTGCAGGATTTTAGTCAGTTGAAAAGGATTACGGCAAAGACCAGGCAGACGTAATCATGAACATTACCGGTAACGTCATAAGCGGCCAGGTAACCGGAGCCACAGCCAAACAACTCTCTGAAAGGTTCGGTAAGATCATGCAGGACAGGGCCAGCTTTTCAATTAACCGCATCAACACCTCCATCAGCCGTTCCAAACAATTGGAAAGCGCCGTCCCTGCCTCCAAAATTGCAGCATTAAGTCAAGGTAAGCTTGTGGGTATGGTAGCAGATGATCCGGACTGAAAAATTGAATTGAAATCTTTTCATTGTGAAATACAGAACGATCTTAAATTATTGAAGATGGAGCTGGAAACTTATAAACCGTTTGTGGTTATTCGTAGGGTTGATAAAGGAATGGTACAACGTAATTATTTTTCAACTAAAGGAGGATATCGAAGATACCTGGATAACCTGATTGCCTGGGGCTATCAATTATTTCGCACAGACACCCGTGAGCCGCTTAACGAAGCTCTGCAGATTTATGTGCTTGCTGCACAAATTTTGGGCAGGAAGCCTGCAAGCGTACCAAGACGGATAAATCCAAAAACGCAGTCTTTTTTTGATATACAGGGTAAATTAGACAGCCTAGGCAATATACAGGTTAGTGCCGAAAACGCACTACCGCCTTCAAACAGTCCGGGGCAGGCTAACATGGGGTTGCCAGCAATGCCAGGCTTACTATTTTGTGTACCTGAAAATCCTAAAATACTGGAGTATTATGATAAGGTAGCCGACCGCTTGTTCAAACTCCGCAACTGTATGAATGCAGATGGTGTAAAACAACAACTGCCATTG
>JBBRUR010000031.1:0-48278 GCA_038247635.1 Chitinophagales bacterium
GAAATGCCCCTTTTTCAAGGGGCTGCAAATATATAAGATTTTGCATTTTACCCATCAAAAAAATTAAAACTTTGTGACAAGCAGCCGCAACAAGAAAGTTGACAGTTGATTGATAATAGTTGACAGAAGCGCCACCAGCCGGAAGAAGAAAGTTGACAATTGGTAGATGATAGTTGACAGAAACGCCAACAGCCAAAAGCAAAAGTTGAGAGTTAAAAGTCAGTAGTCGGGAGCCACCAGCCGAATTTGATAGTTGAGAGTTAGGAGTCAAGTAGTCAGGAGCCAAAAGCAAAAGTTGAGAGTCAGAAATCCGTAGTCTGGGGCCAACGCTAACAGCCAAAAGCCAAAAGCAATAGTTGAGAGTTAGGAGCCAACAGCCTACAGCCAAAGGCAATAGATGAGAGTCAGGAGTCCGTAAACGGGAGCCAACGCCAACAGCCAAAAGCCAAAAGCAATAGTTGAGAGTTAGGAGCCAACAGCCTACAGCCAAAGGCAATAGATGAGAGTCAGGAGTCCGTAAACGGGAGCCAACGCCAGCAGGCAACGCCAGCAGCCAAAAGGCGGTCGTCGGTCTTCGGTATCTTGTCATATCTTAAAACTCGCAGCTTGCAACTCGCAGCTTAAAACTTGCAGCTTGCAGCTTAAAACTTGCAGCTTGAAACTTGCAACTCGCAGCCTGAAACTCGCAGCTTGAAGCTCGCAGCTTGCAGCTTAAAACTCGCAGCCTGAAACTCGCAGCTTGAAGCTCGCAGCTTGCAGCTTAAAACTCGCAGCCTGAAACTTGCAGCTTGAAGCTTAAAACTCGTAGCTTGAAACTTGTAGCTTGCAGCTCGCAGCCTGCAACTCGCAGCCTGAAACTTGCAGCTTAAAACTTGCAGCTTGAAACTTGCAGCTTGTAGCTTGACACTTGCAGCTTAAAACCCGCAGCTTAAAACCCGCAGCTTGCAACTTAACTTTCCTCCGCCCCCTTTGTTATTTCACTTATGAGCCAAACCATTATTATCAACCAAATAAACTATACCCTGCCCCAACTGGAAAAGGATTGCTGGCACCGGCTGCTGAATGGAGCAGTTAAGGGCCGCGATCCAATGCATTATGTTACGCTGGCCACACAAGCGTCCGGTAACATTGGCTTGCGAACCGTGGTACTGCGAAAAACAGTGCCAGCCACCAAAACCATCATCTTCCATACCGATAAGCGCAGCCCAAAGTGTACCGAAATGGCCGACTCACCGCTGGTATCCGTACTATTGTACGACCATCCGGCCAAAATACAACTGCGGCTTACAGCAAGGGCTATTATTCAAATTACGGGGGCGCCTGTTAATGAAGCCTGGCAACAAACCAACCTTAGCAGCCGCCGTTCATACCTTACTATGTTGCCACCATCAAGCGGGCAATTGGAAGCGGCCAGCGGTCTGCCCCCTAAGGTGGATGGTAGTGAATTGACTATGGAAGAAAGCGAAGCTGGCCGCCAAAATTTTGCCGTGGTAACCTTACAGGTTCTGTCTATCGATTGGTTGCACCTGGGGGCGGCTGGCCACCGACGGGCATTTTTTACTTATGACTCTTCCGGCACCCTCACTGGCCAACAGTGGCTGGTACCGTAAATCAAAAAAACCGGTCAATATCGTTGGGCAAAACTTTTCTATCATAACAATACAATTTTTAACCGATGCCTCCAGCCCTTAAACCATTCATCGTAGCTCAGCAACCTTCACAGCTCAACGTTACCGGCAACCTATGGCGGCAATTATTTTAAAAGCCATTTACTTAAAACATTTAAACAGCAGTCTGCAACAAAAACATGTGTCTGCATTATTATTTAAAATTTTCACCGGTTTAACGTGCGGTTTTTTAAAACATCTGGTTACATTTAGAAAACATATTACTTAACAATTGCTTATTGGTTTATTCCCCTTTAAAACAATCCACATGAACGAAAAAAATACTTCTGCCGGCCTATCGCGCCGCAATTTTGTAAGCCTTGCAGCAAAAGCCGCCGCAGCTTTTATAATTATACCCCGGCATGTATTGGGGGGCGTTGGCCGCAACGGTATTGCTTATACAGCACCAAGCGATATAATAAACCTTGGCTTTATTGGTTGTGGCAAGCAAAGCCGCAGCCTCACCCGCAGTTTTCTATCAACCGGGCAGGTGCGTGTTGTAGGCCTTAGCGAGGTGTACAAGGCCAAAGCACAACTTACCTACGATGCTATTAAGGCCCAATACGATAAAACACCCAGCCTCGGCTCGTTCAATACCATCCCTATTTACAACGATTTTAGGGAATTACTTGCCCGTAAAGATGTAGATGCAGTAGTAATAGCCACCCCCGACCATTGGCATGCCGCCATGGCCGTAAGGGCCGCGCAGGCAGGTAAAGACATTTACTGCGAAAAACCTTTGGCCCTTACCGTTAAAGAAGGCCGGGCCATGGTAAAGGCCGCCCGCAAACACAACCGCGTATTTCAAACAGGTAGTATGCAGCGGTCGTGGAACGAGTTTAGACAAACCGCCGAACTGGTACGCAATGGCTATATCGGCACTATAAAAACCATTAAAGTAAATGTGGGGCCGCCACCTGTTGCCTACGACCTGCCCGCACAACCAATGCCTGCGGGGCTCGATTGGACCCTGTGGCTGGGCCCCAACCAAGCCGCCAACTTTAACGAAGAACTTGCGCCCCCCACCAGTAAAGATGTTTTTCCCAACTGGCGAAATTATAAACCCTTTGGCGGTGGTATGGTTACCGACTGGGGCGCCCATATGTTCGATATTGTACAATGGGCGCTCAATATGGACGATAGTGGCCCAATAGAAGTAATAGCGCCCGATGGCGGCGAGCATCCAAACCTTACCTATGTGTACGCCAACGGCATTACCATGACCCACCAAAAATGGGAGTGGAACAACGCTATCCACTTTATAGGTACCGAAGGCGAACTAAAAGTGCAGCGCGGCAAACTCGAAACCACCCCCGTAAGCCTTGCCACCAAAGCCATGGGCGCAAACGACCAACGCGTATATTTTAGCGACAATCATTATAAAGATTTTTTACAGGCCATGCGCACCCGCAAAAAACCCATTTGCGATGTGGAGACCGGCCACCGCACCTCCAGCGTTTGCAACGTAGGCAACATTGCCTACCAGCTAAATCAACCACTACAGTGGGATCCTAAAAAGGAAGTATTTAAAAACAACCCACAGGCCAATGCCTTGTTAGGTCGTGCAATGAACAACGAATGGAAAATTAAAATGTAGCCAATTAAAAAACTAAACCGCAACGGTAGCCCAATTTTCACTCCCGCCAAAACCCATGGCAGGTCCAACACCAATCACTTTAAAAATCCCCAAAAGGCAAAATCTTTTGGGTTTTTTTTGTGGACCTGGCATTGGAATATTTATGTGGCTCCGCTTGCGTCGCACACTTTTACAGTATCAATTCTATTTGGCATTTATACCTAGAGGCATAACTGCACAAGGGCATAAAAACAACGCAACTTATAAACCCATGGCAGGTCCAACACCTATCATTTCAAAAATCACCAAAAGGCAAAATCTTTTGGGTTTTTTTTGTGGACCTGGCATTGGAATATTTATGTGGCTCCGATTGCGTCGCACACTTTTACAGTATCAATTCTATTTGGCATTTATACGTAGAGGTATAACTGCACAAGGGCATAATAAGCAATGCAACACATAAAACTATTCAAACTCTAATAAAAAAAGCACGCTCAATCGTATAAAACCGCTTCAGGCAATGTCGTCAATTTAAGGATATCTTACTGGTCAAAACCGTTAGTAAAAATGGAAGGTCATATCAAAAACCTATTGTAAGAAACCCCTTCGGGGTTTAAATGCACAACCCGTTTTATCCCATGGTTGCACCCCGGCGCGCCGGGGCTATTGTTAGGAAAGCCCTCCGGGCTTAAAAACACCGTCAACCATAGGGCGGGCATGTTTACAAACCCCCAACAGGGGTTGCCTAAAAATAGTACAGGTGCGCCGGGATGAAACCCATCGTCGGCCGCACACACATCATTTATAAAACCCCCAACAGGGGTTGCCTAAAAACAGTCCCGGCGCGCCGGGATAAAACCTATTGTAGTAAACCCCTCCGGGGTTCAAACGCACCACCCGTTTTGTCCCATGGTTGCGCCCCGGCGCGCCGGGGCTATTGTTAGGTCAGCCCTCCGGGCTTAAAACACCGCCCATCATAACGCCGCCATGTTCCGCAACCCCGACAGGGGTTGCCTAAAAACAGTCCCGGCGCGCCGGGATAAAACCTATTGTAGGAAACCCCTCCGGGGTTCAAACGCACCTCCCGTTTTATCCCATGGTTGCACCCCGGCGCGCCGGGGCTATTGTTAGGAAAGCCCTCCGGGCTTAAAAACACCGTCAACCATAGGGCCGGCATGTTTTCCAACCACCGACAGAGGTTGCCTAAAAACAGTCACGTGCACATCATTTGCAAAAGCCATCAGGGGGTTAAACGTACCGCACATTATTATACGCCAGCGTTTCAGTTTGCCCAGTTGCCTTGTAATAATCCATGCCCGGGCAAGTTGCTTATTATTTATAAACGGTTTTATAAGCTGTTTAAAAAAGGCTAAAACATTTGCTTTAAAAGTTGGCGATGCCATTTATTAAAAAGATGAAAGGATTGCGACGCAAGGATGATGCTATGAAAACCATTGGCTTGTATCTAAATAACTCCCTCGTAGACAACTTTTTTTAGAAGCTGTTTAAGTATTGTTCGTCACATTTACCTGGAAAGCGGGCAATGCCATATAGGTAATATATAAACGTTTGCCCGGCTGACCCCGCCAAAATAATTTCGTTGGGCTGGTATTTGAAGGGGCCTGGCCGCATGTTACCAGTTTAACGGGCATTTGGACAGGCAACTATCATGCTATAAAAAACCACTACTGAAAATGTAAAAATCATTTCTAAACAACTTCTTAACAGCAAAAAAATAGGATATTGATATTTTTCTACTTCCAAAAAATCCATGCGATGGCTAACTATTTTGCAAAAGATTTATTTACGCTAATTTCATTTCATGTTGCCCAAGATCCATTTATTTAGTGCTTACCATAAGTTGTTTCCTATACTACCAAAGGCTGATTATGTAACAGCTATACAAAGCGGAGCTATTGATGCACCTGTTAAACTAGATATGCCGGGAGATGATACGGGTGACAATATTTCTCATTTGGGCTCCACTTATAATGAAATTACTGTTGCCTATTGGGTGTTAAAAAACGCAGACCGATCAGGGTTTGATGCCTGGGGGTTGTGCCAATACCGTAGATATTTTATACAGGACAAATACAAACTTTTTTTTAAAAAAAGGAGCCGCTATTATTTTAGAACATCGCAAAAAGTGATGGATAAAGCCCTTAGCCCGGCTTTATACTTACACCTGCAAAATATTTTAGCGCAAAATGATGTGATTGTGCAGCGACCGACGTGGGCGATGAAGGAAAAGGGTATTGCATACGGTATTAAAGATGCATACACCAATTTGCATATAAAAGAGCATTATGATATTACAATGGAGGTAATAATTGAAAAGTTTCCCGATTTTGCCAATAGTATTGAAAGTTATGGTACATTAAAACGCATGTCATATCACAGCATGATGATTGCCCGGTGGAGCATTTGGGATGATTACATGCATTTTTTAATGACAGTTTTAACAGCGGTTAAGCTTAAAATAGAGGTTCCAAAACAGGGTTATCAATCAAGAGTTGAAGGTTTTATTGCAGAACGGTTGCATAACTTATACATGTATCACCACCAATTGAAACAAGGGTACGTAACAATTGGGTTATTTGAAGATAAATTATGAATTTACTCTACATGGCTTTTGGCCCCAATACCAAAATACATTTACAAACCGCATTCTCAATCTATTCATTTTTAACGCAAAAGCAATATGTTACTTCCATTAATATTGTTACCGATAACGACGCATTTTACCGCCATTTAAGTTCGCATATTAACATCATTAAAGTAACCGAAAACGATTTAACGGCATGGAAAGGCGAGCACCAGTTTTTTTGGCGGATAAAGATTAAGGCAATTGAAAAAATGTGCCTGCAGTATCCGAATGAGCCGGTGGTTTACCTGGATTGCGATACTTTTTTATACGGCGACCTGGCGGTATTAAACAATAGCCTTTTAAACGAAAAGGCATTTATGCACGAAAATGAAGGGCCACTGTATGCCAAAACAACCAAAACTCAAAAAAATATGTGGCGGCAAATAGCCGGCAAAACATTTGGTAACCTGCTTATGCAGCCAACTGACCGTATGTGGAATGCGGGGGTAGCAGGTACACCCAATACCCGCAACGGCGCAGACTTCAAACTGGCATTGGCCATGTGCGATGAAATGTGCAGGCAAGGTGTTAGCAGGTATTTTATTGAGCAATATTCACTGTCCCTTGCGCTGGAAAAAACGTATGGATTGGTGGAAGCCAAAAGTGAAATTGCTCATTATTGGTCAACCAGGGATGTTTGGACAGACCACATACATGACTTTTTTATCGAAGCTTATTTTGCGGGCTGGAGCTATGAAACAATTTTAAATAAAATGCAGGCCATTGATACATCGGCCCTTCCCATTTATCAAAAAATAAAAACAACCAATGTTAGGTTAAAGGATTGGGTTGATAAAATGTTTGCTAACAGAAACCTGCAGTATCTGCCCGAAAAATAGCCGGATGGCTTTTACTGGTTGCTGATGTTGGACCATGATTCAACTTTGACAAAGCCAATTGTCAAATACCTGATAAAATTGTCCGATTTGCTTTTTTGCAAACTCACATGCCTCCAATAACAGTATTGGAAAGTGTATAGTGGTTTAAGGTTTGACATTTCGTACTCTTAATAAAATATTGCATTGTATAAATTTTTGAAACGATTTAAAGACAGCCTACTCAATAATCCATTGCCAGGTTCTGGATATTCCCTCAGATAAACCAATGGTTGGCTGGTAGCCTATTTCGGCAATTGCTTTTGAGATATCCAATACATTAGCCGGTACATCAAAATTTCGGGAAGGTTTATAGTTTACTTCAAATGAAATACCAAGGCCGTGTTTTATTGCAGCAATAATATCATTTAGCGAATGACCGTTTCCACCGCCGCCAATATTATAAATATCGGCTCCCTTCACTTTTTCTAAGGCGTTTAATACCGCTTTAGCAACATCCTGCACATACACATAGTCTCTCACTACCGAGCCATCGCCCCATATTTCAATGGGCTTATTTTGTGAAATATTTTGTAACCATACGCCAATTACACCCTGGTTTTTATAAAGGTTTTGCCTTTCGCCATAAGCATTGGAAACCCGGAGTGCCGTGTAATTAAAATTTTGATTGTGGTGATAGAGGTACAATAATTTTTCCATGGTTAGCTTGCCCAAACCATAGTTTGAAATAGGATTTAGAGGATGGTTTTCGGTAACAGGAAGCTGCCCGGGAATACCATATACCGTGCCGCCCGAAGAGATGAAAACAAATTTGTTTATATTGAAATCGATGCACTTTTCAATGAGGTTAATATTACTGTTTAGGTTACCCGAAAACTCGTACGCCGTGGCGCCCCTTGTTTGTTTGGGCACCGTTGACCATGCCAGGTGAATGACGGCGTCGCAGCCTTGCAATGCTTTTTCCAGCACATCAATTTCGCCAAAATCACCCTGGTAATAAGTAATCTGATTGCTACGCTTTTGCAGGTAAACAGGCAATTGACGGCCATTGGCTATCACCCGCACTTCATGGCCATTGTTTAATAATGCCTCCACTACAAAGGAGCCTATAAAGCCGGTTCCACCGGTTACTAATATTTTCATTAAAAAAAGTATACAATAAATTTGACAAAATATTTTTAAGCACATCAGATGGGTGCATACCAACTTATTACTCCCGATTTCTACTACCCGGTCAGTCACCACAATCCGCATTTTCCAAACGTCTGTATCGGATTGCCCCTGCCATATGCCAGGGCTTTATACCGGCACCGGCCGAAAGGTCGGCAATTGTTTTGCTAACTTTTAAAGTTCTGTCATAGGCACGGGCAGATAAATTTACTTTTTCCATGGCCATCTTAAATAAATGCTGACTTGCCATATTAATAACACAAATCTCTTTCAGCTATTGTAGAGAACCCCTCCATGGTTTAAACGCACAAGCCGTTTTATTTCATAGTTGCACCCCGGCGCGCCGGGACTATTGTTAGTTTTACCCAACAATTGCTACCCTTGAAACCCATGGTCGGCCGCATCCCCGATTATTGCCCAAACCCAAACGGGGTAGACTGATAACTTTTGATATGGAGATTTTTAATTTAATTGATCGATAGGAGTACAACATGGTTCAAAATTATCTGCTACTTTCAGTGTATCAACTCAAAACACTGCCAATTATGAAAATACTATTTGCCTGCATACTGTTAGGGTTTGCCCTTACGGGAAATGCACAAACCGCCACTGCCAACATCAACCCCGCCCTGCTTACCGATCAATGGCCTGCACGGTGGATAACCTGCCCAAATGCTCCACAAAAAGAATACGGTGTTTACCATTTCAGAAAAAACTTTACGCTGGCTGCCAAGCCCCCGGCTTTTGTAGTACACGTTAGTGCCGACAACCGTTACCGCCTGCTGGTAAATGGGCAGTTTGTATGCAACGGCCCTGCTCGCGGCGACCTGTACAACTGGTATTTTGAAACCGTTGATATAGCTCCTTTTCTTCAACCTGGAAAAAATACTATTGCTGCGCTGGTGTGGAACATGGGCGTGCTTGCGCCGGTGGCCCAAATAACCAATCAAACAGCATTTGTGCTGCAGGGCAATGGCGAGGCCGAAAAAATGATCAATACCGATGCCTCGTGGCGGGTGTTAAAAGATAGTGCGTACACACCCTGCTCAACCGACAATAGCCGTCGCCTGCGCACCTATATGGTGGTGGGTCCCGGCGATGAGGTAGATGCATCCAAATATCCGTGGGGCTGGCAACAGGTTGAGTATAACGATGGGCGGTGGCCAAAAGCCGTTACTTTATCAGGACCCGAACCCGCAGGTTATGGCACCGACAACCTTTGGACACTGGCGCCACGCAACATTCCATTAATGGAAGAAACCCCACAACAAATACCTCTTATACGCCGTACCCTGGGCCTGGCCAAAGCCAACAATGGATTTTTACAAGGCTCTACCCCATTGCAAATACCACCCAAAACAAAAGTGCAGTTGTTGTTAGATCAAACTTTTAATACGGTAGGCTACCCAATGTTAACCACCAGCAAGGGCAAAGGCTCCTCCGTTACGCTTACCTATGCCGAGGCGCTATATAACAATAAACGGGAAAAAGGTAACCGCAACGAAGTGGAAGGGAAAACCATGATTGGCAACTTTGATATTTTTAAACCCGATGGTGGAAACAACCGCCTGTTTAGCCCGCTGTGGATGCGTACCTGGCGCTACCTGCAGGTAGATATTGTTACCGGCAATGAGCCCCTGCTCATTAACAACCTGCACGGTATATACACAGGCTACCCTTTTAATGAAAAAGCCAGTTTTGTCAGCAACGACTCATCGTTAGGCGATATTTGGAAGGTTGGCTGGCGTACCGCCCGGCTATGCGCGGGCGAAACGTATTTTGACTGCCCCTACTACGAACAGCTGCAATACGAAGGCGACACCCGCATACAGGCCCTTATTTCGCTGTACGTAAGCGGCGACGACCGGCTAATGCGCAAAGCCATTACGGACTTTTACCATTCGCGCGTGCCCGAGGGCCTTACGCAGGGGCGATACCCCAGCAACCGCTTACAGGTAATACCGCCGTTTAGTTTGTATTGGGTTACTATGTTGTACGATTATTTTATGCATCGCAAAGACGATGCTTTTCTTAAGCAATTTATACAACCGGCACGCGGTGTTTTGCTATGGTACAAAAACCACCTCGATACTTCAAAAAACATATTGGGGCCTATGCCCTGGTGGAACTTTACCGACTGGAACCAGGCGTTTGCCGGGGGCACCCCCGATGGTGCCAACGATGGTAACTCAGCCATCATTTCATTACAATATGCTTACACATTACAACAGGCGGCTACCCTGTTTGGCTATTTTGGCCTGCAAAAAGAAGCCGACGAATACCTGCAACTGGCTAACACCATTACATCTGCTACATATGCTACTTGTTATAACCCTGGCAAGGGAGTTATGGCCAATACACCCTTGCAAAACACCTACAGCCAGCACGCAAGTATTATGGGTGTGCTAACGGGTGCAATACCTGCCAGCGAGGCGCGTGAAGTAATGACCAGGGTTTTAGCAGATTCTACCCTTAGCCAGGCAACTTTTTATTACCGGTTTTATTTAACCCGTGCCCTTAAAAAAGCCGGCCTGGCCGAAATGTACTATAGCCAGCTAACGCCCTGGCGGGGTATGCTTACCAACGGCCTTACCACCTTTGCCGAGCAGCCCGACCCTACCCGCAGCGATTGCCACGCCTGGAGCTCAAGCCCTAATTACGATTTTTTGGCTACTATTTGTGGCATTATGCCGGGTAGTGCAGGGTTTGAAACGGTTAACATACAACCAGCCTTAGGCGGCTTAACAAACGCACAGGGTACAATGCCGCATCCGTTGGGCAACATACAGGTTTCGCTGCAAGAGGAAAACGGCCTGTTGAAAGCCGCCATAGTGCTTCCGCCAACTTTAACCGGCACCTTTAGCTGGAAGGGGCATACGGAAGTTTTGCACGGAGGTGCACAGGCATTTGAATGGAAATAAAACCGGGTGGCAATAAATTAATTTGATGACTATTTGCTTTTGGGAATTTTTTTTTGTCCAAACAGTTTTGCTTTAATGAAGCTTCCATTGCAGCCTGCTAATATGACCATAGAGGTCGTACTCCTGTACGCCTGGCGTAAGCCGGGTGGACTTTTGCCTTTTGCACATTATTTAGCAAAGTGCAGAGGCCATTAACCGTTACAAACAACCCGACTTTTGAATAACTGACAGTCATTAATTTTAAGGATGTTGAGCGTTGGGCAAACGGTTTATTATCTTTTTAATAATAATAACCTGGTAGCCCTGACCACCAATTGGGTTATTGCCAAAGCAACTACCTTTCGCATTCATCTTTTTATATGAAATTTAGCTTATTGTCCTTACTCCTTTGCCTGCTTTGCAGCCAGCTATTATTTGCGCAGGCCAGCAGCCAGCCAAAGGCCAAAAAAGTAGTTTTTATTATTGTAGATGGTATACCTGCCGATGTGTTGGAGCGGGTAGCAACGCACAGCCTTGACAGTATAGCCAGCGTTGGCAGGTACATGCGGGCATTTGTAGGTGGGCAAAAAGATGGTTATACCCAAACGCCTACCATTTCGGCGGTTGGGTATAATAGCCTGCTAACTGGTACCTGGGTAAATAAACACAACGTTACCGGAAACGATATTAAGGCACCTAACTACCATTATCCCACTATTTTTAGGTTGCTAAAACAGCAGTATCCCTTAAAAACGACAGCTGTATTTAGCAGCTGGACCGATAACCGTACCAAATTAGTGGGCGATACAATGGCAGCCACCGGCCACCTTGCGGTGGATTTTGCATTTGACGGTTATGAACTGGACACCATTCGGTTTCCGCACGATAAACCGGGGTTGTATATGCACCACATTGATGAGTTGGTGGCCAGCTCAGCAGCCAGTGTTATTGGCAGCAAGGCGCCCGACCTGTCGTGGGTGTATTTGGAATATACTGACGATGTTGCCCATCGCTTTGGCGATAGCAAGCAGTTTGACAGTGCGGTGCAATTGATGGATGCGCAAATCGGGCGCATTTGGCAGGCTATTCAACACCGCCAACAAAACAATAACGAAGAGTGGTTGCTGGTGGTTACCACCGACCATGGCCGCGACGAAAAAACCGGCAAAAGTCACGGCGGCCAAAGCGACCGCCAACGCAACACGTGGATTGTAACGAACGATAAAAACACTAATACCTATGCTAAATACTATACGCCGGCCATTGTAGACCTTATGCCTACCATGGCTCGTTTTCTTCAAATAAAAATACCCGAACCGCAGTTGTACGAGGTTGATGGAACGCCGCTGATTGGCGGGGTAATGATAGCCCGTGCAGGTGCCTACCTGACGGCAAAATATATTGATGTAAGCTGGAAGGCGCTGTTACCGGAAGCGAAGGTTACCATAAAAATGGCTACCGCCAACAACGCAGCTACCGGTGGGGCCGATGTGTACACAACAATAGCGGAGGTACCCGCAGCGCGGGAACATTATCTTATTGACATTAGCAACAATACCAGTGATTTTTATAAGATAGTACTGGTTTCGCCGCTAAATACCCTGAATGTTTGGGTACAAAAAAAGTAAAATTATTCTTTTAACAGACAGGAAATAAAAGGTTCTTGTCAGGTAGAGCCATTCACCTTTTGGTTGCGGCTGTCGTTTAATTGCATGTCTAAATTTAGGGCGGCACTTATAAGCCCAAGGTGTGTAAATGCCTGTGGAAAATTGCCCAGGTGCTCGCCATGAAAGCCTAATTGCTCGCTATACAAACCAAGGTGGTTGGCATAACCTAACATTTTTTCAAAATAAAAGCGGGCCTTTTCCAATTGTCCCGATTTTGATAAACACTCTACATACCAAAAGCTACACATCGAAAAAGTTCCTTCGTGGCTAACAAACCCGTCGTGGGCGGCAGTGTTTGGATTGTATCGGTACACCAGCGAATCGGACACCAGTTCTTTTTCAATAAGCTCCATGGTGCTTAACCAACGCGGGTCACGCGGGCCAATAAATCGCAAAAGGGGCATTAACAAAGCCGAAGCATCAACTGTTTCCGCGCCAGGAAATTGCATAAAGGCCTTTTTCTCCTCGTTCCAATACTCGGCGTACACGCTTTCAAATATTTCGTCGCGGGTGGTGCGCCATTGTTCATTTAACGGAAACGACCTTTGCTGCCCCAGCCGTATAGCGCGGTCAAAGGCTACCCAACAGCTGATTCGTGAAAACAAAAAGTGCTGTTGGCCACCCCGTACTTCCCAAATTCCTTCGTCGGGCCTGCGCCAATTTTTTACCAGCCAGTCCAGGTGGCCTTCCAGGTTTTTCCAGAAGTCGTACGATATGGGTTCGCCGTATTTATTGTATAGATATACAGAATCCATAAGCTCGCCATAAATATCCAGTTGCAATTGGTTAAAGGCTTCATTGCCAATACGTACTGGCGATGATTTTTTATACCCCTCTAAGTGGTCAAGTAGATGCTCCTCTAACTGTTGTTTGCCATTTATGTTGTACATAACTCCCAGCCTGCTTTCACCTTTTGTATCCTGGCAAACATTTTCTATCCAGTTAATAAATGCACCTGCTTCTTTGGTATACCCCATTTTTATAAGCGCATACATCGAAAACGACGCATCGCGTATCCACGTAAACCGGTAGTCAAAATTTCGGCTGCCACCAATATTTTCGGGAAGACTAAAAGTGGGCGCCGCCACAATAGATCCATATTTATACGAAGTAAGCAGTTTAAGCAATAAGGCCGATCGGTTTACAACATCTAACCATCTGCCTTTATATTTTGACTGGGCTATCCAGTCCTTCCAATAGTTAACTGTTTCAAAAAGGCTTTCGGTAACAAAAGCTTTAAAGTCTGCCTGGCGGCTGTGTCCATTGTCTATATGCTCCAGTAAAAAGTCGGCTGTTTGTCCGGGCATTAGTGTAAACTTTGCCACTACATCATTTTCTTTTACCGCAAGTGCCACCGAACTTACCAGCCGTAACCGGGTTGGTTCTTCTTCATCACTTATAAAAAGCATTTCTGTGTCCAATACCTCCTCTGCCTTATGCCCACTGCGGCCATAATTAAACCGTGGCATACATTTCATTTTAAAAGTTACCTCACCCCGAATGGCGGTTACCCGGCGTACAATTTCCTTACCGGCGTACAATTCTTCTACCGGCATAAAATCGGTGATCTCGGCCACGCCTTCTTCGCTTAAAAAACGGGTTAGCAATACGTTGGTATCGGGCAGGTACAATTGCCGCGTATTCATGTGGGTAAAGGTTGGCCGCAATTCAAAACATCCGCCCTTTTTATCGTCTAGCAGTGAAGCAAAAATGCTGGGCGAATCAAAGTTGGGAAAGCACATATAATCGATGGTACCATTTAGGCAAACAAGGGCAATCGTATTAAGGTCGCCAATTACACCATGATTTTCTATTAGGTCGTACATACTGCGTTGGTTAATTAGCACTGCCCACAAACTAAAACGGTGTAACAATAAGCGGACAGGCCATTTGTACCACATTTATAAAAAAATTGGTCCCGGCCTGCTATTAAGTACTTGTACAGTATTTGTACCAGGTAAAACCAAATAATTAAACAATACAGGTAAAATACTTCCCCACGCTTAAAAGGGCATTAGGCATGTTTTAAAAGCGCGTAGATTGTTTATTCCTTTTTAAAACGAATAAGTGCACTGGCCTTTTCGGTGCTAACAATTTGAGCATCATATCTTTTTCCGCCCGAAATAACTACCATGTATGCAGTATTAGGCGGAATGGAGCCAAGGTTTTCGGCTACCATTACCAGGTCGTTATTAGTGCCGAGGTATTTAGTAGCCAGTTTAAAAGTGAAAGGATTGCCGGACAACAAAATATGTTCAAACAACAAGGTGTTGTTTAAAAAAAGCGAGATGGAATCGCCATCGACTTCGGCATTGTCGTAAAACTCCAGTTGAATGGAATCGCCCTGTAGTGGAATATTCCTGACAAACACTTTTTCCCGCGCCGCAAACTTTTCTTTTATACCAAATGGTATAGGCGGCGGTAATGGTTGTGGTGTAACTGCGGCTACAACCGGTTGCTGTGTATCGGCTGGTTTTTTTACCGGTGCTTTTTCTTTTCGGTTGGTGACTGGCGCGCCATCGGCCGGTTTACTGCCGGCTATAATAGGTTGTTCCACTTTTTTAACCTTTGCAATAACCGGCGTAGCAGGTTTATGGGTGGCCGCTGCTTTCGCCAAAATTGTTGGTTGCGGAATAATTACCGGTTTATCAGTACGCCTAAAGGCAACCAATGCAATACTGTCAATAACGGCGGGCCGGTTGGCGCCAAACTGGTAATTATCAAAAATGTAATTCCACTCATCGGGGTAATCGGTACGGGTGGCTTTGGCTAAATCAACTTTAGGGTTGTCTTGTTTTTGGGGGTCGCTGGTTAAAAACATTTTAGTACCGCCGGGGCAATTGTAGTCGGCCGAAAAAAGTTTACGCGCTTCATCTTCTTCTAAAATGGCTGGGTAAATTTGTTTATGGTTCCACCATACAATGCTGTTATCGTACAAATCAAAGTAACCTTTTATGCTGTAACGTCTAAAATCTTTTAAAACCCCTGCATAATAGCTTGTACCAACAATGCTGTCGCCCTTCTGGACAAATTTTACTTCAACCCTGCGGTTGTTTAATTTTCCTTTCCACACGCCAGTTATAGGCTGACTAAAACCAGCAACGGCTATTGTGGCTACAAATAGCAGCAGGGTTACATGGCGGGTAAGGTGTTTCAAATAAAAAGGTATTTAGATTAAATATTGGTTTGAAAAAGACTGTTTAGCATACCTGGAAACGCTTGTGCCGCATGTGTAAAGTATGTATAAAATATAAAAAAGGAGACAATTCATATTGGCCTTTCAAATATCTAAGCAGTATTTACTCCGCTTATATAATTGAAGCCATTGGATAGCCCACGGTTGAATAGTTTTGTAGCGGCGGTTTTAGCATTAACGTTTAAAGACAATAATGATTGCAAAAGTTGGTTAGTTTTCATAAACCTCCGTTTACTACCTGCTATACCTCAATAAAAATATTTTAATAATATGCGCTTATAATTAATTTGATTTTTTGCATTGGTAAAAATGCCGGGTACAACCAGGGTGGTGCCTGCCAGTAGTATTACCTTGCACAAAAAACCACTTATGGTCAATGCCAACGAATTAAGGCTGGGCAACTATATACTTTGTAAAACAGGCGTACGCATTTTACCAACACCGGTAGGGTTTCAGCACTTTGAATTATTGGCAAAAGGACTGGCGAAGGAGATGTTTGCAATGCCACTGAAACCAGAACTTCTTATAAAAATTGGCTTTATCGAAAACAAGGAATATTACCAATTGCCCGATGGAAAGGAATTTATTTTGGCGTTGCCGGTAATTGGCAACAATGCCAACCAAATTAGGGCATATGTCAACAGTAAAGAAGTGTGTTATGCCCGTGCAATATTAAATGAAATGGTCATAAGCAATAACATACATCAACTACACCAGTTACAAAATTTATACTATGCCCTTACCGGTACCGAAATGGACAATAAGTTTTAAATACAGCCTGCAAAATACGCTAACCACCATTGTCGATGTACCATCTTACAGCCGATGAAGAGGTAATTACCAACAAAAGCATCGATAGCACCGATACCAGCAATGCCTTTGAAAACCCTGCTACGCCTGGCTTTTACATAAGGCCGTAATAGGTTACCGTACGGTAAAAAACCTGGAACAATAAAAAGGCCGCGACTCCTGCATAATACATGGAAGTACTGTTTGTCAATAGCAAAAATGGTGCAATAAAAACTACAAATACCAGTGCTGTAAATCCGCTCATATACAAATTAGTAACCACGTGCTCAGTATAGTTAAGGTGGGCCCTGTAGTAAAATGCAAAAAAGAATAAAGCAACGATAGGGGTTAGAATAAAATTGATGGTATTGGAATGTTTGGCCATAAAATTTCAGGCCTGCTCAGACCGCTCCAGTTTGGCCAATCGCCATGCTTTAACTGTTTCATCAGTTATTTTCATTGTCTTTTTTTTTTCGCTGGATAGGTCGTTATTTCGCTGCAACGGATGAAAAGTAGTTTGCACAAAAAGAAACAAGCTAACAGCCAGCAAAAAAAAGTTAATGGGACTGAATATTTTTTTGCGCCGGTTATAAATATAAAGGCGTGCCGTTTTGCCGGGTTGGGTGGCCAATAGTTTATAAGAAAAAAAATGCTTTTATCGGTATGGGTCAAAAAATACACCAGTTCGTGCATTAAATGGCCAGGCAACAAGCGGTAAATGTAGGCCGATTGGCCGCGGTTGGTACAACAACGATCGATTGGATTAATGACCTGTTGGCAGTTTAGGCAGTGGCTGTGTTGGCTCATAACGCAATAACTTTTACAATAACCTTTATTGCCAAAATCAATAAACAAAAAAATCAAAATAACCGCTTATCATTTACCAGTTATCATGCTAAGTTTATTACCGCTATATTTGAACAGTTCAACAAACTAAAAAACAACCATGGAACTAATGGAGAATGCACCTGTGGCCTGGTTTGTACTGGGTTTTGTGTTGTTTGTTTTAGAGTTTATGGTGCCGGGCCTCATCCTCTTCTTTTTTGCCATTGGCGCATGGATAGTTGCTTTGTTAACCTTTGTTTTTGACCTTTCGCTCAATTTTCAATTAATAATTTTTTTAACCAGCTCGGTATTGTCTATCCTTTTTTTTAGAAAATGGGCTAAACGGGTGGTTTTTACAAAAAAATACCAGAGTGAGTTGGAAGACGAATTTGTGGGGAAGATAGGAAAGGCCGAAACGTTTATTGGCCCCGGGCAAACCGGTAAAGTTGGCTTTAAAGGCACCACGTGGGACGCTACTTCGGCAGACACCATACAGGCAGGCGAAAACGTAATGATTGCCGGAAACGACAGTATTGTATTATTGGTAACCGCAAACAAACAATTATAATGGTGGGTACTATTATTTTAATCATTTTTATTCTATTTCTGCTTCTTTCGTTTTTAAGCACTTTTAAGGTTGTGCCTCAACGGCAGGTATACATAGTAGAACGGCTGGGTAAGTATAGCCGTACGCTGGATGCGGGGTTTCACATCCTCATACCTTACATCGATAAAATTGCCTATCGGCAAAACCTTAAAGAGCAGGCAATTGATGTTGCATCGCAAATTTGTATTACCAAGGATAATATAGCCGTAGAGGTAGATGGTATTTTGTACCTGCAGGTAATAGATCCGCAAAAAGCATCGTACGGAATTGATAATTACCGCTTTGCCGTTATCCAGATATCGCAAACCACCATGCGTAGTGTTATTGGTAGAATGGAACTGGATAAAACCTTTGAAGAGCGGGAAACAGTAAACGGCAGCATTGTAGAAGCGGTAGACAAAGCCAGCGGCCCATGGGGTATAAAAGTATCGAGGTATGAAGTAAAAAATATTTCGCCGCCACAAAGCATAAAAGACGCGATGGAAAAGCAAATGCGTGCCGAGCGGGAAAAAAGGGCCTTGATTGCAGAAAGCGAAGGTGATAAGCAAGCCAAAATAAACCGCGCCGAGGGCGATAAGCAGGAAGCAATTGCCAGGAGTGAGGGAGAAAAAGAACGTAGGATAAACGAAGCCTCGGGGCGTGCCTCCGAAATTGAGATGGTAGCCATAGCAACAGCGAAAGGTATTAGGGAAATAGCCCAAAGCATTAATGCCGAAGGTGGCATGAACGCAGTAAACCTGCGCATAGCCGAGCAATACCTGACCGAGTTTGGAAAGCTTGCCAAAACAAACAACAGCATGATTGTTCCCGCCGACCTTAGCGATATAGCCGGGGTCATTTCGAGTATTACCTCTGTTATTGGAAAATCGAAAATTGAAAAGTGAGTGGTTAATGGTGAGTAGTGAGAGGTGAGTAGTGAGTAGTGAGAGGTGAGAGGTGAGCCGTGAGTAGTGAGAGTTGAGCGGTGAGCGGTGAGCGGTGAGAGGTGAGAGGTGAGCGGTGAGCGGTGAGAGGTAAGTGGTGAGTTGTGAGTAGTGAGAGGTGAGCGGTGAGTAGTGAGAGGTGAGTAGTGAGAGGTGAGAGGTGAGTAGTGAGCGGTGAGTAGTGAGAGGTGAGTAGTGAGAGGTGAGTAGTGAGCGATGAGTAGTGAGAGGTGAGTAGTGAGAGGTGAGAGGTGAGTAGTGAGAGGTGAGTAGTGAGAGGTGAGTAGTGAGAGGTGAGCGGTGAGAGGTAAGTGGTGAGCGGTGAGTAGTGAGAGGTGAGAGGTGAGAGGTGAGAGGTGAGCGGTGAGAGGTGAGAGGTGAGAGGTGAGCGGTGAGCGGTGAGAGGTAAGCGGTGAGTAGTGAGGTGAGTGGTCAGTTGTGCATTCTTTGACCTGAAATGTCAAAGCTGTAAAATCAATAGTCAATGGTTGTCGTGAAACGTGAAAAGTTAATGGAGGATTAGAAATTTTCAGACGCGAATAGGTAATAACAATCGTAAATAGTAATCGTAAATAGTCAAACATAAAATGTTCGTTACGCCTTTTAAAAAAAGTCGCGTTAAAAATATTACTTTCCACGTTTAACCCTTCACGTGTCATTTTTGACGTGTCATTTTTGGTGTTTTATGAGCCACCTTTCTATTTTGACTTTTAAATTTTTAATTTTTAATTTTTAATTCTCATCCGTTCAACGCCCAAATAGTATAGTTTAAATACGCCGCAAAACTTACCCACGAAATGTAGGGTACCAGCAGCCATGCCGCGGTTTTACTAATGCGGGCAAACGAAAAAATGGTCAATAGTATGGTAAGCCACAATAAGCAAATGTCAATTAGTGCCAGCCCAATGTCCTGTTCTTTAAAATAAATAATTGACCACCAAAAGTTGAAGAACATTTGAATTGACCACAACACAATGCTTTGAGTTTTAACTGGTTTTGATGCATCGCTTTTCCAAATTTTATATAAGGCTATGCCCATTAACACATATAGGGTTGTCCAAACAGGGCCAAACAGGTAACCGGGTGGGTTCCAACCGGGTTTTATAAGCTGTTGGTTAAAGTAGCCGTTAATGTATTTGTTGGTAATTAAAGCTGCACTAAAACCCACCACCTGCGGCATAGCGATGGAAATAATAAACCTGGCTGAATTTTTCATAGCTGGTAAGCTATTAATTTTTTGTGGAACATTGACTTCGTATAACTTCTACTTTGCCAATTGCAAAGGCTTTGAAAAAATAATAAATATCAGCCGCAATAATTTTTGCATGTCTGCTATCCTACAGCGCAGGTGCCTTTCTGAACTGTATAATGATTGAAGGCGCCCGCCATTTTAACGGAATAAAGGGCTGAAATACTGAATAATGATATATCCATTCATCAATATTATTCCCATAATTACACCACGAGGTTGCCAGTTAAATTACCTACCGTTCCCTCATCTGGCAGGGCCAAAAAAAACCTTACTTTTTTGGGTGAGGCTTCCTGGCTTAGGTTAGTAATGGCCAAAGGGCTATTTATTATTTCATAATTGGATACCAGTTGCGCAATCGTACCTCTATGTTTTTACCACCGGCATTTACCAATGTTTTAAATGTATTAATATCCTGCCCACGGTAGTGATAGGGATACACGATGACAGGTTTAAAATCGAGTACGCCTTGTGCAGCCTGTTTTACATCCATGGTATAAGGCAGGTTCATGCAAACAAAGGCTACATCAATATTTTTAAGCGAACGCATTTCGGCAATGGCTTCAGTGTCGCCGGAGATGTAAATGTTTTTTCCTCCCATGTTTATCACATATCCATTCCCCCTGCCTTTGGTGTTGCGGCTGTCGGCCGATTCGGGAAGGTTATACATTGGCAATGCTGTTATCGTCATGCCTGTCAGTTGCCTTTCGGAGCCATTGTTTATTACTACAACTTTTTGTTTGCTGATGGTTAGTTTATCGGCTACTACTTGTGGCGCCACAATGATTGCATTGTTGGTATTGATGGCCTCAATGGTTTTGGGGTCAAAATGATCGCCGTGAATGTCGGTTATGATGATTACATCCGGCGCAGCCATCCCTTTAAAAAGATCAGCTCCGCCCGATGGATCGATGTAAATATTTTTGCCTTTAAAGTTTAGTACCAACGAAGAATGCATAACCGGTTGTATGATAATTTCTTCGCCACCGGCCATTATTTTATGAGCTTGTGTCAATTGGGCATCGGCCTTTGTGAGACCCGCCAAAAGAAACAGTACCATTAATTTTTTAAACATAAATAAGTTTTGGTAAAAGTAATGGCTGGTGTTACAGCAGGTCGATTTTTTAAGTGTTCAAACAACGGTATTGCTTGAAATATAACAACTTAAACAGCAATCAATTTTTTGCCATTGTTAATACAGCCATTTTATTACATCTTGCTTCAATCCACTATTTTTAAAAAATAGTTTTTGAAGGGTTACTATTTTGGAACATTACCCTGTTTGTAAAAACCTTCTGTTTTAAGGTTACCCAACCATTGCTTTTGCCATTGAATAATGTTACATTTTGCCCCATACAATTTTTAAAATCGTGAAGCTGGCTGTATTACCGGCTAATTTTCAAACAAAATGTTTTGATTAAAACACATTTTTAAACCTTTCCCAAAAAATAACGTTGCGCTACAAAACTGCTAAACAGTTAAACTTTTCACTCTAAAAAAAACTAACGCACATGACAAAACTGCTTAAACCACTCTTTACAGGAATATTTATTGCCTGTCTCTTCCCCGTCTTTTCGCAAAAAATTACCGGCACCGTTACCGGCGATGGAGGCCCAATAGCCGATGCCAGTGTTGAGGTACAACCCGGTGGAAAGGGTACCACTACGGGCAGCAATGGAAAGTATTCGCTCGATCTGTCGACAGGAACATTTACCGTAACCTTTTCTTCCACTGGTTTTGAGCAGGTGCGCAAGCGCATAACCCTGACAGCTAATCAAACACTAGCACTTGATGTAGACCTTATAGTTAGCAAGGCAACAATGGAGGACGTGGTAATTACGGGTAGCCGCTCGGCCCCACGATCGTCGGCCAATACGGCCTTACCAGTAGATAATTTTGATTACAAAACATTGAAAAGTACCGGGCAGCCTACTTTTGACAAGGCTTTACAATACCGGGTACCTTCGTTTAATACGGTTAATACGCCTGTTAACGACGCCACCACCCTGTTAGACCCCTACGAGATACGTAACCTTGGACCCAGCCGGACACTAATATTAATTAATGGTAAGCGTAAAAACCTGAGTTCGCTTTTGTACGTGCAGTTTTCGCCTGGCCGTGGCGAAACGGGTGCCGACCTTTCTGCCATACCTACCGATGCAATTAAACGGGTTGAGATACTTCGCGATGGTGCCTCGGCGCAATATGGATCGGACGCCATAGCGGGCGTAATGAACGTGATTTTAAAAGACAAATACGAATACAGTTCGCTTACCCTAAATAGCGGTGTTACCAGTAAAGGGGACGGCGGCACGTATGGCTTAAGCTTTAACAGCGGTAGCAATTTTGCCAACAGAGGCTTTATAAATTATACCGTTGATTTTAGCCAGCAAAACAACGCCGTTAGGTCGGGTATTATTGATATACCAACAGAGGTAGCCACTTTTGGCAATCCCGCACAGCCGTTAACCGCCCCTGTAAATAAAGCCATTGTAGATTACCTGCGTATTTTCCCCACTGCAAATAATACTAATGGCACGGGCGAAATAACTGCCGCAAAATTTACATATAACCTTGGAGTACCTATGGGAGAAAATGGCCTGTTTTACAGTAATGCAGCCCTTGTGCAAAAAAAGGCTATTAGTAATGCCAACTACCGCACCCCGTATTGGCGGCAGGATTTTGGATTGCTACACCCGGCAGGTACCCCGTACCTGGGCTATCAACCCACCTTTGAAGGCGACTTGCTTGACTACAACGCTACCATAGGTGTAAAAAATGAAACCAACGGCTGGAAACAAGATGCCAGCCTTACAATTGGCGGCAACCAGCAATTGTACACCGTTCAAAACACGGTAAATGCTACGTTGGGTTCAGCCAGTCCTACCACATTTAAGCCAGGAGGTTTTAGCTTTTCGAATATAATTGGTAACTACGATGTAACAAAAGCGGTAAGCACAAGCCTTAGCCTTGGTTTTGGTACCGAAATAAGGTCCGAAACCTATAGGATTATTGCAGGCGACACCTCTTCGTATTCAGGCGAAGGTGCCAACTCGTTTCCTGGTATCAGGGCCGAAAATGCTACTACTAATAGCCGTTTTAACTTTGGTGCTTATGCCGATGCAAGCCTTGATGTGAGTAAAGATTTTTTAATAAACGCTACCGTTCGTGCGGAAAAATACAGCGACTTTGGAAACGCGTTTGTGTGGAAAGCATCCAGCCGATATAAGGTAGCCGGCGACAAGTTTGTTATTCGTGCTTCTGCCTCTACGGGGTTTAGGGCGCCAACATTGCACCAAATTTACTCACAAAGTACCCAGGCGGCGTTTGTGGGTGGTACTATTCAACTATCAGGTTTATTTAACAACCGTAGCAAGCAGGCATTTGCATTAGGTATACCCAACCTGAGAGCTGAAAAATCCAACAACTACACCTTTGGTTTTGGCTTTAACCCCACCCGCGATTTTAGCCTTACCCTTGATTATTACAGCATAACAATAAAGGACCGCATTGTGTACAGTTCATCCATCAGCAGCGGCAACCCCAACAGCCAGTTAGGCCAAATATTGCGTACTGCAGGTGTTAAAACCATCCAGTTTTTTATTAATGGTATTGAAACGCAAACCGATGGATTGGACCTGGTAGCTAACTATAAAAACATCTCGCTGGGAAATGGAAAACTTGGTATTAACCTTGCCGGAAACTACACCGTTAAAAATAAAATCATTGGCAGCCCTAACGACCCAAGCGCAATAAAAGCAGGTGGCTCTACTATTTTGAACTCACAAATAAGATCGCTGCTAACCGAAAGCAGGCCTATATATAAATTTGTTTTGGGTGGCGGTTACCGCATTAATAAGCTTAGCTTAAACCTAAACAACACGTTGTTTGGCCCAACCAAATTTCAGGACCTTGACAACGGCGGCAGCGATATGGAAAACATAAAGCAGGTATTTAAAGCCGCAGTGGTAACCGATTTAAATATAGGATACGACATTACCAAAAAGGTAAACTTTTCGGTTTCCATCAATAACCTGTTAAACGTTTTACCCAAGTGGGATTTAGAAGCCCTCAACCCTGCAGGCCAGGCAGTGCTAAACAACCCTGCTGCCGCAAGTTTGCTAAGAGGCTTTTTAGGATTTAGCGGACGATACAATATTTTAGGCTACAACGGAAGCCAGTTTAGCCAGTTAGGCACTGTGTTCCAGGGTTCGTTAAATATTCGATTCTAACACACTTAAATTCTTTAATTGAAAATGGACCGGTCGTTATTGGCTGGTCCATTTTTAATTAAAAAGTAGAAAGTAAAAAACGATGGCTGAAAGGTGAGATTTGCTTTGCAGGGTGCGAAGCGCACTATTTATCTTTTACTATACTCATTTTGAGCCAATGATGAATAGTCGATCGTGAAACGTGAAATGTGAGACGGTAAACTTAAAGCTTCTGGATTGCAGCGTGTAGCTTAGAACTTGCAGCTTGAAACTTGCAGCTTAAAACTTGCAACTTGCAACTTGTAGCTTGCAACTTGTAGCTTGCAAATTGAAACTTGCAAGAAAGTTTATAGGTCCATTTACCTATTTCGGTGTTAAGCAGCACCGCTTCCATTTGTTAGTAAAATACAAGTTCGTTGGTAGGTCATCAAAATAGTTGCTAATGGCCTGTATATAATCTACCCGCTGCCTGCCAACGCTGGTAATAAAATCCAATGCCAGGTCAGTTAACTTTCCGGTCCCCGGTATATTGTCAAAAAAAGCACGCTAAATTGGGTATAGCGATGCAACAACAATACTGGTATTGGCATACACAATTTCGGTACAGTCGCCGTATGTAACCTTGCATATACCCGTAAACAACTTATGCCCTTTTCAAAAATGTTGGGCGATTTGTAATACCATATACTGTTTTTTCGGTTGCGGTTGCCGGTATTTTGCCCTGCCGGGTTTAGCGTAAAACTTTGGCCATAAGGCTTTAACAATGGAGGCGTATAAAGGTCTACTATCGGTTCCATGAGGTTGATTGTTGGTTTATAAAATAATTTACTCATAAAAATTGCTTTATTTATGAAGAATGCAAGCACATATCATCATCTTATAAACTATTATTTGACTTTTACCTTTGCGTAGTTATCGGTATTAAAAGTGCATGTTGTGTATAAAAACAGGAACCTTGTTTTTGTTAGTTTTGAAAACATCTTTTTAGTGAATACTTTACAATAGCTAACCAGCAACGTAGTAACACTATGATTTTGGTTAGCTTAAAGATTTATATACCGGCTTATTTTTAAGTATAAAAAGTTAGTAAAAATGTTTGTAGGTACCCGTCGATTTTTACCAAACCCACTATCCTATTTTTACAAGTTGCGTACGGCTGCACTATGGTTATTAATTGCTGTATGGGTGCATGTAAGCAGCAGGCCAGCCAAACCACAAAGCCCTCCTATACCAATATGACCGAAGCGGTGTATGCCTCGGTAACCCTCAAAGCTGCCGGTCAATATATGGCTTTTACAACGGTCAATGGTATACTAAAAAAGGTGCAGGTAACCGAGGGCGATGTAGTAACCAAAGGCCAGGCCTTGTTTACAATAGAAAACAATACCCAGCCATTAGCAACCGAAAATGCACGGCTCGGCGTGGCGCTGGCTAAAAATAACCTGGCTGGCAACCAGTCAAAGCTGAAAGAAATTAGCCGCCAGATAGAGGTAGCTAAACTTAAGTTGACGAACGACTCGCTTAACTACCAACGGCAAAAAAATTTATTGGACAATAATATTGGCAGTAAAAGCCAGTTCGACCAATTTTTGCTTGCTTATTAAACCGCTAAAAAACAGGTAAAAGCCTGTCACCCAAATCCTTTATTCTTTCTTTTAAATTTTGCAAGCATTTTGCGCAATAAAGCTGTAAAATATTATTTTAATTTATGTTTTTTGCTACCTTTTTTTTGATATTAAATTAGTATTTGTCGTCGATAAATAGCTCAATCACAGTATTAAACTCATAACCTTCACTAATTCCTCACCGTTCAACGCGTAATGTTCAAAATAATTGGGAGTCATAGCAGTTTGTCTAAAATGAATATTAAAACTTACTGTTTTAAATTTCTGGAAGCCATTTTCCGAAATTGGCAAAGTGATAATTTGTCCAATCAGCGCAATAGCACCTCTTTCGTTAGAAAAAATTTAATGCTTCTTCAATTTACTGAGTGTTATAAGTTTCGTATCTCAATCTGTCATGCCTGATTTGTAAGAAAGAAGATAGCTGGATTGGTGGTTTTTTTTTATAAAACTTCTAACAAAAAATTACGTTGCCAAATATTCCTGGATGTACGCAACTTCCAAAACAAACCGAAGTAAATCCAGCCAAAAAATCCGGATAAACACAACAAGTTAACCCCTTAAACAACCCTAACCACAAACTCCCCCACTACTCCCATCCTCCCAATCACCTCACAATGCTGCTCCAACCCATGTGCTCTAAACAGCGCCTCCACTTCACCCGCAGCTTCGGGTGCTACGGCTATCAATAGCCCGCCGTTGGTTTGTGGGTCGGGTAGCAGGTCAAGGGCTTCGGTTTGGTTGGGTAGGGCGGTTAGGTCTACCTTGGTTTCGTAGCTGGCCCAGTTGCGGCGGGTGCTGTCGGGGATGGTCTTTTTGGCCAGGTAATCTTTTACGCCTTCGGTTAATATTAGTTTGTCGTAGTGCAGTTCGGCACTTACACCGCTGCCTTCGGCCATTTCTACCAGGTGGCCCAGTATGCCAAAGCCGGTTACGTCGGTCATGGCGTGTACGCCGGCAATGTGGCCCAGCGCTTCGCCAATACTGTTCAACGTGGTAAGTTGTTTTACCAGCACCTCGCCGTGTTCGGCACTTAATACTTTACGCTTTTGCGCAGTCGCCATCATACCTACGCCTATTGGTTTGGTAAGGTATAACAGGTCGCCCACCTGTGCTGTATTGTTCTTTTTTAGGTTTTGTATGGGTAGTAAGCCGCTAACGGCCAGCCCAAACATGGGCTCTTTGGCATCTATGCTGTGGCCACCGGCCAATGGTATGCCTGCCTGTGCGCAAATGCTGCGGCTGCCTTCTATTACCCGTTGGGCAAGTTCGGCCGGCAGGGTGTTAATGGGCCAACCCAATATGGCAATGGCCAGTACGGGTTTGCCACCCATGGCATACACATCGCTAATTGCGTTGGCGCTGGCTATGCGGCCAAAGTCAAAAGCATCGTCCACAATAGGCATAAAAAAATCGGTGGTGCTTATCAACGCCATTCCATTGCCAAGGTCGTAGGCGGCCGCATCGTCTTTGCTGTGGTTGCCAACTAACAGGTTTTTATTGTCGGGCATTGCCAGGTTGCTACGTAAAATATCGTCCAGCACTTTAGGGGCTATTTTGCAACCACATCCGCCGCCGTGGCTGTATTCGGTTAGTTTGATGGTACCTAATGGTATATTGATATCGGTCATAATCGTGGTCTTCGTTTTTAAAATTGGTGCAAAGATGCGGCAGTCAGTTTACATTAACAGGGTAGTTGGCACAATTGACACAACCGGTATAAAAGTCGACAGCATTGATTTATTAACTCACCAGGGTCGTTTTTGATAAGGTAATAGCATTTTGTGCAGCGTTTACTGTAGGGCAGGGTATTGTAGCAACCAGTTCATTAAAATTGTCGCGGTTGTACAGGCCTTTTAAATAATATTTATCGTAGTATTTCAGCAATATGCTAAAACATCCATAAAAATCATTTTCCAGCAAATGGTTGATGGCCGTTTTTGTTTCAAGCGGTCCCAGCCGTTTTTGAATGCGCAGGATGGCATTCATAATTTTTTCCTTTTCGCCCTTACCATATTCAACTACCAAAAATTGCAGCCGTTCTTCAAATGGTATATCAACAAATAGTACCGGGCTTGCCCGCATTTGTATCCACAAATTGGCAGGGATATTTACATTGCCTATTCGCTGGCTTTCATCTTCAAGCCAAATGGTATTGGCAACAGGCAATTGTTCTGCTCCTTCACCAATGCTGCTGCTGGCTTTTTGTAATGCAAGAGCAAGCACGTTTTCAAACATTTCCTGCGATGGTTGTGGCGGCATGCCAATAGCGCCCAGCGCCGATCCTTTGTGGTTGGCCAGCCCCTCAAGGTCAACCACTGCTTTGCCGTTATTGGCCAGTTGTTGCAAAAGGTAAGTTTTACCGCTGCCGGTATATCCGCCCACAATTTGAAAACTGTAAACGGTTTTAAATTGCCATTGGGCCCAATTTCTAAAACTTTTATAGCCGCCTTTTAAGGTGTATACTTTAAAGCCGTACAAATCCAACAGCCATGCCACCCCTGCGCTGCGCATGCCGCCACGCCAGCAATGTACCAGTACTGCGTTGGGAGGTACACCGTTTAATGGTTGGCGTTGCTTTTTGCGTTTGGCCACCATTGTTTCTACTTCTTCAATCATTTTAACCAACTTAGGGCCAAAATATTGAAGCCCAACTTTTATAGCCTGCTCCCTGCTTTGTTGTTTGTAGGTGGTGCCCACCACTACCCGCTCTTCGTTGCTAAACAACGGAAGATTAACGGCGCCGGGAACGTGTGCATGCACATATTCGCCCGGACTACGTACATCTATTATAGGGCAACTATTCGTCCACATTAAAAATGTTTGAATATCAATAGTATTTACAGGCATTAAAATTTGCTTTAATAAAATGCATTAAGGTATTTAAATAAATGTTAGAGTTGAATTATTACTATTTTTATTGACAGGCATATTTTCTTTTGAACCTCTTTTTATATTAAAACTGCATTATGAAATTTTTTGCTACGCTATCTTTTATCATCTTACAACTGTCTATATTTTCGGTTGTCAAATCTCAAACAAATTTTTGGACCGATGCTACTGATGCACAATTACAGCGTTTAAATCTTAAACGAGCCATCATACCCGAAAAAGGAAGAACGTTGAGACTGGCATTTTCTGAAATGACCAGTTTTTTAAGTAAACTACCTATAAATTTTTCGCAGTCCACCAATAGTTACCCTGCCATTATAAGCATTCCAATGCCGTTGGGCGGGTTTCAAAACTTTGCCATTGCAGGTTATTCAATAATGGAGGAGGGGCTTGCACGGCAGGTGCCTTTTATAAAAACATACAGTGGCCAGGGTATTGACGACAAAACAGCTACCATTACCATTGATATTTCGCCGTGGGGCTTTCATGCCATGATACTGAGCCCCGAAAGTGGTGCAGTATTTATTGATCCGTACTACCGACATCAAACCGACGGATATATATCTTACTACAAAAAAGATTTTATATCGAACAAAAAATTAATTGAAAGCGAACCCTATTTTAGAGAGGAAAAAGCAAAAAAAGATCGTTTGCAAAGCCGCACCGCTGCAGGCCCAACAATTGGTACTAACTTAAAAACCTACCGGCTGGCAGTGGCCTGTACAGGCGAGTATGCGGTAGCCCTGGGCGATACAACCAAGGTCATGGCCCTCGCTTCTATTACAACTACTATAAACCGCGTAAACGGAATTTATAGAAGGGAGCTTAGCATTGCATTTATGCTGGTAGCCAATAATTTAAATATTGTTTTTATAGATCCTGTAACGGATGGTTTTGAGGGTAATAATACGCCTGGTGTCCTGATTAACGAAAGTCAAACCAAAATAACCGCTATTATCGGCAGCGCTAATTTTGATGTGGGCCATACCTTCAGCACCGACGGCGGCGGGTTGGCTGGCTTGGGTGTTGTATGCCGAAATACACAAAAAGCCAGGGGTATTACCGGTAGCCCCAATCCGCAGGGCGACCCCTACGATATTGACTTTGTTGCCCACGAACTAGGCCACCAGTTTGGGGCTACGCACACTTTTAATGGCAATACAGGTAATTGCGAAACTCCAAATGGCGACAATACCAGTAATGTTGAGCCAGGCAGTGGCAGCACTGTTATGGCTTATGCCGGTATTTGTAATTCAGCCAGCAATTTGCAAGCCAATAGCGACCCGCAGTTTCATTCCATTAGCCTAACGCAAATAAATGATTACATAATAAACAGTAGTGGCAATAGTTGTGGAGTTAACCTTGCCACAGGCAACAGGGCGCCGGTTGTAAATGCGGGTACAGACTTTATCATTCCCCGGTCAACACCTTTTATGCTTACGGGTGTGGCCTCCGACGCCGATGGTGACCCCCTTGTTTATAGCTGGGAACAAATTGATATTGGTGGCCCCTTTGGATTACCGGCAAGCCCATCGGGCAATGCGCCCATTTTTCGGTCGTTTGCACCTACCAGTTCGGCAGTAAGGGTTTTTCCACGCCTCTCTAACCTGGTGGCTAACACCACCCCTTTTGGCGAGGTGTTGCCAACTTATGCACGAAATATCAATATGAGATTAACGGCCAGAGATAATAGAGAAACCGGGGGTGGCGTATCGTCCGACGATGCTAAGCTAACTGTTTTTGCCAATGCAGGGCCATTTATCGTAACCTCGCCCAATACCTTTGTAAATTGGGTGGCAAACTCGTTTAGAACAATTACCTGGAATGTAAATGCAACTGACCAGGCACCCATTAGTTGCGCTAACGTAAGCATTTCGTTGTCGTTAGATGGTGGCTTTACCTATCCTGTACTACTGGTGGGCAGCACCCCTAACGATGGGACGGAAGAAATAAAAGTACCTGCCAATTTAACCACGCAGGCACGCATACGGGTAATGGCAGAAGGCAATATATTTTTCGATATAAGCAATCTTAATTTTAGTATAATCAACGGCAATACCCAGGAGTTTGTATTTAATGCACCTGCACCTGTTACCAGCTGCAATGGTGTTAATCCTTCGGCGGTTTTGCGTACCAGTGCATTAGCGGGTTTCAGCCAGCCCATTGCACTGTCGGCCAACGCGGTTCCGCAAGGCGCTACTTTGGTATTTAGTAATAACCCAGCCACACCCGGTACCGATGTTACCGTTACCCTTCAGGGCAACCTGGCACCGGGTATTTACACTATTAATGTAACGGGCATTGCCAATTCAGTTACAAAAAACCAAAGTTTGGAATACCGTGTAGGGCCAATAACGGCTACCGCTACACTTAACAACCCAGCTAACAGCTCCATCGGGCAACCAATAATGCCCAACTTTAGCTGGAGCGCTATTGCAGGAGCCTCGCAATACCTGCTGGAGATTGCTGACAGTCCCGCATTTACCAATATTGTTCAAACCATTAGCGGGGTAAACAGCCCCAGTTTTACCCTTAGCAATCCGTTGTTGCAAAATACACAATACTATTGGCGGGTAAGGGCAAGCAATACCTGTGGTACCGGTAGCGCTTCGGCAACCAATGTATTTAGAACATTTCTTGCACAGTGCAATCCGCCTGCCGCAAGTAGCGATGTACCAAAAGTAATAGCCGCTGCAACCGTAAATACTATAACCTCCACGCTAAATGTGGCAAGCAACGTATTAATAAACGACCTTAATGTAGTAGGCTTGAAAGGAACGCATGAATATATAACTGATATTACGGTTAGCCTGCGCAGCCCAAGCAATACCAGTGTTATTTTGTTTGATAAGATATGCGACGGCGAACAAAATTTTGACCTGAACCTTGACGACCAATCTTCCACCCGCACCTTTCCCTGCCCACCAATTGGTGGCGTAACTGTGCAACCTGCATCGCTTTTATCGGCGTTTAACGGCCAGGCCAGCGCGGGCACATGGACGTTGACCGTAACTGATAACGAAACGGGAGATGGCGGTAGCCTTACAGCATGGGGACTGATCATTTGCTCAAGTGTTGCTACACCTTTGCCGGTAAACTGGCTAAGTTTTACTGCTGCTAAAGGCACCGGAAATTCAGTAAACGTTTATTGGTCAACAGCCAACGAAAACCAAAACAACCTTTACCAAATTGAGCGTAGTGGTAATGGAATACAGTTTGCTGCTATTGGTACCTTACCTGGTGGTAATAACCCAACCATGCTTCAGCAATATTTTTATATTGATGGCAAACCTAATGCAGGGGTTAATTATTATCGTTTAAAGCAGGTAGATAAGGATGGCCAATTTACGTATTCGGCCATTGTTAAGGTTATTTTAAACAAAAAGATGCTTAGCTGGAGTGTTTACCCTAACCCTGCACACGGGCAAACTACCGTTAAGTTACAGGCAGCGGCCAAAAAGCTAAATATTGGCCTTATAGATGCTTTGGGTAAAGTAGTATATCGTAATAACCTTCAAAACACTGTAAGTGGGCAACAGGTAAATGTTCCGCTACAGGGGCTTGCTACGGGTTTGTATATCTTAAAAGTTGAGGCCGACGGCGAAACCAGGACCGAAAAAATTGTAGTTAATTAGGCGTAAGTGTATTGTTAATTGTAACAGGCCATTGCTACCACAGCAGTGGCCTGTTTGTTTGGGTTAAAATGTATTTGTACATTTCAACAGTTTGGGTGTGGTTTGTAATAGGCAATAAGCTGCCTGCCCGCCTTGCAAAAGCCAGGTATGGTATTAAAGAAAGCGTGCATTATGCAAATAAGCGGCAGTAAGTCATTTTTCAAGATGTTTTTTGCGGCCATTTTTTGGCTTCTGTGTTTTGGATGGGTTAGCTCGTGTAATACTGAGCCTCCTGATACCGGTTCGGAGGTTCAGGATTCGGTAGCCGTTGCGCTTGGTGTAACAATAAAAGATAGTGCGGTGTTTATGAAAAACAGCAATGCGCTATGGTTAACCAAAACGGTTGGAGCGCCAAACCTTCAATGGTCAAAACTACAATTAGAAAACTATTGGTCCGAGGACACGCTCGACTGGCAGCCCTTTGCCCCCGGCGAAACATTTTATAAAGATTATCAATCGGTATTGTATTGGTCGGCCGATAGCAGTTACCTGCTTGATGTGGGATCGTATGGGCTAATGGTCGTAAAAGATGAAAATGGAAATACCACGCTTGAGGCCGGCGATCCCGATACTGAAATTGCGGTGATCGTTCCGTCAAAAAATGAAAAAGCCCGCCTGATGTTTGCGGGCCCGGCTTCGTATATTATGGGCGGTAAGTGGCTTGATAGTACGCAGGCGTCCATTGTGGGCACCTTTGACAAAGAAAACAGCGTGGAAAAGGATACCCTTGTTTGGATGATTGATATAAAGAAAAATTTTTTTAGGCTTTATAACTTCAAAGCTGCACGTAACTAAGGGCAAAACCTATGCTGGTATATATAAAAGCCAATAACTAATTATATTAGTGTGATGCTGCAGTATTGCTTGTGCCTTTTAGTGTATCTGCAACTGCTTTTGTGCCTGTTGTATCCATTGTTTTTATGTGATTAGTATCGCTTTTCATGTGCTGGCCATCCTTCTTTTGGTGCGATTCACCTTTCATTTCATGTTCTCCACCTTCATGCCCTCCCTTTTCGTGTTCCATGGTTTCTTCACTTTCTTCGCGGGTTTCCTGGCTGGTTGATGAATAGGGGTTATGACAGGCCACAAAAAATGCAAATGCTGATAACAATAATAAAATCTTTACTTTCTTCATTAGGTATAAGTTGTTATAAATTTCGCAAATATATAGTCAATAAAGCATTTTACAGGGTAAGGAGGTTTGGCCCCTGCTGTAAAATAAAAAACCGCCCCTACCGGGGCGGCGGTATAATTATGCACAAAATCGGTTTTAGCCGTTCATACTGGCCAAAAATTCCGTGTTGTCTTTTGTGCCACGCATGCGGCGCAAAAGGTCGTTCATAGCCTCCTCGGTGTTCATATCGTTTATGTAAAGTCGTAATATGTTCATACGCTGTAGCGTCTCTTTGTCAAGCAACAGGTCGTCGCGGCGGGTTGACGATGATACAAGGTCGATAGCCGGAAAAATTCGACGGTTAGCCAAACGGCGGTCTAACTGTAATTCCATATTACCCGTTCCTTTAAATTCTTCAAAAATTACCTCATCCATTTTTGAGCCGGTTTCTATAAGTGCAGTGGCAAGTATGGTAAGCGACCCGCCATTTTCAATTTTACGGGCAGCACCAAAAAATTGTTTGGGTTTTTGCATAGCGTTGGCCTCCACACCACCACTAAGTACTTTACCGCTTGATGGTGCTACCGTATTGTGTGCACGTGCAAGGCGGGTAATACTATCTAAAAGTATTACCACATCGTGGCCACACTCAACCAGCCTTTTGGCTTTTTGCAGGGCAATGGTACTCACCTTTACGTGTTTTTCGGCCGGTTCGTCAAAAGTTGAGGCTATTACTTCTGCACGAACGCTACGTTCCATATCGGTAACTTCCTCGGGCCTTTCGTCCACCAGTACCACCATCAGGTAACACTCGGGGTGATTGGCGGCAATTGCGTTTGCTACTTCTTTTAACAACATTGTTTTACCCACCTTAGGCTGGGCAACAATTAAACCACGCTGGCCTTTACCAATGGGGGTAAAAAGATCTATGATGCGGGTACTAAAATTAGTGCTGCTTGTAAACAGGTTTAGCTTTTGAAAAGGGAACAAGGGCGTTAAATAGTCAAATGGAACGCGGTCTCTTACCTCATCGGGGCCTTTACCGTTAATGGTCTCAACCTTTAAAAGGGCAAAGTATTTTTCGCCGTCTTTTGGTGGCCTTACCGATCCGTATACAGTATCACCCGTTTTTAATCCAAATAATTTTATTTGCGATGGCGACACATACACATCGTCGGGCGATGATAAATAATTGTAGTCCGATGAGCGTAAAAACCCATACCCATCGGGCATCATTTCCAATACACCTTCGCTTAGTATTATGCCATCAAATTCAATATTAAAAGCTTGCTCGCGGCGCTGGTGTTGCTGGTAACGTGGCGGTTTTTCGGTAGTTGTTGCACTTTCTGCCAAGGTATTTTCGGCACTTATTTCAGTAGCCTCTTCCCCGGTGGTAGTGTTGGCAGGTTCCTGGGTGTTGTTTTCGTCATTTTGATTGTACTCCTGGTTTACCACCTCTTCAGCCTCCTTACTTTTAGGTTTGCGTCCGCGCTTTTGAATATTTTGAATGGCTGGCCGTGGGGTATTTGTTGTACTATTTTTTTCCTCTTCCTGCTGCCCGCCGCCCGATACCACTTCGGCCTCTTCGGTAATATTGGCGGTTTGCGATTTTACAATTCTTTTTCTCTTTCCTTTCTCAACCACAGGCTCTTTAGTGTCGCCGCCAAGCGCCTGCTTATCAAGAATTTTATAAATCATGTCTTGTTTATCTAATTTTTTAGAATGGGGAATGCTTAGCTGGTCGGCTATATCCAATAGCTCAGGAACAAGCATGTCGTTCAGTTGCGAAATGTCGTACATAAAAGGTTTTGTAAGTTAATCTGTCGGTAATCCAAATTGTTGAAAGGAAAAAGTTTGAATGTTGATTATGGGAAATAGAAAAAGGCGGACAGTGAAGAGTAGTTGTTCCTGGTCTCCTTTAAATTCCAATGCAAGTTTACGTTAGTATTTTGTAATTCAAAAAAAATAACTCTTAATTATTGCATATTTTTCTTGAAAAAGTTTATAAAATGCAATTTTTTTAACGGCCAACCGATTGATTTTAAGTACCATAGAAACCTGCCGCTGGTGGCCAACCGGGCAATGCCGAAGTAGCTTACCATTGCAAACTTTTAATTGTTAAATATTGTGTTTATAGTAGCCACCGGAGTTTAAGAAGCACCAGTTGGCTTTACACAACCCATTAATTTAATGAATTAGTTACCTTTTAATGTATGGTTATTTAACCTTGTTTAATAGAACGGTAAAGTGTAAAAAACTGTGCCAGATAAAGATACCAATTAACTAAATGCTTGTTATGTATAAAAAAAGACAATTTTTGCCGCAGATATTTATCACCCATTAGTTTAATTACGGCAAAAAGTGGTACTAGCCTTAATGTAAAGCAGGTACAGGCCCTTTAATTTTTTGGTAGCAGCACAGATAGAGGCTGGCGACGCCGCGTAACAATTACCAAATGAGGCTATTAACCCGGCAACGTTGTATAGCGTGCAACTTTGCGCATTGGCCTTATTGCCACTTACCCATACCGCCTGGCCGCTTTTAACAGCATTGGGAAAAATGCGTACAACTGTATTAGTACACGCAGCCATTAAAATAATTAACTGGCTGTTTGCGACCTCTCCCACCTTAGCATTGGTTTTTAACCTGTAGTATTGTACGCCGTTTATTTTATTTTGCCGGAAAGCTTAAAAACCAATTGAAAGCCTGCTTTTAACAAACGTGCTAAAGTTGATAAAAAAAAACCCGTTGTTGCTTCGTTCAATTTAAAAAATAGCAGCAACTTTTGGCTGTGCAAGGTTACAATAATGCGTCAAGCGAATGTTGATAATGGTTCCGTAAAGCAACAAAGTTTAATAATTATGCGGTATTTGGTACACCCAATGCTGAAGATAAAATCCTGATAAAAATGGCTGACTAAAATAATTAAAGATATAAGTGGGCGATGCACGTTTAAATGCCAGCCCGACGAAATTATTTTGGCGAGGCATGAGCCGGGCGGGCAACGACTGCTGAAAACAGCTATAAAGCCCGGTTCCAAAATATCAGCACCAAATTGCTGATAGTCAATAAAAAATTTTACTTCAAGATTGAATAAATCTAGGGTAAAGGATCAAATATATTAAATGATTGCCGCTATTTAGTACACCCAATGCGGAATATATAATCATGACAAAAAAGGCTGAATAAAATTACCAACTGTACAAGAGTATGACCTCTATGGTTATAGAGGCAGGCTGCAACGACTACTGAAAACTGCTATAAAGCCAGGTTCCAAAATATAAGCACGGGAGTGCGGATAGTTATTATGTATTTATATTATAGCGCTCAACACTTTTACAAAAAGTTTATTCTGATAGATTATCAGACCGTCTGGTTCAGTCATTATTTGTTGCTATTGCAACAAGTATAATAAATATTTGCTCACTACAATCGCCACCTGTTCAATTTGTATAGCCCTTATCTTTGCCGCGCTTAAAAAATTTACATGTTCAATACCAGGGTCAGGATAAAAGACGTACTCGCCACCGGCGAAATTGGCAGGGAAATAGTGGTAATGGGGTGGGTGCGTACGTTTAGAAACAACCAGTTTATAGCCTTAAACGATGGTAGCACCAATAATAATTTACAGGTGATGGCCGAGTTGGGTTTGCTGGATGACGCTACAATAAAACGCATTACTACCAGTGCCTCTTTAAAGGTTACGGGTACTGTAGTGGAGTCGTTAGGCAAAGGCCAAAAAGTAGAACTAAAAGCCTCCGTAATTGAAATACTGGGTGATAGCGACCCGGAAAAATATCCCCTTCAACCAAAAAAACACAGCCTTGAGTTTTTACGCGAGAAGGCACACCTCCGCTTTCGCACCAACACTTTTGGATCGGTGTTCAGGGTGCGCCACTCACTCGCTTTTGCTACCCATAAATTTTTTAACGATAAAGGATTTATGTACTTGCACACGCCCATTATTACCAGTAGCGATGCCGAGGGCGCAGGTGAAATGTTTAGGGTAACTACGTTGCCGTTCGATAATCCGCCCCGCAAAAATGATGGTGCCATTAATTATAACGACGACTTTTTTGGCAAAAGCACCAACTTAACAGTTAGCGGTCAGTTGGAGGGCGAGTTGGGTGCGATGGCTTTTAGCGACATTTATACTTTTGGCCCCACCTTTAGGGCCGAAAACAGCAACACGGCCCGTCACCTTGCCGAGTTTTGGATGATTGAACCGGAGATGGCGTTTTACGATATTGAAGACAATATGAACCTGGCAGAAGAATTTATACGCTACCTGATTGCCTATGCGCTGGAGCATAACCGCGACGATATTGACTTTTTAGCCCAACGCCTGGCCGAAGAAGAGAAACAAAAGCCGCAGGCCGACCGCAGCGAACTTGGATTGATTGAAAAACTGGAATTTGTGTTGAACAACCAATTTGAACGCATAACCTATACCGAAGCCATTGATATTTTGCTGCAAAGCCCGGCCTACAAAAAGAAAAAATTTACTTACGAAGTTAAATGGGGTGTAGACCTGCAAAGCGAGCATGAGCGCTACCTGGTAGAGAAACATTTTAAAAAACCGGTAATCGTTACGGCTTATCCAAAAGATATAAAGTCGTTTTACATGCGCCTGAACGAAGATGGCAAAACCGTGGCTGCTATGGATATACTTGCGCCCGGCATTGGCGAAATAGTGGGCGGATCGCAAAGGGAAGAGCGGCTTGATAGACTGGAAGCCCGCATGGCCGAAATGCACATACCCGCCGAAGAAATGAGCTGGTATTTAGACACCCGCCGTTTTGGCACCGTACCGCACGCTGGCTTTGGGCTTGGTTTTGAGCGCATGGTACAGTTTGTAACAGGCATGACCAACATTCGCGATGTAATTGCTTTTGCCCGTACCCCCAAAAATTGTGAGTTTTAAATGATAGGCATTTATTTTATCAACGGTTGGCCGTGGCAATATTTGCTGCGGTCAACCGTTTTTTAATTTATAAGCACGCAGTAGTAAGTACACTTTTTGGGGAGCCAGGCATTGAATAAATATTTTACATTGTTGCGTCGCACACTTCAACAATTATAAACTACTTGAGCTTTTTCCTTTTCTATATTTCTTTCAACTTTCCTGTAGTTATTGACGTAGGGCTATAAAATCTTTTTTTTAAACACATTACTAAAAAAAAGGTGGTCTTAAAGGTGTAGCCTGTAAAAGCCCTTCCCGAACAAAGTGTTGCTGTCGGGGTTTTATTAGCAACGCCTTTGCGTGGTAATTTCAACCGTTGCCCAAAGCAAAATTTAATGCAGAAAGTAAACATCGTTTGGTTTAAAAAAGACCTTCGGATAACCGATCACCAGCCACTGGCCAATGCTGTTGCCACCGGCTTGCCAGCCATTTTACTATTTTGCTTTGAACCAACGCTACTGCAGCACAAAACCGCCGATATGCGCCACTGGCGGTTTATGTACGAAAGCATTGTTTCGTTACAAAAAACCTTACACCCCTTTGGCCATACGCTTTATTTTTTTTACTGCGAAGCGCCGGATGCTTTGGAACAGCTATCCCAACACTATCACTTTAACCAACTATTTAGCCATGCCGAAACCGGCCATACCACCAGTTGGCAGCGCGATAAATTGGTGACCACCTTTTGCAAACAAAAAGGTATCCAATGGACCGAAAGTCAAACCAACGGGGTAATAAGGGGGCTCTCATCGCGTGCCAATTGGAACAAAAAATGGTTTGACACCATGTCTGCGCCGCAGGTACATGTTGATCTTGCACAATTAAAAACGATAGAGCTGAGACCCGAGTTGGTAACACAGGTACAAGGTGCCCCGCTGCCTGCCGATATTACTACAAGCAACAAAAACTTTCAACCTGGCGGGTTGGCGGCAGCCAACAGTTATTTGCAGGGCTTTTTAAATGAGCGGATTTATGGCTATTCGCGGTCCATAAGTAAACCTGTGGCGGCACGTTATCATTGCAGCAGGTTGTCGCCTTATTTTGCTTATGGCAACCTAACCATAAGGCAGGTGTACCAGGCAGGACAGCAGTTAAAAAACCAGGTGCCTGCCAGCAAAAAGGAAGTTAGTTTTTTTAGTAGCCGCCTGTTGTGGCATTGTCATTTTATTCAAAAGTTTGAGACCGATACCAGCTACGAAACCCTCAATATTAACGCAGGCTTCAACAACATCCGTAATGAGGTTGATAGCTTTCGGCTAACCGCCTGGCAGACCGGCCAAACGGGAATACCGCTGGTAGATGCGTGTATGCGCTGCCTACAGAATACCGGCTACGTCAATTTTAGGATGCGAAGTATGCTGGTAAGTTTTTTAACGCATCACCTATGGCAGCCATGGCAGGCAGGGGCGCCCCACCTGGCCCGTATGTTTCTTGATTATGAGCCCGGCATCCACTACCCGCAATTGCAAATGCAGGCCGGTACCACCGGCATCAACACCCTACGCATATACAACCCCGTAAAACAAGCGCAGGATCATGACCCGCAGGGTGAATTTATAAAAAAATGGGTGCCCGAATTAGCGCAGTTACCTCTGCATTTTCTTCACCAGCCATGGTCTATGACCGCTATGGAAAAAACAATTATGGGCGGCTTCCATTACCCCCCGCCAATAGTAGATGTAGAAACTGCCGCCGCCAAAGCCCGCGACCAATTGTGGGGCACAAAAAAGAGTGCCGAAACCCGGCAGTTTAATAGTGCCATCTTACAGAAACACACGCAACGCAAAAGCACTAAAGAAGATACGCTGCAAATTCCGGGCGAAATGTAAGGGCTCCGGGCCCGCTAAATATTTTTAGACCAGTGCTTCTTTATTACATCAAACTTCCTTTATATTTGCAGCCCCGAAAGGGAATAATTTTCTTTATAAAAAGAAAATTTGGACGGTGCGGTAGCTCAGTCGGTAGAGCAAAGGACTGAAAATCCTTGTGTCGCCGGTTCGATCCCGGCTCACACCACTTGATCAAATTAGAAGCCTTGTAAATCAATGATTTACGAGGCTTTTTCTTTTAGGGGCAATAATAGAGGCAAGAAATGAAAGTATTATTGCCCTTTTTGATTTTTAGCCAGATTACCAGACTTCTTGGATTGCCGCCATGATCAATATCTGACCGTCGCATTTTATCTTTTATCTAATTCACTTATTGCCCAATCAACTTAATTTTAAAAGCATTAACAATATTTCACCAGTGGCATCAGTGGCATGGCCAATCTGAACTGCCATCGCTTTCGTTGGGTAAGCACTCACATTTCCGCAATTATAGAGCAGCACTTAAAATTACCTTCTTCGGTTAAATAAGGATGCTTTCACAGTACAAATTCCAGTTCGATGGGTAAGGTTGTTTTGACACTATTATGCGTGCCCGGTTATTGAGGCTATCTAACCCATCCACTTATTGCAACAAAAAAATAAAAATATTTTTTGCCTGCTTTACTATATCAATCGTATTGCAACGAATTACTTGTAACTAACCAGGTATTAGGAAGTCGTAAAACAATCCAAAATAATTTAAACGAATTTCTCTTTTACAAGCGACAATTAATAAATAAGAAAATGTTTGTTTTAGTAACTACTACAGAACACGGGATGGTGCATGTGATGCGAAGGGCTTTTTTTATAGTTGATGAACAAAGCAAAGCGCCTTTTAAGGAAACAGAAGCAATGGACGATTTGCTTTCAATTGATGAAGCGGCAAAATTTCTTAAAGTCTCAAAAGCAACAATTCACAACTGGAGAAAACAGGGGATTATTAGTTGCCTACGAAAAGGAGGACGAGTTTAATCAGTCGGCGGATATTGATGAATTCTCTGAAAGGAAAAAGGAAAAGTCAAATAGGATTGTCCTGGAATGGTATGTATTCAAAACGTTTTGCTTTAACAGCAAAGTAGTTTCCTGGAAAAGCATTTGACCTATTTGTTTTTCGAAATAATTACTTGGCCTAGTATCCGTAAAGTCACCTGGAAGGGTAAAAAGCATTATTGCATTTTCTACAATTGTATGGCTATATTGGCGCTGCAGATTGGGAATACACCATTGACATCCAGTCTTTAACAGTAGGAAATGACCAGTTAGATGTTTTAAGCAGCAGGTTAAGAAAACCGAATTGCGCCTTTGAAGGATTGAATGAACTAACAAACTGGTTAACACGGTATTTGTTGCAGCCTAAAAATTTGCTGACCTAAAGAATAATTGATATAAGTGCCAAAATTTAAAACAGTACATACCGGCCGGACAATTATGTTCGCGGAACTTGAGAAAGTGATGGCATCTTCCCTCGAAAGTGATAATTTTTTGGAGTCAATCAGGAACAATGTAACAGGGAAACGGTCTAAATCGGGTGTTGAACATACATCCAGGTACTTGCTACAACTTTATAAGTTCAACATGGCGGATTTCTCCTTCATGGCTTTCACATATTTCTGGAAATTAACGGACGCAACCGACAGACCCTTACTTGCCTTTGTTTATGCTGTGTACCGTGATGATCTGCTGGCCGAAAGCCTGCCGGTAATACAACAAACAAAAACCGGTGAAAAGGCTGCCGTGGAGTTATTTGAGGAGTTGGTTGACAAAAATCATCCAAACCAGTATTCACCAAATACCAAAAAATCAATGGCGCAAAACCTTGCCAGTTCGTGGAAACAAGGCGGGTTTATTGAAGGGAAAGTAAAAAACATCAGGGTTCAACCGAAGATCAATTACCAGGTGGCATGTTTTGCCTTTTTATTGGCCTACCTTAAAGGCGACAGGGGTGATTTTATATGGAGTAGTATTGGTGTGAAAGCGCTATTGCTAACAGAGACTCAACTAAGGGAATTTGCTGGTGAGTGCGCCAGGAGAGATATGATGCAATACCAATATGCAGGAAGTGTAACAGCCATTGGTTTCAACAAACTATTAAATAAAATAGGAATAGATGTTATCAAAAATTGACCAACTGATTGCTGCATTTGAAAAGGTGGTTAAGGAACCCTGGTCATCTGCCTTATCGGGCCAGGAGCGTATCTGGTTTTTAGTGTATGATCCTGCGGAGCAACGCAAGGTTGATTTACGTTTGGACGACTTTGAAACCATGACTGTTAAAGCAGGCAAAAAATGGAAGAGTATTTCGTTGAAACTATGCTTCCCAAGGTGGATGGCAAACCATGAATACCGGGAAGATTATTTCAAGAGCCCGGAATACATTGTTGACCAGTTGGAAGCTGAGTTTATTCCCTTTGCTATTCAGTTTTTGAAAAATGAACTACAGAAAATTGACCAAAGTGAAGACACGTTAATTGCCATTAAAGATGTGTCGGCCCTTTTTGGCTTCGTAAGGCTATCGGAAATACTTAAAAGTTGCGACAAGGATTTTAAAGGAAGAATGCTTATCTTTTTTCCGGGAGAATTTGAACACAATCATTATCGCTTACTGGATGCCAGGGATGGATGGGATTACTTAGCCAGGCCAATAACATTATAACCAAACAACTAAGATGAAGAATAAAGACCTATTTATCCTCAACCCCGAACAAGTAAATTTAAAGAACGAAGGCGTTGCAAAAATCAGGACCATAAATGAAAACGAAGACCTCTCCATTGTTGAGTATGAACTAAAAACCTTTGTTTGTGAAGGTGAGTATCATGAAGGGTTGAAAAAGATACTTGAATATTACTTACAGAATTATAAAAGCGCTGAACAGCCTGCGTTTTGGGTGAGCGGATTTTATGGTAGTGGTAAATCGCACCTGGTAAAAATGGCCAGCTACCTGTGGAACGATTTTGTGTTTCCGAATGGCAAAACGGCCAGAAGCATTAAGCCACTACCGCAGGATATTAAAGACCTGTTTGTTGAAATAGACCGTAAGCAATCCATCCAGGGTAAGCTTTCTATATCCGGTACTTTGCGGGACTTTCCTTCAAAGGACATTCGGTACTCTTTCCTGCAAATTTTCCTTAACTCATTAGGGTTGCCACAGCAGTATCATCACTTCAAATTTGTGTACTGGGCAAAAAAAGAAGGGATATATGATAATCTAAAGGCTTTGGTGGAAGCTGCTGACAGAGACTTCAAAAAGGAGATTGAAAACATCTTTGTATCTTCTGTATTGGCCAAATCTGTTCTTAAATTGATGCCCGAGTTGGCGGAAAACGAGATGAAACTCAAAGAGCTTTTTAAGGCACAGTTTCCGAGGATGGAGACCATTGGCCGTGAAGATTTTGTAAGGACAATACGGGAAGAAATCTTACCCCTTTCGTTTGGCGATAAAATACCTTGTACCATAATAATATTGGACGAGGTACAACAATTTATAGGCTCAGATACAGATTTGACTTTTCATATCCAATTATTGGCTGAAGACCTTTGTTCAAGATTTGATGGTAAGTTTCTATTAGTTGGCACAGGACAAAACGCACTGACTGAAACTAAAGATTTGCAAAAATTAATGGCACGTTTTCGGGTTCCCATTCAATTGTCTAATACCGATATTCAAACGGTAATCCGTAAAACCATTTTAGAAAAAAAGCCATCGGCGGTAACCCCTTTACATACCAAACTCGATAGCTCGTCGGGTGAAATTGCCCGGAACCTGGAAGGGACTGTGTTTGGGTATATAACGGAAGATAAAAACACTCTTGTGGCAGACTACCCTTTACTGCCTTCTACCCGTAAGTTTTGGTATAAAGTGTTACAGGTTATAGATGTAGCCGGTACATCGGGCCAGCTTCGCAATCAACTGCGCATTATTGACGATAGCCTTAAATCCATTAAGGATTTGGACATTGGATACGTGGTACCTGCCGATTTTATCTTCAACCAAAATCAAACGCAACTCATACAGGCTGGTCTGCTGTTAAACGATATCAGCAACCAGATACAGGAACGAAAGGCTAAAGGTGGTGATGCTGCCATAGAAGGCCGCATTTTAAGCGCTGTGTTTTTGTTAGACCAAATTATTTCTAACATTCCTGATACAGGCCTTAAATCGAATGAAAAGACGATTGCAGATTTGTTGATAGACAACCTAAACGGTAATGCAGATACCTTTCGAAACAAGGTAGCAGATTTGGTAAAAAAACTGGCAAGCGAAAACGTGCTGATGCCCATAGAGAAGGAGTTTAAGCTGCAAACCAAGATTGGATCGGAGTGGGAGCAGCAGTATCAGAAACAGTATATAAAATTGAATAACTCCGGCGAAGATCAAATAATAAGTTTGAGGACGGAAAGGATGTTGGCACACTTTAAATTAAAAACAGGGGGTATTAATGTAACCCAGGGAACATCCCGTACCGTGCGTGAATTTGACCTATGGAACAATAATACGATGCCCAACACTGAGCATAAATTAAATGTTTGGCTCAGGGATGGCTGGAATGAAAATGAAACGGCCGTTGTTAACGAAATAAGGATTGCAGGTAATGATGTGCCCCTGGTTTACGTGTTTATAAAGAAATTGAGGGAAACGGAATTTAGAACGGAGATCATTAAATTCCTCGCCACTGGTCTTGCCATCAATGCCATGGGCCTTCCTTCTACACCTGAGGGCGAACAAGCCAGGCGAAGCATGGAAACCCGGCAATCGCAAGCTAAAAACACTATCGGCGAATTGATAGAAAAAATATGCGACGAAGCAATGGTGTACCTGGCGGGAGGTAATAACATTCAGTCAGGTTCTTTAAAAGACAATATACAGGAGGCGTTAAGCAGCATTGCTGTGCGACAATTTCCTGAGTTTAATGCCAAGGCAGACAATGCGCATTGGGGCCAGGCCCTAACAAGGACGCAGGCCGGCAATCCTGATGCTTTAAATTCCATTAGTTATAGTGGAGACGTAGACAAGCATCCCGTAGCGGCTGAGATACTCCGCTTTATGGGCAACGCCCACAAAACAGGCCGGGACATCCGAAACCAGTTTATGAAATCGCCCTATGGATGGCCACAGGATGCGATAGATACCATACTGATCCTATTGACCAAACTAAAGCATATTTCTACTGCCGAGCTCGATTTGAAACCCGGCAAAATAAACCAGGCATCTTTTAAAAAAGAGATACACATTTTGGGTGCAAAAGATAAAATTGCCATGCGAAAATTGTTTCAGGATGCCGGTATAACCTGTCCGCCTAACCATGAGATATTTCCATACTCCAATGAATACCTCAATAAACTTACAACCCTTGCAGGCCAGGTAAGTGGTGAGGCGCCAAGGCCCGAACTCATCAGCACCGGGTTTATTAAAGCCATAGAGAACAAAGAAGGCAATGAAAGATTATTGGAAATATTGCAGCAAAAGGACGACCTGCAGGCAAAGTATAATGATTGGAAAATTAAAGCAGGGCTGGTGGCAGATCGTGAACTTTTGTGGGATACATTGGTAGCCCTTGTTGGCCACGCACCCGACGAACCTGAACTGGATCGCCTAAAAACCGAGACCAACGCCATTAAAGATAATCGTCTGCTGTTGCAGGAACCAGACCCTATACAGCCGCTACTGAATGGAATAACGGCTCGTTTGGTAGAGGTGTTAAATGCCAGGAAGCAACAATACATTACCTTGTACGACGAGCTTATGAGTGCCCTGCAGGCCAACGAATACTTCAAAAAACTAACGCCAGAAGAAAAGCATCCTATTTTAGTAAAGTACCAGTTGCTGGTGAGGCCGGAACTGAAATCGCTGGATGCCCATGCTTTATTAAACCAATTTCAAAAAGCTTCCTTTGATAACTGGGATACCAAAATCGCAGCTTTGCCGGGGCAGTTTCAATCGGCATTGGAGGAAGCAATAAAATTATCAGAACCACAGGCCGTTACCTATAACCTGCCCCGTACCACCATTAGCAGCCAGGCGGATATTGACAAGTATGTTGCATCGGTAAAAGTGGAGTTAGAAACATTATTAGTCGCCTCAAGTTCTATTATTGTAAAATAAGTAGCAATGGCTAACCAAGTATCTGTTAACACCCAATACCATCAATTGCTTGTGCAGCTAAAGCAGCACATTCGTTCGGTGCAGGCTAAGGCAGCGCTTGCCGTTAATACGTCGTTGCTTCAACTATATTGGAATACTGGTAAAATGATTGCCGACAACCAGGCGCTGTTTGAAGGTAGAAATAGCTATGTAGCCCAATTAGAAAAAGACCTGCGGGATGAGTTTCCGGATATAAAGGGTTTTTCCCGTTCCAATCTATTTTACATGCGGAAGTTCTACCAGTTTTATGCTGGTGATATTTCAGTCCAACAACTTGTTGGACTCAATGAGATCACGACTGAAATTTCAGTCCAACAACTTGTTGGACTCCATGAGATCACGACTGAAATTTCAGTGCAACAACTTGTTGCACTCAATGCAACCACGTCCGAAATTCCAGTGCAACAGGTTGTTGCATTCAATCCTGAAAATCCAGTGCAACAACCTGTTGCACTCAAGTCCGGAAATCCAGTTCAAAAACCTGTTGCATTCAATCCTGAAAATCCAGTCCAACAAACTGTTGGACTGGATGCATTGTTTTCAATACCCTGGGGCCATCACGTGGTTATTATCAATAAAATAAAACAGGTAGATGAAGCCCTGTTTTACATCCACCAAACTATAGAACACAACTGGAGCCGGGCTATACTTACCCTGCAGATGGAACAAAACCTGTTTGCACGGCAGGGTAAAGCCATTACCAATTTTACAACTACCCTGCCCGAACAACAGGCATTAATGGCATCGCAAATTTTAAAAGACCCATACAACTTTGGCTTTCTTACCATGGAGCCAAAAATGCACGAGTTGGATATAGAAAAACAACTAACAGAACACATAACAAAGTTTCTGCTGGAGCTGGGCAAGGGCTTTGCCTTTATTGGTCGCCAATACCCGTTTGAGGTAGGCGGCAAAGGTTATCGCCTCGACTTGTTGTTTTACCACATACGCCTACGATGTTTTGTGGTGATTGACCTAAAATTCACTGAGTTTACCCCCGAAAATGCGGGTAAAATGAACTTCTATTTGTCAGCAGTAGACGACCTGTTGAAAACCGAGGCCGACCAGCCCTCCATCGGTATCATTCTTTGCAAAAACAAAAACAAGTTGGAAGTGGAATATGCCCTGCGGGGAATGAGCAAGCCCATAGGTGTAAGTGAATTTACCGTTACCCAGGCCCTGCCCGCAGAACTGAAAAGCACCCTACCCACCATAGAAGAATTTGAAAACGAACTAAACCCCGACATTGAATAATGGCAGTATTAACCAGCGGGCAGCGCAGCACCCTTGAAACGGCGGTAAAGAAAGCCCGCAAAATGGCGGAGCTGGGGGCAAGGAATGCCTTGCATACGTTGGCGGTAGATAGCGATGAGCCCTTTGCACACATGACTGCTGAGCAACGAAAATTTAGAAATACTTTATGGGCTAAAGCCAAATTACTGGGCGATAAGGAAGAAAATGGCAAAAGGCAAATTACCCACCTTGCTTACGAACTGGCCTACGAAACCTGGCACAAAATGTTGTTTGCCAAATTTTTGGAAGCCAACAACCTGTTGATGCACCCCGATGGCGTAGCGGTAACCATGGAAGATTGCGAAGAGCTGGCAAAAGAAGAAGGCTTTGCCGATAAATGGGATGCGGCTGCCAGCTATGCCAGTAAAATGCTACCAGCCATTTTTAGGACCGACGACCCGCTGATGCAAATAGCTTTTGCCACCGAGGAACGCATAAAACTGGAAGCA
>JBBRUR010000032.1:0-47673 GCA_038247635.1 Chitinophagales bacterium
CAACAGCCAACAGCAATTAGTCAGTAGTCTGGAGTTAATAGTCGGGAGCCAACAGCCAACAGCAATAAGTCAGTAGTCTGGAGTTAATAATCGGGAGCCAACAGCCAACAGCAATAAGTCATTAGTCTGTTATAGTCGGGAGCCAACAACCAACAGCAATAATTAATTAGTCTGAAGTTAATAGTCGGGAGCCAACAGCCAACAGCTAACAGCAAGCAGCCTGCAGCCAACAGCAATAAGTCAGTAGTCTGGAGTTAATAGTCGGGAGCCAACAGCCAACAGCAATAAGTCAGTATTTGGAGTTAATAGTCGGGAGCCAACAGCCAACAGCAATAAGTCATTAGTCTGTTATAGTCGGGAGCCAACAACCAACAGCAATAAGTCATTAGTCTGAAGTTAATAGTCGGGAGCCAACAGCCAACAGCAATAAGTCAGTAGATTGGAGTCAATAGTCGGGAGCCAACAGCCGAAAGCCAAAAGCCAAAAGTTAAAAGCCGGGAGCCAACAGCAAGCAGCCAGCATCTTGGAACCAACAAACGGGAGCCGGGAGCCAACAGCAATAAGTCAGAATCTGGAGTAAGTAGTCGGGAGCCAACAGCCAGCAGCAGAAAGCCAATAGCCAGCAGCCAATAAGTCAATAGTAGGGGGGCTAGATGCGGGAGCCAACAGCCGGGAGGCTAGAGCTCAATGTTAAAATTCTTCAATCGGTTACATGGTGCCAGTGATATTCAATTAACGATTTAAAGCTTACAACTTATATTTTGCAGCTTGCAACTTGCAGCTTGTAGCTTGCAACTTGGAGCTTGCAAGTTGCAACTTGCAGCTTGCAACTTGTAGCTTGCAACTTGCAATTTATAGCTTGCAATTTATAGCTTGTAGCTCGCATCTTGTAGCTTGCATCTTATAGCTTGCAACTTATAGCTTGTAGCTCGCGACTTAAAGCCTGCAACTTGCAGCTTGCAGCTTTCAAGTTGTAGCTTGCAGTTGGCAGCTTGCGGTTGGCAGCTTGTAGCCTCCAGCTTTTCCTACGCTTCCTTTCTCAGCACTTCTAGCGGCGTTTTATTCAGCACGCCTTGTATGTTTATCAGGCCAATAATTATAGTTAGCAGGCAAATGCTGGCCATTAATATAAGCAAAGCAACGAGGTTAACCTCAAAAGGCGTTTTAAAGGTGTAGATGGCTAATGCCCAACTGCCGCCAACGCTTAAAAATATACCGGTAAAACTGGCCATCGCACCTAAAAAAAAATATTCGATGGCGGTAATTTGAAGTACCTGGCGGCGGCTGGCGCCTAAGGTGCGCAATAATACACTCTCTTGTATGCGCTGGTATTTGCTAATAAGTACCGAGGCAATCAATACTACCAACCCCGTAAGTATACTAAAACCTGCCATAAACCTGATGACAAAAGCGATCTTTTCCAAAATTTCATCCAACGTTTTTAGTACCAGCCCAAGGTCAATAATACTAACATTGGGAAATTTAACTACCATGGCCTGTTGAAACCTTACCGATTCCGCATCGTCTTTTACCCTGGTAATAAGCACATGAAACTGTGGCGCCTTTTCCAATACTCCCGTTGGAAATACTATCAAAAAATTGGTTTGTACACGGTTCCAGTCCACTTCTCTAAAACTGGCTACCACTGTTTCCATACGGGCGCCCTGCACGTTAAAAACCATGGTATCGCCCAGCTTTAGTGCCTGCCTTTTTGCCCAACCCTGCTCAATCGATATGGGTATCAGGCCACTTTGCGCGGCTGTATCAATCCACTTACCTACGGTAATAGTTTCGCTGCTGGTTAGGCTGTCGCGGTAGGTTACCCGGTATTCGCGGGTAAAGGCACGTTTGCTAAAAGCAGTATCATCGCCCTGTAATTGGTTGGGGGTTTTGCCATTAAGCGTTTCTAACCGCATGTTAACAATGGGCACCTGTTGAATAATGGGTAACCCAAATTGTTGGGCAGTTTTTGCCACACCTACCTCTTGGGCGGTCTGTATATCAAACAACACCATATTAGGTTGGTTACCACTGGCCGATAAACTAATACGACCAAGTAAAATTGACTGTACAGAAAAAAGTGTACTGATAAAAAATGTACCCAAACCAATGGATACTATTAAAATAACGGTTTGGTTATTGGGCCTGAATAAATTGGCCAGGCCCTGCCGCCAGAGATAGCTCCAGCCACCGGGAAAATATTTACGGACTGTTTTAATAAGTAAAAGTGCGGCGCCAGTCAACAATAAAAAAGCCAGCAGCACGCCCCCGGTAAACACAAATGCCTTTTTTATACTGCCCAATTGCAGGAACGAAAAGCCAACAATAAATGCCACAATCAACGCATATACCAGCCAGCGGGCCGGGTCGCGGTTTACCACCGCTGCGTTGTCCGATACCCGCAACGTATTCAGCGGCGAAATTTTTCGTAAGCTGATGAGGGGAAGTAAACCGAAAAGCAACGAGATCAGCAAACCCAGCGCAACACCCTGCGCAATGGCTGCCCACGAGGGGGCCGTGGTTATGTTGATGGCAGTAAAATCTTTAAGCACGTAAGGCAAAAACTGCTGTATAATCGTACCTAATGCAGCACCGCCTATTGCCCCGGCCAACCCTATGGCCGAAATTTGAATAAGATAAATGATGAACGATTGCCCGGCAGTGGCTCCTAAACAACGCAGTATGGCTATGGTGGCCGTTTTTTCCTTTATATAAATTTGAATGGAACTGGCCACACCAATACAACCCAGCAGCAATGCAATAAAACCTACCAACGATAAAAAATTGGTAAGGTCGGCAAACGACCGACCAGTTTGCACTTTTTTAGTTTCCACGGTATCAACATCAAGCCCGGCTTTTTCAAGCCTTGGGGCAAGATTTTCTGCTAGTGCTTTTATTGCCGTTTTATTGTTAAAAACATAATAGAACCTGTAATTAATGCGGCTGCCTTTTTGCGACAGGCCTGTTGCTTGCAGGTATTGCAGCGGAATAAAAACCGTAGGCGCAATGGCTGCCGAAAACCCGGTTTGCCCTGGCGCTTTCAACAAAGTACCGGCAATAACAAAAGCAATATTGCCAACCCTGATACTATCGCCCGGCCGGGCATTGTATTGAAGCATCAGGGTTTTATCTACCAGTGCCGACTGTTTGTTTCTGAAAGATTTACCAACAGGTATGGGATCTGTCTCTAGCGAATCGTAGTAGGGAAAAGCACCTTCAAGCGCCCTTATCTGTACCAGCCGCGTGCCATTGTTTTTGGGAAAGTAAACCATACTGGCAAAACTTTGCTCCTCACTTCGGATACCTCCAATTGAATCGATCAACTGCTGCATACTTGAGTCGACCGCTTTGTTGGAAGATATTTGAATGTCAGCCCCCAGCAGGCCTGCTGCCTGCTGATCAATATCGGTACGCACATTGCTTGCCAAAGTATAAATAGCTACAAGGGCTGCAATGCCCAATACTATGCTCGATATAAACAATAACAACCGGCTGCGGTTGCGGCGGCTGTCGCGCCAGGCCATTAAAATTAACCACCGAAAATGCATTGTTTTAAAGTAAAAATTAAAAATTAAAAAGTTGTTGGTCTAAAGGTTAGATGGTTTATTGAAACTGCAGGGTAGTACTTATTGAGTAGATTTTTTTACCATTATAATTTTTACTTATAAGCTTTCTACGATTTTATATAATATCAGCATTGGTTTTTTATAGTGTCATCGTTGCTGCTTGTCCGCCGCGGCAAATCGCAATCCTTTCATTTTTTGCTTATATGGCATCGAACAACTACAAAATGAATGTTACTAAATTTACCCGCGTAGTCCTATGTAATGATGCACTCATTTTTGGGATAGCCCTTATTTTATTAATTACACAATTTGCTATCTTAGCTTTTTTGCCAGCCTCAGTTCTTCTACATCTATTACCCATAATTAACAGCCACCGCCATTTCATCTGCCACTATCCGGCCTCCTTTTATGCGAATGATGCGCTGTGTTTTGGAAGCCAGGTCGCTGTCGTGGGTTACCAGTACCAGCGTGGTACCTGCATCTTTATTAAGGCCAAACATCAACTCCACTATTTTGTTGCTTGTTTCGGCATCAAGGCTTCCGGTAGGTTCGTCGGCAAACAATATGCGTGGCTTATTGCTAAATGCCCGTGCCAGCGATACCCGTTGCTGTTCGCCGCCACTTAGTTGCGATGGATAATGATGGCTTCGGTCGGCCAAACCTACTTTTTCAAGTAAGTCCATGGCAATGGGTTTTATTTTTTTTTCGCCACGCAGCTCCAGCGGTACCATTACGTTTTCAAGCGCAGTAAGGGTAGGCATTAACTGAAAGTTTTGAAAAATAAACCCTACATACTGGTTGCGCACCTTTGCCCGTTGGTCTTCGGTCAGGTCGTCTAACCTAATATTGTTTAACTCAACCATGCCCGAGGTTGAGCGGTCCATGCCGGCACATAACCCAAGCAACGTAGTTTTACCACTGCCTGATGGCCCAACAATTGACATGGTGTCTCCGGCCTCTACGCTAAAATTAATATTGTTTAGCACCGATAGGCTATGGCCGCCGCTGGCATAACGCTTACTTACATTTTGAACGTTTAGTATTGTATTCAAGTTGGTGTATATTTTTTATTGGATATTTATGCCCCTGGTAAAAATAACCGATTGGCACTTGCTGTTACGTTAAGTAAATAAAAAAGGAACGGTGATGTTCGCTTCTAAATGAAAATACAATGAAAAATAAAATTGAAAGCACTCTAATCTTTATCGCATTTATGGTGATTGCCGGTTGTAGCGGAAACACCGATAAAACAGCCAGCACCAATGCTGGCGATACTACTAAAGCAGGAAGTCAAAAGCAAGCGGCTAAAAACATTGTGTTTTTTGGCAATAGTATTACCGCAGGCTATGGCCTGGAGCCAAACGAGGCGTTCTCTGCCTTAATTCAACAACGGCTTGACTCGCTTGGGCTGCCTTATAACACCATTAATGCCGGAGTAAGCGGCGAAACCTCGGCCGGTGGCGATGCCCGGGTTAACTGGATTTTGCGTAAGCCCGTAAATGTTTTTGTGTTGGAATTAGGCGCCAACGACGGCCTCCGTGGTATACCAGTGGCCGAAACTACCGGAAACCTGCAAAGCATTATTAACAAGGTAAAGAGTGCCTATCCCAATGCCAAAATTGTGTTGGCCGGTATGCAGGTGCCCCCTAATATGGGAGCTACCTACGCCAACAATTTTAAAAAAATGTTTGAGCAACTGGTCAACAAGAATGACCTGTATTTCATTCCCTTTATTTTAGACGGGGTAGGCGGAGAGCCATTGCTAAACCAGGACGATGGCATACATCCCAACACCGAAGGCGAAAAAATTGTGATGGAAAACGTATGGGCTATTTTAAAAGACATTATGTAAGAAGGGTAAGCATCACTGCCCCGGTCCTATTTTTTCTTCTTATATTTTGACCCTCACAATGCTACCCCAGGCTTTTCACCTATCATTTACCTAGCAATACTTGCCTTACCTTTGCGCCCATAAAAAAATAAGTAAAAAGTAAAAATTAAAAAGTGGAGCTGGGTTTTTGCTTATTAAAATTGTACAGGTTGCTTATTGAAGTTAAAAAATGAAATACGAAAAAGAGATTAACCGGCGCAAAACCTTTGCCATAATTAGCCACCCCGATGCGGGTAAAACTACCTTAACCGAAAAGTTTTTGCTTTTTGGTGGCGCCATACAAACCGCTGGCGCTGTTAAAAGCAACAAAATTAAAAAGCACGCCACCAGCGACTTTATGGAAATAGAGCGCCAGCGTGGTATATCGGTTGCTACTTCGGTAATGAGTTTTGAATACAAGGGCATGTTGATAAACCTGTTGGATACACCTGGCCACAAAGACTTTGCTGAGGACACTTACCGCACCCTTACGGCGGTAGATAGCGTAGTGTTGGTTGTTGACAGCGTTAACGGTGTGGAAGACCAAACAAGGCGGCTAATGGAAGTGTGCCGCATGCGGGATACACCGGTAATTGTTTTTGTAAATAAAATGGACCGCGATGGCAAAAACCGTTTTGACCTGTTGGAAGAAATAGAAAACGAACTGCACATTTTGTTACACCCAATGACCTGGCCAATTAATAATGGTAAAGACTTTAAGGGGGTGTATAACCTGCACCAAAAGAGCCTTGTACTTTTTGCCGCCAATACCAAAGGCGGCGATGAAAATGTGGTATCAATTAACGATCTGAATGATCCTGTTTTAAACGATAAAATAGGCGGGCGGGATGCCGACCAATTACGCGAAGATGTGGAACTGATTGACGGCGTGTACGGCCCCCTGAAAGAAGAAGAATACCTGGCTGGCAAAATTGCCCCCGTGTTTTTTGGAAGTGCTGTTAATAATTTTGGTGTAAAAGAAATGTTGGACACCTTTATAGACATTGCGCCCACGCCACGCGACCGCCAAACCAGTGTACGCGCCGTTAGCGTGGCCGAGCCTAAGTTTAGTGGCTTTATTTTTAAAATACATGCCAACCTCGATCCCAAACATCGCGACCGTATTGCCTTTTTACGGGTGTGTAGCGGCAAGTTTGAGCGCAATAAATATTTTCATCATGTGCGTATAGATAAAAATGTACGCTTTAGCGCGCCATACTCGTTTTTGGCCCGCGATAAGGAAGTGGTGGACGAGGCCTACCCCGGCGATGTGGTAGGTTTATTTGATACCGGTAACTTTAAAATTGGCGATACCCTTACCGAAGGCGAAGACTTTTATTTTACAGGTATCCCTACCTTTTCGCCCGAAATTTTTAAGGAGGTAGTAAACAAAGACCCAATGAAAACCAAGCAGTTGGAAAAAGGGTTGTTGCAATTGACCGACGAGGGGGTTGCCCAGTTATTTACACAGTTTGGCGGCACAAAAAAAATTATTGGTTGTGTAGGCGAACTTCAGTTTGAGGTTATCCAATACCGCCTGTTGCACGAATACGGCGCTTCGGTACAGTTTAATAGTCTGCCTTTTTACAAGGCCTGCTGGCTTACCAGTAAAGATGATAAAAAGCTGCAGGATTTTGCCCGGTTTAAACTAGGCAATACCGGCGAAGATAAAGACGGCAACATGGTGTACCTGGCCCAAAGCGAATGGTTTTTAAACACTGAAAAAGCCAATAACCCCGACATTGAGTTTCACTTTACCAGCGAGGTGAATAAATAGCAATTATAGATGACTGGCTACCAAAAAAATATTGATATACGCTGGAGCGATATTGACGCTAACCTTCACCTGCGGCACTCGGCCTATTACGATTTTGGGGCTTACTGCCGCATGTGTTTTTTGGTTGATCATGAGGCTTCAATGGAAAAATTTACCCAATATAAAGTAGGCCCTATTTTGCTTCGCGAAGAGTGTGTGTTTAAACGCGAGCTTCATTTTGGCGATGTGGTACAAATAAACATCATGCTAAAAAAAGCCACGAACGATTTGGGCCGCTGGACAATCGTTCACGAAATATGGAAAAACATTGAAAAACTGGCCGCCATTATTACCGTAGATGGGGCGTGGATGGATACTGAAAAACGAAAAATTGCATCTCCACCAGTTTTTGCCGCTGCCGCCTTTAATCAACTGGAAAAGACCACCGATTTTCAGTGGATATGATTGTTATTTATAATTGTCTGGTACTATCAATTGTAATTTGCCGGCTAATATTTTAGCCGTAACCCGGGTAAGTTTCCCCTTATACTCCCCATCAACCTGAAAGTGAACCCCGCGCCGCGTTTCAACAAGTACCTGGGTTGCCTGTATTATTTCAATGTTTTCCTTTTTAAAAGGTTTAGGCTTAAACCACATTTTTAGTATCTCCAATACTGCCAGTTTTCTTACAATTACAATTTCAAATAGGCCATCAAACAAGTTGCCTATGGGGTTAATGGCGGCGCCTGTGCCGTATTTACTTGCATTAGCCAGCACTACCATAAAGGCAACCCGGCTAATTTTTTTGCCGTTTGCGGTAATGGTAACCCGCATGTTGCGCCGCTCCCAAAATATTTTAAAAGCCACTTTAGCATAACCCAGTTTGCCGCGCAGGTTGTCTTTTTCAAAATATTTTACCAGTCGGGCATTAAGGCCAAGGTCGCTAAGGTGCAGGCTTATTGAGCTATTGTTTATACTTATTAAATCAGTTGCTCTGCCAGTTCCATTTACAACAAGCAACATTGCCTCATTAAAATTTTCGGGTATGCCCAACTCCTTTGCCATGCCGTTTGCGGAGCCTGCCGGAATAATACCCATAAGCGTTTTTGAGCCCAATAATATTTCAGCAACCAGGTTAAGCGTACCATCGCCACCAACGGCTATCATTTTATGGGGGTTGGTATTGGCAATTAGTTTTTTTATAGCTGGCACATCGTTTTTACCTTGTAGTGTATAAATAGTTATTTTGTGTTGCAGCGCTTCAAAGTATTGCTTTACCAGTTGTTGATAATCGTTGGTTTTTTTACTTCCCGATTGGGGATTTATGATAAATAACAAGTGCTGAACCGTGGTGTCCATTTTTTTGGATTAAAATGTAATTGGCTTTATGCAAACTTCAATTAAGATAAACGAAAATAAGCGGCGGCCAAATATTATCACGAGGCTCCAACAAAAATTATTCCTTTGGTTACGCCTTTCGGTAAAGCCAGTGGTAAAGGTGTATCAGGGTTATGCAACTGCCCATCATGTAATGGTAATGGGGCATGTATTAAGGCTAAGCCCGTTGCCACGCAAAAAATATCGTGGAAACATTTGGACTAATTCGCTGGCACTTATCCGGTCGTTTATGGTATCGCCAATGGCCAACCGCATAGTAATTATGCAATGGCAAAATATTACGCTGGAAACCCGTACTGCTAAAGATGGTTTTTTTCGTTTTGTAGGTTCACCAGCTACGGTGCCGTTACCAGGTTACCATTTAGTACAGGTATCACTTGTACACCGCAAGGGTGGCAGCCTGCCACCACGTGCGGTAGGTGAAGGACATATTGTAGTAAGCCATGAAAACGGGTTTGGTATTATTTCCGATATTGACGACACCTTTCTTATCTCCCACTCTACCAATATTTGCAAGCGCCTGTATGTACTTTTTACCCGTAATGCCCATACCCGCCGCCCGTTTGATGGGGTGGTAAAACACTACCAGTTGCTATCGGCGGCGCATGCTACCACACAGCAGCCCAACCCTTTTTTTTATGTTAGCAGCAGCGAGTGGAATTTGTACAGCTTTTTACAGGAGTTTACCCTTAAAAACCAGCTGCCCAAAGGCGTTTTTCTGCTTAACCAGCTAAAAACGTTTACCCAGTTATTAAAAACAGGCAATAACAAACATGCTACTAAATTTACCCGCATTGTTCGCGTTATGGAAGCCTACCCCAGCCAGGTTTTTATTTTGCTGGGCGATGATTCCCAAATGGATCCACATATTTACGCAAGCGTGGTTGCACATTTTCCTGACCGTGTGCGGTGTGTGTACCTGCGCCACGTGTACGAAAAAAACATTTTAAATGTACATAGGTTAATACAACAGATACGAACTGCCGGTGTACCAGTTTGCCATTTTGAACACAGCCGCGATGCAATTGAACACTCAAAGTCAATTGGATTAGTTGATAGATTACCGTAGTAGCCATAGTCGTATTTTTCTTACACCTGCCTGCCTTATTGCCCAAAATTGATAAAGGATATAATAACGCCCTTTTGATTAGGCCATTGGGAAGGGCATACAAAGACTTCCAAAAGTTCAATTATGACTTCTTTAAAAATATTTGTAACTTATTGGTATTTGTTGCTTGGCAGTGCTTGATGTATGTAAAATAGCAATAGGGTTTTGAGTACTTTACATTGTGTCATTGCCGGTGCTTTTTTGCCCGCTACATTGGCCAACCGGGCCATATGTACCGGTTCAATTCAGTCGGCAGTATTCGGGCGTTGTTGGTGGCCTCACCAACCACAATTTTGGGTATTGTTGGTGGCCACACCACCGACAATTTTGGCGCTGATAGTTCATTTATGGATTATTGGTGTTTACGGCCGTTGATAGTTACGTGATTATCAATACAACGACTGGAATTTAAAAAGTAGATAGTTTCTTTTTCTCAAAAACTACCTGCGCAAATGCGGAGGTAACAATAAGGCTGATGCAGACAAATGGCAGTCAGTTAATTCTCACGCTGCCACTTTTAATAAAGTACACATTGGTATCTATGCTTCCTTTTACTTTAAGAAATTTATTCCGTTCAACCACAATGGTTTTGAGGGATAGTTCAACGAGTTCTTTTATTGGTAGTAAACGAAATTACCAGGTTTAAAAGTTTAGGTGTACACGGTAAAGGTGTACTAGTTAAGTTACGAGGTAAGGCCGTTTGTAGTTACTTTTTTATTTATTGTTGCAAAAGTGTTGTGGCATTTGTAAGCTACCTGCGGCTGGTATTGACACAATCCTTTTATCGTACAAATCTATATTAACCTTTTTTATCCTCTTCACTTATAAATGGTAAAAGGTCTTCTATTTTATTTACGACTTTTATAATTTTTCCGTCCTTGCCAACAAGCACATGTGTGGGATATCCAGTTATTCGTAATTGATTAACCATGAAATTCTTCATATCGGGAACTACTGCATATCTAAATTCTTTTTTCTGAAGAAAATTTTTTAAATCTTGCTTTGTGTCCATAGCCAAACTAACAAATTGAATATCCTTTCTGTCTTTATAGTTGTCAACAAGGCTGTTCAATTCAGGGAATTCTTTTACACAAGCTACGCAACGGATAAACCAACACTTTATTACAATAATTTTTTCTTTGGTTGAAGAGTTGTCGTAGAACTTACCGTTTAAATCTGTGAATCTAAAGATTGGCATATTTTCGCCTTCCATATCAAAATGCTCTTTCTCAGTTACTGCCATTTGTTTACTACAAATTCCAATATTTTCATCGTCTGAACTCAACTCAAATAGTTGATAAACTGGTTTCCCTTTTGTAACCTTAATTTTAAAAGCAACCACATTAGCCTCTATAAGCTTGTTTAAAAAAGCTTTCTTTTCTATCATCGACGAATCAAGGTCTAAGCCAATAAAATTCTGAGATAAGCGGACGTTGTAGTAAGTGTAACTATACCAGGTCATGAAGTCGTTAGTAAGCATTTTCCGGTCGGTGTTAAATTCCATGTCAAAAACAGCTTTATTAGCCTCTGAATAAATCCGTTCACTCTTATCTGCTTCTTGATTTTTATTTGTTTCACCGTTACTACACGAGAGAAGTAATAATGCCAGGATTAATAAAATAGTCTGCAAAAGTGTATTCATAAAATATTGATTAGAAGATATTTTGTTAATTACGTAAAAGGAGGGTACTGCTGTTGGCCTGGGATTGTAAAGTTTACCGCCTGTTGCCGCAGCCGAGCTTAGATTTTATTTTCAAGATAGGAATTTTTGCATTCGTTTGGATTGTTGGCAGTGACCAGGTGTAAATGGTTTGTTTTTTGCTTACCGGACAGTTATGCCTACGCTTAGGTGTATCCTACAATCGGGGAAACATCCTTCAATTTACCCGTTGTATAAAACCCTGACAAGGCAAAAAAGCGGCGCACTCAAGCTTGTATATTTGGCAATTTGTGTGTTCAATGCCATTTACTTCAATATAATCTAGCTCCATTATGCTTTAAATATTTCTCCGTTGAATGTTAGGCGCCTATGCCTGCAGATAGAAATTGGTATTGTTGCCGAAGATCGTTTGCATTTAAACAAAAAACCCCGCAACGAATTGCGGGATCAACATTTAGCAAGCAAAGGCAAAGGTCGTTTAGATATTATATTCAAAATATTAAATAAATCTAAACAAAATTATTAATGGTAAAAATATTTTTTCAAATGTTAGGAGCTGCTTCCAATATTTCAGCAGAGGCGCCATTTGAAAACTTTTCAAAAGTGTTAATAAACTGTAAGCCGAGCGTTTTAGCCATTACGTCGTAAGCCGCTTTATCTTTCCAGGTATTGCGTGGGTTTAGTATTTTGGCCGGAACGCCGGGGCAACTTAACGGAAACCGAAAGCCAAATACCGGGTGTGTTGCAAAGTCAACCTGATGTAATTGCCCCCGCAATGCCGCGTTAATCATAGCGCGGGTATAGGCCAGTTTTATACGGCTACCTATGCCGTAGGGGCCGCCGCTCCAGCCAGTGTTTACTAACCAAACCTGTACCTGCTGATCCGTTAATTTTTTACCCAGCATTTTGGTATAAAAAGCGGGGTGTAGTGGCATAAAGGGTTCGCCAAAGCAGGCGCTATAGGTTAATTTGGGTTCTTTAATGCCTTCTTCGGTACCGGCTACCTTGGCAGTGTAGCCAATCATAAACTGGTACATTGCCTGGCCAACGGTAAGGCGGCTAATGGGCGGTAAAACACCTGCAGCATCGCAGGTTAAAAAAAATACATTGGTGGGCACCCCGGCAACTGATGGCTCAATGGCATTGTTTATAAACGATAGTGGATAGCTTACCCGCGTATTTTCGGTTATGCTGCTGTCGTTAAAGTTAATGTGGTTACTGCCGGGCATAAACACGGTGTTTTCAACAAGGGCGCCTTGCCTTATTGCGCTAAATATGCCGGGTTCGTTTTCTTTCTGCAACCCTATTGTTTTGGCGTAGCAGCCGCCTTCAAAATTAAATACCGAGTTATTGGCCCAACCATGTTCATCGTCGCCAATTAGTTTACGGTCGGGGTCGGAACTTAATGTGGTTTTGCCGGTACCACTTAAACCAAAAAATATAGCTGTATCGCCCTCGTTGCCTACGTTGGCGCTGCAATGCATGCTTAGCAGGTTATGATAGTAGGGTAGTACAAAATTTAAAACAGAAAAAATGCCCTTTTTTATTTCGCCGGTATAGCCGCTGCCACCAATTAAAATGGTTTTGTGCATAAACGATATAATAGTAAAGTTTTCTTTTCTTGTTCCCTCTGTTTCGGGATCGGCTAATACGTCTTCGGCCTGTAGCACCATCCACTCGGGTTCAAAGGCTTCCAACTCTTCTTCGGTTGGGCGTAAAAACATGTTGTAAGCAAACAGGCTGCTCCATGGTTTTTGGGTAACCACACGTATGTTTAACCGGTATTGCGGATCGGCACAGGCAAATGCATCGCGAACCCAAAACTCATTGCTTTGGTTAAAATAGGCTACCATTTTACGCTGTAGCAGGCTAAAATGGGCCTCAATAATGGGTTTGTTAATGCTGTTCCAATTAACTGCTTTGCGGGTATCATTGTCAAGTACAATAAATCGGTCTTGCGGGCTTCGGCCGGTAAATTTGCCCGTATTAATAACCAACGCCCCGGTATCGCTTAAAGTGCCTTGGTTACGATGTAGTGTTTGCTCAATAAGTTGTTGGGGTGTTTGTTGGTAATGAACGTGTGCATAAGATGAGATTCCAATAGTGGATAGCTGTTCGGTTGGCGAAAACATGGTTTCAACTGGCATAAAATCAATCGTTAGTTTAGTGAATAACAAATCTATATATTAAAGTTTATTCAAAATAATACCGTTATTTAGTCCGTAAATGAATAAAATCTAACGTAGGTTATAAACCATTAGCTAACTGTCAATAAAGGACGCCATCTTAAAAACCAATGCTTATTAGTTTTTGTTTTTGTTCGAAAGAAAATAATTAGCTAATGCCCAACTATTTTTTAAGCACCCCATCTATAGCTGCTTATGTCTATACCAGCAAGGTCAATAACGCGGTCAACCACCGTGGCAACCACTTCAATAATGGTAGTGGGGTTACTGTAAAACGATGGGGTGGCCGGGCAAATAATGCCCCCGGCCAATGTTACCAGTTCCATATTTTTTATGTGGATGAGACTGTAGGGAGTGTCTCTGGCCATTAGTATCAGTTTTCGCCTTTCTTTTAAAATAACATCTGCCGCCCGGGTAAGCAGGTCGTCGCTTACCCCATGGGCTATACGGCCCAGGGTGCCCATGCTGCAGGGTGCCACTATCATAATATTATATTTTGCCGATCCCGAAGCAAAGGGAGCGCCAAAATCGTACTTATCAAAGTGCCTGACCGGGTAGTGCAGGTAATCGTCGTTTCCCAATTCGGATTGCCAAATCTCTTTAGCGTTGTTACTCATTACTACACTCAGTTCGTTCCATTGGTTTTTTGCCTGTAGCAGCTTTTCAATTAACAATTTTGCATAAATGCTTCCACTTGCGCCACTTACAGCTACTACTATCTTATTTGCCATTTCCGTTTGGTTTTATTAGTTGTTACCTGCCATAACAAAAGTACTTGCGTACTGTTGCAATCAACAATTATTTCCCAAACAGGTAGCCGCCATGCATTAAAATAAAAGTTTGCCATGGTTGACATTTTTTACTAAAAAGTTGCATCCAAAATTTTATATCTTATTGATATTGAGGCATTTATATTTAAATTACGTTGCAACTAACTGGTTTCAGCCACCATCTATATAAATGGTTTTTCATAGAATATTGGATAAAAATCGGGCTGGATTTCTATCCTGGCCCTTTTTTGTTTTTATCACAATCGTAATGGCTGTGGGGCTGTGTCAGCTGTTGGTTTTTACAATTTGTTCATGATGTATTTGCCAGCCACAACAGCAATAAAATGTATTCATCTACCTAAGGGCAAAAAAAACCGGCTTTTTGCATCCGGTTTTTTTTGAATAAAAATTTGAGCTATTCACACGTATAATTTTTGAAAGAAATCGGCGGGCTTAAGTTTGCCGTTCATCGATAAACCTGTTCTTCCTGATATTTTTAACCTCCTTATTTCTTAAAATTGGTTAGTATATTATTACTGGTCACATCAACATACACCGTTTTTATTTACCCAAGGGCATAAAAAAACCGGTTAACTACAACCGGTTTTTTGTTTAGTAACAGCGTAAGTTATTAATACCCGTATAATTTTTCGTAGTATTCGTGGGCCATGCGGTTGCTGTCAAACTGGAAACGCACATCCCTCATACCATTTTTAATGATCTGGCGCCAGGTATCTTTATGGTCGTAGTACACCGGCAATATTTCATTTTCCAAAATCTCGTACATTTTATTTAAATCGTAATTATCCTGCTCATGTACATGCATATTTTCATAATCAGCTTTTGGCACTACAAAGCCATTGTTTCCGTGATTGATAAATTCGGGTACCCAGCCATCGTCGGTACTAAAGTTTACTGAGCCGTTCATGGCAGCCGTCATACCACTGGTGCCCGATGCTTCGCGGGGCACACGTGGGTTATTTAGCCATATATCCGAAGCCTGCTTTAATCGTTTGCTAAGCGCCAATTCGTACCCAACTACTACCGCCATGTGCTTATTCGATTTACTTAAATGCACCAGGTGATTAAAGTCGCTAATCGCCGGATAGTCCAACGGGTAAGGCTTACCTGCCCAAATAAACTGTACAGGATATTTGGTGTTGCTGGTCAGTTTATTAAATCGTTCAAGGTCGCGGGTTAAAAACTCGGCACGTTTGTACCCGGCAAACCTGCGGGCCCATACAATAGTTAACACATTGGGGTCAAACAGCTTTCCGGTTTGGTCGGCCACAATTTCAAAAGCCCTCTTTTTTAAATATTGTTTGCGATCGTCAAACACTACGTCGTTGCCCTCTTCTCTTGCCTTATATAATTGTTTGTCGGCCCAATAATGCCAGTTTTGTGCGTTGGTAATAGAAATAATGGGGCAGATGCCTGGGTAATGGCTCCACATTTCGCGGCTTACATGGCCGTGTAATGCGGATACGCCATTGGCAATTTTTGCAAATCGCAAGGCTACCAGGCTGTGGTTGAACTGGTCGTCAGCTATACCCGTCATTTTCCGCACCTCATCAATAGAAAGGCCGCAGAAATAGCCCATTTTATGGCATAAATAAATGTCATGTTTTTCATTACCCGCCTCTTCGGGGGTATGAGTAGTAAACACCAATAGCTCCTTTAGCTTTGGCAAGCTCTTAAATTTATTGATAAGATGAAAAGCTGCCGATAAACCGTGCGCCTCGTTCAGGTGGTATTTATCGGGGTTAAAATTTAACTCTTCAATTAATTTGGCGCCACCAACACCCAACAAAATATATTGGGCCACTTTGGTGCTTACATTACCATCGTACAAGCGGTGGCAAATGGTTTGCGAAACATAATCGTTCTCGGGTACGTCGGTGCTTAGTAAAAATAGCGGAGCACTCTTAAATGTTTCGGGGTTCAAATACATTACCTTAACCCAAACGGGGTGGTCGTGAATAAGTATTTGGTATTTGATTCCCGTTTCTTCTAAAAAGCTGTAGCTCTTTTCCATCCAGGTTACCTGCAGGGTTTGGTCCTGGTTGCGTGCCTGGTCGTAATAACCGTACTTCCATAAAATACCAATGCCAATCATATTCTGCTTAAGCTCGTAAGCACTGCGTAAGTGGGAGCCAGCTAAAAATCCAAGGCCGCCACTGTATATTTTTAGGGGTTGATGAATAGCAAATTCCATAGAGAAATAAGCTGCCTTTTTTTGATACCGGTCGTCGATAGAGTAGGGAACGACAAATTTTCTAAAGTTCATAAAAGATGAAAGTTGAATTGAATCGCCTGTGATTGTATATAATGTTGTAGCTGTATAAAAAATTTAAACCATACATTTTTTGCAGGCATGCTAAGGGTTAACTAAATAAATTTTAAATAAAAAAGGGTAGGCCATTAGTAGGTGGTATGAGCTAAAATTTTCACCGGTTTATTAACGCATTCAGCGCAGTTAAATTATGTGGGTTAAAAACAAGTACGTGAATTTGGAGTGCAATTGTACATAAAATTTGACTAAATCATTGATTTACCCATTTTTTAAGTTTTCATAAAAAAGTGGCCTGGAAGTAGTTATTTTATTTTTGATGGCTTTTGGGTTTTCTTTTTTACATACGAATCATTGAAAAAACATTGTATACCTCTAAAGTTGCCACAACCTCCCAATTCCTTAAAAGTTACCTTATCGCCCTTAAATGTAAAAGCTATTTCGCAAGTATTATTCTTTTCCTTAAACAGGGCAGTATTAGCAGTGGTAAATTTTAACCGGCCGCGCAATTCGCCGCCGCATTCATTTTGCTTACCAGTGTTAAAGTGTAAAAAAAATTGATACGATTGGGCATCGTCACCATCGCGCATGGCTAAAAAGTTTTGTTTGCCCGTGCTGTAATCGCCACTCAGTTTATTTTTTTGCGGAAAAGTATCAATGGGGTTCGAGTCGCCCAGCGTTTTCTCTGCTATAAAGTTGGTTTCATTTAGTAAAAGGGTAAAAGTGCCCACATCATTGTAGCCGTAGGTAATGCGTTTATAATAGGCCGTTTCATTTTCACTCCAGTCATCGTATATGGTAACGCCAAGGTTTTTGTCAAGCGTGGCCGAGGTAATCATTTTACTGTTGCTATTGGTGGTTAATAGCGGCATGGCTGCCGAAAATTTTTTGTCCTTATTTAACACCAGCAATAGTACAGCCTCCTTTTGGCGTTGGCTGGCATATACCAGCAGGTAAGTTTCTTTATCGGTTACCGTAAATTTTTTAATCGGGTGTATTACCAGTTTGTTGGTGTCTGCAAAAACGTTGGTTAGTATGCTGTCGGAAAAAAAGGAGGTGAAGATGCTATAACTAATAGTGGTAGTATCGGTATACACATTCATGTTAGTGTCAACAATAACCACTGGTAATGTTGCCGTTGCAAAAGCTTCTAAAAAATCTGTAATCTCAATTGGATCGGTACCGCTTAATGAGCGGGTTTTGTTTTTACATTGGCTGCAGGTGAGTAAGATGACCGCCAAAAACAGCAAAAAAGAACGCATACATTGTTGAATTGAAAGGCAAAATTAGGTGAATAGCATCCCAATATATTTTCAATGGCAGGTAAATGAAGGCTTTTATAATAATTGGGCTTTTTATAAACTACATTTTTGAGCAGTATAACTTTAATTTTTTGCCAATGCATTCAAATATTTTAGATTTGTCTAAAAATTAATTTAAAGGTTGTGAGTTATACGGTAAGTGAAGAAAATTACATAAAGGCCATTTTTCATTTGCAGCAACATGGCAATATGGTTACCACCACCGATGTGGCTGTACGCCTGCAAACCCGGCCGGCATCGGTAACCGATATGCTTAAAAAGCTAAAGGCGAAAGACCTGCTGTTGTACGAAAGGTATCATGGCTTTAAGCTAAGTACATTGGGCAACCAACTGGCATTGACTATTGTACGCAAACACAGGTTATGGGAGTATTTTTTGGTAAACAACCTTAGGTTTGGGTGGAACGAGGTGCACGATATAGCCGAAGAGTTGGAGCATATTACCAGCGATTTGTTGATTGAGCGATTAGATGAATACCTTTTGCACCCTCGGTTTGACCCACATGGCGACCCCATACCCGATGTAAATGGCAAAATGGAAAAGGTGAAACAAGTAATGCTATCCGAATTTGAAACGGGTTGTTGGGCAAAGGTTTGTGCCGTAGGGAGCCAGTCCAGCGAATTGTTAGACCTGTTGGGACACAAGAATATTGCTATTGGAACTATTTTAAAAATTGTACAGAAATTTCATTTTGATCATTCCATTGAAATTCAGCTACGCGATCAGCCTCCGTTTTCTATTAGCCAGCAACTGGCACATACTTTATTTGTAAAACCACAGTAACCTTTTATGAGCAGATTGCAAAGTGATGCATCGTTAAGTGAAGTGCACGAAAGTATAGATGTGACTACGAAGCAAAAAGGCTGGCGGCGCCTGTTGGCTTATATGGGGCCGGCCTACCTGGTTAGTGTAGGCTATATGGACCCCGGAAACTGGGCCACCGATTTGGCCGGTGGGGCGCAGTTTGGGTATAAACTTATTTGGGTATTACTGATGAGTAACCTAATGGCGCTGCTGTTACAAGGGTTAAGTGCACGACTTGGTATTGTACGCCGGCGCGATTTGGCGCAGGCCAACCGCGAAACATATCCGCGCTTTGTCAATTTTTTCCTTTACCTGCTGGCCGAAATAGCCATTGCTGCCTGCGACCTGGCAGAAGTGCTGGGAATGGCCATAGGGTTTCAGTTGTTATTTGGTATGCCGCTAATTTGGGGTGTTTGTATAACGGCACTGGATACGCTTTTGCTATTATACCTCCAAAAGCTGGGCATGCGCAAAATGGAGGCGTTTATCATTACCCTGGTAGTAATTATTGGTGGCTCTTTTTTTATTGAAATGATTTTAGCTAAACCCCATTTGGGCGATATTGTGAAGGGCTTTGTGCCTACAATTCCCAACAATAATGCGTTGTATATAGCTATAGGCATTATTGGCGCCACGGTAATGCCTCACAATTTATACCTGCATTCGGCATTGGTGCAAACCCGCAAAATAGCCAATAGCCCAATGGCCATTAAGCAGGCCCTGAAATTTAATAATATCGACACTTTTATAGCACTTAACGCCGCATTTTTTGTAAACGCTGCCATACTTATTTTGGCTGCTGCCGCTTTTTATACCACAGGCAATACCGATGTGGCCGAACTGAGAGAAGCGCACCGTTTATTACAGCCTTTGTTGGGTAGCAAGTTTGCCCCCATTTTGTTTGCCGTGGCGCTTATAGCAGCAGGCCAAAGCAGTACGGTAACGGGTACACTGGCCGGGCAAATTGTAATGGAGGGATACCTGAACCTGCGCATAAACCCGTGGATACGACGGCTGATTACCCGTTTGCTGGCTATTGTGCCGGCGGTACTTGTAATAGCTATCATGGGCGAAGAAAAGGTAGATGCTTTGTTAGTGCTTAGCCAGGTGGTATTAAGCCTTCAGCTTGGCTTTGCCATTATACCGCTCATACATTTTGTAAGCGATAAAAAAACGATGGGTCAGTTTGCTATCAAATGGCACGTTAAAACATTGGCGTGGTTAATAGCAGCGGTGTTGGTATACCTGAATGTACGTTTGGTGGCTTCGGAAATAATATCGGTTTTTGCAGAAGATGGCAACCTTATTACCAGGTTAGTAATAGTAGCCTCGGCGGTATTTTTCTCTGTGTTATTTGTTTTGATGACGTTATTGCCAATTATAAAAAAGAAAGAACGTGTGGGTGCAGTTCGAATACACGAAGATGCTGCACGCCTGCAAAATTTTACCATCCCATCGCTAAATTGTATTGCGGTGGCGCTCGACTTTAGCCACAACGACGAAAAACTGATAGCCCATGCCTTATCCCAGGGAAGTAAGCAAACCACTTACCTGTTGGTGCATATTGTTGAAAGTGCATCGGCAAGGGTGCTGGGGCCGGTAAGCGACGATGAAGAAACCCGCAAGGACCGGCAGCACCTGTTATCGTATGTACAACAATTGCAAGACCTTGGTTATAAAACGGAAGGGGAATTAGGCTTTAGAGACCGCACCAAAGAAATTGTTCGGATTGTAAAAGATGCCAACGCCAATATGCTGGTAATGGGTGCCCACCACCATAGCGGGTTAATGGATTATCTGTATGGTGAAACTGTAGAAAAGGTGCGGCACCAGTTAAAAATTCCGGTGTTGATAGTAAACTAATAATTACCAGGGCCTGCTGTTGCTGCTATTTTAACTGGCAGTAACATGCTTCTAAAATATCCTTACCGATAGCACTTCGGGTATATTAATTTTTTGCAGTCCATTGAAGGGCCAGCTCGTTTTTGGCCGCTAGCTGTACTGTTTCATTTATCCGTTTCAATTTAGTTTCTGGTGATTTTGCGTTACAAATCCACTCCAATATGCCTCGTTTTGTAAATGGTGGAAACATATTCCAGTTAGCTTTGGCGTCCGCATTTCGGTCAAACAAAGCATTCATTTCGGGTGCAACGATTAACGCACTAGCCTGGTCAAGCGCCGTCCATGTGCCGGTTTGTTTGGCAAGGGCTATCGTTGCTAAACCATCTTCAGCCAAAAGGCCTTCTGCCAATAGCTATTTAATATTTAGTTTGTTAACCAAACTCCAGTTACTTTTTGGGTTACGTTGGCTAAAAAATACGTAATAGCTTTGGTTGTCGCGCTTGTTGGGCTTGCTGTCTATTCACCCAAAGCACAATGCTTCATCAACTGCTTGGGGGTAGTAAACGCTGGGTATGTCTAATTCTTTTTTATAAATGATAACCCATATCGACGATACCGTTGCATAATGTTGTTGCAGCCAACCTCTCCAGTGGCTTCGGCTTTTGGTGTACACGCAGGCTACATTTTTTTTGTATTCTACAATATCCATTCGGCAATCTCTTTAAATTTTTAAAAATGAATGACGATTCTTTATTTTGAATTGAAGTTGTTTAACGACTATCCGCAATCAGATGCTAATATTTTGGAACCGGGCTTTATAACAGTTTTCATAACTGGTTACAGCCTGCCTCTATGACCCTAGAGGTAGCACTCTTTTACTTGTGGTAATTTTATTCAGCTTTTTTTATCTTGATTTTATATTCTGCATTTAATGAACCAAATAGCGGGTAACCAATACTTGTTTTCAATATATAATGCTTGCTGCAATATGCTGAATGATAAACTAAATGTACACGCCCGCCCGGCTAATTCCCCAGCCGGCTAACACCAGTGGAACGGGCAGTTAAACGGGTGTGCAACCTCTATGGCCAAAAAGCAAATTGCAACGACAGCTTTAAATTAGTACTATTATTTGGCCAAAAAATACTTTTTTAAATAGCGGATAGCTTTTAAAAAAAACAATACGGATGTTTTAAAACTGCTTCGCATGCAAAAAAAATCTATGTTACTCTTTGCATTTTTTTAAACAAAAAAAGCAACTATTTATACATTGAAAAGCTACCTTAATGCGGCACTTACTTTGGCCAATAACAGCAAAGTCCACCTAAGATATTCCAATCTGCTATAATGAAGGCTGTCGCTGGCAAGCAATGTTTTATCAGTAACTGCAGCCCTGCTGCCGGTGGCAATATCAGTGTACGAAATATCATAACCTTCTGCAACTTCTTTGTTTATTTTATTGAATTGGTCTATTTGAAGGCTGGTGGTTTTTCTATTTTCCATGGGCACAAAGGAGGTAGCACTATAATCGGGAATGCTCAATATAAATACCCGGGATTTTCTGTTGCCCGCTAAAAACACAGCCTTGTCTGATACATGGGTAAAGTTCAGTCGGTAGCTGGTGGTATCTCTTGTTTGGTACTGATCGTTCACACCAATTAATATGCTATAAAGTCGTAGGGAGGTTGCAGGTTGGAAGCCGCTATAGCGTTAAGCAGGTTGGTAGTGGGCCAACCGCCAGTAGCAAGGTACACAGGCGGTTTAACCAATATATTGTATTGCTGCAAAAGCCTGGCAGCAGTTTGGGAAGGAAACCGTGCATCATATACTACGTTTTGCCCTTAAGGTGTAAGCATCGCCCAATGCAAGATATTTTTTTTGTAAGGTATCAACGGTTGGTAAAGGCGGCTGCACCACTACTGGTAGCGAAATAATTACCGGAGAAATTGTTGTTTTTTCTTTTGCGCAGGCAGCAAGCAACAACAAAATACCAATCAAAAACCAACTAATAAAGGTTAAATTATATGTTCGCATAACGATGATAAATTTAATTATACGGCTTTAAAAGGTAAATGTTTTAATATTTCAAAAAAGATCAAACCTTACATTTGTAGCCGTTTTTTAACATTAAACAAAATACCATGGCAGAAAAAATAAAAGTGGCCAACCCTGTGGTTGAATTGGATGGCGATGAAATGACCCGTATCATTTGGAAATTTATTAAAGATAAATTGATACTTCCTTACCTTGACCTCGACATAAAATATTATGACCTTGGCATTGAATATCGCGACGAAACAAACGACCAGGTAACCATAGATGCTGCCAATGCCATCAGGCAATTTGGGGTAGGTATTAAATGTGCCACTATTACGCCCGACGAGCAAAGGGTAGAAGAATTTGGATTGAAGCAAATGTGGCGTTCGCCTAACGGAACTATCCGCAATATTTTAGATGGTACGGTGTTTCGCGAGCCAATTGTAATGAACAATGTGCCACGATTGGTACCCAACTGGACAGCCCCCATTTGCATTGGCCGCCATGCCTTTGGCGATCAATACCGCGCTACCGATTTTGTTACCAAAGGAAAAGGAAAACTTACCGTAAAATTTGAGGGCGAAGATGGAACCGTACAGGAGTTTGAAGTATATAATTTTAAGGGCGATGGCGTGGCACTTGCCATGTACAATACCGACGAAAGTATAAAAGGCTTTGCCCGCGCATGTTTTAACCAGGCGCTTATGAAAGGGTGGCCGCTGTACCTATCTACCAAAAACACCATCCTAAAAAAATACGATGGCCGCTTTAAAGATATTTTTGAAGAAATTTACCAGGGCGAGTTTAAAGCTAAGTTTACCGAAGCAGGTATTACCTACGAGCATCGCCTGATTGATGACATGGTAGCAAGTGCCCTTAAATGGCATGGTAATTTTGTATGGGCCTGCAAAAATTACGATGGCGATGTGCAAAGCGATACCGTAGCCCAAGGCTTTGGCTCACTGGGGCTAATGACCTCCACATTGGTTACCCCCGATGGTACTGTTATGGAGTCCGAAGCTGCCCATGGTACGGTAACCCGCCACTACCGCGAGCATCAAAAAGGGCGACCAACCAGTACTAACCCCATTGCCTCCATTTTTGCATGGACACGCGGTTTGGAGTTTCGCGGAAAGCTGGATAATAACCAGCCACTTATAAATTTTTGTACCACCCTTGAGCAAGTGTGTATTGAAACCGTAGAAAGCGGAAAAATGACCAAAGACCTGGCCATTACTATTAAACCCAAAGTAGAACATGGCACCGATTACCTGTACACCGAGGAGTTTTTAGATGCTATTGACGAAAACCTAAAGGCCAAACTTAGCTAACAGGTTGCACAATAATTTTGGAAACGATGCCGCGCCAAAAGTGCGGCATCGTGCTTTTATCACGGGTTTTTTTGGGGCCGGGCAGAAGAACAATAATGGGCTTCAGTGGCGTCGCACTCTTATACTTTTTTAGCTTTATTCAGCAACAAACACAGCCTCGTTTTATGGGTAAGCACTATGCCATAACTTACTACCATAAAAACGATTTGCATTCTTATTTCTGTCATATTGGTTTTAGCCACCCACGCAAAAACCGTAAAAAATATGGTACCCTGCAGGTAAAGCCACACAGTTAAAATACACATCAAAAGCCGGTAGTTTTAAGGGGCGTAAGCTTTGGCTGGCACAAATGGTGACCGTGTTTATACAATGCTGTTGCAGTAAACGAACTGGCCCATAGCTGGAAGCCTGTTATTTTTAATGGGGCAGTGCCTGCATGTCAGCAACTGGCAATAAAAATTACGCCGTTTTGTGTAGTGGTATTTGTAACAAAGTAAATTTTGATTACTTCATTCCAACATTGGGTTCGCAGGTATGGGCAACACTAATGAAATGCACTACAGTTTTACGTGCGGATGTTAGCCATTGGTATGGTCACAGTCGTATATATTTGCACTCCCTAAAAAAAAGTGATATGAAAGTAATGAAGTTTGGAGGTACCAGCGTTGGCAAGCCCGAAAGAATGCATGGTGTAGCTAAACTGGTAACCCGAAATGAAGAGCCAACCATTGTAATATTAAGTGCCTTAAGCGGAACAACCAATATGCTAATAGCCATTAGTAACGGATTGGCCAATAACGAAAGGGGAGAGGCAAAAAAAAAGATAGATGAACTGGAAGCGCATTACAGGCAATTTGTTCCCGCCCTGTTAAAAACCGAAAATGCAAGGGCACAGGTTAACACCATACTAGCGGAACACTTTGAGTTTTTAAATATTATACTTAAAATATCGTACAGCGAAGCCCTTAATAAAGATATTCTTGCACAGGGCGAGCTAATGAGCACTAAACTTTTTTCGGCTTACCTGTACGAAGAAGGTATTGACCATGTGCTGCTGCCTGCCCTTGAGTTTATGCAGATAGATAGTTACGAGGAACCGCAAATAGGCATTATTAAAGTAAAACTAAGCCAGTTGTTGCATGCTAACCAGGGCCAAAAACTATTTGTAACCCAAGGCTACATTTGCCGCAACAGCAAAGGCGAAGTGGATAATTTAAAGCGTGGCGGAAGCGATTATAGTGCCTCGTTAATTGCGGCTGCTATTAACGCCAGTGTTTGCGAAATTTGGACCGATATTGACGGCATGCATAACAACGACCCCCGCGTGGTTACAAAAACCCTGCCTATTGAGCAACTAAGCTTTGACGAGGCGGCGGAGCTGGCCTACTTTGGTGCCAAAATTTTGCACCCAGCCTCTATTTGGCCTGCGCAACATTACAATATACCAGTAAGGTTGCTAAACACCATGGATCCCGATGCAAAGGGCACCATTATTTTACAGGAAGCGGGAAGCATTGGCGTAAAGGCCGTTGCTGCCAAAGATGGTATTGTGGCCATCAAAATAAAGAGCAGCCGCATGTTGCTGGCTTATGGCTTTTTACGAAAGATTTTTGAGGTGTTTGAAAAGTACCGCACTTCTATTGATATGATTACCACCAGCGAAGTTGCGGTGTCGCTTACCATTGATAATCGCACTCATCTTGACGAAATAATACGGGAACTGGAAGCGTTTGGAAATGTAGAGATTGATGAAGACCAAACCATTGTATCAATCGTTGGAAACCAGATAGCTAAATCGCCCGAAGTAATGAAGCACTTGTTCGATGCAATTACCAATATACCCGTGCGTATGGTTAGCTATGGCGGAAGCAAGCACAACATATCGTTATTGATAGCCGGCGAATACAAACTGGAAACGCTTAAGCTTTTAAATAAAGGGGTGTTTGGCCTTTAGGGAGTTTTGAGTTATGAGTTATGAGTTTTGAGGTTATTTTGAATGTTGAATTAAGGAACGTGAGTTGGGAGGTTACTTTAAATGTTGAATTTTAAATGTTGGATTAAGAAACGTGAGTTGGGAGGCTATTTTAAATGTTGAATTTTAAATGTTGAATTAAGAAACGTGAGTTGGGAGGTTATTTTAAATGTTGGATTAAGAAACGTGAGTTGGGAGGTTATTTTAAATGTTGAATTTTAAATGTTGGATTAAGAAACGTGAGTTGGGAGGTTATTTTAAATGTTGAATTTTAAATGTTGAATTAAGGAACGTGAATTGGGAGGTTATTTTAAATGTTGAATTTTAAATGTTGAATTAAGGGAAGTCAGTTGTGAGAAGTGAGTGGTGAGTTGTCAGATTTTTGAAGTGAGTCTTTTTGTTGGATGATAAACACTAAATGTTGACTCGTCAATTTCTGGCTGGAACCACCAAGTTTACAAGCGGTAGTAATTTTTACTTTTTACTTTTTACTTTTCACCCCTACAACTCCTTCCATGTATGGTCGGCTAATAGCTGCACTGTGGCCACAAACTTATAAGGTCCACCTTTACCCCATTCTTTAGGTGATACCATTGATAGGGTATAACTCTTATCTTTTTTTTCGTATAAATGATATACCTGCCCTATGTTGGGTTTAAAGGATAGTTTGGCATTGTAAATTCTCATCGAAAGCTCTTTGCGCTGCTGTATTTCATGTGCCTGTAGCGCCAGTAGTTCTATCTGTTTACGTATCTGGTCAAGCTGCATATTGGTTTGCTCTTCCATAGCAGTAAGTGCTTTGTGCTTTATTACGCCTTCTTCAGTTGGCCTAATTAGTGCTCCCGATACCGACGCCGAATAGGGGAGTACACTCATTTGCTTATGGTACACCTCGCTATTGGTGTAATCGCTACCATCGTCGTTAAAACCCTGCTGTATTACTTTTAAATACCCATTTGGTAATATTTCATGTACCACGTGCAGTACTACTTCCCCCTTTCTGTAAAAGTGAATTTCGAACGTAATTCCGCTGGGAAATACTGCCTGTGCTCTATCGGCCAACACAATACTTCCTTCTTCCGAAGCTACAAATTCGTTTAGGTCACCATCGGCTGCAATAGTGTAAGTACTTGCAAACGCCTCATTTTGTAAGGTTACCCAATTGTGGTATATAGTCAGATCTTTGGTGCCTGCTACCGCATCCAATTTATATATGCCACTTTTGGGCCGTTCGCCCTTGTTGTAAATTCCTTTTTCGGGAAACAGTTGCCACGAGGCCAAAAAATTGTAGGCTTGTACCATAGATATTTGATGTGAAAACCAGCTGCTGTATGCATTTACCGGCTTTTATTTGGCCGTTGGTTAATGCAACAGTAGGTATTTTTTTTGATTTGGGCTTAATAACAGGAGTTAAAAGGATTTGTTCGGCAGGTGGAACCGTTGGCAAAGGATATTTATCTCAATTTTTTTGTAGCGATAAATTTTGAACCGGTTGCTGGTGTAGTGTAATAAAGGCGTCATGGCCATTAAACCACTTCAGCACCTGCCACCGCTGAATAATGGTTGATGCATTGGAAAGTATGGCCTGGTATGAGTTTCGGCTTACCTGTTGATTTGTAAAATGCGGCATAGGTGCCATATTGTGCGTATGGATATACCGAACTACGTTTACCAATTGCCGGGTGTTGTCAATTTGTTGCCGCCTTATAGCTTCGGTAAATAATCGCCCATGGCGCTGGTAGGTTTTATTAAACGCTTTGCAATAGCTGTTGCCCATGTTAGAAAACTGTTGTAATACAAACTGGTCGCAGGTGGGGAAAGTACCCTGTAATTTACCTTCTTTTATAAGTTCCTGTTTCCATAACATCAACTCGGGCTCGCTTTTTATTTGCAACAAAAAATGATAGTGTTGAGGTAGTAACCTGTATGCATAAAAATGGGCAATAGGGGCCAGGTATTTTTTTACTTTTTGCAAAAAGAAGGGATAGTTCCGCTCTTCTATAAACGCAGTTTCGTTACCAATGGTTTGGTTGTGAACGTAGTAGAACTGGCCGGGGATAAAAGGATTGATCATGATAGCTAATATACAAAACCTCCGAGGTTTTTAAAACCTCGGAGGTTTGCTAACGCAACAAATACACATTTTAAAAAAATCTACACACCGTTCTTCACCAGTCTTGCCAAATATTGGTCATGCTCATCCTCAAACAATACACTCATTATATAGCCATGCTCGCCGGCAATAGTCTGCATGGTACCAGCGTCAATATACAACCATGTAAACCAGGCAGTTTTACGCCGTTTGTATTCGTACCTAAAATCTATTTCGCCATAGTACCGTGGTGTGGCGGGAAGCCCCCGATTGTATAGATACGATACATCGCTGCTATCAAACAACACTTGTCCGTTGCTGGCCAGCATTGGTTTTATATGATCAAAAAATGTATGAAGCCCGGCTATATTCGCCGTCAGTCCAATACCATTCATAAGCATTAAAATAGTGTTGAAAGTGCCATCGTGATAACGAAAAACATTGTCATTTATTACTTTTTTTACCCCCCGGTGCCTAATTACATTGGCAGCTAATGGCGATAACTCCAGCGCAGTAACATTAACATTGTTGTGTTGAAGGTAAAGGGCGTGGCTACCAGCACCCGCCCCAACATCAAGCACATTGCCGGTGCAATTGTTAAGCGCTTCCATTTCAAGAAGGGGAAACTCACCTTCACTTCTAAAATAGGTGGCCACGGACATAATATCGGGGTCTCCAAATTTGTTATGTATTAATAACCTGCCGGGTGAAAGCTTAAAATAAAAGTCGTTGATTGCATGGCCTAATACATCGGGCATGGGCGTTATCAATTAAAAAGCAAAGGTACAGCGAATGGATTTTAAGTAACCATGCTTCCCTATAATACCAGCATCGCATCGCCATAACTAAAAAAGCGGTATTTATCTTTTATAGCCTTTTTGTAAGCCTCCATAGTCAGGTCATAGCCTGCAAAGGCGCACGTCATAATAAACAAATTTGTTTTTGGCAAATGAAAATTAGTGACCAGGCTGTCGGCCACATTAAATTCGTAGGGCGGGTGTATAAAGGTGTTTGTCCAGCCATTATTTGCTTTTAATTGATGGCCTGCGGTAAAGCTACTTTCCAGTGCCAGCATAGAGGTGGTACCTATGCTACATATTCTTTTACCTGTATTTTTTGCCTTATTTACCAGTATCGATGCTTCATCAGTTACTTCAAAATATTCTGCGTCCATTTTATGCTTACTCAGGTCTTCAACATCAATTGGCCTAAAAGCTCCCATGCCGGTATGTAGGGTTAGTTCGGCAAAGCGAATGCCTTTTATCTGGCAACGTTTAACCAGTTCCAAACTAAAATGCATACCAGCACCCGGGGCAGCTACTGCACCTACGTGCCTTGCAAATACGGTTTGAAAACGTTCGCGATCTTCAGGTAAAGGTTTACGTTTTATATATTTTGGTAGTGGAGTTTCGCCAAGGGCTTCCAATTTATTTTTAAAGTCATCTTCCAGGCCTTCCCAAACAAATTTTATAGTTCGGCCCCGGCTGGTCGTATTATCAATTACTTCGGCCACCAACCCATTGCCTTCTCCAAAATACAGTTTGTTGCCCACTCTTATTTTGCGTGCAGGGTCTACTACCACATCCCATAGTCGTTCGGTTTTATTAAGTTCCCGCAACAAGAAAACTTCAATAAGTGCACCTGTTTTATCTTTATGCCCATACATGCGGGCAGGAAACACTTTGGTATTATTTACCACAAAAACATCCTTATCATCAAAGTATTCAGTAATGTCTCTGAAATGCTTGTTTTCTATTGCACCTGTTTTGCGATGAACAATCATCAATTTGCTGTCTTCTCTGTTTTTGGTGGGGTGCTGGGCAATCAGGTTTAGAGGCAGGTCGAAGGCGAATTGCGATAGTTTCATTTTTATGCTGATGTTAGGGCAGCTACGTTTGCCCTGTAATGAGTGGCCAATGCTAATTACAGCATAAGAGCGCCCCACTGTTGTTACTTTAAAATAAATAATTGACTCTTATAAATGTAACGGAATTAGCAGTAAGGAACTGCTTAAAAATGCCTCTCGCAATTAATTTGTCGTGTACATCAACTATTTGTTGATAGTTGGTTACAGCGTAAGTTAAACGTAGCGGTAAAATACTTTATAGTAACGGCAAACTAACTTTACCTGAGGGTATGGCTTCTATTAGTTTTTTAGTATAGGGGCTTTGTGGGTGGTGGTAAATGGTTTCGGCTGCCCCGCTCTCTATAATTTTGCCCATGTGCATAACCATTATACGGTCGCTTATATAGCGCACTACCGCCAGGTCGTGGGATATGAATAGGGCGGTAAAGCCAAAATCTCTTTTCAGTTCGTTTATAAGATTTAGTACCTGCGCCTGTACGCTTACATCAAGGGCCGACACACTTTCATCGCAAATAATAAACGAAGGGTTAAGGATGAGGGCACGTGCAATTACTATTCGTTGCCGTTGGCCTCCGCTAAACTCATGGGGATATCGTTGGTAATGATCGGCACTAAGCCCTACTTTTTCCAGCAGGTCGCTAACGCGTTGTCTAAGCTCTCCGTTTGACAACTTACTGTTAACCATCGCCAGGGGTTCCGTAATGGCCGCGCCAATAGACAAGCGTGGGTTAAGGCTTGAAAAAGGATCCTGGAAAATGATTTGCATTTTTGTGCGCAATTGTTTCCATTCTGTGGCGGTAGCCATGGCTAAGTCAAGGCCCTCAAATATTAGTTTTCCTGCGGTAGGTTTTATTAGGTGTAATAACGCCCGGCCAAGGGTGGATTTACCGCAGCCCGACTCGCCAACCAAACCAAGTGTCTCACCTTCCCTTATATCAAAGCTAACCTCATTTACAGCTTTTATATGGTTTGTAGCTTTGCCAAAAAAGCGTTTTTTGACTGCAAATATTACTTGCAGGTCAGTTATCCTATACAGTATTTTTTGGGGTAAAATACCATTGTTTGCTACAACATCCGCTGACTTTTCTGTAGCTAACGTAGATTTGTTTAAAAGATGGCTGCCAGCATTTTCCATTATTTTAATTGGAATAGCATTGTAAGTCGCCTGCATAAAATCGCTGACCACCGGCAGGCGTTGCCGGCTGGTATAAAGGGCAGGTCTACATGCCAATAATGCTTTGGTATATGGGTGTTGCGGCTGGGTAAAAACATGCTGTGCAGTATTTAGCTCTACCAATTTGCCTTTATACATAACGGCTACCTTATCTGCTATTTCGGCCACAAGGTTAAGGTCGTGGGTAATAAAAATTACACCCATTTGGTATTGATATTGCAATTGCTTTATTAGCAGCAGAATATTTTTTTGTACCGTTACGTCAAGGGCGGTAGTGGGTTCGTCGCATATAAGCAGCGCGGGTTTACAACAAATAGCCATGGCTATCATTACCCGCTGTTTTTGCCCGCCACTAAGTTCATGCGGATATCTATGGTACATGCCTTCTGCATCGGGCAATTCAACCCTGGTAAAAAGCTGTATAGTTTGCTGTTTGGCGTTTTCGGGCGAAATGGTTTGATGGGCCCGTAAGGCCTCGGCCACCTGGCCGCCACAAGATAGTACAGGGTTTAGCGAGCTCATTGGTTCCTGAAAAATCATTGCCACCTTGTTGCCGCGTATAGCACGTAATTGGTTGCCATGGCAGGCCAACAGGTTAGTCGGTTGGCCTTTTTGAGTTAATACAATTTTACCCGATGTATACTTTGCAGGTGGTGTTGGCAACAGTTGTAATATTGACAAAGCTGTAACCGATTTGCCCGAGCCCGACTCGCCAACAATGGCCAACAACTCGCCTTTGGCAACCGAAAAGCTAATATTGGATACAGCCGTGGTTACAAGGCCATTGCTTATAAAATCAATAGACAAATTTTTAACAGTTAGTAAAGGATGGTCCATATAAATACAAACTTAATGGGCCTTGTTAAAACTTAAGATGCCGTACGGTAAGTCCATTGTTGATAAGCTGTTTTAAGCTATCAATACCAATGCGTAAATGGTTTTCAACGTACGAACTTGTTACGGCTGCATCGCTTGCTTCGGTCTTTACCCCTTCGGGTACCATAGGCTGATCGCTAACCAGTAATAGTGCGCCGGTGGGTGTTTTATTAAAAAAGCCTACCGAAAAAATAGTGGCCGTTTCCATATCAATGGCATAGGCCCTAATCTTTTTCAGATAGTCTTTAAAATCTTCGTCGTGCTCCCACACCCTGCGGTTGGTAGTGTACACGGTGCCTGTCCAATAGTCAACTTCGTAATCGCGTATAGTTGTACTTATTGCTTTTTGCAGTGCAAACGAAGGCATAGCAGGTACCTCTGGCGGAAAATAATCGTTGCTTGTTCCCTCGCCCCTGATAGCCGCAATGGGCAATATAAGGTCGCCAATTTTATTTCGTTTTTTTAAACCGCCACATTTACCTAAAAACAATACTGCTTCGGGGTCAATGGCCGAAAGCAGGTCCATTACAGTAGCTGCGCCGGGGCTGCCCATACCAAAATTAATAATGGTTATGCCATTGGCGGTAGCACATTGCATAGCTTTATCCTGACCAACCACTGGCACATTATGCATGGCAGCAAACATGTTTACATAATTGCTAAAATTGGTCAGCAAAATATATTCTCCAAAGTTCGATAACTTTTCGCCCGTATACCGGGGCAGCCAGTTCTTTACTATTTCTTCTTTTGTTTTCATTGCTATTTTTTAGTGCTACCAAATGTATGTTTTAATTGAGTCTTTAAAATTAGCAAATACTTTTGTTCAATGATAGCCATTCGTTTTCCCAACCATCCATTTAAAATTTTACAGCAGGGGGATAAGGAGATCATCTTCGACTCTATACGAAAAGCGTGGGTGGTATTAACACCGGAAGAATGGGTTCGCCAAAACTTTATTCAATACCTGGCTATTGAAAAAAAATACCCGCTATCATTAATTGCTATTGAGCGTGAAATTAAGTTAGTGGATGTAAAAAAGCGATTTGACATTGTAGTGTATCGCGCTACCAAACCGTGGATGTTAGTTGAATGTAAAGAAATGAACGTGCCGTTAACCGAAAAGGTAGTTGCGCAAATATTAAATTATAATATTGCCCTTAATGTACATTACCTGGTAATAAGTAATGGCAGGCAAACTTATGCTGCACATCTTAACCAGGGCAATTATGCATGGCTAAACGAACTGCCGGCTTATTGAAACATTTAGCTTTTGGTAATCTTTTTAACGCGTGGGTTACATGGCTTTTTCCAAAATGAAAGGTCGAATAAAAAAAAGCCCCGGCTGTTTTTGCCGGGGAGATATAGTAGATCAGCGGTACTTATTTAAAATTGAGTTTGCTTACAACGGTTAACCCAAGCTGCACTTTGCTGAATGATGAAAAAAATGTAAAAGAGTGCGACGCAACAAAAGTTTCATAAAAGCAATTGTGTTTGGCCAGTAAAAATTTCTACATCTTGTATCTTCATTAAATTATATATTAAGGGAATATGCCTAGCTCAGCATAGCTGGTGCCTACCTTATTAATTGCCAATACATAAGCCGCAGTACGCATGTCAGGTATGGACGGGTTTGCCAGCCAAATATCCATAATATCGCGGGTAGCGGTAATCATGGTTTCTTCCAGGCCGCTATGCACCAGGTCAATTTCGTCGGCACCATGTTCAATAAACATTTTTTCCGACTTGTCTACCTGTTTGCCGGTCATATCTTCCAATACATTTAAAATACGTTTATTAACGTTTTCGCTAAAGCGTTTGCCTAACCTGCCGTAACGTACGTGGCTTAAGTTTTTAAGCCACTCAAAATAGCTTACTGTAACGCCACCTGCATTAAGGTACATGTCGGGTATCACCAAAATATTTTTCGAGTTCATAATTTCGTCGGCCGCCGGCGTTAGGGGGCCATTGGCTGCCTCGCCTATAATGCTGGCTTTTATTCGGGCTGCATTATGCTCATTTATTACATTTTCGAGTGCTGCGGGTATTAATATATCGCAATCCAACTCCAACGCATCGCTACTAAAGGAAAGGTTGGTGCCTCCCTCAAAGTTTAATATCGAGCCTGTTTTCTTTCTATGTTGAAAAACTTCCTCTTCGTTCAGCCCCTCTTCGTTGTAAATGGCACCTTCCCATTCGGCTATGGCAACTACTTTCGATCCTGCTTCTCTAAAATATTTGGCGCTATGATAACCCACGTTTCCAAGCCCTTGCACTACCACACGCTTGCCCTTAACACCGGTAGCTAAACCTAGTTTTGCCATAATTTCTGGCATGTTGCACACCTCTCTTACGCCAAAAAATACTCCCAGGCCGGTAGCTTCTTTACGACCACGCACACCACCTTGCGACACTGGTTTGCCCGTTACACAGGCAGCAGCATCCACTTCGCCGGGGTGCATGGCTGAGTAGGTATCCAATATCCAGCTCATCTCTTTTTCGCCGGTGCCGTAATCAGGGGCAGGCACGTCGGTACCAGGTCCAATAAAATTCTTTTTTACCAATTCCGAAGTATACCTACGGGTTATTTTTTCAAGTTCAAAAGGCGTATACTTTTTGGGGTCTATTTTAATGCCTCCTTTTGCTCCGCCAAATGGCACGTTTACAATGGCGCATTTGTAGGTCATTAGTGCCGCCAGGGCCATCACCTCGTCCTGGTTTACTTCCATACTAAACCTTATACCACCTTTACATGGTGTTTTATGATGGCTGTGTTGAACACGGTATGCCTCTATAACCTCAATATTTTCGCCTATACGCACAGGAAACTTCATTCTGAATACACTATTGCAGGCTTTTATTTGTTCTAAGATTCCGGGTTCCCAGTTGGTATATTTTGCTGCCTTATCAAAACTTTTGGTTACGCTGCCAAAAAAGCTATAATCGTGGTCGGCCATTATGAATGTTTTTATTTGTAAGTACGTTTAATGGAAAAGCAATGTTTATAAACAATTGCTTAACGAAAAATGAAGAACTAAAGTATAAAAAAGCTGGTGATACCAAAGGGAATTTTACCACATAAATAATAATAATAACTATTTTTTGTAATACGAAGGGCTAAACATTGTCTTTTTCTATACGGGAAATTTTTCTGTCTAACCGGTAAACATATATAATCAGCCCGGTAAGTATAGTAATTACAATGGCCATTACTACGTATATTTTTCCGCCCGATCTCATGGCGCCATCATTGTTGGAGGCATTGGCTATGTTGGTTTGAGCGAATATTGTTGTTGAAATAAGGGTTAAGGAAAGAAAAGAAAGAAGTTTATAAAACTTATGCATTTGCGAATTTTTTTTCGGTTATCAGCGATACCCTGATTTTTAATGTGGTGATCCATACGCCCAAAAGTGTCCACCCTACAACTGCAGGCCAAAAAACCATGCGCATAATTGGGTCAAGGTCTTTACCATTAACGCCGGGGTTGCCCTCAACACCCTGCCCGCCAGGGTGTAGGCTCTCTACCATTCGCGGAATGATCCAAAGGGTAGGTATTAGCATGGCGCAGGCAAATACATTGTACACTGCCGCTATTTTGGCGCGTTTGTCCATATCGGGTATAGAATTGCGAAGAATAAAGTAAGCGGCATAAATAAGTAACGCTACTGCTGCTAAAATTTGTTTTGGATCGTTGCTCCAGGGTTCGCCCCAGGTATAGTTGGCCCAAATGGCCCCGGTAACAATGCCCAGCACACCAAATAAAACGCCCATTTTGGCATATTCGGCCGAATAAATATCGTTTTGCGAGGTTGGATTAAGCAGGTATTTAATGGCATACACCACCGAAACGGTAAGCAATGTCATCATGCCAAACCACATAGGTACATGAAAAAACAGGTTGCGGATGCTTTGGTAAAGGTTACCAATTTGAGGTACTTTAATTAAAAAGCCGGCGGTGAAAGCAACTGCTAACATTATTACAGCAAGCATTTTCCACCAGGTTGAACGGAGCATGATTAATAAGTTTGAGGTAAGATGGATGATTAATCGGCAAGCTTTCCATACTAATACCTTTTATTTTTTGAGAAGGCAAAATTAGGGGAAAGCTGGTCAAAGTTTTAAACAAAGAATGCAAAAAATCAGTTGGCCAAACTGGCTTTTTAACAAATAACTAGTCTTTCCACAAAAATGGAAATAAGATAACGGCCAATGCCACAACCATGGCATCAAGCCCAATTAACAATAAAACCATGGTGGTTTGCCCGGCCTGTATAACCGATGAAAAAGAGGTGGAAGATATTTTCATCAACAATAATAACTGTGGTATAATAATGGGAAAACCCATAATGGCCATTAAAGCTGCGTTTTGTTGTGCCTTGGAAGCTATAGCCGCCAAAAAAGTAAATACAAGGCTCAGGCTAACTCCACCAAGGCAAACCAACCCAATAAACTTTAGCGCATCGTTAAAAGGGTTGCCGAGTAAAATAATAAAAAGAAACAGACTGGTTATGCTCATGGCCAGCATAAGCACGGCATTGTATAAAATGCGGGCTATAACAAAATCGCGGGCCCCGGCAATAGAGTAGTAGTACAGCATGCGGGCTTTGCTTTCCTGTAAAAAGCTTTTGGCAACAGCATTAATGCATACAAACAATTGTATCATCCAAAAAAGACCGTTCCAAACATCGGCCTCTGGCCTGCCCATAGCAAGAAACAATACAAATATGGTTGATATCACGTACAATATCACCCCATAAAAACTGTATTGCTGCCTGATTTCCAGCAGCAGGTCTTTTTTAAATAAAACAAATATGGTGGGTTGGCTGGCCAAGGTTGATTAAATAACTTAAATTCTAATAGTAAGCATATGTGCCTAATTTGTTACAGTTTCAATTAGTTTTCAACACTTTAAGTATTTCTGTTTTAAACCAATTCGTTTTTGCTAAATCAGCATGACTGTATTTAAACTGTGTTAGATATTTATTAAAATGTTTTTTCATATTTAGATAAGGATAGAAGTCATTGAAATTGTCACTTTTTAAAGCGTCGATGGTTGAGCTTATATTTCCGTCATTATTTAAACCATTTTTAAATTCGATGTAAAGCGCTCTTGAAGTGCCGATTTCACTTACAATTTCTAGAAGCTTTTCATTCTTTTGATTGATAACATCGTCTAAGTATTCATCCTTACTGAAACCGGGTAGGTATAATTCAGCAATATTATCAGGGTGGTAGATGTAATTTTCAAAATTGTATAACGAAAGAACTTTCAGGTTTGGAAAAAGTTGTTTCATTTTTTCTGTTTCGTTTGGTTTAAGATAATCTTGGTCTCTTAAGTCTAATTTTCCTTTATCGCCTTTTGTGGTAAGAAATACTTCGTTATTGTTATTGGCGGGCAGAAATAAAAAACCTTGATCCCCTAATGCCGCATTATAATGTTGGTCATTTTTATTTTCAGCAATAACCAATGTATACCCTTTTAAAATTGAAGTAATGGTGGCTTTGGGTATGGCAATTTCATAAACATCCAACTTGTCTTTCAGCTCGGGAACCATCTCTTGCTTATGGTCAAAGTTTAGCAGGTTAAAATCGATGATGGAGGCCGCCGGGCTTTTTCTGGCATAATCAATAAATCCCAGAGCGTGTGAGGCCGTCCACAGTTGTGAACTATCCGGAATCCACCTTGTAACAATTTCACTGAGCAAAGTATATTGTAAAGCGGTGTTTAAGTGGTTGTCCATTTCATCAATAAAAATGATGGCATCTTTATAATATTCTTGTCTAACAATAAAGTTGATCAGCAATATCACCACTTGCTTTTCTCCATGGCTAAGAAGATCATAGTTGATTTTAGACTCTCCCTTTCTAAAAATTAGCTTCGCGGTTGTTTGAGGCGTGGCATTTTGAAACTCTGTAATTTGAATAGTGGTATTTTCATCGCCACCAAAAATTTTGGTCAATGAAGTATTAAGAGGTTCAATAAAATCTTTAAAAATTTTAAGTGTATCTGCCTGTTTTCCACTGAAGATAGGCTCTCTTATGGCATTGTCAATTTGTTGAATGTATATGATAACGTCATTATGGAAACGAGTATCGTTTTCGATATACGCATCTGGTCCGTCAGCGTTTGACGAAACTTGCCTAAGATCCGAAGCGTTAGCTATTCTTGGAACAATCCGGATGCTACTTCTGCCAATAAATTTTTTAACTAAATCCTCGCCTTTTACAACTGTGCCGTCATTTTTTACTATTTGCAGCCCATTTGTAAATTCGATTAAAGCACCCGTCGTAAGCTTTTTGTTTTTTTTATAATAGCCCTCTCCAAAATCTGAGGCGGGAATATTAATTTCCGTCAATTCAAAAATATTATTTTGTCTTATGATTTGTTTTCCTAACCAATCAAACACATCAAACAAACATGACTTTCCTGATCCGTTGGACCCAATCAAGAGAACCAACTTAGAGGAATCCGGTATATCCGAAATAGTTAATGAAGTAAATCTTTTAAAATTAGTAAGTTCAATTTTTTGAATTCTCATCTTACAAAGGTGGATTTTTAACTTTACACCGTTTAAATTGGGCTGAAAAGGAAAAGTTATACCTGAAAGATCTTACGACCCTTTTCTTCCAGGATACCTGCATGGTAGCATTTTCTACACCTGGGTTCATAAAGGTCTTTTTCACCTAACAGTACCTGGCTTTCAGAACGGCTTTTTCTATATGAGTGGTGAGCAATATGCCCACAAACCATGCATATTGCATGCAGTTTGGTAATATAATCGGCTACGGCCAGTAGCCTGGGCATTTGGCCAAATGGTTTGCCTAAATAATCCATATCAAGGCCGGCTACAATTACCCTTGTACCGCGCAAAGCCAGCATTTCACAAACATTCATTATTTCGTCGTCAAAAAACTGGGCCTCATCAATGCCCACAATATCAACATCGTTGGCCATTAATAAAATGGTTTGGCTGTTGTCAATAGGGGTTGATTGGATAAAGTTGGAGTCGTGGCTCACCACATTGTTCTCGTTGTAGCGAATATCAATGCCGGGTTTAAATATTTCTACTTTTAAATTGGCTATTTTGGCTCGTTTAAGCCTTCTTATCAATTCCTCGGTTTTACCGCTAAACATACTTCCGCAAATCACTTCTATCCAGCCGCGGCGCTCGCCCGACATATTGGGTTCTATAAACATTGGGCAACACTTGTTGTAGTCAACTTAGAAGTTAGTAATTTTAAGGCCAAATACTTACTAAACCCCCAAAAGTAATTTATCCAATGGAAAGAGTGGCTATTTTAATCAATAAATTGTCGCATCAGTTAAACAACGGAGCCAACCTGCAAAACATGTTGGTGACCGCTCAATTGCTGCAATGCGAGCTAATAGAAGAGGCAGGAAAAAATGGCAATGTAACAACCTCTTCGGTTTCGGTAGTAGTACCCAAAACCAATGGTGTTAGCAAAAGTGTGCTATTGCAGGAGATACCTACAACTGAAGCTGCCGGGCAAACCCCCGAAAAAATAATTTTTGGGCATACCGCCCTACAACCCGACCCGGTGGCAGAAGTTATGATGGCCGAAGTAAAACCTGCGCGCCAAGGTATTAGCTGGCCTGTGGACCCCATAATGGAAATACCAACACTGGCACACCAGGAAAAAGTATTTTATGAACTAAATGAAACCATCAGGGAAAATGATTCATCAATAAACGATCAATTGAAGGATCGAAAAGTTGAAATGGCCGAGGTTTTGAACGATGGCCCGGTACGCGATCTTAAAAAGGCCATTAGTATAAACGAGCGGCACCAGTTTATATACGAATTATTTAGAGGCGATGAAACCATGTATGAGCGTTCCATAAAAACTATTAACGGGTTTAATATTTTTGCAGAAGCAGAGTATTGGATACAGCGCGAACTAAAGCTGAAAGGCGGCTGGGACGCCAACAATAAAACCGTAAAAATATTTGATCAACTGGTTAAAAGACGGTTTTTATAAATGTATTCCACTATTTTTTCCGTAGATCCTGTTTTGGATAATACATAATTGCGAGACAGAACGGAAGCTTGAAAATAATCATCGCCCTTTTGTAGCCAGGTATTAAGTACCGCCTCCAGCTCCAGTGCGTTGTAAATGCTTTTGGCACCTCCTACGTCAACCAATTCAATTGCTTCTATATATTTTGAATACGTTGGCCCAAATATTATTGGCCGGCCATAAATGGCAGGCTCTAAAACATTATGTACGCCATCGGCGCCAAATGCGCCACCCACGTAACAAACTGTTCCGTATTTATACAATTGCTTTAACATGCCAATGTTATCAATAATTAGCGTATTTGTATGCAGTGGTAACGTGTTTTGTTGCAATTGGGTGTAGGTGGCCGAATGAGTGTATAACTGAAGACATTGTGCAATACGGTCGCTTATTATATTATGTGGAGCGATAATGAATTTTATTTCCGGATTGTTGTTGGCGAAATGGTTAAGTTCTTTATCATCATCGGGCCAGGTACTGCCGGCCACTACTATGGGGCTATTGCCACAAAAAGCATCAATAAATGGTATTCCAACAAAGGTGTCCGCAATTTCTGTTACCCTGTCAAAACGGGTATCACCACTAACCGATACATTATTATTATACCCTACACCCTTAAGCAGGTCAGCGGCTTGTTGGTTTTGTACAAAAAAATGAGTGAAGAATGGTAGCATTTGCCGATGCCAGTGGCCATACCATTTAAAAAAAGGTTGGTCGGCTCTAAAAATGCCCGAAATAAGCAGCAGCGGTATATTTCTTCCTGCTACTTCTTTTAATAAGTAATACCAAAATTCGTATTTAATAAAAACCACCAGTAGCGGGTGCACCAGTTGGAGAAATAAAGTTGCATTTGCTGCGGAGTCCATGGGCAGGTAAGCCATTAAATCTGCAAACGGGTATTGGCTGCTTGCCTCGTACCCCGAAGGCGAAAAAAAGGTGACCAATATTTTATAATCTTTCGCCGGATTTTTAAACAGTTGTTCAATCAGCGGTTTGCCCTGCTCAAACTCGCCCAGAGAGGCACAATGGATCCACACTATACGGTCGTTAGCGCATATATTTGCGGCTAAATAAGTAAAGGTCAGTTGCCTGCCTTTTATCCATGCCTTTGCCTTGGGGTTAAATGGTGAAACCAGTTTAACACCAAGGGGATATAAAATAATAAAAAGTTTGTAGAACAATTTTACCAAGGCATAAGCGTTATGTTGAGCAAAAATAGCCTTTACGTTTTAGTAAAGCGCAGGTGGTCGCTAAATTGCATTTTGCAGTAGCTTTGCCTCCATTCAAAAAAAATTAATTATGCGGCCCATTCAAATGGTAGATACTAAAACACAGTATCTAAAGATTAAAGATGAGGTAGATGCGGGCATTAAGTCGGTATTGGAAACAGCAGCATATATAAACGGAAAACCGGTGCAGGACTTTGGTAACAACCTGGGCACTTATTTAAACGTTCCCTACACCATTACCTGTGGAAACGGCACCGATGCATTACAAATTGCTATGATGGCCCTGGGCTTTGAGCCGGGCGACGAAATAATTACCCCCTCATTTACCTATATTGCTACTGTGGAAGTAATTGCCTTGCTAAGGCTTACACCCGTTTTTGTAGAAGTTGATAAAGAAACTTTTTGTATTGATCCCGAAGCGATAAAGGCTGCTATTACGCCAAAAACAAAAGCTATAGTGCCGGTGCATTTATACGGCCATGCAGCACCCATGGAGGCAATAACGGACATTGCTAAACAACATGGTTTGTTTGTAATTGAAGACAATGCGCAGGCTATTGGTTGCGATTATACCTTCACCGATGGAAAAGTTATGAAAACCGGAACCATTGGTACAGTTGGTACTACCTCGTTTTATCCTTCAAAAAACCTGGGGGCTTTTGGTGATGGTGGTGCCATTTTTACCCGCGACGAAGCATTGGCCGAAAAACTAAAAATGATTGCTAACCACGGCCAAAAAGTTCGCTACTACCACGATTTAATTGGTTGTAATAGCCGGTTAGATAGCATACAGGCGGCTATATTAAATGTAAAACTGACCCAGTTAGACCAGTATATTTTTAACAGGCAACAAGTGGCCGCCGCCTATAACAAAGCCTTTAAAGGCAACGATAAACTAACAACTCCCATTATAAAAGGGTACTGCAACCACGTTTTTCACCAGTATACCCTTATATTAAATAATGTTGACAGGGATGCTTTGGGCAAATACCTGTCCGATCATAAAATACCTTCAATGATTTATTACCCGGTACCTGCCCACAGGCAAAAAATGTTTGATGCCCTTGGAGGAAGTAATTACCATTTACCATTAACCGATTGGCTTACCGAACGCGTAATTTCTTTACCCATTCATACCGAGATGGACAATGATCAGTTAACTTTTATAACCGATCATGTGCTCTCTTTTATTAACTAATAATATTTAATATGAAAATTGCAGTTATTGGAACCGGATACGTAGGATTAGTTTCCGGTACATGTTTTTCCGAAACAGGAAACTATGTTACCTGCGTAGATATTGATAAACGTAAAGTTGACAAGCTGGCAAGTGGCCAAATTACCATTTTTGAGCCCGGCCTCGAAAAACTTTTTCATAGAAATATAAAAGAAGATCGTTTAAAGTTTACCACTAACCTTTTAGAAGGTATTGCTGGCGCCGAGGTGATTTTTCTTGCATTACCAACGCCTCCCGGCGAAGATGGTAGCGCCGACCTTCGCTATATTTTAAAGGTAGCAGACGATCTTGGTAAAATAATGACCGATTATAAGGTTATTGTTGACAAGAGCACCGTACCGGTAGGCACCTCAAAAAAAGTACATGCGGCAATAGCTAAAAATGCTACGGTTGAGTTTGACGTAGTAAGCAACCCCGAGTTTTTGCGCGAAGGCGTAGCTGTTGACGACTTTATGAAACCCGATAGGGTGGTAATAGGTACAGATAGTGAAAGAGCCAAAAATATAATGGCCGAACTATATGCCCCTTTTGTAAGGCAGGGCAACCCGGTAATTTTTATGGATGAGGAGTCGGCCGAACTTACTAAATATGCAGCCAACTCATTTTTAGCCACTAAAATCACTTTTATGAACGAAATTGCCCGCCTGTGCGAATTGGTTGGCGCCGATGTGGATTTAGTGCGTAAAGGCATTGGTAGCGATGAACGCATTGGCCGAAGGTTTTTATTTCCTGGTATTGGTTATGGTGGAAGCTGTTTTCCTAAAGATGTAAAAGCATTGGTTAAATCCTCAAGCGATGTTAGCTATGACTTTAAAATTTTGAAGGCGGTTGAAGAGATAAACGAAGAGCAGAAACTTTACCTGATTCCAAAAATCAAAACACATTTTGGCTCAATTGAAGGCAAAACGTTTGGCATTTGGGGACTGGCTTTCAAACCTAATACCGATGACATTCGCGAAGCGCCCGCCTTATATATTATTGAAGAGCTGCTAAAAAGTGGTTGTACCGTAAAGGTATTTGACCCCGAGGCCATGAATAATGTTAAAGAACTGTTTGAAGATAAAATTACCTTTTGCGAAAGCCAATACGATGCTATTGACGGTGCTGATGCACTTATAATAGCCACCGAGTGGGCCGAATTTAGAACACCCGATTTCGACAAAATGAAAGTGCTGATGCCATCCAACATCATTTTTGACGGACGCAATCTTTTCGACCTTGATAAAATGGAAAAGTTAGGTTATCACTACACCAGCATTGGCCGTAAAACCATCAACATAAAATAATCTGCCATGAGCAAAAAACGAGTATTGATAACCGGTGCCGCCGGCTTTTTGGGCTCTCACCTATGCGATAGGTTTATGAAGGAAGGATTTCATGTAATTGCGATGGATAACCTGATTACCGGCGACCTTAGAAATATTGAACATCTTTTTCCGAGCCCCGATTTTGAATTTTACCATCACGATGTGTCAAAGTTTATACATGTGCCCGGCAAGTTGGATTATATCATGCACTTTGCATCGCCGGCAAGCCCTATCGATTATTTAAAAATACCTATTCAAACCTTAAAGGTGGGTAGCCTTGGTACTCATAATTGCCTGGGCCTGGCAAAAGATAAAAAAGCACGTATACTGGTAGCCTCCACCAGCGAAGTATATGGCGACCCAATGGTACATCCGCAAGATGAGTCGTATTGGGGTAATGTAAACCCGGTTGGTCCACGCGGCGTGTACGACGAGGCAAAACGTTTTCAGGAGGCCATCACTATGGCTTACCATACTTTTCATGGGGTAGAAACCCGCATAGTGCGCATATTTAATACCTATGGCCCACGTATGCGGTTAAACGATGGCCGTGCATTACCCGCATTTATTGGGCAGGCATTGCGTGGCGAAGACCTGACTGTATTTGGCGATGGCTCGCAAACACGTTCATTTTGCTATGTCGACGACCTGGTAGAAGGTATTTATCGTTTGCTGTTGAGCGATTATGCTCAACCGGTTAATGTGGGTAACCCGGTAGAAATTTCGTTAAAGGATTTTGCCGAAGAGGTAATAAAACTTACCGGTACCGATACCAAAATTGTTTTTAAACCATTACCGGTAGACGACCCAAAGCAACGCAGACCCGATATAACCAAAGCAAAAGAATTGCTTGGCTGGGAGCCTAAGGTTTCGCGGGCCGATGGGTTAAAGATTACGTACGAATACTTTAAATCGCTGTCAAAAGAAGAACTGTATAAAACGCCTAAAGAGTTTGTAAGTAAGTAAATTTTTGTAAGCAGGCCCAAAGGTGTTGAGCACCTTGACAGGACTGTTTTAAAGTAAAAATAAAATATTATTTATTTTATGTCGTTCATTTCAAAATACTTTTTATTTTGAAGGAACGGCATTTTTTGTTTGTTGTAGCAATTGCTTAAGCCGAAAGTTACGTATATCCTTTTTTATTAAAAGCCCTATGCAAACATGTATAATTCGTTAATAAACAAACAGGCAAAACTGGCCGTAATTGGCCTGGGCTATGTGGGACTGCCAATAGCCCTTGAATTTGCCAAAACAATTTCAGTAATTGGGTTTGATATTAATGAGCAAAGGGTTGACCAAATGCGGCAGGGTATTGACCCAAGTAAGGAACTGGATAAAAGCGCTTTTTGCGATGTAGATATTGAGTTTACCTGCGACATTGAAGTGTTAAAGCAGGCAAAATTTTATATTGTGGCAGTACCTACACCTATAGATAAGTACAATGTGCCCGACCTTACTATGGTAAAAAAAGCCTCCGAAACCATTGGCAAAGTTGTAAAAAAGGGCGATTATGTAGTGTATGAGTCTACGGTGTACCCAGGCTGTACCGAAGAAGATTGTATGCCTATTGTTGAAAACCTTAGCGGGCTAAAATATTGCAAAGATTTTAAATTGGGGTACAGCCCCGAACGTATTAATCCGGGAGATAAAACCCACACACTTAAAAACGTAATTAAAATAGTGTCGGGCTGCGACGCAGAGGCATTAGATGTAGTGGCCAAAGTGTACGAAATGGTGGTAGAAGCCGGCGTACACAGGGCACCTTGCATTAAAGTAGCCGAGGCAGCAAAAATTATTGAAAATACGCAGCGCGACCTTAACATTGCGCTTATGAACGAGCTGTCTATTATTATGGATAAAATGAATGTAAACACCTACGATGTTATTGAGGCAGCCAGCACCAAGTGGAACTTTTTGCCCTTTTACCCGGGGCTGGTGGGCGGCCACTGTATTGGCGTGGATCCGTATTATCTTACCTACAAAGCCGCCGAACTTGGCTTTAACAGCCGGGTAATTTTAGCAGGAAGGTACATTAACGATAACATGGGTAATTATCTTGCAAAAAAGGTACTGCAGCATATTATTAAAAACTGCGACAACGTAAAAGCCTCCAAAATTTTGGTAATGGGCGCCACTTTTAAAGAAAATGTGAGCGATGTACGAAACTCAAAGGTGGCCGGTGTTATTAAGTCGTTACAGTCGTACCACCTTAATGTTTTTGTAACCGATCCGCATGCCGATAGTAACGACCTGCACGAAGAATATGGCTTTACCCTGGTAAACCAGATTGACATTGACTACGACGTGGTCATTATTACCGTGCCTCATACGCCCTACTTACAATTTGATGATGCATATTTTACTTCTATTACCAAACAAAATGCGTTAATTGCAGACCTGAAAGGTATCTACAACAATAAAATTACCAGTCGTAAATACTGGAGCTTTTAAACTTTATGCGCCCATTAATATTAATTGTTGGCAAAAACGGACAGCTAGGTAACGAACTGGTGGTATTGTCTAAAAACTTTAACCAGTTTGATTATTACTTTGCCGATGTAGCCGAACTGGATATTACCAATGCAGCATTGGTAGCCGATTTTTTTGAAACCCGCAAACCTGCCTGGTGCATAAACGCCGCCGCGTACACCGCGGTTGATAAGGCCGAAACCGAAAGGCATCTTACCTTGAAAATTAATGCGGAAGCTGTAGGCATACTGTCCGAAAACTGTGCTAAATGGGGCGCCAGGTTCATACATATTTCCACCGATTATGTGTACGATGGCACAGCCAGCGAACCATACCTTGAAGATGAACCAGTGAGCCCCGTAAACTTTTACGGTTTCTCAAAACTTGAAGGCGAAAAAATCGCTTTTCAAAATTTACCTTCTACCGTTGTTATCCGCACCTCGTGGGTGTATAGTGTGTTTGGAAACAACTTTGTAAAAACCATGTTGCGGTTAATGGCCGAAAAGGAAAGCCTGAACGTAGTAGGCGACCAATATGGCTCGCCAACCTATGCCGCCGACCTTGCCGCGGCCATTATGAATATTGTTTTAATGCAACACGATACCGGCAAAGCCTTTGAAGGCGTGTACCATTTTAGCAACGAAGGCAACATAAGCTGGTTCGATTTTGCTGCCGAAATAAAAAAGCTCGGCAACAGGCAATGTATTGTTAACGCCATTGCCACCAGCGGTTACCCAACCCCCGCCGCCCGGCCCGCCTACTCGGTAATGAGTAAGCAAAAAATTACCGACACGTTTAATATTAATATCAAAAACTGGAAAGAGAGTTTGGATGAGTGTGTGAGGTTGTTGATAGGTCAGTAGTAGTTGTTATAGTTTGATGTTGGGCGCTTTTGTCAGTAATTGAACCAAAAGCCTTAACTCCAAAAAATTCATTGAATTTTAATAAATGACAACATCTTTTAAGTCACGATTTTGGAAAGCAGGTAAATGGTTTATCGGACTATTTGTTTTGCTTTTCGTTTTCAGGCTGATTTATGGTTACTTAGCGACAGATACCAATACAAATAATGATTATAGTGATAATTTTTTTAGTAGCATTGATAATTTAAGAAAAAACTATGCTTCTGAAAATTTTCAATGAAAGGCGGAGATGTCCAAATCGCTTCTAATGTTGCGTCAAATCAGAAATATGAGAAAACAGCATCAATTAAAACTAAAACTTCAGAATTTGAGCAGGATGAAATAAAAGTAAAAGCTAATGCTACATCTTTTAATGGGGTTATTCAATATGAACAAAATATTGGTCAAAAGGGTAACAGACAAATACACTTGTAAATTCCGGTGATGTTGACCCACCATTCCGGGCATGTTGACCCACCTGGGTTGCAGGCAATAAAGTAAGAGCTTTTAGATGGTTAAAAATACATTTGATTATTGATAGGTCATTTGTTTTTTTCGTCTTAGCGATTC
>JBBRUR010000033.1:0-47184 GCA_038247635.1 Chitinophagales bacterium
GCCCAGCAACACGTACTGCTGCGGGAAGGCGGCATCATCTGGCACACACAGGGAAGTGGTAAAAGTCTGACAATGGTTTGGCTGGCAAAGTGGATATTGGAGAACAATGCCAGTGCCCGCGTGGTAATTATTACCGATCGCGATGAACTGGACAAACAAATAGAACAGGTATTTAAAGATGCGGGTGAAAATGCTATTAAACGTAGCCGCTCCGCCAATCATTTAATGCGTTTATTGGAGCAGCCGGCCCCTCGCCTCATTTGTTCGCTGGTGCACAAGTTTGGTGAAAGGAAAGCAGAGGATTACGAAGCGTTCATTGCAGAACTTCAGGCAACACCTACTAATGCAACCGGGGATATTTTTGTTTTTGTAGATGAGTGTCATCGTACCCAAAGCGGCAAGCTGCACTCCATTATGAAGGCCAAACTTGGTGATGTGGTGTTTATTGGTTTTACCGGTACGCCGCTGCTAAAACAGGATAAACGCACCAGCCTGGAAGTGTTTGGAAAATACATCCATACGTATAAGTTTAATGAAGCGGTGCACGATGGCGTTGTGAAAGACCTGGTGTACGAGGCAAGAGATATAGACCAATGGCTATCATCACCCAGGCGCATTGATGAATGGTTTGACATCAATACCAAAGACCTGAACGATTTTCAAAAGGCGGAGTTGAAGAAGAAATGGGGCACCATGCAAAAACTGTTGAGCTCTAAAAGCCGGATGGAGAAAATTGTTTCAGACATACAACTCGATTTTAGAAAGCGGCCCAGGTTAAGTTCAGGACTTGGAAACGCGATATTGGTAGCTTCCAGTATTTACGATGCATGCCGGTATTTTGAATTGTTTCATCAAACAGAATTCAGGGGCAAATGTGCAATCATTACCTCTTACGATCCTGTAGTACGAAATGTGGTAATGGAAGACACCGGGGAGAATACAGAAACGGAAAAAGAGTTTATTTACCGCATCTATACCGAAATAGTATTAACGGGTTATAAAACCGAAACCAGTACCTACGAAGATTGGGCAAAAGAAAAGTTCAAAAAGGAACCCGCGCAGATGCGGTTACTAATCGTCGTCGACAAACTGCTCACCGGGTTTGATGCGCCACCATGTTCTTATTTGTTCATAGATAAAAACATGAAGGACCATGGATTGTTTCAGGCCATTACAAGAGTAAACAGGTTGGATTCGGATGATAAGTTGTTTGGGTACATCATAGATTACAAGGACCTGTTTAAAAAGGTGGAAACTGCAGTAGCGGTGTACACGACCGAACTTGATTATGACAACTTCCAGAAAGAAGATGTTGACATACTACTAAAGAGCAGGCTGGAAGCCGGTAAAGAAAGACTGGATGATGCGTTGCAACAAATAGAAGCGTTGTGCGAACCGGTTCAGCCGCCGAAAAACGAAAAAGATTATATCCATTACTTCTGCGGCAATACCGAGATAGCTGAAGACCTGAAGGAAAAAGAAATGCAGCGGACAACACTGTATAAAATGACGGTTGCTTTATTGCGGGCCTACGCCAATATAATAGATGAAATGGCAGAAGCAGGTTACTCTGATGCCGAAATAACATACATAGAAGGGAGGGTAAAGTATTACCTCAACATTAGGGAGATCATCAAAAACGCCAGTGGCGAAAAGATAGACCTGAAAGCATACGAGGCTGATATGCGCCACCTGCTCGATCGTTATGTTTCGGCAACTGAAAGCCGCCAGGTTTCACATTTCGATGACAACATGACCTTGCTCGACATCATAGTGAAAGCAGGCATCCATGAAGGTATTGGCTCAATGCCGGGAGGAATTAAAAAGGATAAAGAAGCGGTATCGGAAACTATTGAGAACAATGTTCGGCAAAAAATCATCAAAGATCATTTACTGGACCCGGCCTATTTCGAAAAGATGTCGAAGCTGCTGGACGAATTGATCAAAGCCAGGAAAGCTGAAGCTCTTAACTATGAACAATACCTGGAGAAAATAGCTGAACTGGCAAGAAATGTGAATAATCCAGCCAACAATAGTGATGTACCAGAAAGTATAAAAACGATGGCACAACGAGCATTGTATCACAACCTTGAAAACAATGAAACATTGGCTCTGCAGGTGGATGGCGCTATCCTTGCCAGCAAACAGGCTGAATGGCGCGGTAATGTGGCCAAAGAAAATATGATTAAATCAGCCATATACCAGGTATTGGCAGACGCGGAAAAAGTTGAAGTGATTTTTGAAATTGTAAAGCAACAAGCAGACTATTAACTTATGCCGCAAATAGTTTTAGGTGATATACCAATGGAAGTAGTGCAAAAAGACATCAGGAATGTTCACCTAAGTGTACACCCGCCAATGGGTAGAGTTACTATTGCGGCACCAACAGGAATGAACCTCGACACCATCCGTGTATTCGCACTTACAAAGCTGCCGTGGGTCAAAAAGCAGCAGCAAAAGTTTTTGCAACAGGAACGGGAACCTGCCAGAGATTATACACCCCGGGAAAGCCACTATTTTTTGGGTAAACGCTACTTATTAAAGGTGAAGGAAATAGATGCTCCGCCAAAGGTGGAGCTTAAGCATCGAACGATTGAAATGCATGTGCGCCCTGGTGCGACAATAGAAAAACGAAAACAAATACTCCACGCGTGGTATCGTAAGCATTTAAAACATTTGGCTTTACCCCTTGTAAAAAAGTGGGAGAAAAAGATGCAAGTACGGGTGAATGAAATAGGTGTAAAGAAAATGAAAACAAAGTGGGGTACGTGTAAAATAGAAGCAGAGCGCATTTGGCTAAACCTGGAACTGGCTAAAAAACCAATTGAATGTATAGAGTATATCATTGTACATGAAATGGTTCACTTACTTGAAAGAAAGCATAATGATAAATTCATTAAAAACATGGATAAGCATTTGCCAAATTGGAGAGCTGCTAAACAACTTCTTAACAGGCTGCCGATCGATTATTAGTTCTCTATTATTTAGAGGAAGCTGTGATTAGTATTCTTATACCTGCTGTTGGCTGGTCATGAGAGTGCTGTTTTTGTTTCACCAGTTTTTAATAACCATACTATTTCCAGGTAATTACAATCCTTATATAATTATATGCAGACTTTAAAGTAACAGAACGTGCAGAAAGTGACACTATCTCCAACTTTCCGTACAATGCCCTGGAAGAAGCGCTTTCTAACGCCGTCTACCATAAAAACTATTCTGAAGAAAAGCCAATAGAGGTGCAGGTGTTTCCGGACAGAATAGAAATTTTGAGTTTTCCCGGTCCGTTACCACCAATAAAAAATGAAGACCTTCAAAAGCGAAGGGTGATAGCCCGTGATTATCGCAACCGACGAACAGGTGATTTTTTAAAGGAGCTACGGTTAACGGAAGGTAAAGCAACGGGTTTTCCGCTTATAGGAGATGAGATGAGCAGGAACGGAAATCCTGAACCACAGTTTTATACTGATGAAGAAAAAACACTTTTCTTAGGTAAACTTCCTGCACATTTATCGCTTTTAGGTACTAAGTCGGGTTCTAAATCGGATTTTAAGTTGACAAGAGTGGATACAGATAAAATTTTTATTGAACGTATTGATATTAGGTCAATTAGTAAAATACTGGAGAATGATATCAATGGGGTTAGTGACTATGTTCGCACCCTTTTAGTGTCTAAGTCGGTGTCTAGGTCGGCGTAAAAGTCAGTAAATAAGGTACTTGATATTCTAAGCTTCCTTGTTACAGAAAAAACAGGGGAAGAAACCCTTATACATATAGGAGTCAGCAACCATTCAAAAAATTACACTACTTACCTGGCAGCGCTTATTGAAATGACGGTACCTGGCAAACCAACGAGTAGCAAACAACAATATCGTATAACCCAAAAAGGCAAAAAACTAATACAGTAATCAAGGCAAAAAAAGGATTAGATACCACATTTGTTCATTATGGCATCGGGAAAGAAGATATGAGCATCATTGAAGCGTTATGCATCACCCATCAACTGAATTATGATTGGGTGAAGGAAAATATATTGAAAGAGTTTCATGAAAAGCGCATTCGAAGCCAGGAAATTGACGACGAGGCGGTAAAAAAAGATTTGCATGAAGTAGATGAAGCCATTGGTGATGTTGCCACATTACAAGCCTTTGTTTTAGCAGCCGCAAAACTATTAGGAGCAGGTTTTGATACAATAAAAGGTGGTTACATCTTTAAGAAATTAAACATGGACCATTAGATGGCATCTGCTCTAAGCCAAGGCGATACAATACATATCTCTTTTCAATTTCCTACTCCACAAGGCTTCCGGTATATAGGCCGCAACCATCGTTTTGTTGAGCAACTTTGCCACCGCATTATTGCCAACTCATTGAATAAAGAACGCAAAGGAAATAAAGCAGCAAGGGCATCGGTTTTCAGAACAGATGCGGTACAAACACAAGCCACCTTAATTGAATTCCGTGTCCGCGATGTTATTTGTGAAGTAAGCAAACAACACGAAATGGTTTCAGAAGAAATGTTTCTTTGGGGCTATGAGCAAACAGCAGATGGCATACATGCTTTAAATATAGACCAGTGTAAAAAATTGTTGCATACTTCCAGTGCTTTAGCTATTAGTACCGAAAGACAAGAAATAATTTTTGAAAAAGAGTTGCAACATTTTGAAGAACTACATCCTGAATTTATACAGGTAGTTGCAAACCGGTCCGATAAACTGGTAAATGCCCATACCCGTTGCCAAATACATAGGTGCTAAAAGATTTGAAGCAGTTACACCTGTTTTGCCTCCTGACATTTTAGGGGTATATGTATTAATTCCTAACCCTAAAATCAATTAAAAATCTTCAATTATGAATGCGTAAAATAATTTTTAGCGAAACTCAATGGTCACAATTTCGACAAGAATTGTGACTGGAAATAAATGAAACTGTAACAAATGTTCTCCTTTTTTGTTACAACTAGAATTAAATCTGTAACAAATATTTGCTAAATTTGTTACAAAATAAAGAAATGAAAAGTATTGAAAATGACATATTGAACCAAATAGAAAGCCTTCCCAAAGGAGAGCTGCTCTTGCCATCTGATTTCATTGAATTGGGGTCATCGGAGGCAGTAAGGCTTTCATTATTTAGATTGGAGAAAGCGGGTGTAATTACAAGAGTAGCTCAGGGTATATATGTGCGTCCAAAAGAAAGTAGCTTAATAGGAAAGCTGGTACCCACAGCCGAAGAAGTGGCAGAAGCCATTGCCAAACGAGATAGAATAAGAACCCTACCAACCGGAAGTTATGCTTTAAATGCTTTGGGCTTGAGTACCCAAGTGCCAATGAATATCGTAATGCTTACCGATGGCTCGCCCCGAGTAATAAAAGTAGGCAAACGAACCATCAAGTTTAAAAAGACCACCCCCAAAAACCTGTTGGCAAAAGGCACGCTAAGCCGATTAGCTATTCAAGCATTAAAGGAAATTGGAAATGGTAAAGTAAGCGAAGAAGAAGAAAAAAAAATTGTAGATCGACTAACAAAGGAAGACGAAAAAGACTTGAAGCACGATATAGCCCTGGCACCGGTATGGATTCAAAAAATAATGAAAAAAGCACTGCACAATGGCAAAAATTAATTTCAACACGCTAGATAAGGCAGATAAAGAAGCCATCTTTAATGCAGTTGCTACGGATAAGGGCATGACACCCTTTGCCGTAGAAAAAGACTGGTGGGTAAGCCGCACTTTGGAAATCATCTTTCAAATGGATATTGACCAACACTTAGTATTTAAAAGTGGTACATCCTTAAGCAAAGCCTGGAAATTGATAAACCGATTTTCTGAAGATATAAATTTGGCGATTGATAAAGAATTTTTTGAAGGATACAAAGGTGATATTTCCAGAACACAAATAAACAAATTAAGAAAAGAAGCAGGAGTTTACACCACCGGAACTTTCTTTGAGGAATTGCAGGCAGCATTACGCAAAAAGGGTTTTGATGACCTCCAATTTAAGGTAATCGATACCGGAGAGAGTGATCAAGATCCAAGGATTATTGAAATCTATTACCAAAATGTAATCGCTCAGCCAACTGACTATGTTTTGCCAAGGGTGCAAATAGAAATAAGTTGCAGATCATTAAGGGAACCATTTACAGTTCAAAATTTTGGGTCGTTCGTGGATGAACATTATGCCGAAAGAGACTTTGCCAAGCTATTGTTTAAAGTACCTACCGTAAATCCTGAACGAACCTTTTTAGAGAAGCTGTTCCTGCTCCACGAAGAGTTTCATCGTCCAGTAGAAAAAATGCGGGTGGATAGATGAAGCCACCATTTGTATGATATATACCAGTTGACTAAAGCCGGAATTGCGGAAAAGGCATTAAACGATAAAGTGTTATATGAAACAATTGTAGCACATCGATACAAGTTCTCAAGAGTAGGTGAGGTGGATTACAATTTGCATAACCCAAAAACAATTAATTCTATACCAATTGACGAAAAACTAAATGAATAGAGAGCTGATTACTTCAAAATGATGGAAGATATATATATGAACAGAACAAGCCTTCTTTTGATGATCTGATAAATAATCTGAAAGAGTTGATATCTAAACTACAGGCTTTGGATTGGAAGTTTGAACTTGTATTTCCTGTACCTAAATCGTAATTGAAATGATTTTCCCATCAATAGACATACAAGGCTCCATTCTCTCCAACGACATTCTCGGCAAAATCCGTGGTGAGCAGGCTACTTATCAGCAGGGTAAAGAGTTTGCAGTTACCATTGCGTTTATCGTTCTCTTTTTTAAGCAACCCCTTTGGTAAACCAAGCCAATAAAACACAACCTTAAACAGGTTGAAAAAATATGTTTTAACTATTTGGCGTGGAGGCGTAGGTAGGTGTAATTTATTTTTAAACTACTTCCCTTTTATTTTAAAACGGCGGAGTGGTTAATTATATAATTATTTTACCAGGGTGGGGATATTTTTGCTAGCGCTACAAAAAATATAAAACGGGCAGATCAATAAAAAAGCCACCCGTTCGGGCAGCTTTTCCATCAGTTTAAGTAAATAATTATTTGTTAATGATTGCCGCAATTTGGTACACTCAATGCTTAATATAAAATTATGATAAAAAAGGTTGATAAAATTACCAACAGTAAGTGTGCGACCCCTATGGTCATATAGGCAGGCTGCAACCACTAATGAAAACTGCCATAGCCCGGTTCCAAAATTTCAGCACCAGATTGCGGATAGTCATTTATTTGTCGAAATATAATTTTTCAGTAAGCGCTGCCACTTCAGGCACGTTTTTTCCGTTTCGGTCGGTTTCGGTTGTGGGATAGCCCACCCGGCGAATAAAGGTTGGCAGCACTGCATTTACAGGAAGGGTAAAATCTTTATAATTGTAATCGTGGCGCCGCAAGTCTGTCCATGCCTCAGGCATTAAAAACATAGCCACATATTTTTCTTTAAAAATCAGGTTTTTGGTAAAGTTGGCTACGCCTACAGCTACTGCGGGGTTGTTAAGGTAGGCAGCTTTTTCGGCGGCAGATACGCCCAGTTTATCCATGTGGGCACCAATACCAGCCAGGTAGGCATTGTACGAGCGGGCCTTGTCGGTAGCAAAGGTGGCCTCTGCCTCAATAAATTTTAATTCGGCAAAAGTGATTAATAATAACGGGGCCCCGCTTTTGCTGTAAAAGCCATTGAGCGATAGGTAGCTTTCCTCCCGGTTGGTACCGGTGCCGGTGCGGCCCCTGCCATTGGGGGTACCTTTATAATTGCCCAACCTGGTAGTATCGGTAATGCTTTTCAGTCTTGGGTCAACCACGCCAAACGTGGTACCGTCCAACGCCTGTACAAACTGTTCGCTCATCCATGCATCCAACAAAAGTTGGGTGTTATTAAAAGCAGCCTGGTTCCAGGGGCTTCTTTGCACAAACCGGGTAACCTGTGCATCCTGCGTATTTGAGGTATAGGCATTGGATAGGGCGGCAAGAATGGCTGTAGGATTATAAGTTGAACTTTTACTCATCCGGTTAAGCATCCTGGCTTTTAGCGCATAGGCAGTTCTTATCCAGGCGGCTATGTTGCCATTATGTACCAGCTCGCTATTGGCATCTAGTTTTAAACCAGTATTAGGTTTGTTAAACTCTAATACAGCCTGGTCCAGCAGCAACACCAGGGAGTCGAAAATTACTTCGGCGCCGGTATAGGTAGGAAAAAAGTTTGATGGGTTCCACGCCTGTGTGTACGGTGCAGCACCAAACAGGTCAATTAGCATACTCATATTCATGGCTTCGGTTACTTTGGCTACACCAATGTGCTCAAATGCGTTGCGCTGAACTGCCAGTGCCTGCATTTTGCGGCCATCGTTTATTGTATTGTACACGTTATACCAAACCGAACTACGGTCAACATTATCGTAAATATCAGAACCGCCGGAGGCATTGGGCGAAGCCAGTTGCTGCGTATAATACGCGGTAATATTGGCCACCCTAAAAACATTTAAGCCGGTTTGGTAGGTTACTGTTGCCATCAGCCCGTTAATGGGCGGGTCCTGGGTTTGGTTGGGATTGGTTTGATTAATATCAAGGAAATCTTTTTTGCAGCCCCCTAACAACAATACGGTCAACAGGCTACAGGTAGCTATTTTTATTTTCATGGTCATTTTTTAAAATTGAAGATTTACGGTTAACAAAAAGCTTCGTACACCGGGGTAAGTAAACCCCGAAAATCCTTCTGATGCATTGCTGCCGGCGTTAAATGAACTTGACTCCGGATCAAAGCCGGTAAAGTCGGTTTTTAACCAAAGATTGTTTCCGGTAAGCGACACCGAGGCGCCCGTAAGTGCTTTGGTACGGGCAAGCACATTGGCGGCCACGCTATAGTTTAACGAAAGACTGCGCAACCTAACCCACGATGCATCTTCAATAAAGTTTTCGGTAATGCCCCTGTACACGTTGCGATAATAGCCGTTACCGTAGTTTACCCCGTCAGGGCCGGTAGCCTGGCCCAGAAAAACGGGTTTGGTATTGGGGGTGCCATTGGCCAACACACCGGGAAACACAATGGTCTCATTCCTGTTTTGGGTTACAGCAGCGGTGCCAAATGCCGCCATAAAATTGGCAAACTGGTTGTATTTCATTTGTCCCTGCCGTACATCCAGCAGTGCTGTTAGCGAAAACTGTTTGTACCGAACGGTTTGCAAAGTGCTGGCTATATAATCGGGCTGCGTAGAGCCAAGGTATTTTTGTTTGGTGTCAATTACCGGAAACCCATTTGCACCTATTAACAGGGGCTGATCGTAATCAATCAACAACGGGTTCTCAGGCTTGTTGCCATAGTAGCGTCTGTTGGTTCTGCCAAACAATGAGCCGTACTCGTAGCCGGGTATCAGTTTAAGGCTGGCGCCCGACGATAGGTAACCAAACTGCGTGGCGGTTAAAATTTCAGCTAAGCCCTCATTTAACCGGATCACTTCATTTTTATTGCTCGAAAAATTAATATTAAAGTTCCACGAAAAGTTTTTGGACTTTACCGGGTTTGCATTGATAGTTATTTCTATCCCTTTATTCTGTATTTCTCCGGCATTTAAAAATGCTTCGTCATAGCCGCTGCTGTTGGGTATTTTAACCGGTAGCAACAGGTCTTTACTGTTAGATAAATAGCCGGTCACTTCCAGCCCTAAACGGTTCTTTAAAAAGCGAAGTTCAAAGCCCGTTTCATAGGTTTGGGTAAATTCGGGCCGCAGGTTTGGATTACCAAGCCGGTCTACTTCCGTCCATGGAATTACGTTTCCTATAGGTGTATTAGCCACATAGCCGGTAGTAATACCATAAGGGCTGCCATCTTTACCAAGCTTGGCATAGGACAGTTTCAGCTTTCCGTAGTTCCACCACGTTGGCAGTTTAATATTGTCGCTAAAAACATAGCTTACACTTGCCGAAGGATAAAAATAACTGCGGCTGTTGGGCGATAAGGTTGAGGTAAAGTCGTTACGGCCGGTAAGGTTTAAAAACAGGTAGTTTTTATACCCAAAAGTCACATCTCCAAAAAAACCATAGTTACGGTAGTCTTCAATATAGTTTGAGGCCAGTATGCGCTTGCTATTTTGAAGTAAAAACAGGTCGGGTACCACCAGGGTATCGCCGGTAGTGCTTACTCTTCTCAACTTGTATTCGCGAAGGTCGTGGCCCAGTTTTAGGTCAAACGAAAGGTCTTTAGCCAAATTGGTAGTAACATTGGTAATAAAGGTACTGGTAAGGGTACGGTTGTTTAGGCGGTGTTCGCCAATAAAGCCAAATCCGTTATCGCTGTTAACCAATTCGCCTACCACACCCTTGGGTCCGGGGGCGGTTTGCGTTCTGGAATCCGTGTAATAATCATTTCCAAAACGATATACAAAGTTTAGCCAATTGGTGGGCGAATACGATATGTTAGCGCTGGCAATTACCCGGTTTACGTTATCCTTAAAACGGTTGGTTGCAACGGTATACACCGGGTTATCGTTATCTCTGCCATAATTGTTTTGGGTGCCATCAGGTTTAATATAATCCATTACATCCCACCTGGGCGACCAATAGATCAGTTGCTCGCCATATCGGTCGGCATTAACCCGCGACCCGCCCGTGTTTATAAAGTTAAGCGAAGCGCCTGCTTTTATTTTATTGCTTATGGTAAACTGGCCGTTTAACCGGGCGTTGTAGCTGGTGTAGTCGCTAAAAGGTACAACACCCTCCTGGTCTCCATACGAAAACGAAGCGCCTAAAAGTGCATTGGGCGAGCCGCCAGACAAATTTAGGCTATGGCGCATTTGGTTACCGGTACCGTAAGCCTGTTTAAAATTATTAAAGATCTTATCGGGGTGGGTAGGGTCTAGCACTTTGGCCGCGGCAACAGTAGGCCCCCACGACGGCCAAAAACTGGTGCGATCGTATACACTAAGAAAGCCCTGCGTATACTCGTTTTGTACATTAGGGGTCTTGTTTACATTTTCTATACCGTAAGTACCGGTATAGCTCGCCCTCATTTTGCCTGCCATGGCCGCTTTTGTGGTAATAATGATGGCACCATTAGCAGCCCTGATACCATACAAAGCTGTTGCCGCGCCGCCCCTTAATACCGATATATTTTCAATATCGTCGGGGTTTATATCGGCAGCCCGGTTTGTCATGCCACGGGATTCGGCACCGCCGGTGGTAAAGGTGGAGTTATCAATCTCCACACCATCTACTATAAACAACGGTTGGTTGTTACGCCCTGCATCTAACGAGTTAATGCCGCGTATTAATATACGGGCGCCCTGCCCCGGTGCGCCACCGCCGCTGGTAATGGTTACCCCGGCTACTTTACCTTGCAGTGCATTTACCACGTTGGTTTGCCGGTTTATGTTCAAGTCAGAAGCATCTACCGACTGCACAGTATAGCCAAGCGATCTCTTTTCTTTTTTAATGCCAAAGGCGGTTACTACCACCTCGTCCATAATTGCCTGGTTGTTGAGCAGCGCGTTTACAATAAACTGGTCCTTTACCGGCACCTCGGTAGTGCCATAACCCACATACGAAAACACCATTACACTATTGTCTTTTGTAAGCGTTAGCTTATAGTTTCCGGCATTGTCGGTAGTGGCTACATTATTGGTTCCTTTTTCTGAAACCGTTACACTTTCAAGCTGAAGGTTATTTTGGTCCGACCGTACATTTCCTGTTACAATTCTGCCTTTTTGCGCCATACTGGTAACAGTAAATAACAGCAGGCAGGCACTAATAGTAATGCATTGCTTCATTTTTATTGATTTTTAGGTGAAGAAATAAATTTGATAAAATAATAGTGTTACTCATTGATTTGCGCATATTTACTCTTAAAAATTACAATTCAGCTGCAAATATGTAATACTCAGCAGACTGTTACAGGGGCAAGCAAAAGGTAAAAAGCAGGCCAAACATGACACTGCAAGGGAGATACAACACTCTATGTTAAACAACATAGTATTGAGATTCGATGCATGAAGATAAAAAAAAGTTAAATGTGAGGGTTGAATATAGTTCGGCATGTTTTGTTAAGCGTTGGCCTTTGGCTGAAGAAGTGGTTGGTCGTTAAGCGTTGAGCTTTGAGGAAAGAAGTGCCTGGTTGTTAACTAAGAAACTGAATACAGAAGACCCCGAATATTTATTTGTGTCAAACAAAGAGGATTGCCATTTCAGACAGATATCCCCTCAGGATATAGAGTAAAATTGTGGCAATTTACCAGATTGACCAACAAGATAATTATGACAACCAGCAGTGACACCGATAAGGATAAATCGTTTGGCGGCAAAAATGAAGTATCCTTTTTTTAAATAAACATTGCTACAGATACACAACTAACAGAAATATTTTCAACTAAATTTAAAAACAAGCTGAAAGTAATGTTTAATAAAGCCTGGAAGCGGCAAGTTGAATAGTGTAGGCTTTGCAGTCACTTTACCGGATTGATGTTGGTTTAGAAATAGCGGCAGAGTGGTAAGGATATTTTACACGCATTCGCTTCGCTTGCCAAAGAGCAGAAGGAGACTATAAAATCTCTTCGGGGCTAAAAGAGGCATCACCTGGCCAGTCTAATATCTACATAAAATAGTAATGATTATTGTTGGCGTAAATTGGAGGGCAATTTATAAAACCGCACCAGTAAAATTTGTACTATGGATTTTACTTTTTAAGTTCATACTATCAATAACTAAAGGTAATAATACGCCCAACGGTATACCCTTATGAATCCCCATGACAGCAGGAATGGCTTTGACCTTTCATATTATATTTTGGCGCATGAAGTGGCGCACCAATAGTCGGGCCTTGTCAGGGTAACACCTGCAAACGTACCAGAAGCCGCCGTGCTGATTAAAGGTGTTGCAGTATAAGCCGCCATACAGGTGCCTGAACAGCACTATGGATATGATCATTTGCGGCAATACGTGAACTATCTGCATTCCCCATACGAAATGCCACGCTCATTCGCAACCCCTTCGTTACTCCAGGCAAATGTATCCTACTTAAATATCTAAAAGGTGGACTGGCCATGCATGCCCTGGCTAAGTACCTAAGTAAAGAAAAAGTAAATGGTGCGCTTTGGAGCCTGCTCCAAAAACACAGTTTTGGAGCGCTACCTCTGCCCACTACCCTTAATCTCTACCAGAAGATACAACAGGTTACCCCTGACTTATTATATTACCTGTTACACGACCTGTTTAAGGCAACACTTATTGGCGCCTCAAAACAATGCAATTTGCCGCAGCGCAAACCAAAGCAGGCAACTGGCAGGTAACGCTGAAGGTGCAGGCACAAAAACTGGTAGTTGATAATACCGGTACTGAAAATGAAGTGCCGATGAATGATTGGCTGGAAGTCGGCATTTATGAAAAAGGCAAAGGGTTAAACGAGCCACTCTACCTTCAGATGCACCGCATCCGCTCCGGTGAGCAGACAATAAAGTTGACCGTTCCGCGAAAGCCTGACCGCGGCGGTATTGATCCTAACTATAGGATGATTGATTTGAGGCGGGATGATAATGTGGTGGGGGTGGATGGGAAGTAAGATAATTGTGGGACCGGCATTAGTGGTGCTATGAAGCATTGTTGCGTCGCACACTTGTACTGGTGATTCTTTGATGGTCAACGTAGTACTGCAAATAGATTAGATTAAAGTGGTCCGTTGGAACACTTCGACCAGCGGGGCAAATAATTTTCTTACAAACTTCTAGTTTTAAAATGTAATTCGGTAGCTTTTGTTTTTTTGTAGCAGGAGATAGGATTTTAATTAAGCGTTGTTGCGAACCACACGTGTACGTATATCACATTTTGCCATCTCAATTGTTGCCTAATTTGGGTATAACCTTGGCTACCACTTCTTTACAAAAGAGATTTAGACTACAATTTTGAATTGTAATAATTTCATTAGAGATGTGTTTCTTTTTCGAGAATTCTTTGCTGATTTCCCAGTAATACTTAAACGGGTCTTGAATGAATTTTACCCCATTTTTTGTTAAGACTCGTCCCAACTGCTTTTTGGCGTCGACGTATTTTGTAGAATCACCTTTTTCGTAAAGAGTTAATATCCAAGCATCAATTTCCTCTATAGCTACAGCATAAAGTAAGTTGTCAGATAAATCTATATTTAACCAGGAATTGATTTTGTTGATAACTAGATTTCGTAAATCTTTACAATAAGTCGGTTCCTTTTTATTAGGTCTTTCTACCCCATACCTATCAGCTTCGGCAGTATCTATATGAAGCACAATAAAATCTTGACCCTCAATAGCCAAAAAACCGTCAATAAGGTTTCTTTCTTCACATTCTTCTTTCATTATAGAATATGAGCTCTTTGTTTTTGGATCATTAAGGGCTTTATCTGTTTCATCTTTTGTGTAAGTGGGTCTTAATGGGATTATTTCCTTATAATTTAATCCGGTTAATCCAACTAGCACATTCATTATCACTGCTCTATCAGCATGGCCTTCTGAAATTACTCCTATCTGCATTGACTAAAAATTTTGCGGAACTGCCCCTAGTTGACCTTTAAGCCACATTTCAGACAACTTGAACTTTTTTTCACTTAGGTCCGATTTAAATTTAATTCTGCGTGTTTTAGTTTTACCCTCATCGTCTCTATAAACAACAAACAATCTTTGCTCATCATCCAATAAATTAAGTCCATCAAGTACAGCGGGGTTGTGTGTTGTTATTAATGCCTGCTTACCTCGTTCCTTTGATAGTTTCACAAGCTCAGTGATTAGTTTTTGACAAAGGCGGGGATTTAGGGCAGTTTCAATATTATCGATAGCAAATAGATCTGGCGTTTTATTGCTTATGAAAAGTGCAAGGTAAAATAGGGCATGCAATATTCCTTCATTTGAATTCTCAGCTGAAAAAGTATTGTTTTGCTTTTGCATATATCGATCTGTAAAGTATAAAGTGGATAAACTTCTGCCAGCTTTTAGGCCCAATGATTTCACTTTTTCATCCTTTTCGTTTTGAATTTTAGCTAACCAATCAAAGAAAGTTTTGCTAGTTGCATCTAAAAAGTCTTTCTCATAACCGTTGAAAGTTGCTGTTAATAAATCTAAACCTTCTCCATTAATTCCTAATGGAGTTTTTCTACTGTCAACAGGTGTTATACCCCTTAATGATTTTGTATTGAGGTCAAAAATTGCATAATCAGTCAGCAATTCTTGGTAACTTTCCTTATGCGTGGAATGGGAATTTTTTAATCGTCTGTTTGCTTCAACAATAAGATCCTCATCATTGATTTCCTTCCCTTTATCTTGATAAATATCTTTAATAATCCTACTTATTATTCTCGAAAGTTCCTCATCATTAGAAATAGAGTACCGATCAAACCATTTTGTATAGATGTCATTGGGGTTTTCAGGAAAAAGAGAAGATTGGCATATTCTTTTTTCGTCATTATCTTCAAATTCTAAAGTAATATCAATTTTGTCTTGTTGAGGATTGCTAAGAAAAGAACTCATGATTAGATCAGGACGTGCTATTCGCACACCACGAGCATATAACTCTTCAAAATTTAGGTCGCTTGCCTTTGCCGCACCAACGGTTGCTATGGCTTCTAATATATTTGTTTTACCACACCCATTTACCCCTATAAAAATATTAAATCTTCCAAGATCTATCGTATCACTTAGGATTGATTTATAATTTTTAATTGTAACGGTTCTTAGTAGGTTGGATGATGGAATGTTTTCTGGAAATTGGTCTTTCTTAAATTCCTGTATTGCATTGTTCCAATTGGGAGAATCGTATTCTTTAATTCCCTTCAGTGCAACATCTGACAATGAGTAATGAGTGTTAGAACTGGTTTGACGTAAATCAGGATTATCAGGATTGAGTAAGGCGATATTGTTTTCAACGAAAGGCTTTAAGGCTATTTTCCTAAACGATTCTCTTGAACCCGTTTTATAATTTTCAGTGTAATTGGAGTTTACAAACTTCATAATGTCCTTAACAACTGTCATGCTTTGTTTGGTCGCAGCTTTCCATTCATCATCGGGTTTAAGGTTACTTAAAGCTAATAGCGTTAAAGCTGAAAGCTTTTTTTGTTGACTTTCTGGTAAACCAAAGCTTTTTAAAATGTCTTGGGCTTCTTTAATTTTTTGCTCAATTAAGTCTTTCAAATCAATTATCTCTAGCATGTCATTAATTTAGATCAATACAAAACTTTTCCTCAATGATTGAATCAATAAATTGTTGATTTTTGTTTTTTTCTGTTATTATTTTTGATCCTATTTCTACAATATCCTTTAATTCAGGTAAAGGCAAATCTCTTAATTCCGTAGCGCTTACATTTATATTTCCATTAAACGTGCGAAAATAAAGATCAAATAATTTGCTGTTTAACAAAGCCGCAACTCCTAGTACTTCTTCCTTTGCAAGAGTACCGTGCGGCCTATAAATATAGTTTATATGGTTTTCTAGTCCAATCATTTTATATTTTTCTAGGTACTTAGAAAAATAGGCAGTTGCAATCAGCCTGCTTTGGTCATCCTTAGCACTAAATCTTCTTAAAAAAATGTAGTCTTGATTTAACACTAGGCGAGAAGCTGATTCATCATTATTGATAATATAATGTCCTTTCCTTTTCCCCTTAACATTTTTCTTTGTCGGCCAACTAAACTTCCACTTTTCTATATTGTGCAGGTAAATTAAGGGCACACAATTCTTTTTGAAAGAGTCAGTAATGAATTTAGTGCTTCTAAAGTCTACAACAGGTCCCGTAGAAATCTCCATTTTGTAGCTTTTTAAAGTATTGCTCCATTCTTTAAAAAGTTTAATTGCTTCTTCGTCTTTTCCTGATATGGGAATATGAAATATTTTTTGTTTTGAGTTTAAATCCACCAATTCACTAAACCTGAAGCTTTTTCCAAGAGATATATCTGCATCAGCTATGCCTTTTGATGCTGATATTTTTATTTCATCAAGCGCACTGTGCGAAAAAGAAAGTTGTAGCTGATTTCCTGCATACTCGGTTTTCCTTTTACCAACTACTATAATATTTTCTTGTAGTATTTTATCCCTGACAAATGCATCCTTTCGGGAACCGAATAAATGGACATTAGTTATGTCAACTAGTGAAAAGAATCTTTCTCGAAAAACTTTAAAATAACTGCCAGAGGAAAAACTGCGAGGAGTTATGAATATTAATTGTCCGCCGATATCTAGGAGTTTAGCTGCTATAATTAAAAAGATAGTATAAATATTAGCTTGTCCGTAGATAATTGATTTTGCAGCTATGGTCCGGCTATCATCCTTTCCAAGTCTGAAATAAGGAGGATTTGCTATTATCAGGTCGTAATGTTCGAAAGATATAGTCCCTTCATTCAAAACTTGGGAATTATGTAGAATAAAATCATTCTTGCATAAAAATTTAGTAAGCTTAATCTTTTTAATTTTCAACCAGAAGTCTAAATACTCAAGAGTTTCAGTTGTGTATTTTGAAAGATTGTCATCTGTTTCAAAAGCTACTAACTCAATTTCTCTCACGTCTGGGTGTTTTTCAACGAGGAATTCGATTAAGGCACAAGATAATATACCTAGCCCGCAGCCAGGATCAAGCAGTTTTATTCTTTTTTTCTTAATTGTGCAAAAGCTCGCCATAAACTTGGCCACTGACATAGGAGTAAAAAACTGCCCAAGTTTTTTTTTGTGCTCTGTAGTAACTTCTGATGTATATATTATGCCGATTCTATCTGCATAGCAGGAAGGCAATTCATTAACTTTAGGGCAGGAAATCATTCAAACCAATTGGAATTTAAACAAAAAAAATTATTAGTAATTCAAAATTATATCCTTGCAATAATACGAAAATCAAAACAGTAATCATTGCTCCAACTCATCCCTCAGTCGAAATCGCTTTCTAATATATAACGCGGTAGTTATTTTTCGGTCAATCCGGTGAAGTAGGCTTTGACTTGCTTGTATGCTTTTTCCAGGACTTTGCCGCGGCTTTTGTGTTCTATGAGGAGGACGCCTTTCCAGAGAATGTTTATTTAGCCTTGTTTGTGGTCAAGCTTTTTTGCCGTTGTTCAAAGGAAGCTACTCTTCTTCGGATAATGCCAAACACATTGAAGAAGTCATCCCAAAAGCCCTTCTATCCAGCATCTTCGCTTACTTCGTCTTTCCATTTATCCCTTGCTGGTGTCCCCGCAGCAAGGCCGTTGCATGGTCTTGAAACCAGCAACTGAAGCGCGGCCGAGTATCAGCTAGTACCATTTAATGCAACAACTATCATCAACTAACAACTTTTCTTCTCCTACTTAATAATAAAAGCCTGAATGAAGATTTGCCGTACAAAGGAGTGACCAGCAAGTGTGACGGGGCAGCCACAACGATGATCCATCGGAGTTACTATTCCCGTACCAAAAAAATACTCCACCTCTGTCAGCCGCTTGTTTAGCTGTAACGCAGGGTTTTAAACTAGCGGGGCTTTTTATCGTGAGCGATGTACTAAACAATTAACCCCTCACACCTTCCACTAAAAGCGCAGCTTTTACTTTTGCACGATGATTTCTTTTGTGCCATTAACCTCTGCCGATGCGCCTTTACTAACAAAAAATTGGCCGAACCAGTTTGCTATAATCGAATGGCAACACTGCACCAATAGAAATTAATGCAGGCTTACCCAAACCAGCGCTTTACCATGTAAGTGTACCATGCCAAACTAGCCGACAAACCACAATATTTTTTCTGCTAATTACTACAACAATCAACCTGCTAATTATTCAAAAGTTGGTTTAAACACGCCCTATGCCGCTGTTAGGTTTTACCCCGTCACAAAGCTTGAACGCCTATACCTTCTGGCAGCATTTTATGACCTGGAGCTGGGGGGCATCATTTGCTGCAACAAGCTATCGTTCATCCCGCTGGGGGCTCCTCAAAGGGACCCCCGGCTGTTAGCAACGCTGGGTATCAAGCTATACAAAAAGGCCAGGCTATAAAAACCCCGCCTCAACAAATTTTTAGAACATCTCCCTGAGTTTATCAATAACAAGCCTGGCAATATTTTCTTTATTTTTCGAGTACATAATTGCTTCCTCGTCTTCATTGCTCCTGGTAAGTTCAAATGAACTTTTATTCATGCTCTTTATGTCTGCAATATTTATATTCGAAAAAATTCCATTGCCCTCGGTATAAAACTGCGTCAAGCCATAAAATTTAATTTCACCCACTCCTTCGTATGGCTCTGATGGATTTGAAGGGAACCATCCTTCCCAGAAATAAAAGATTTTTTCTTCTTTGAAGTTAATACCAGTGCTTTTGGTTTCCCAGTACGAAATATATTCTCCGGCAGTATTAAAAGAGCGTCCTTTCATTTTTAGCATGAGCATATCTTCATCAAAAGCAATATTTACAAAGCTCAGCGCCGATGCATTATCAGGCCTGATGCGCTCCCACCAATAGCCGGTTACCTTATTGCAAAAATCCAGCTTCTGGCTGTACGATTTTATAAGTGCCATACCTGTTAACGCCTTTGGGCCTGTACTCATGATTGCTTTGCGAATTTTATTGCATGCTGCCCCCAGTGAGGCAGCCACGTTACCCGACTGGTGCATCGCAAAGGTTGCTCCGCTTATGCCTGAAAGATCACTTGGAATTTTGAGATTTTTATTTTTGTCATACACAAAAAAAGAACGATCCCTGCCTAATCTGCCCATGAAAAGTCCCAGTTCAAACAGTACATTATCCCGCGGGGCGGTTGTTTGGTGGTTTCGACTGATGGTAATATCATCTTCTGTTAAAACCAATATGGCAAAATCTGCTGTATCCAGTTCCTTTATCAGCGACTCCAGGTAGCTGCTGCCTAACTCAAAAATCCCTTGTGTCCATACCTGTACATCTGCATCTTTTTCCAGGTTCTCCTGTATGGCATATGCAATAAACTCACCCTTGGTTGATGAACCAATAAATACAACTGGCTTTTTCATACTGATCTAAAACATTAAGTTCCTCAATATAGAAATTTAAACTTCAAAACCTGTAACTCCTAACTGATGAAACTACTTTTACTCTCGTCTATCAAGCTTATTAGCTTTAAATTTTCTGCTTTGTCCTGCTGCGGTCTCCTTATATGGCCTTGTTTAGTTACTTAGGGACCCCGGCCTGCTGTACCTAAAGCCATTTGTCTAACATTCGTCTATTCTTCATTAAAGTGTTATACTCTTTGTCCCGCTGACGGCTCCTTAAACAGCTTTGTGTTTCGGCTAATGGTGTCCGGCATGCTGTACCTAAAGCCATTCGTCTAATATTCAATTGTTCTTCAGTATTGTTACAACCATAAAGCATGTATCGAACAATTAACACCTCATACCCATATACTCCAACCGCGGCTTTTACTTTTGCGCGATGATTTCCTTAGTACCATTAACTTCTGCCGATGCGCCTTTACTGGCAAGCATTGGCGGAATTTACATTTGCTGGAACCGCTTGGCAACACTGCACCAATAGAGATAATGCAGCTTACGTAAACCAGCACTTTACCATGGAAGTGTGCCATGCCAAACTAGCCAACAAACCACAATATTTTTTCGGCTGGTTATTTCAACAACTAACCTGCTAATTATTCAAAAGTTGGTTTAAACACGCCGCATGCCGCTGTTAGGTTTTACCCCATCACAAAGCTTGAACGCCTATACCTTCTGGCAGCATTTTATGATCTGGAGCTGGGGCATCACTTGCTGCAACAAGCCTTCAATAGCTCAAAGGCAGCAGGCGATAAAGGGATGTGGCCGGAGGTTTGAAAGGGAAACGACAATACGCTGCATTTTTATGAAAAGCAGGGTTTTAACTGTAGTGTCGGTAAAAAAAGCTGAATAGAGAAATTTCCGTACAAGAGTGCGACGCAAGGATGTTTAATAGTATTCCTAATGCCTGGCCCAAAAAAAAACATTGCGCATTTTACGCGTTTCGTCTTGACAGGTGCTCATAATGATAGCTTAACCGCGCAGCAGGGAACCTGGCATTTAGCTAGAATCAGCAGGTTTCCCTGTCTTTGGTACAAGGCTGTGAAAGGAGAACCTGCCGGGACAAAATAAAATCCTCCCGACTATTATTGCAACCTTAAACCAGGAGGGTAAGGCGAACGCACAACAGTGTGTTTACAATATAATGGCTCAACGTTAAGTATTTGACTTTAAATTGCTATTTTGCTTTTGAGCTCAATTGAAGAAACGATTTTTAAAAGCCACAACTTCATAAACACTTTTCCGTAATCCATTGCCTTAAGAGACATCCTGCGAACCATCAGCAAAATTTGACAGTTCCTGATTTGACAGATTTTATTAACTTTAAAAAATGTTTGTTTTATGAAATTTAGCCCAAAAAGAACGTCGTTATTTCTATCATTTTATCTTTTCTCTATTTCTTTTGTTTTTGCCCAAAATGCAATTACTCCACAAACAGCCCTAAAAAATTATCTTCAAAATGGCGATAAGACCTATCAATGGGAATTAAAAGATTCTATTGAACTGGCAGGTGTAAAAGGCTATCATTTGCTTCTGACTTCACAAAATTGGCGTGAATATACGTGGCGACATCAACTTACAGTTTTTGTACCTAAAGAAGTAAAATATGATGGAGCAATGCTGTTTATTACTGGTGGGTCAAACAAAAACGAACAACCTAATTGGAGCCAAACCGATGGCCTATGGGCTACGCTGGCAGGTGTTTCAAATAAAAATAAAGCGATTGTTGCCCTTATTAAGCAAGTTCCCAACCAGCCACTTTATGGAAATCTGACTGAAGATGCACTGATTTCTTATACTTTGCACCAGTTTAAACAAAACAAAGATTATTCGTTTCCTTTACTTTTTCCGATGGTTAAATCGGCGGTGAAAGCAATGGATGCTGTTCAGGAATTTGCGAGGAAAAAAGCCAATGTATATGTCAATAATTTCGTGGTAACAGGTGCATCAAAACGTGGTTGGACAACCTGGCTTTCGGCTGCTATTGACGACAAACGAGTAAAAGCCATTGCTCCGATGGTGATTGATATGCTTAATATGCCTGCAACCCTTAATTACCAGTTTGAAACCTATGGCGAATACAGCGAACAAATTGATGATTATGTAAAACTTGGAATTCCGCAAAGCGCTGCTACGGCAGATGGAAAAGCCATTAACGATATGATTGACCCATTTTCTTATCGTAGCAATCTGACAGTGCCAAAAATGATTTTTATTGGTACAAATGACGAATACTGGACAATTGATGCCATCAAACATTATTATGATAAAATTCCGGGTAAAAACCTGATTCATTATGTGCCCAATGCAGGTCATAATTTGGGTGGTGGAAAACAGGCTTTTGAGGGTTTAAGTGCGTTTTTTGGTACCACCATCATGAATAAGGAATATCCCTTGGCAACCTGGAAAGTGGTGCCGGCAAACGGAAGTTTATTATTGGAAGTAAACCCTGTTACAACAGATTTAGTAGAGGCTTCTTTTTGGCAAACCACCTCCAGCGACAAAGATTTCAGAAATAATTTGTGGTTAAGCAGAAATATAAAGTTGGACAGCTTGCCAATTATTCGCGTTATGATTCCTTTTCCAAAAAAGGGTTTCCAGGCATTTTATCTTGATTTGAAATACAAAGACCCCAATGGCGGCACTTACACAACGAGCACAAGAGTTTATGTAACCGATGGGAAAAAGGTTTTATAAGGTGGTATTCCAGTAATATTTTAGAGGGTAGTTCAAGGTGTTAGTCCCGTAGGGCCGAAAAACCTTGAAGGTAGGGATTGACCCATTTATTCCTGTCCATTGTAAAGCGCTCACCTGGTGTACTGACAGGCTCCCTCCCTGGATATTGTATAAGGCAGAAAGGGAGACCTTCATTTACAAAAATTGAGGTATGCAGGCAAGCTGAGTTTAATGCCAACGAAAAAGCCCTTTCATAAAAACTGAAAGGGCTTTTTGGAAGTGTTATTATATTTTTTACTCAGAAACGACGAAGCTGATGCTTTGCTTTGCCTCCGATTCAACAGGAACACCATTTGATTTGGCCGGCAGCCATTTCGGGCCTTTTTTAATCAATTTAATAGCTTCTTCCTCGGTTCCATATCCGGGCTTTGTTTCTGCCCGGATATTTGAAATGGTACCGTCTGCATGAACGTTGAAAAGTAAGTTAACCTTGTATATTCCTGAAGGAGCCTTATTTTCAGCCAATATATTTGCATTTGAATTTTTCTCCAGGTACTTTCTCCAGGCTTCCGCCCCGCCTGGAAATTGGGCGGGTTGGTGATTTTGTATTTGTCCGGGAGTTCCGTTCAACACGAAGTCTATTTCCTGCTTCACTTCAAAGGGTACATTTCTTCCATTTTGCAAAGCCGGTTTCCAGGGGCTTGAACTTTTTATTAAGCGGATCGCCTCTCTTTCCAGCCCTGAACCTATTGAAGTGAGCGGCTCAAGGTTTGTAAGGTTCCCCTCTGTATCTACAATAAACTTTATTAACACCTTGCCTTCAATTCTATCTTTTATAGCTTGTGCGGGGTATTGAAGATTGCTTTTGATAAAAGATGTAAAGTTGGTACCGCCGCTACTGTACATGGGTGGGTTTTCAACTTTCGTAAACACCTTTTCGTACACTACTTGTTGGTTATTCTGCTCGTCGGCCTGCTTTGTAAATATTTCAACCACCCAGTCTTTTCCTTTTTCACCGTACTTGTTTATTGCAGCCTGCCCTGTATAAGTATTTATAGAAATAATACCTTCCGGTAATGGGTACCGCAAAATGAAATCCTCCCAAGAAACCGGCTTTCCGTCTATTATTATATAAGCCTTTTTTAAACCTGTATCACTAAAGGTGCTCGGTAAAAACCTTTCCCGTAATGGATCTGTTGTGGATGATGATTCCTTTTTTTGCTCCCGGCCCTCTTTCTCTGTAGTAACATTAACAATGCCAGGCGTATTGGTTTCTGTTTCAGCAATATTTGTTTGTTGTGCGGTGCTGCTGTATTTGGTGTTTTTATCTTTTAACTGAAAAGCAGAAAACAACACAACAACCGACAACAAGGGTAATATTGCCAACCTTCTTACGTAAGAGTACCTTGGTTTTTTAGATGATGTAAGCATAACTAATCTTCTTTTTATGGGTGAATGAAAAAATGAATTCGCAAGCATAAAATTTTGTTGTGGATAGGAAGAATGCAAAAGCATCATTGCAAAATCGTGTTCACCTCCATCCTCTATCGCTTTCTGGTCTGCAATAAATTCGTGGATCATGTTCACCTCTCTTTTTACCAACCAAAGAAAGGGATTTACCCAACCTACAACCAGCACCAGGCTGAGGAATAACTTATCCGCACTGTGTTTTTCATTTACGTGTACAAGCTCATGTTTTAATATACGCTTACCAGTCTCACTCTCCAGGTTGATTTTTGTATTCCAAAAAATGTATTTAAAAAAAGAGAAAGGTGTACCATTGGCCTCGCTGAATACAAAACATATATTGTCCCAAACCTTTTTTGGATTGCTTTTTACAAGAAGAAAAATTTTTACCAGGGAAATGATTACTGATAGCAGGAAAACAAATGAAACTATTGCGAAAGCAACAGAGACGATTTCACTCCAGTTGAGCTGCCGTGTGTTGGAAACAACATAAGCATCTGCCCTGTTTACAAACGTAATCACCTTCATTATACCCCGGGGCTCAGGTTGTTTCCAAAGTGTTATTTTAATCAGCGGTATAATAAAGGACAGCCCAATGACGCTTAGTAAATACCAGCGGTTATACTGGTGAAAGCGTTTGTTCCGAAGCGCAAGCAGGTAATAGAAATACAGAAGGCCACTGCATATAATTACTTTCAAGAGATAGTAAGTAAACGGAGGCATAGCTCATTTTTTTTGTTTCTTAATTTGATTTAAAAGGATCTCCAGGTCAGTTACGCTCAGTTGTTTCTTATCCAACATAAAAGAAACTGCGTTACTGAATGACCCATCAAAATATCCTTCCACCAATGTTTTCATAGAGTTGTTGGTATACTCTTCTTTAGGTACTAATGCGTGGTATTGGTTCAACCGTCCAAACGTTTCTATGCCTACAAATTTTTTATCTACCAAGATTTTTAATATAGTAGCAACGGTATTTGAATGCGGCTTTGGATCGGGCAATGCGTCGGTAATATCCTTTAGAAAACCTTTTTCAATTTTCCAAACTACATGCATTACCTGCTCTTCAGCTTTCGTTAAAGTCTTTTTTATTTTAGCCAACGTATTTTTTTATAAATGTATAACTAAATTTATAGTTTACAAACTATTTTTTTAGTTTGCTTGCTTTAAGGTAGTTCGCTGGCACAAAAGGCCACGTAATATTCAACCGGGGGCCTTCGTTGATCCTGGTTATTCAATTAATAGGGTAAAATTGAAAATATTACAATATTTTTCGACCTTGCTGGTGTTCCAGCAGCTGCGCGGTTGCATGGTCTTGTGACCTGCAACTGAAGCTCAGCCGAATATCAGCGTGTACCGTTTAATGCAACAACAAACATCAACTAACAACTTTCCTCCCCTTACTCCATAATAAAAGCCTGAATAAAGATTTGCAGTACAAAGGAGTGACCCCGCAATGCTGATGGGGGAGCTACAACGATGATCCATCGGAGTTATTATGCTGGTACCCAAAAAAACACCAACTCTATCAGCCTTTGGTTTAACTGTAACGCAGAGTTTTAGAGGAGCGAGGCTTTTTATTATGAGGAATGTATTGATAACTAACACCCCGTCCCTTCTACTAAAAGCAAAGCTTTTACTTTTGCGCGATGATTTCTGTCGTACCATTAACTTCTGCCGATGCGCCTTTCCTGGCAAGAATTGGCGGAACTTACATTTACTGGAATCCCATGGCGACAATGCACCAATAGAGATCATGCAGGCTTACGTAAACCAGCACTTTACCATAAAAGTATGCCAAGCCGAACTAGCCGACACAGCCAATATCTTTTCTGCTGTTTACAACAGCCGTCAACCTGCTGGTTATTCCAAAATTTGTTTGAACACGCCGCCTAGCCGCCATTAGTTTACACCCCGTCACAAAGCTTGAACGCCTATACCTTCTGGCAGCATTTTATGACCTGAAGCTAGGGCATCACTTGCTGCAACAAGCCTTCGATCGCTCAAAGTCAGCACACCATAAAGGGATGTGGCTGGAGGTTTGGAAAGGCAACGACAGAGCGCTGCATTTTTATGAATAGCAGGGTTTTGTAGCAGTTGGTGAGACGAGCTTCCCGCTCACCACTACGCATGCTAATCCTGCTTTGGTGATGTTACTTGCGTATTAGCTTTCGGCCAGGTTTTTTATTAACGTTAGATGGTTGCCGAAGTGTGGTTTTTTTTACTTAAACCTTGTGCGTTAGCAATCACCCTTCCAGTAGAGGATAAATATTTTACGGTTTCCTTTTATATAAGTGGCAGGGATGATTACAGGTTTTTAACTCGTTACTTAGGCTTAAAGCACCCGCGCCCATTTTACAGGCTACAATCCCGTAAAAGTACAGGACAACTGCATCCGCACTGCCAACAACAAAACTTTTAAAATCATGGAATGCAGTAATGGTTTAATCTTCTTTAACCAGAAGTATCATATCTGCTGCTTTTATCTTTTCAATTATGTCTGCAAATTTGTTTTTGAAAAATTGTTTCTGAAAAATTGTTTTTGAAAAATCGTTTTTGAAAAATTCAGGGAGCTCTTTTTTGGAAGTATTACCAGGTTTTACCATTATCAATTTGTAAGGTTCTTTTTTAACAATAAAACTTTTAAAGAAATCGCTGTTCCTGGTGATAATTACCCTTTGTTCAGCCACTGATATTTTATTAAGTATTAAATATCTATCCGCAATCTGGTCCTGATATTGTGGAGGCCGGCTTTATAGCTGTTTTCGTTAGTCGTTGCCAGCCCGGCTAATGCACCGCACGAATGATTTTGTCGAACTGACAATCGGATGAGCGTCGCATACATGTACCGATGGTAATTTTATTGAGCCTTTTTTATCAGGATTTTAAATTCAGCATTAAGTGTACCAAATAGCGGATAATCATTTAACAATAATAATAAAGCAGCATAGCAACAAGCCTGTTTTGAAATAGCACGGCAATTAAACCAAACGGAATGGCCATTATAAACGATAACATTTCAACCCATCAATATTTTAAATACTTTAGCGGGGTCGGGCTTATGATTAAAAGGTTAAAAAACTAAATTACCGCCGCAATATCACCCGGGTATATAGTGTAAGCAAACAAAACAACAATCTTCACTTATTTAAACCAATGGTTAAGACAGAAAATTTTTTACAGGTTCAGGTAACTGGCGCCGCCGAGTTAAGGCAATGGCTGGCAAACAACTATCAGCAAAAACAAAGTGTTTGGCTGGTAACCTATAAAAAGCTGGTAGCAAATAAATATGTTTCCACCAGCGAGGTGCTAGACGAGCTGCTTTGTTTTGGTTGGATAGATGGTATTAAACGAAAAATTGATGAGGAAAAGGTGATGCAAATGATATCGCCCCGCCGCGTTGAACACTGGACCCAAACATATAAAGACCGGTTTGCCAAACTAGAAAAAGAAGGCCGGATGATGGACGCCGGCCGCGAAGCTGTACAAAGGTCAAAAGCCGCCGGCCTTTGGAATTTAATGGACGATGTTGACAAACTAATAAAGCCCGCTGATTTTGTGGAAAGCTTGCAAAATCACTCCCCGGCCTCACAAAATTTTGATGCCTTTGCACCCTCCAGCCAGCGGTTTATTCTGCGCTGGATAAAGCTTTCCAAAACCGACGCCACCCGCGCCAAACGCATTGAACTGGCTGCAACCCTTGCCGCACAAAACAAAAAAATACCGGGTGTGTAGGCCAAAGCAGGTGACTCTTTATTGTACTAACCCAATTAACAAAAGCATCAAAGCCCCGCCACTTTTCACCATCGCATGTCCGCCGTAGCAAAAAAGTACAAAAGCTACCTTAAAAAACCTCGTCAAAAAGGGGATATAATACTTCCCTACTGGCTTTTTTGGAGCCTGTCCCTAGCCCTTCGCATCCGCGTAAACGCAAGGGTTTTTTTTTGGTAACGAGCATTTGATTTTCAGGCTACATTCTTGTGTCACACCCTTGTACCTCATCTTTTCAAAGCGTCTTTTAAAGCATCATAGTTATTTTTTTATCACTCCTGTGCTTCAAACCAAAGCCTGGTAAAGGTGTAAGCAAAAGTTTTACCTTCTTAAGTTGACGTGTTTCTGGGCGCTTCGGTATATTTTTTTCTACAAAAAAGAGTAAACAGCGTGCTAACTGTTTGCAAGTCCATTTCCTGTTTTCAGCATTGCAACGCCTTAAAAGATTTTCTGATTGTTTTCATCTCCAGTGCCCTCTTTCCTCATTATCAGTCAGGCCAAAATATCACAGCGGGGGGTAGCAACCACGGACCCGTTACCATTCATTTTACAAGCCCTGACAGGGCAAAATATTAACTATCGTTTGCACTCATCGCTTTTGCAACCTGAGCTTACAAAATCCGCCAATGGCAACTTCTTAATTTGATGGTAATACAAACTATTTGCTACAACTGTAATCGATCGTATTTCGCCCCTTACAGGGCTGGTCTATACCGCCGGGCCATAGCATTGGGCTGCACCATGGGCTGTGGCATTACGGCCTTACATTTTAACAATCCAACAATTAAAAACACAACTATTTGTTGCCTTAAAACACCCAATTATAAAATAAAACGCGGTGTAATGCAGGCATTCGGTGTACGTTTTTAAAAGAGCGGAAAAAAGGAAAAGATTGCCATCCATTTGCCAATTAATCAAACCTTCGTTTCCATTTTACGCAGGTTTCAATTAAAGAGGATGACAAAGCAACAAAAACCTCAAACTAAATCAAAATTCAAAGGCCCCACCACCATCATTACCCTTTACTATGGTATATTTAAAAACAAATAAACCCGCCATGCCACAAGATACCCTTGCCATCAATTTAAAAGGAAAAGAAATAAATACCTACGATGCCATAGTGATTGGCAGCGGCATTAGCGGCGGTTGGGCCGCAAAAGAACTATGCGATAAAGGCCTAAAAACATTGCTTTTAGAAAGGGGCCGCGATGTGGTGCACCTTAAAGATTATCCCACCGCCACTACCCCACCATGGGGCTTTGAACACCGCGGAATAATGCCACTAACCATAACCACTGAAAACCCCATTGTAAAAAAGTGCTACGCCTACAGCGATGCAACCGACCACTTTTTTGTAAAAGATAACGAGCACCCCTACATACAGGAAAAACCATTTGACTGGATACGCGGCTACCAGGTGGGCGGCAAAAGCCTGTTGTGGGCCCGGCAAACCCAGCGCTGGAGTAAATACGATTTTGAAGGACCTGCCCGCGATGGTTTTGCCGTAGATTGGCCCATACGCTATGACGACCTTGCACCATGGTACAGCCATGTAGAAAAATTTGCAGGCATCAGCGGCAATAAAGATGGCCACGACACCCTGCCCGATGGCGAGTTTTTACCCGCATGGGATATGAATTGTGTGGAAAAAGATATCAGTGGTAAAATAATGGCCAGCTACAACAATCGCTATGTAGTACAGGGCCGGTGTGCCCATTTAACCAAACCTAACCTCATACATATTGAGCAGGGCCGCAACCAATGCCAGGCCCGCCGCCTATGCGAAAGAGGTTGCCCTTACGGCGGCTATTTTAGCAGCAATGCAAGCACACTTCCCTGGGCGTTAAAAACAGGTAACCTCACAATTCTACCCGAGTCGGTAGTGCATTCGTTAATATACGACAGTGTAAAAGGCAAGGCCACCGGGGTAAACGTTATAGACAATCAAACCAAACAGAGCACCCAATATTTTGCAAAGGTCATTTTTGTAAATGCCTCGTGCCTCAATACTAATTTGTTATTGTTGAACAGCACTTCCACCCGCTTTCCCAACGGGTTTGGAAACGATAATGGTTTGTTGGGTAAATTCATTGCTTTTCACAACTACCGTGGTACAGTCAGTGCCGGTTACGACGGCCCGACAGACAAATACTACTACGGCCGCCGCCCCACCCAACCCATGATGCCCAACTTTCGCAACGTATATAAGCAGGAAACTGATTTTTTGCGCGGCTACATGGTGTTTTTTGGTGCAAACCGCGGCTATGGCCAAAGCGATACCATTGGCGCAGAATTAAAAGAAGCCTTGTCGGAAGCGGGCGACTGGAATGTAAGCATAATGATGCAAGGCGAAACAATACCTAAAAAAAGCAACCATGTACGGCTGAGCCCCGATAAAAAAGATGAATGGGGTATACCGCAACTAATTACTTCGGTTGATTTTGATGACAACGATGTTAAGAGTATGAATGATTTTTTGACCATTGCCTCAGAAATGTTTGATAAAGTGGGCTGCAAAAACATAACACAAAACGACAGCCACCAGGCACCAGGTTTAGATATACACGAAATGGGTGGATGCCGCATGGGCAACGATCCCAAAACATCGCTGCTTAACAAGTGGAATGCGTTTCATAACTGCCCCAATGTATTTGTAACCGACGGTGCCTGCATGACAAGCACCAGTACGCAAAACCCATCGCTTACCTACATGGCCTTAACTGCCCGTGCAGCTAATTATGCGGTAGAGGCATTAAAGAAGGGAGCTATTTAATTAAAGCAAGCGTTTTAAAAATGGCCATCTGCCTTTACAAATTTTCTTTAAAAGTCATTTATTTTTATTTCGGTAAATATTTTATCTGCCAAAATAAAGTAGTGAAGACAAAACAATTTTAATGATTATTCGCTACTTGGTACACTCAAGGCTTAATATAAAATCACGATAAAAAAGGCTAATAAAAATACCAACAGTACAAGTGTGCGACCGCTGTGGTCATAAAGGCAGGCTGCAACGACTGCTGAAAATAAGCTATAAAGCCCGGTTCCAAAATATTAGCACCAGATTGTGGATGGTTATTACAATTTTATGAAAGTTTTTAAGAGCGAACAGGTAATTGAATAATTAGAAAAAAGAAAAGGCGGTTATTTTTTTTTAAAAAATTGATGCTGCCCTTTTAGAGAAATACGAAAACAAACGGCATACAAGGTTTATATGCAAGCTGGAAAAAAAATATGCTTTCGGTGCGGCCTAAACCACCCTTGCGATGGAAATTATTTTATAATTCTCATTCCAAAAAATGTAGAATTAGTTAGCAGACAACATGGCAATAAAATAAAATTTAAATTAATAGAAAATCCTTATCAGTTGAATGTAGACCTGCCTGAAGTATTAGACGCTGTAATTTAACAAGACACTATACTAAAAAATAAATTTAAAAAATTAATTCCCGGAAAAAAGCGAAACATCATTTTTCGAGTAAATGAACTCCAAAACATTGACAAACAAATTTCAAAAACGATTAAAATGATTAACAACGGCGACAAACCACGACCAAAGAGGGCCCTATATTTAATAAGGACAAAACGTTGGTTGAAAACCAGGGCCGCAAAAAGCCAGTACCCGCACTGCCACATCTGGCTGTTAACAACAGCGCTTATCTACTTTCAAATACAAACATTTTTGGAGTAAGCATCAATCGGCAAACCATTGATGATGCCTTTATTTTTTAATATCGATCTATCCAACCAATGCATCTATCTTATCCGCAAGTTTTCGGTCTTTATCGGTAACCACATCGCCTTTATCGTGGGTATTGAGCCAAAACTCTACGGTATTGTATACATTCTTCCACAGTGGATGATGCCCCATCTTTTCAGCCTCTATGGCCACACGCGTCATAAAACCAAAAGCTTCGCTAAAATCTTTAAACAGAAATTTTTTGTACAAGGTGTTATCCTCTTCTTTCCACATAGTATTTGTTTTTATAAGAAAAGATACTACAAAAGCTACGCCCAACGTTAGTTGTGGTACAAAAGCACGTCTCTACATTAGTGGTATGGACTAATACAGTTAACCGTATTTCATAACAACTGTCGATTTTATTGCTTTCGATATATTTAGGCACATAAAAAAAGGGCTGCATACACGGCCCTTTTACATTTGAAATGCTGGTTATATAATTAACCACAAATACAGCGGCAGGTCTTTTTTACCAACGCAAGCTTTTGTGGTAACTCCTCGTGGTTGCTACCTATGGCGTAATAGCCTTTGGTAACCCGTTGCGGGTTTTGTACCACTACATATTGTGCTTTTTTGTCGGCCAGTTTTTGTTGGTTGCCAGTAATGGTGTAATAGCCTTTTTGGGCACTTTGGTTTGGCCTGGTAACCACAATTACATTATCGGTTTTGCAGCACCTGAACATTGTATTATTGCCGGTTAATTTTGCTTTGTTATTGCCAATTGCATAATAACCTTTTTGTACTGTGGGCGATTTGGTCATTATTTTAACGCAGTCGTTTTCTACACAACAATCGGGTTGAGTTTGTGTAAAGCCAATAAGAGGCAATAACGACGTAAATAGTAAAATACTAATAATTGTTTTCATGATTTTATTTTTTATGATGAATAATTTATTTGCAAACCAAAATACTGATGGCGCCAAATAATAAATAAAGGAAAATGCACTTTACGCCTGCTGCGGCGCAATGCAATGCATATTAAATTAACAGGCGAAGATTATGCAGATATAACTTATGGCAGGGCATTTGTAAAAAGCCGGCATTGTGTACCCTGCTGGAACGTAGGGAGGCAAGTATTAATAAAGGATCTACCAGTGTAGGCAATAAGTAGAAAGCCTGTGCTTTAACAACTTTACTTACAACCACCTCCTGATGCACCTTTATGAGTTTACAAAACTGTAATAAAGGATGCTTTTCGGTGGCTGGTACCGAAGCTGTAAATTGGCCACAATAGTGATTCCGTTGGTTGGTATCGCTTTTAAGCGGTTTAATTTGTTGGCAGTCTTTTGCCCAGATCATTCCCGAAAACGATGCTGAATATAGCAGGAGAAATAATATGGCAAACACTTTTTTCATAGCTTGTAAAGGTAATTTATAGTAGGCGAACACATGATAATAAATGTTAGTATTTAGCTAAAGTAGCTAGCATCGTTATCTATAGTCATTCCTTTTTAACACAATTATTTTTATCATTTTAGTTGTGATGCTGTTCATGGATATTTGCAAAAAATTCATGCCGCTAAGTTTCCTGCACAATTGCCTGTTGCTGGTTTTGGTTGTACTGGTTTCATGCAGTACTGTCCGCACAAAATCTACTTTAAATAAAAATGACGTTATAAAACTGGCTTATGTAAATCAACTGGAAATATTGTTTACCAAATTGTTTAATGGAACAATGGTTGGTGGTTTATCAGGAATTGATTACAACCCCTTAGCAAACGAATATTACTTAATATCCGACGACCGGTCGGCCGTTAACCCGGCTCGTTTTTACACCGCCCAAATAACCTTAACCAATGGAAAACTGGACAGCGTAACATTTTCTTCTGTCACGAATCTTTTACAAAAAAATGGTAGCACTTACCCTTCTTCAAAACAAAACCCGGCCCAAACGCCCGACCCCGAAGGCATTAGGTTTAACCCCAATACCAACCAACTAATATGGACCAGCGAAGGTGAACGGATAGTAAGCAGCACTACCACCCTGTTAATTAACCCGGCCATTACCATTATAGACCGTAGCGGAAAATTTATTGATACGCTGGTGCTGCCGCCACAATTACAAATGTCGGCGGCCGGGTACGGTCCACGTCAAAACGGGGTTTTAGAAGGCGTAACCTTTAGCAACGATTTTAAAAGCCTTTTTGTAAGCATGGAGGAACCTTTGTACCAGGATGGCCCAAGGGCAGGGCTAACCGACAGCAACGCATGGATACGCATTATACAATACGATATGGCTACACAAAAACCGATAGCGCAGTTTGCCTATAAGTTAGATGCAGTAGCTTATACCCCTACCCCTGCCAATGCATTTAGCGTAAACGGAGTGCCGGAAATACTCTACTTATCGCCCAACAAACTGTTGGTAATTGAGCGCTCCTTTTCGTTTGGGCGGTTGCCTTGCACCATAAAGGTTTTTATTGCCGACCTCAGCACTGCCGAAAACATTGCCCAAAACCAGTCGTTGCTGGCGTTGCCACCTGTAAAAACGGTAGCAAAAAAGGTGTTGCTAAATATGGACGAGCTAGGCATTTATACCGATAATATTGAGGGGGTTACCTTTGGGCCTACATTGCCAAATGGTCATCGGTCGCTCATTTTTGTATCGGATAATAATTTTGCCAAGCTACAAAAGACACAACTATTGTTATTTGAAATTTTACCTTAAATGATTCCATTGTCGCGATACTTTCAGGTGCTATAGGCACATGTTAATAGTTAAAAAAGCAACGTTCTACTTACACAGGTTGTCAACCTCAAAATTTACATATGCGCCTTGTAAAATATAGTGCTTTAATTGTATTATTAGTTTTAACCCTTGCAGGTTGCACCAGGGAAAATATTAGGGCGTCTGACTGCGATAATCTAAAAAAGGGCTTGATGGCTGAAGATATAAAAATGGTAGATAAAGCATTAAAACATGAATTAAATTTTTACTGCCGCATTAACTTAATAAAATTAGCGCTGACAATAGCTGTCAAAATGTAATGTCAGTGAATTAAATACTTGTTTTGACTGTATATATATTTACCCGGCGATGTCCCACGTGAGTGTTTCGTTTAATCAATCTGGAACTTTGGTAAAAAAGGTCATAGATATATCCTCCTTCACGTCAAACCAAATGAAAATAGTTAATGTGCATGATTGAGTAAAGAGGCGCTAATTTTGGTATTGACCAAAATTACCCATGCATGAACCATAGCATACCCAACGAACTACAGCAACAAATATTGGATGAATTAGGCATTGCCAACCGCGCCTTTCAACAAAAATACCCCGGCGACAGGCCCGACCGCCAACCCGTACACACGGTGTATGGTGGCGCTAATTTATTTAAACGCGATACTACCGTAAAAATGGGCGATATAGCCTTGCGCAGCATGCAAACCTATGCACCCAATTTTGTAGCACTGGCCACGGCATTGCAGTTTCCAGGCTACCACCTATTGCCGACGTTAGAAAAAGATATTGATGCGCTGGTAACGAAAATGGAAAACCTTAGCCCTGACAATCGTAAAAATGAAACGGGTTACCTCGCCTTTTCTATATACCATAAAATAGTTGAAAAGCTGCAAACTGAAGCAGTAGAGGATTTTAGGATAGATTTTGAAGATGGCTTTGGCAACCGCCCCAACGATGAAGAAGACGCTACCGCCAAACAGGCTGCCAGCGAACTGGCTATTGGCATGGCCGACGGTACCATTTCGCCGTTTATAGGTATACGCATAAAACCTTTTACCGAAGACATGAAATACCGCGGTGTGCGAACCCTTGATATTTTTTTAACCACGTTACTTGAAAAAACCAATGGTAAACTACCCGATAATTTTGTAGTAATGCTACCCAAGGTAACTATGCCCCAACAGGTAATAGCGCTGGTAAAACTGTTTGTAGTTATTGAGCAACAAAATAATTTATCATCCGGATCCTTAAAAATGGAGATCATGGTTGAGGCCACCCAAATAATTATGGACGATGAAGGGCGCAACCCGCTGTTCCGCATTATAAAAGCAAGCCAGGGCCGATGTATTGCGGCGCATTTTGGCACTTACGATTATACAGCCAGTTGTAACATAACGGCCAAATACCAAACCATGGACCACCCCGTATGCGACTTTGCCCACCATATGACAAAAGTAGCGCTTGCCGGCACCGGCATTTTTTTATCGGACGGGGCTACCAATGTAATGCCAGTTGCACCGCACCGGGGTGAGAACCTTAGCTATGGGCAGTTGGCCAAAAATCATGCTTCGGTACACAGCGCCTGGAAAACCGGTTTCGACCATACCATGCATTCGCTCACTAATGGATTTTACCAGGGGTGGGATCTTAACCCCGCACAACTACCCATGCGCTATGCCGCCACTTATTACTTTTTTTTAAGCAGCTATAACAATGCAGTTTTAAGGCTGAAGACGTTTGTTGACCGAGCAGCCATTTCCACGCTTACCGGCGATATTTTTGATGATGCCGCCACAGGGCAGGGACTGCTTAATTTCTTTTTAAAAGCTCTAAATTGTGGGGCTATAACTATTGAGGAGTCATTGGCAACAGGGCTTACCCTAAATGAAATACATAGCCGCTCGTTTTTTACCATATTGAAACAACGAAGGGGAAAGTAGTAAATGGGATTGATTACGGAAAGCTGGTTTTGATATCATAAAAACGACCACCTGCAATTATAGCAAATGGTCGTTTTTAAAATTAAAGGAGTTGGTAATTTTTAGCCGAACTGTTCAACAGCTTTTTGAGCCTCGCCTCTAATGGTTTCAACTTTGCTGGCAAAGTCGCTGGCCTTATTCTTAAATTGATTAGACTTTTCTTTTACCCTGTCTTCCAAATAACTCCCTTTTTCCTTTAACATATCTTCGTATTTACTTGCTTTTTTGGCAAGTTTTTTCCTAATGTTTGCACCTTCTTCGGGCGCCAATAAAATTCCGGTAACCAGCCCGGCGGTAATACCAGCCAATACGGCTAGTCCTATTTTTGAAAAACTGTTCATAATGTGTTTTTTTAATTTAAAAAATTAAATTGGTTCAGTAGCAACTGTTGCAAAAACGATACCTGCAAATTATCAACAAAAAAAGTGGGGAAAAATCGGTATTTGTCCATTAACACATCCTTCAATCAGGTTAAATATATGCCCTGTACAAGCTAAATGGTGTGCATTTAAGCTCACAATAATACTTCCTCTATATTTTGAGGATTAACGATATAACTTTTATTGAAGGAATAATTTTGCGTAAACGTTAAGGGAAACCGGGCAGTGGCTTTTGGGTTTCTCTTACATTCAAAAATAAAAAATTGGTCGATGGTTTCTTCGACAAGGTCAATTTGTGGCTGTTGGGTGGTACGCCAAAAATATTGGGTAATGTTCAGGTTATTGTTTCGTTTGTATTTCATTCGCCCGGCTATCACAAAATTTTCCCATAAATGCCCCGCGTCGGTTCGGGAGGCTAGTGGGCTAAAATTATTAAGGATGGCCTTGCGGATTCCGCAGTCGAAAAAATAGACTTTTTTGCCCTTTTTAATTTCGTTACGCACATTTCGGTTTAGCGCCGGTAACCTAAAAACCACAAACGCCTTTTCCAACAGATCGAGGTATTTGTCTACCGTTTTATTGTCGCTGCCAATGGTTTGCGATAATTCCTGACAACTTACTTCGCTGCGAATTTGCAGGGCCAATGCCTTTAACAGCTTTTTTAGCAACATTGGTTTTTTCAGTTGTTCCAGCATCAGCAAATCTTTGTACAGGTAGCTGTTGTCCAGCAACTTTAATATTTCGCCTTCCTCACCAGGTTTAGTCACAATTTCGGGGTAGTAACCATATACCAGCCTATTCAATCATCCGTTTTTCTTTTACCAAACCATGATGTTCTACCATTTCGCTAAAACTTAAGGGGTACAACATGTATTTGTACTTTTTGCCGGTTAGCAGCTCATTTACCTGGTTTAATAACTCAAAGGCCGACGAACTGGTGGCAATTACTTGTACGTTTTTAAGCTTGTCGGTAAAAAGCTTTGAGGTTGATGTAATGTTTACAATGCGTTGGGCTTCGTCTAAAAACAAGATAATTTTTTTGCCCATAATGACTTTTAACCGGGCGGCAGTTGTATTGGTATGCATTTCACGCACATCCGCATTATCTCCGTTCAGGTATAAATGGTCTTTATCGGTAAAAAAAGTTTCGACCATGGTGGATTTGCCTGTCGGCCTGGCACCAAAAACAATAATGGCCTTACCCTTAAAAAGCCTGCTACTTATGCGGTCAGTTATCACCCGGTTAATCATAATTTTCCGTTCAATTCCAAAAACAGAATAATATTATTGAATTACAATCCCAAATTATTATGATGTTTCGGGATTTCAATCCCGTTTTATTATACTATTTCAGGATTGGGGATTAGTTGTGTTCAAAAAACCTTTACTGCTAAGGTATAATTTAGCAATAGCTAACAGTGAATAATTGTAAGGTGTATACTTATAACTAACTAGTTATGGCTCACTTTATCTATCACAATTAAAAATAAACATGGCAGAGTGTTTAATCCTGCCAGCCCCATATATCGCTTATTTCATAAAAAATTTAAGTAAAGGAAGTTTGCCTTTAAAGGGCGGGTATTTGGCAGCAAGGTCTAACCAGGTGGCAGTTTTTAAAATGCTTTTTGGGCGGGTAAAGGTTTCGAAACTAAACCTGCCGTGGTATTGGCCCAGCCCGCTGTTACCCACCCCGCCAAACGGTAGGTTTGCATTGGCCAGGTGTATAATTGTGTTGTTTATGCACCCCCCACCAAACGCAACATTGCGGGTAAAAAAACCTTCGGTAGCGCTATTGCTGGTAAACACATACAACGCCAGCGGATTAGGGTATCTGCCCACCATAGCCATCGCTTCTTCGGGTTGGCTAAATGTAAATACTGGCAAAATGGGGCCAAAAATTTCCTCTTGCATCAGCGGTTGATCTTCCCGCACTTTTTCCATAATGGTAGGGGCGATGTACAGATCACTTTTACTGGTTTTGCCGCCTGTTACTATTTCACCTTGCGCCAAAAACGCCGCCAGTGTATCAAACCGTTGTTCGTTAATAATTTTTCCGTAGTCGGGCGAAGTGCGGGGGTCGGGGCTGTACATTTTAGTAACGCTTTGCTGTAGACTATCCAGTAATTCGCTCTTTCTGCTCTCGTGAACCAGCAGGTAATCGGGCGCAACACAGGTTTGGCCCGCATTGGTAAACTTGCCAAAAGCAATTCGTTGGGCTGCTACTTTTATATCGGCATCCTTATTTACAATACAGGGGCTTTTGCCACCTAGCTCAAGGGTAACGGGTGTTAGGTTTGGGGCAGCCATTTCGGCGATTTCCTTACCTACCATGGTGCTGCCGGTAAAAAATACGTGGTCAAACCTAAAGTTGTTCATCATAGCTGGTATCACCTTTGCGCCATCGCCTGTAACAACAAATAAATATTCGCTGTCAAAATTTTCGCTAATGATTTTTTTGATAATATCGGCCGTGTGGCTACTAAATTCTGATGGCTTCAGTACGGCGCAATTTCCTCCTGCAATGGCACCAATTAGCGGCGCTATGATCAATTGAAACGGATAGTTCCAGGGCGATATCAACAACGTAACACCCAATGGGTCGCTAATAATTTTAGACGATGAAGGAAATAAAGACAATGGGCTGCTTACCTTTTTATCTTTCATCCAATGTTGGAGGTGTTTTTCTATATGCGATAATTCAGTATATACAAAACCTACTTCCGTCACATATGCCTCCTCGGCCGATTTACCAAGATCGTTGTTAAGCGCTGCTAAAACCGCCTCTTCGTTCTCCTGAATAGCCACCCGCAGTCGTGAAAGCTGTTCTTTTCTAAATTGGTAGGTGCGGGTTTTACCACTTAAGAAAAACTGTTGCATGGCATGCAGTTGTTCAGTATTCATAATGAGCGTTTTGGGTGAAATTAACTGGGAGTTTAAAAGAAGCGTTTGTTGTGAAAAGTAAACAAATGTACAGGTAGTTAATAGAGGCAGGAGGTGATATTATTGTCGATTATGATCAGCAGGTTTACTTTTACCCAATGGAAGCAAATGATGAGCGGTTTATGCGCATGGCGCTACAGGAGGCACAATACGCCTTTGATGAGGAAGAGATACCTGTTGGGGCAGTGATTGTAATGGACAACAAAATAATTGCAAGGGGCCGCAATTCAGTCGAAAAACTAAACGATCCCACCGCACATGCCGAAATACTCGCTATTACATCGGCCTGCAGCTACCTTGGGAGCAAATACCTGGTTAACGCCACGCTATACGTAACGCTTGAGCCGTGCCACATGTGTGCCGGCGCATTGTACTGGAGCAAACTAAGCCGTGTTGTATTTGGCGCTTCGGATATTAAAAATGGTTATAGCCATTTTTTTGGCGATCGCAACCCCTTTCACCCAAAAACAGTGATTGACTCTGGCATACTTGTTAATGAATGTGCCCAACTAATGAAGGATTTTTTTAAAGCGAGGCGGTAGGTTATTTTAAAGAATAAGGGTAAGAGAATGGCTGATTTAACGATCTCCCGCTGTTTGAACTATTGCACCTGCCCGCTGTTGTAAGGTAAACATTACTAATGTCCAGGACCTATTCGTTAAAAACAGTTACGTTACTACCAATATCGCTAAATGAGGCGTGGGATTTTTTTAGCCGGCCCCAAAATTTAAAAGATATTACCCCTCCCCAGCTCGGGTTTCAAATAAAAAGCAAACACCATGGCGACCGCATGTATGCGGGGCAAATTGTTGAATACACGGTAAAGCCTGTGTTGGGAATACCGATGTATTGGATGACCGAAATTACACATGTGGAAGACAAGAAGTTTTTTGTGGATGAGCAGCGTTTTGGCCCCTACAGCATGTGGCACCACCAGCATCATTTTAAAGAAATTGAGGGTGGCGTGGAAATGACAGACATAGTTCATTATAAACTTCCATTATCGTTTCTTGGAGATATAGCGCATGGCCTGTTTGTAAAAAGCCAATTAAAACAAATATTTGACTTTAGAACGGTAAAAGTAGAAGAGCTGTTTGGCAAATTTGAAAAAAGCAGGGCGAGCCAGTTGCAGGCGATTTAAGGTGAATTTTTATTTTAATTTTTGAATAATGAGTGGAAGATTAAGGGAGCCTGTCCGTAGTGGGCGGGCGCCGCAATCAAATCTTCCGTTATAGTTTTCATCCTACATACGAATGAAATGTTGATTGAGGCTGGAATAATAACCATTTGTTACATACCGTTTCGCTTTTGCCAGTAAGACCAGTCTCGATTGAGAAAGTCCCGGATTTCTGTTGATAATAATGTCACAGCTGTATACTTCGTTTTGCTATTCACAACTAATGTGTCATTAACAAAATGAAATGTATCTACCTGCTTCATGCCTAGTTTTTGACCAGGCATCAAAAAAGTTCTCTCGACTAACTGTTTGTCTACAATTATTCTGTCTCCGGCAATTCTCCAATAGCCGTAATTCAATTCAATTCCAGGTTCGCACCAATTTAAACTGTCATTGTTTATATAAAAGTCGTTAGCAAACGATTTAAAAATACCTGATGTGTCGAAGGAAAGGATTGTTCCCTGGGCATGAACGCTCATGAATGTTGTGTCTAGCCTTAAAGTGTCAATCTGTAAATCTTTGTTTACCCATAAAGTTTTAGTAGCTGCTTTAGAAACGTCAACTAAACTGTCATTGCAGGCGATGAAAACAGTAATTAAAATAAAGGCAAACTGTCGCATTAAACTAGTATGTAACTATGAGAATTTGTGAGGTAAGGCTGTGAAAGTTACGTCCGCAAAAACTAACAGTAATTAAAAAAATAATCTACAGAATATATTTAATATCCAAATGTAAAATGTCGGGTCATCAAATGCAGTATAATCGCAAACCGTGCAAAAGCTGTTATTTTCCCTTTCTTCCATCAGCAGTATCCGAGCTTTGTAAACACCTTATTAACTCGCTATGATAACTGGTCCACTTGGCATTTGTGCGCTATTTAAATGTGCCTTCACCTTTGGTCTCAACTTTGTTAATTCTTTATATTGATTGATCCGGGCAGTTAAGACAAAAACGGTTATTGTGTATTTAGAAAAGGTTTGCTGGTAGTGAAGGTTTTTGTCAAAAGTTCCGCCTTACACTCCCAATTAGTTCACCAACCAACTTTAATAAAACAAAAAGCGACCGGCTCTCAAAAGCCGGTCGCTTTATTTTTATATTGCACAACGTTTATCCCGGAATACGCGAAATGTATTTTTCTATTTCTTTTATCTGTTCCACCACTTGTTTGGTGGTAGGCTTCAATGCTTTGGCTTTGCGAAAAAAATCTTTGGCGGCCCTAAACTCGCGTTTGTTCATGTATATCTGGCACATGCTTAAAAAGGCAACTGCCTGGCTTTCTTTATCGGCTAAACCAGCGCGGATGGCTTGCCGCACATAACTTTCGCCGGTTTTTAAATCGCCTTTTTGCATGGCCATCATGCCCAGTTGCAGTTTGTTGGCACCTTCGGCTTCGGCCATGGGGCTACCAAGGCTAAGGCTCTTTTTCATATGCTTTTCGGCCGAATCAAAATCCTGGTCCATCATGGCCAGGTTGCCTTTTAGCGTATAATAAGTTGATCGTATAGGTTTGTATAACAATTGTGGGTACCAAATGCTACCCATTATTCTTTTAACTTCTTCCATATTGCCCTGTTCCATTGGCTCCTGTATAAGGCGCATGGGGCCAATTACAAAATGGCTTGCAATCCCCACTACAAACAACAGGTACAAAATTAACGACGGCCAAAAACCAGCGGCCACATTTACCCAAATAGCCAGTGCAAGTGCTACAAAGCTTAAGTAAAAGCGGTATTTAATCAACAGGTTATAAAACTTCATATCTATTTTAAAATTGGGTGGCAAAGATAAGTGGTAAAGGCAATCGGCAGGGCAGCCATTTACACCGCTTGTAAACGGCGCAAAACGGCTTTGGCAGCAAACAATAAACAATGCAGGCTTTTGGGCAGGTGCAAAACAAAATAAAAAATTTCAGTTGTCCATTTATAGAAAACAACGTTATTGTGGCCTGGTTACCAGATAATTTATCCACGCCGTATTATGCGAACCATATTGTACTTAACCGACCTGGCGTACCAGGCTACGGGCCGCAATTATTGCGATGAAGACCTTTTTATTACCGCCACGCTACGCCGCCATTTTAATATACTTACCGCTGACCCCCGACAGGCCATAGCCCTTATGGAACGTGCTGATATGGTAGTATTTAGAAATACCGGGCCGGTGATCTATTACCGGCAATACTTTGAACAGTTTGTTACTGCCGCAAAACAAAAAAACATCGTAACCTTTAACTCGCTTAATGGTAAGGGCGATATGGCGGGCAAACAATATTTGGTAGCATTGCACCAGGCTGGCCTTGCGGTTATACCTACTGTTGAAGATGTTGACCAACTGGACGCGTTGGGCGATACAAACCAATTTGTGGTAAAAATTAAAGATGGAGCCGACTCAATTGGTATGGAAATGCCTGGTAAAGCCGAACTGCTTACTGCCAGGCCTACAAACAAGCTCATTCAACCATTAGTACCACTGGTGTACGAGGTGTCGTTTTACTATATCAACACCCAGTTTCAATATGCCCTATATGCTCCCAACAAAGCCGAACGATGGCGCATGGCCGTGTACAAGCCAACGCCTGATGACTTGTTATTTGCCTATCAATTTATAGCCTGGAATAATATGACCCGTGGCATTACCCGTGTAGATGCCTGCCGCCTGCCCGATGGCCGGTTGTTACTGGTAGAACTGGAAGACCTAAACCCCTATTTATCTATTAATATTTTACCCGGCATTGTAAGAAACCAGTTTATAGAAAACCTTGTAACTGCACTAAAAAATACCCCCTCAACAGTTAGGGCCAACTAATTAAAAGGCACCACGTGGTCCATTGCATAAAAGCTTACTGAGTAAAGTGGTACATTAGTATATAAAATTAATCAGCTATGTGGTGGATGTATGCGTTGGCCTCAGCCTTTTTTGCGGCATTGACCGCCATTTTTGCCAAGGTTGGTATTAAGGGAGTAGATACCGATTTGGCCACCGCCATACGAACGGTGGTAATATTAGTACTTGGCTGGGGCATCGCCATATTTAGGGGTGGGGCTTCTACCATTCAAACACTTTCCAGGCAAAATATCATCTTCTTATGCTTGTCGGGAGTGGCCACCGGCCTTTCGTGGATTTTTTATTTCAAAGCACTACAACTAGGCAGGGTGTCGCAGGTAGCACCGGTAGACAAAATGAGTGTGGCCATAGCCATTATTTTATCAGTTCTGTTTTTGGGGGAGCCGCTGTCTGCCAAAATGGTGATAGCCTCCCTGCTAATAATTGGCGGAACGGTAGTGCTTATATTGTAAAAAGGGAACTTTTATTATTTATCATTGTTGATCTCAATCCAAAAACCTTCGGGGTCTTTAAAATAAATTTGCTTAACACCATCTACCCGGTTGGTAACGGAGTTTTGGGTACCGTTCCAGGCTTCGTAGGGTACTTTGTTTTTTACCAGCGTTTTAATGTATTCATCTACCGAAGGCACGCTAAAACAAAGGTGACTGTTTTTGTCGTGAACCGAAATTGCTGCAGCTCCCTGTATCAGGTGCAGGTTGCTATATTCGGCCACAGAAAACCACGTATGGCGCCCGTCGCGAAAAGGTTCGGGAACAGTATCAAGACCAACGATGTTTTGATAAAACTTCGTCATCACTTGTAAATTGTTTACATACACAGCTATATGGTTAAGGCGTGGCGCATTTTGCGCTTCCACTGGCTTTGGGGCAAGCAACAGGGCACTAAAAAGAGTAATGTTAAGCAACGGTAGAAATTTCATAAAAAAAATTGAAGCGGAAAATTAGCCATAAAACGATTACCGGAAACCCTTATTTTTGCGCTCACTTTTTAAAAAAGTGGACTGGTCCTATAGTTAAGTGCCCACCCGGCTCACGCTTCGCCAGAATGACTTTGTCGGGCTGGCAGCAGGACGGGGATGGAATAGAAGTATGATATGATATTTGAAATAAACCGTAGATAAAGTGGTCCCGTAGTTCAATGGATAGAATAGAAGTTTCCTAAACTTTAGATACAGGTTCGATTCCTGTCGGGACTACTTTATGTTGGCGGTTATAATTCACAACCCACCGATATTCAGCTTTTAACCTACACATCATATTTTGCGCTTACGTATTAAAAAGGGTACATCGTAAATGTTGCTAATAGGGTTCTAAGCCATCTTTACATTCCCAAAACCCTCCCCCCAGGCCCTCCATAATATTATAAAATATTAACGAAAACGTTAATCTAACGCATTGGATGTAGCTTTACCATGTATTGAAACTTTACATAAAATACATGGTAAGCCTTCGTTGCAAAATGATGGTAACAGCAGAATTGAAGAAACTCGGCTTACATTACTCAACAGTTGACCTGGGCATGGTGGAAACTTTGGAGGAAATTTTGCCGGACCAACGCAATCAGCTTAAAATGAACCTGCTGAAATCGGGGCTTGACTTATTAGACGATAAAAAAAGCATTCTGATCGAAAAAATCAAAGCTGTGATTATTGAAATGATTCATTATGCTGATGAGTTGCCCAAGGTAAACGACTCTGAATACATAAGCGAAAAACTACAACACGATTATACCTACCTCTCCAACACTTTTTCTGAAGTAAAAGGAATTACCATACAACACTTTATCATTAGCCACAAAATTGAAAAGGTAAAGGAACTACTGCTTTATAACGAACTAAACCTTACCGAAATCGCCGCCAAACTCAACTATAGCAGTGTTGCCCACCTATCTACCCAGTTTAAAAAAATTACCGGGCTTTCCCCTTCCTTTTTCAAAAAGTTAAAACAAAAGCGCCAGGATAACCTCGAAAACCTGTGATATATGTAACATTTACCTATACATATATAACGACCAACCCTCTACCCCGTACGACCTTTGCCCCATTAGGTATTTTGCCCAACAGTACCTGATAAACCAAAATAAAGTAACACAATTAAGACAATGTGTTTCACGAAAAATTTGTAATGGTAAATACAATGCAATGAAATATGATGATGAATTTGCCGAATTACAAAAGTCAACCACTTATATAGCGGTACAGGTTGTTGACTATATACCCAATGCTGTGGTAAGCAAAACCATCGTTAAAAAAATAACGGGTAATATTACCGTTTCATCTTTTGATGCCGGCGAAGAACTGGCAGAAAAAACATCTCCATTTGATAATTGCATACAAATAATTGATGGCGCTGCTGAGCTTACCATTAACGATAAGGAGTTTAAGATACATCATGGCGAAGTAATTATTATACCTGCGCATGCAAGGCACCATTTCAATGCAACTGTCCAGTTTAAAATGATTTCTACAGTTATAAAAAGCGGTTATGACATCTAAAAAAACATCCAACTAATATCATTAAATAATAACGCACAATAACATCCCATGATAACAATGCAATATATAGGGGTAACAAGTATTTATTTGCTTACTTCTTTTTTAATAATCTTCACGGCTTTTGTATCGTGCACAAAAAAATGTCATTTCAAACCTCCGGCATGGTTTCTGCCGCCAAAGGGAGGGTAAAATTAAAAATGATAATAACAACAACTATAACATTAGTATAAAACTAAGGCGGCTGGCCAAACCCCGACAGGCTGATACCATCAAAGGACGTTTATGTGGCATGGATAAATACCGATAACAACACAGCCAAAAATATTGGGCAGATAAAAACATCGGGCAGCTTTTTTTCAGGAACATTAAAAAGTTCGTTTGCAACGGTAAACACTCCCTATACTTCCGGCTTTTTTATTACCGCCAAATGCAATTGAAATTTACGCTACCCTTATCATATTGTATTAAAAACAAAATAGCAGTCACAAAACCGGGTAACCGGTGGTAGTTACCCAAAAAAATAATTACAATACACAAAATAGCGCTATTTCAAAACAATCAAAATCATGTTTCCCTAAAACCACCATCATTAAAATACGCAGATAAAATAACGACTTTTATACAACACTACATTTCTTCACTTCATATGTAAAAATTAAATAAATGATACCAATAGTTGAAAACGCACAAAACGCTACCAACGGCGTAAATAACAAAAATACAGGCATCAGTACTACCGAAATAATGAAGGGATTGGTATATGATGGACCCGATAAAATTGCTTTAAAAGATATACCAACACCTGTAATTCAAAAATCGACCGATGCGCTGGTAAAAATTACCAAAACCACCATTTGCGGAACCGACCTTGGCATTTTGCATGGTAAAACACCCACAGTAAAACCAGGTACTACCCTGGGCCACGAGGGTGTTGGCATTATTGAAGAAGTAGGCTCGTCGGTCACTAATTTTAAAAAGGGCGATCGTGTGATCATTTCCTGCATTACGGCCGATGGAACCTGTGAGTACTGTAAAAAACA
>JBBRUR010000034.1:0-45849 GCA_038247635.1 Chitinophagales bacterium
ATAGATTTCGTCAATGATGGAAAGTTTAAGGTCGAAACCTACTTTTTGATACTCATTTTTTGGACTGTCTTGTTTTTTCTGAAGTGCCATAGTTTGCTAAAAAGTTTAAATTTTTAGTCAACCTATTTTAGGGTTTGTCAGCAAATAAAATGGCATGTAACGAACAGGGCTTTATGCAGGTTGGGGATTAGTATTCCGTCTGCACATAACCGCTGCTGATTGAAAATATAAAGTTGAAATTAAGAACTAAAGTCGATAGATATTCGTCTGCTGGAACTGAAGCTAGGATTTGCAAATAGCTGATGTTTCAATGTCAAGCCCAACTTGCATAAAACCCAATGTTATAGGGCGTTTTTTGTCTTCACATATTTAATTCTCCACCCTAAAAAAAGTGTCGCAAAAACTGGGATTAAAAATATACTTGAAGTTGAGTTGTTTCCTGTCAATTTGTTATATAGTAAACCTAACAGTCCACCTGCTAAAGCTCCCAAAATTGTCCAACTCAAATAAGGAAACCGACTTTTTTTGTTGTCTGAGATTGTCGAAATGAGTTGTTCGTTTGATGTTTTTCCATTTGTCAAGTAATTTTTAAAATTATCGATAAATGTAAACCAAACAGTTTCTTCCTCATTTGTATTCATTTGTGCATCTGTGTCAACACAGAAATTGGCAAGCACATTATTGTCGACAATTGTTACAGAAATTTCAGAACCCCATTTTAAGGGATTTGTTTTCCAAGTGTCTAATAAAGAAGAGTTTTGCCTAAACTTTAAATAACCGTCCTTTTTATCTGTCAACTTAAAGTCGAATTGATTAAAAAATTCAGTAACTCTCTCTGTCAGTTGAATAGTGTCAGAAACAAAAACATTGATTTGTCTTTCCATTTATCTCGATTTTTAGTGTGGTCTGTAAAATGCCCTATAACACATAAATATGTGATATTAGACATAATTATTAAATTTTCAATCCTTTAATATTCAACGGCTTAGTTTTATATTTTTAGATAGAAGTAGCGTCTATCCAATTTATCAATTTACCTTTTGTTGAGCAACTTACAATAATAAAACCCCGTACCGGGCTATATTGTCAAAGTAAAAAACCGTTGGTAAGGCTTACTCTTTTAATACCTGCCTTACAACAAAAAATCTGGGGGCTGAACGCCGAACGCTAAGGGCTAAACACAAAACGCTGAACGCTAACGGCTAAACGCTAAACGCTGAGGGCTAAACGCAAAAAGCTGACCGCAAAGGGCTAGACCTAAAACGCTACACGCTAAAAATTTTTTACACCCAGGTGCCGACTATCTGGCGAAACGCCTGGCTACTTGCCAATACAAAACTTGCTAAAAATATAGTCCAATTGGTCTTCGTTGGTAATTTCGCCGGTAATTTCGCCTAAAAAATGAAGGCATCTTCTTATGTCCAGTGACAGCAAATCGCTTGATATATTATTGTCCATTGCCTGCCGAACCTCTTGCAATGACTGGTGTACTAACCGCAGCGATTCGTAATGGCGGGCATTGGTAACTATGGTACTTTCAGTATTTATTTCGCCGGTTATAACAACGTCAACCAAACGCTTCTTTAAAATATCAATATGCTTTTTTTGGCTGGCCGAAATAAAGAGTATCGGTATTTCAGCAAATTTTTGGCCTATCAAATTGGCATCGGCTATATCAATTTTGTTACCTGCCAGTAAAAATTTAATTCCTTTGGCGTGCATTTCTTTACTAATCAACAGCAAATCTGCCGGGCCCAATTCGTTTACATCAAATAAATAAATTACCACATCGGCCTGCTTCATTTTCTCCAAACTTCTTTCCACACCAATATTTTCTACCACATCGTTGGTAGTAGTCCTTATACCGGCTGTATCAATTAGCCTAAACATTATTCCATCAATATTCAATACTTCTTCAATCGTATCTCTTGTAGTGCCGGCAATAGGGCTAACTATTGCCCTGTTTTCGTTTAACAGCGTATTAAGCAAGGTGGATTTGCCAGCATTGGGTTTACCAATAATGGCCACCTGCACACCATTTTTTATTACGTTTCCCAAGGCAAACGACAAAATGAGTTCGCCGGTAATTTGCTCAGCCCCGGTTAATAATTCGTTTAACTGCGCCCGGTCTGCAAATTCAACATCTTCCTGGCTAAAATCAAGCTCAAGCTCTATTAACGCCGAAAAACTTAGCAGGCGGTCCCGTAATAATTTAAGCACCATTGAAAAGCCACCCCTTATGTTTTGCAGCGCATTTCGTCTACCCGATTCATTATTTGCGGCAATCAGGTCGGCAACAGCTTCGGCCTGAGTTAAATCCAGCTTTCCATTTATAAACGCCCGTTGGGTAAACTCGCCAGGGCGGGCCAGCCTTGCGCCGTTGGCAGTAATAGCTTTTATAATTGTTTCTAAAACATAGGGCGAACCATGCGATGAAATTTCAACTACATCCTGGCCCGTGTACGATGCAGGATTTTTGTAAATGGAAATAACTACCTGGTCTAAAACAACCTCATTATGCCTCAGCAACCCAACATGCAGCGTATGCGATGGTTGCAGACTTAAATTTTTTGAGGCAAACAGTTTATCAACAATTTTTATAGTATCACTTCCGCTTACTCTTATAACGCCAATGGCACCTATACCTTGCGGCGTGGCTAATGCAACTATGGTATCATCCCACCCCGTTAACTTTCCCAGCATTTAATAAAATTTCACCAAAACTAATTGGTTTTACCCCCAACAAAAAATCCTCCACAATGGGAGGATTTAATCAGCGAATTAAATATACTTATTCAGCTACCTGAAAGGTTATGAACTGAATAGCCTGGTAAATTACATTACGACCATTTTGTACCGCAGGCTCCCATTTAGGACCTCTTTTAATAACCTTTTCAGCTTCGGGGCCGCAACTCGGACATCCTTTAGGTTTTTCTATCGCCTGTACATTACTTATGTTTCCCTGCTTGTCAACAATAAATTGAACTTTTACTGAGTAGTTGCCAATGGGCGCACCATCGTCGGCAGCCACGTTAGCATTCAGGTTCCGCTCTAAAAAACGCCTCCATCCATCGGGACCTCCGGGAAATTTGGCTTCCTTTTCCACTTTGGTAAATACCTTATCGTAGTCTTCTTCTACCTTTTTAGGTTCAACTATGCCGGTACCTTTATCCTCCGGGGGCGGTGCCACCAACCCTTCATCCTTAATACCCTCCTGGTTAATTACACCAATTTTAGTGTCTTCCAGTTTTTCAACCTCTTTAATTTCGTCTTCAGGTTTTACCTCCACATCTTTTACAATTTTGGGAGGGGTAAACTTAGCAATTTCCACTTTAGGCGGTTCTTGCTTTGGTGGTGGAGGCGGTGGTGGTGGCTCTGGCTTTTTTTCCTCAGCTTTTTTAATATCCTCCAACGTCACATCCTGTACAACTATTTGTTTTTTGTCCTTATCTATACTGTTTGCCAGTATTGAACCCAGAAAAATGAGCAAACAAATTCCTATCATGCTAAGTAAAGCAATGGTAATTCTTTTATTGTACGTTTTCCGTAATTGATAAGCACCATACTCTTTGTTTCTACCTTCAAACAGGATATCAAGAAAGTCGGCCTGTAAAATTTTGTCTGGTTCCATGAAATTCTTTTTTATGAGATGCAATATGAAATTATTTCCATAGGCGCATATTGAGAAAATTAATTTACTGGGCTGCCCCGCCGCTACCTTCGGTAGCTTTAATCAATTGACCCTCAATATCCAAAATGTCAACCAACGCGTACCGTTTTATGTCGTTAATGGTCATTTCATCCAAAATATCAACAACATCTTTATACGAGGCTTCGTCGCTTGGCTTTATTACAATAACCAGGTCTTTTTCAGGAGTTCTTCTCTTTTTATCAATAATTACATCCCTGATCTGCTTCATTGTACTGGTTTTAAAATTACTGGCCTGGGCATCTAACTGACCTTCGTAATAATACACATCGGCATTTTTACCTAACAATAACGTGAGTGCCCCACTCTCTTTTGCCTTATTCAATTCCTCGGGATCGTCGGTATCCTTTGGTAAAAATAACTTCATAGCCGTGGGCTGGCTCATTGTGGTGGTGAAAATGAAAAAGGTAATTAACAAAAAACCAAGATCAACCATGGGGGTAAGATCTACCCTGGTAGAAGCTTTTTTTGATTTTTTTACTCCAGGCCCTTTTTTGTGTTTACCCCCACCGGAAGTATCCATTTCTGCCATAATAAATAAATTTATTTATTTAAAAAATATTATTTAAGGTCTACTGTTCTACTTTGTCGCCCTTCATGTACTTCTTCCACAAATCGGTACCTATTGGTACACCTTCTGGATTCGTAATCATTTGAAACTTAAACTGATCTGACTTCTTAAATGCAGCGATCACATTTTTAAACTGCGGATATTTAGCCAGGTTATCGCCTTTTACTATCAGGTTCAACTTTTCGTTGGTGTTTGCATGGGCTGTTACTATGTAACGCATCCAGTCTACCACTTCATTATTAGTTGTGTCTTTAGCAGGTATCCCCGGTAAATTTGCATCGGTACGTTGGTCCAAAGGCAAATTAAGAAACGATTTAAGCTGTGATATAGGCGCCCCGTAAAAGCTTGCCTTCACAAAGGCTTTTTCTTCTGCCGGCGTTAGCCCAGCGCCCTTATTTTGGTTCAACTGCTTTGCCAACTCTTCCTTAACAGCGTCGTTATTCATTGATATGAAAACTTTGCCATCTTTTGTAATAGTAACAAGCGTTACATCTTTTTCGGGAGCAGCCTTAGCCGAAACAGAGTTTGGCGTAGTAACCGATATGGCCTCATCGGGCTTAAACTTGGTTGTTAATATAAAGAAAGACAGTAACAGGAAGGCAACATCACACATTGCAGTCATATCAACCACCGTACTCTTTCTGGCTATTTTGGGTCTGGCCATTTAAATAGTTTTTGTATTTGTTATTAGATGCAAAACGTATTTATTTTCCACAAATATTATTTGTAGTTAGATGCAAAACTTTGTGTTAACGTAAAGCCGGATTCATCAATGCCATAGGTAATACCATCAATGCGGGTGGTAAACACGTTGTAAAAAATAATTGCAAGGGCTGAGGTACCAATACCAAGAGCAGTATTGTAAAGGGCCTCAGCAATTCCTCTTGAAAGTTCACTTGCTGCGTTGGCACCGCCTTCGTCGCCCAGTGCGCTAAACGATTTAATCATTCCCAATACCGTTCCAAACAATCCTAACAAAGTAGCTACTGATGCCATAGTTGATAGGAATACGAGGTTCTTTTCAAGCATTGGTAATTCTAGCGCAGTTGCTTCTTCTACTTCTTTTTGTATGTTAAGAATTTTTTGATCAGTGTCCAACTCGGTATTGGTAATCATTTCTTTGTACTTACGCAAGCCAGCTTTCATAACGTTACCTACCGATCCTTTTTGCTTGTCGCACTCGGCAAGCGCCTTATCAACATCCTTGTTGGAAAGATAGAATTGTACTTTTCTGATAAACTCAGAAATACTTCCGTTACCAGCCGCTTTACTAACGGTCAACAATCTTTCAATAACGAAAGTCAACACAATTAATAAGCTCCCTATCAACACTGGTACCACAATACCGCCCTCATACATTTTTGTAAAAGTGCCTTTGGGACCTTTGTGACTGGGCCAAAACCAATGGCTTGCATCAGGATCTGGTGTTGTAAAATTTCCCGCGCTTCCTAACATAAATCTCCAAATAATATAACCCAATAAAATACAGCCAAAAGGAGCAATCCATGAAATGGCATTGTTTGATTTTTTGGGTTGCACCGAAGTGGTACTTCTTGCCGGTGAAGTTGGTTTTGTTTCAGCCATGGTTCAATGTTTTTTGTTTAATAAATTTTTTGAGTTGATAATAACAATCTGTTAGCAATTGTAAGGAAAAATAACTTCAATCGTGCAAACAATCTTTTTTTCTTTTTTAGAAGATGCACAAAATAACTATTTTCCTCACTTTATTAAACAGCCGGTTTTTAGCTTTCATGTTATAAAAGCAATGGCAATTTGAGCATAATTTTATAGATATCCCTACGTTTTCAAAAAAAAATTAAAATATTTATTTCAACTATGCTTTATTTTTTAAAAAACTACGCCGTTAAAACTTCTTTTTTAAATAAAAATAACTTGCCTTAAAAACCACGCTGATACAGTAGCATGTTAAGTAATATATTCGATTACTGCTACAATGTAAGTGCTCCTACCCTGCCAACAACTATAAAAAGGCCCCTTGTACCGGTAGATACCTGTTGTGCATTTCATTGCCAAATGATTGTGTTTCATACCTTTGCCAGCTAAATTTTAAAAGCAAATGATTGTAAAAAAAATTGCAGTGATGTTGTTGCTCGGTGGTATTGCTTTTGGCACGTATGCCCAACGGCCTAATACCCCCGGTAATCCGTCAGCGCCGGCCAGCGCACCAGCCACACCAGGCAATAGTGAGAAAACCGAGAAAAAAACAGGCCCAAAACCTTTTAAAGAGGTTATTACCGACAAAGCTATTTCGCAACAAGGGCTGTTTATAGTGCACAAGGTGGAAGACAAGTACTTTTTTGAAATTCCTGTGTCATTGTTTAATAGCGAAATCATGGCTATTACCAGGTTTGTAAAAGTACCCAACAACAAAGGAGGCGGCCGCGCAACTTATGGGGGCGAGTTAACTAATCAACAAACCATATCGTTTGAACGTGGCCCTTACAATAACGTATTTATGCGGGTTGTTACCCTTGTAAACGTAGCCGATACAAGTAACGCTATTTACCAGGCAGTAAATAACAGCAATCTTAATGCTATTGCCGCATCGTTTACCATAGCTGCTTTTGGTAAAGATTCAAATAGTGTAGTAATAGAAGTTACTGATTACTTCAAAGGCGACAACCAGGTAGTTAGCATAAGCCCCGGCGCTAAAAGGTCGTTCAACTTATCGTCAATTGCAACAGACCGGTCGTATATATCAACCATTAACAGCTACCCTACCAACATTGAGATCCGTAGTGTTAAAACCTTTAATTCTTCGCCATCAACAGGCGGTATTACCGCTGCCAGTTCCACCTTAATACCCGCTGCAAATGCAGCTGGTGCAGTTACCATTGAGTTAAACACCTCTATGATACTGCTTCCTAAAACACCTATGGCTATTAGGTATTGGGATAGAAGAGTAGGCTTTTTTCCGGAAAATTATACTGCCTATAGCGATGACCAACAAAAAGTTGATGATAAGACCTTTGCAGTAAGATGGAGGCTTGAACCCAAAGAAGGTGAAGAGGAAAAATGGAAGCGCGGCGAGTTGGTAGAACCAAAAAAACCGTTGATTTATTATATTGACCCTGCTACCCCTGCCCGGTGGAGACCTTTCCTAATTGCAGGCATAAACGATTGGCAGGCTGCCTTTGAAAAGGCAGGTTTTAAAAATGCCATCATGGGCAAGGAATGGCCAACAAACGATACAACCATGAGCATGGAAGATGCCAGGTTTTCGGTGGTACGCTATTTTGCATCGGAGGTGGAGAACGCTTATGGACCAAATGTACACGACCCGCGCAGCGGCGAAATTTTGGAAAGTCATATTGGCTGGTATCATAACGTAATGAAGCTGGTACACGACTGGTATATGATACAAACTGCAGCAGTAGACCCCAAAGCACGTAAAATGAAGTTTGACGATGAGTTAATGGGGCAGCTCATAAGGTTTGTATCGAGCCACGAGGTTGGCCACACAATTGGCCTGTTACACAACATGGGTAATAGCAGTAAAACACCGGTAGAAATGTTGCGTAATAAACAATGGGTAGAAGCTAACGGACATACCGCCAGTATAATGGATTATGCCCGGTTTAACTATGTGGCCCAACCCGAAGACAACATATCAGAAAAGGGACTATTTCCGCGCATTGGCGATTACGACAAATGGGCCGTACGCTGGGGATATGGATACATACCCGGCAACGATGAAAAACAGCAAAAAACAGCCAGTAACAAACTTATTATTGAATCACTGGCAGCTAACCCACGTACTTATTTTGGAACGTACGAATTGGGGAACCGCAACGATCCGCGCAACCAAAGCGAAGATTTGGGCGATAATGCCGCCAGGGCAGGCGAATATGGTATTAAAAACCTGCAATTTATTTTATCTAAACTGCCAGAGTGGACCAGCGAAGAAACGGACTTAAACATAAACCTGGGAGAAATGTACGGGCAGTTGATTAACCAATTTAGAAGATATATGGGCCATGTAACCGCTAATGTGGGTGGCGTTACGGAAACTTTTAAAACCTCGGTACAAGGCGGGCCGGTGTACGAGATACTGCCTAAAGCCAGGCAAAAAGAAGCACTCAGTTTTTTACAAAAACAATTGTTTACCACGCCAAAATGGTTAATAAATAAGGCTATTTGGGACCGGTCTAATAACCCTGGCGATGATGCTGACCCGGTGTTAGCTGCACAGGAAAGCACTTTAAACAGTTTGCTTAGCGCTGAGCGTATTAACCGTTTGCAGGTTTCGGTTGAGCGTTATGGGGCTGAAAATGCGTATAGCGCAGTTGAAATGATGAACGATGTACAGGGTGGCCTTTTTACCGAACTAAAAACCAAAAAAGCCATTGATTTTTATAGAAGATCGTTGCAAAAAAGTTACGTAAACAAGCTTGATAATATTTTAAATCCTTCGTCGCCCGCTGGGTTTATAGTGTTAACAAGTTTAGGCCGTGGCCTGGTAAACACTACTGACCTGAGCCGAAGCGACATTACCTCAATTGCCAGGGCGCAGTTATTAAAATTAAACGGCCAGGTTACCGCGGCCATACCCACAACAACTGATGGTATGAGCAAAATGCATTTAATGGATATAAAAGAAAGAATAACACGCGCATTAAACCCTAAAGGTTAAAAAATAATAACCCGTAAAAAAACCTGGCAATAAAGCCAGGTTTTTTTATAGTAAATACATTTTAATTTGAAGCGAATTTTAACAATTTTCAGCAGAAACGCTTTTAATGTCACTTACACTTGCCGCGAATACTTTGTTTTTAAAAACATCTACCGAAAGTATATTTAGCAATGATTAAAAACCTTGACGCCGCAAAGCCAAACTTAACAATTGGGGGCTTGCACCAGCAGTATGGTACAAAATTAAAAACCTATACCGGTGTAAACATTTAAACTGCTACCGGGGGTACTCAATCATAATTTTATCATAGAGGCTTATTGCAAAAATATCGTAACGGCTAAAATTATCGGGTTTTACTATATAATCTTTGGCTCCAAGCCTGCTACACTTATCCATGGTTAATTGCGAAAAGGCTGTGGAAGAAATATAAATTGGAATGTCTGCAAATTGCGGATCGTTACCTAACAAGGCCAAAAGATCGTACCCGTTTTTACCGGGCATGTTTAAGTCTGATAAAATGAGGTCCGGAAAATCCTTTTTATTCATAGTTTCAAGTAACTCTATTAAATCGTCGCCCGACTCTACCACCTGTATTACCTCAAATAAGCCCGATTTCTTAAAACCCTCATTTGCATAATATAATTCGTCTTCATCATTATCACAAATTATTATCCTTATTTTTTTCATAGCCAAGTAATTTTAGAACGGTGCTAATAACAATGTATACACACAATCACAGCACGGAAAATTAAAACAATGGTTTGCACTTTTTTTAAAAGCAGATCAGAAACCATGTTATTATAATTTCGCAGGTCACCACTACTTTTTGATTGTTTTACAAATTGCATACCAAAACAGGCAAGCGTTGTATTACCCACATACGAAAAATAATCATGCACTTTTAATCACTTAAATTAACAGTGCACTAAGCCAAAACAAGAAAAAAAAAAGTAAAGAAGTTTATTGAGGTTCAAAAACAATTAAAACAACCAAACATTGTTAAACGCTTCAACACGTACCAAATTGCCCCCGGTATATCAATTACTTTCCACTAAAAAAGGGCAGCGATTTTGCCATTAGTGTAAACCCCTATTCATATCTAAGGGCCACAATGGGGTCAAGCTTTGATGCCTTTAATGCAGGCCAAAGCCCGGCAGCAAGGCCAACAACGCTACAAATAACAATACCTGTAATTACCCATGCCCATGGTACAACAAAGCCGGTAGATAATACAATGGAAAATAGATTGCCCACAAGTACGCCTAAAATAATTCCAAATACTGCCCCCAAAAGGCTTATGATAATTGACTCGTATAAAAACTGGTTCCTGATGCTTTTGCGGGTTCCGCCTATGGCTTTTATAAGGCCTACCTCCTTAGTGCGCTCGTTTACTGCAACCAACATAATATTCATAAGGCCTATGGCCGCACCAATTAGGGTAATAAGGCCTATGGCACCTGCCGATCCGCTTATGCTTCCAAGCAGCGAAATAAATGTTTCGGCTATGCTATCGCTTTTATCAATAAAAAAATTCTCACTATCCTTTGTGCCTAATCTTCTTATGGGCCTAAAAGTACCAGTTGCCTCACCTATTGCAGGATCCATTTGCGTTAAATCGTCCACCTTAACATTAATTGTGTAACTATCGCTGGTGCCGGGCAATCTTCTAACATTGTTGTAGGTTGATACGATTACTTTATCGCTTTGTAAAAAAACACTGGAGCCTTTTGAGTCAAGCAAACCTATAATCCTGTAGGGAAGGTTGCCGATCTTAATAATTTTATCTACTGCTGCTTCTTTATTTTTTCCGAAAAGAACAATTGCTACATCGCTACCAATAAGTGCCACGTTTCTACCGGTTTCTACATCCAGTTTACTAAAATTTCGCCCCTTTGCCAGCGAATAGCCATTGATGCTTAAAAAGTTTTCGTCGCCACCATTAACTGTTACATCGGGGTTGGTTTCTTTATTTTTATATTTTATGCGCAGCGACCGTGGTCCGCTTAATTGCAACCCAACCGTTGCCGGAAACTTATAATTTTCTATAAACTGCTCGGCCTGGTCGCGGGTAATGGCTTTACCAACATTGGATACTTTTTCTTTTTTGGCACCCTTTTTAATAGCCCCACTTTTTTGCGAGTTATTACCAATACGAATATTTCGGGCCTTATACCGAACGCTAAAGGCATTGGCACCCAGCGTACTAAAGTTCTCCTTCAAACTTTGGTTCATGGCGGCAATGGCGGTAATTATGCCTATCAGTGCCATTATACCAAAAGCAATAATGGCTACTGTAAGGCCAGTGCGCAGGCGGTTACTTTTTACTGTTCTAAACGAAAGCGACAGGGTATCTAAAAATGTCATAAAAACAAATGAGCCCTAAAGATAAGGTTTACATTTTTTTACGTTTATATAAACGGGATGAGTGGCTACATTTTAATTTCTTTGCAAAGTATAGGTTGGTTTAAGCACCATAATTGCCCGGTAAAGGTTTAGCAACTCATTTTAATAATATTACCGCGTGTTTTACGCTGCAATACCCACTTAGTAAAAAACGGTATCTTACACCCGCATTAAACAAACAAATGAAGCATCTTTTTTACCTGATTGTTGTGTTTGCCTTTTGCTACCTGGTAATAGGTTGTAAAAAACAAACCGAAGATTTTAAAAGTGCCTCGCTGCAGGATTACTATCCATTGCAAGTGGGCAAAAATTATCTGTACCGGCTCGATTCAACAGTCCCCTTCTCGTTTGGGTCAAGGCTGATTGTAAAAAGCTACCAGGCAAAGGACTCGGTTGAGTCTACATTTACTGATATCCAGGGCCGCAAGGTGTTTAGAATATTTAGAACCATTAGGGATACGGCTGGCAATCAACCCTGGCGGTTTGCCGCTACCTACACTGCTACAGTTACCCCTACTACTATTGAATACGTGGATAATAACAAGCGATTTGTAAAACTTCACTTACCCGTTGTTGAAGGCTATAGCTGGAAGGCTCATTCGTATATCGATACAAAATCAATCAATTCGCTGGTTCCCTATTTAGATGAGTGGGAGTATGCTTATCAAAATGTGGAACAACCTTACACCGTACGCAATATTACTTTTGATAGTACCATTTATGTTTTTCAACATAACGAAACCTCGCCGCCCGGCCCATTTGACCCAAACAACTACCAACAACGCAATTTTGGAGTGGAAGTATATGCCAAAGGCGTAGGTTTAATTTATAAAGAATTTTTACACTGGACCTATCAAACTACCCCGCCTCCTGCTAAGTATGAAGATGCCAGTTACGGCGTTAAGCTTCAATTTACCGGCACCTATTAAAAAGCATGATAACGGCCATTGACAAGCAAACAACTTAATATAAATTGATGCAAATGCCTGCCAAAAAATGGTTTATGCCGTTGGTTTTGTTAATTGCTACACAGGTACCAGCGCAATTACCAAAGTATATTATTGAGCTGTACAACAAAGCGGGCACGGCTTTTACTGTTGCCACGCCACTGCAGTACTTGTCGGCACGCGCTGTTGCAAGGCGCCAAAGGCAACAAATTGCCATGGACAGCCTTGACCTGCCCGTGTCAAAAATATACATGGATAGTATAGCCAAAATTGAAAATATAACTATAGTGAGCACCTCACGTTGGCTAAACCAGTTATTGGTACAAACCAGTAGTATTAGCGCTTTAAACAAGGTGAGGGATCTTGGCTTTGTAAAAAATATTTCGGGGGCTGGTTTCAGGCTGGTATCCCAGCAACAACCTATTACCAAATTTGCCGTAGAAACAATTTCCACCATTAATGAAACTAGCAACGGCACAGGCATTAACGGCAATGAAATTAATTATGGCCTTAACTACAACCAGGTACACTTACACGAAGGTGAATTTTTACACAACAAGGGCTTTCGTGGCGAGGGCATGCAGATAGCTGTATTAGATGGAGGTTTTGCAAAATATAAGCTGAATACTGCTTTTGACAGCGCACGCATTAACAGGCAATTTTTAGGCGACCGTGATTTTGTTGCTTTTGATAATAGTGTTAACGAAGATGACAGCCACGGTGCCAATTGCCTAAGCATAATGGCTGCTAACCTACCCGGCCGTGTGGTGGGCACCGCACCGCATGCAAATTACTGGCTGCTACGTACCGAAAATACTGCGTCGGAATACCTTATTGAAGAACATAACTGGGTTGTGGGGGCAGAGTTTGCCGATAGCTCGGGTGCCGATATAATTTCCTCGTCGTTAGGATATACCGATTTTGACAATCCTACATTTAACCACAACTACCTTCAGTTTTACAAAAATCAAACAATGGTAACTCAAGGTGCTGGCGTAGCCGCAAAAAAGGGAATGATTGTTATGAATAGCGCCGGAAACGAAGGAAGCTCCCAGTGGAGATATATTGGTTTTCCGGCTGATGGCGATAGTGTTTGCGCCGTGGGTGCGGTAAACGCAAATGGGCAAATAGCCAGCTTTAGCAGCTACGGTTATCCCGGTAAGGTAAAGCCAAATATTGTATCGGTAGGTTTGGGTACTATTTTGGTAAACACCAATAGCCAACCGGCAAGTGGTAATGGCACCTCGTATTCTAATCCAAATATTGCAGGGCTTATTGCGTGTTTATGGCAGGCTTTTCCTACAGCAGGTAATATGAAACTATTGAATGCTGTTTACAAAAGCGCCGACAGGTACGCCACCCCCGACAACCGGTTTGGCTATGGCATACCCAATATGAAAACGGCCTATCGCATTTTAAAAAAACAACAGAACGATGCCGCTTTTGGAAGTAACTGGCTGGTAGCAGGTCCTGCTCCCTTTACCACTTTAATTGATGGATTTTTTGTAGCCCAGGTAGATGGTGCCGCACGGGTTGACCTCTTAAATACATCGGGAAAAGTTTTATATACGCTGCCCTTTTTTACTGAACAACAGGAAGTATATACGTTTTTGTTTACTAACCTTAATGTGTTGCCAGGCGGTAATTATGCAGTGAGGTATATGGACAGTGTTAACAGCAAAACAGTACTGCTGCAAAAAAACTTTTCGGCCACAGGCAATTGGCTTCGTTTAAACCCGGGCAATGTTTTTACCGGCACACTACAGGTAGGGTTTACCGCACCCGAAACAGGTACGGTTGCTTTTAGGTTGTTAAATGTAAAGGGCAGTAAACTTATTGAACAGCAACTAAGCATAACGGAAGGCCAAAACCAAACAATTACGCTGCCGGTACAACTGCTTCAACCGGGTGCTTACTTTTTACAATACATAAGCAAAACGCAAAAGCAAACTATACGGGTAATGAAGTTGCCGTAGTTTCCCGAAAAATAAAAAAAGGTTAACCTGCTTATATTACCAGTTTTATAGCAATTATGCAGCCTTTATTTTTCCACCCGCATTAACGCTGCAAACATAGTATCGGCCTGTATTTCGTACCCCTTAAGCACGTGCATATTCACCAGTTTTAAAGGGTATTTTTCAATTAAAAAATCCACTACGTCTTTGTTTTCTTTTTTAAATACCGAGCAGGTAATATACAAAAGGTAACCCCCTTTTTTTATGGCCGATATAACATTAGTAGTTATCTTTTTTTGTAACTGGGCATACTGGTCAATTTGCAGCAGATTAAAAAAAGCCAGTTGCTCGGGTGTACGGCCCCAGGTGCCAGATCCGCTACAAGGTGCATCGCAAATAACCAGGTCAAAAGGCCTGCTGCCAAACCTTGATGTAATGGCCGCGGGTTGGGTTAGGTCGGCCTCAAACGAATGATAATTTTTTATAGCAGCGGCTTTAAACCGTTTGTCAAGATTGGCCAAAATGGAATCGCGTACGTCCGATACAGTCAATTGTACCTGCTTCAATTGGTCAACCACCATAATTGACTTTCCGCCACTGGCGGCGCAGCAATCCCATACGTTTATCGGTGCATTTACAGAAAAAACATTTTGCAACAACCCAATGGTTTGCTGGCTGTTATAATCCTGCACCACATAATCTTTATTAAGTTCCAGCACTGCTTCCACTTTTGTACCGTTTTCAAAAGCAAGGCAGGTTTCATTTATATTTTTAAAAGAAAGCTGGGCCGCCGCCAGTTTTTTAAGCGACGATTGTAAGCCATTTGGCCGTAGCCTTATAAATAATTTGGGTTGAAGTAAAAACGATATACCAAACGCTTTTTGTTCTATTTCTGCACTTAATTCTTTTTGAAAGGGGAAAAAACTTTCGGCATCTGCTATAAGCATCAAAAGCTTTAAGGCCACCGGTTCGTGTGCAACACTATTCCATCCGGGTTGCTTTTCGGCCAATAGCGGGTTGCTGGTAGTGGCAGTTAAAAAAACGCCCCTCACTATTACTTCGGCTACATCATATCTATTAAAGGCTTTGCACACCCTGTAATATACAAAGCACAGCGCCGCTATGTTTTTACGGTCTTTACTACCATATTTTTTATTTTTTGAAAAAAAGTTTTTTAGGTAGATGGAAAACGGAAGATCGCCCTTGTATTGTACAACAATTGTTTGGGCCGTATTTAAATGCGATAAAACGATAGACATATAACAGGTGTACGTACAAAAGTAATGGCTGTACCAATACTAGTTAAAATCAAACAAAAAAATTTACCTACACCATGTTAATAATACACGGTAATTTATAACTAAAAACATATAACCTGGCGGCTATTTATAGGTAAAAGTAAGCCTTGAAATGTTTCCATTGGCATAAGTAGCAATGCCACTTACTGGTTTACTTTTAACACCATAAGCCAACGAGTTAGTCAATTGTGTATTAAACTGTGCCGACACCAAATCGGCCACTTCTGTCTTCACCAAATTATTTTTCGAAGCCGACTCTATTCTACCCGTTAAAAATGCTTCGTTGTACAATGGTAGTGGGTTAACTCGGTTATCAAACTGGTACCGGCAATTTTCATTCAAAAGTAATACCCCGCTGCTATCCCCAAAATCTTTAAAAGCAACCAAATTTTTATTTTGATAATTAAATTCCTGCCTTTGTTGAAGTGTTAGCGGGCCTGTGGCGCCCTGCGGTTTTCTGTAACTTTTGCGCATGCCAACATTGCCATTTCCATCGTACGTATACAAAGTACTATCGTCCAATTTTTTACCGTTTACTACCACAGTACCAACTGTACGTAAAAACGCTGGTTCATCTTCGTCGTACCAAACGTTGGTAAATAATGTATCGGTTACATTTGTGCTTAAGCCAGATAGCTGAGCTACGAGTACAATTCGTCCGAGCGTATCGCGATAAAACTTTTTGTAATCATCTACCACCTTACCGTTTTGCTGGCCTGTACTATGTTCAGATATCAATTGGTTTAGGCTATCATACGTAAATGCAGTGGTTATGGCTTCGTTGCCGGTAAGTGCCACCAGTGTTACCAATACCGCTGAAGGTTGGTTAATGTACAGGCTGGAATCTCCTGCTACCTCTTTGGTAATTGGGTCAACATGCCACTCAACAAATTTTTGACACGAGAAAGAGCAGATTGCAATAAGCACAATAATTGAATAAACTATTTTTTTCATGAAACATACGTTGGATATTGGCGCCAATAAAAAGGGCTGCCATTAAAACGGCAGCCCCACTGATTTTATTTTTTGAAATGCAATTATAATTGTAATAACGTTTTTACCGGATCTTTTCCAAACAGCAACAATTCCGGTTTTTCAAGCAACTCTTTTATCCTTACCAAAAAACTAACGCTTTCGCGGCCATCAATAACCCTATGGTCGTAGCTAAGCGCCAGGTACATCATGCTTTTAATAACCACTTGCCCGTTTACCGCCATAGGGCGATCTTCAATTTTATGCATACCTAAAATGGCACTTTGTGGTATATTAATAATGGGTGTGGACAGCATAGAGCCAAAAACGCCCCCATTGGTAAGCGTAAAGGTGCCGCCCTGCATTTCGTCCATAGTTAATTTATTGTCGCGTGCTTTGGTGGCAAGTTCCACTACTTTTTTTTCTATTTCGGCCATGCTTAAACTTTCGGCATTTCTAATAACCGGTACTACCAATCCTTTAGGCGCCGATACAGCAATGGAAATATCGCAATAATCGTGGTATATTAAATGTTCACCATCAATGTATGCATTTACCGATGGCCACTCCTGCAATGCATAACAGGCGGCTTTGGTAAAAAAGCTCATAAAGCCAAGGTTTACGCCGTGCTTTTCTTTAAACTTATCTTTATACAGTTTGCGTAGTTCCATAACGGGCCCCATGTCTACCTCGTTAAAAGTGGTTAACATGGCGGTAGTATTTTTAGCCTCTACCAGCCTGCGGCTAATGGTTTTGCGCAGGTTACTCATTTTTTCAGTGCGCTCGTTACGGCTAAACATTTCCTGACCTTCTACCGCTTTTTTGCCAGGGTTGGCTAATGCTGCCAACACATCATTCTTCATAATTTTACCTAACGAGCCGCTTGCGTGTATGGTTAATGGATCTACCTTTTTGTCTGCTATCATAGCGGCAGCTACCGGGCTGGCCTTTACCTCAATGGCGGGGGCTTTGGCAGCAGCCTGCTGAGGAGCAGGTTGTGAGGTTGCCCCGGCTGGTTTTACTGTATCGGCCGCAGGTGCAGGGCGGTTTTCTACCACACCGGGTGCTACATCGGTATCAATGGTGGCAAGCACATCTCCTATTTTCAACACATCGCCCTCTGCGGCTTTTTGACTTAATTTACCTGCCTGCTCGGCATTTACTTCAAATGTTGCTTTTTCACTTTCAAATTCTGCAATTACTTCATCACGTTTTACTACTTCTCCCTCCCTTTTTATCCACTTTAGTAACGATACTTCGGTTATCGATTCGCCAATGGCGGGTACTTTTATTTCAATGATGCCCAATCCTGCAGCTTTTGGCTTTTCTGCAACTTCGGCAACAATGGCAGGGGGTTTGGTTACGGCTGTTACCAAGGGCAGTACAGGTTCACTTTGCGTTGTAACCGGTTGGGCTGTAACAGTATTGCCCAAAGGTTTTTGGGCAGTATCATCTATCTGGGCTAACACATCTCCAATATTGAGCGTATCGTCTTCTACTGCCCTCGTTGTTAAAATACCAGCCTTTTCGGCGTTTACTTCAAAAGTGGCCTTTTCACTTTCCAGTTCAGCAATCACTTCATCTCTTTCTACATAATCACCGTCTTTTTTTATCCACTTTAAAAGTGTTACCTCGCTTATTGATTCGCCAATGGTTGGAACTTTAATATCGATCATTTGATGTGGTTAAAATGTTAGCAGGCTTTCCTTCAAACCAACTATTTAATTTGGTGTTTTTACCTTAAAGCCTGGTAGTAGTTAAACTGGCCGTAAATATTAAAAAAAAAATTTGATAAAAATTTGTTTACCGTTAAATACTAAAGGCGGTTTCAACAATTTCGGATTGTTCCCTGGCATGCACTTTTGCATACCCGGTGGCAGTTGCTGCACTTGGCTGGCGACTAATAACACCATAATTAATGCCTTTCAAGTTCATTTGCAGATAGCTTGCCGCGCCCATGTTCAGCGGTTCTTCCTGCACCCAAAACCAGGTTGCTTTATTATATTTTTTGTACAAAGCCTGCAGTTGGGTTGCCGGCAGCGGATATAGTTGCTCCAGGCGCACCAGCGCCACATCAATTCTATTGTCGTTTAATTGTTTTTCGGCAAGGTCAAAATATATTTTACCCGAGCAAAACAATACTTTACTAACCTGCCCCGGAACTGTTGCCGCTTCGTCGTCAATAACTTCTTTAAATCGGCCCGATGTAAAAGCCGATTTATGGCTAAAGCTTTGTGGGTGGCGTAGGTTAGCCTTTGGCGTAAATACCACCAAAGGTTTACGAAATGGCCATGCCAGTTGCCTGCGTAATGCGTGAAAGTAGTTGGCCGCCGTGGTAATATTTGCAATCACCATATTATATTCGGCACATTGCTGTAAAAAGCGCTCCATACGGGCACTGCTGTGCTCGGGGCCCTGCCCTTCGTACCCGTGAGGCAACAACATTACCAGCCCACTCATTTGGCGCCATTTAGGCTCGGCACTGGTAATAAACTGGTCAATCATTATTTGTGCGCCGTTTACAAAATCGCCAAACTGCGCCTCCCACAACACCAGGGTGTTTGGGTTGGCATACGAGTAGCCATATTCAAAACCCAATACCCCATATTCGCTTAAAAAACTATTGTATATCCAAACTTTACCCTGGCTATCGCTAAGGCGGCTCAGGCGGTTATAACTGGCATCTGTATCCTCATCGCGAAGCACTGAGTGCCGGTGCGAAAATGTACCACGGCGTACGTCCTGCCCGCTCATACGAAGGTCGTTTCCATCCATTAAAAGGCTGCCAAAGGCCATTAATTCGCCAGTAGACCAATCCACCTTTTTGTCATTTTCAAACAACTTTACTTTTTCGTTCAGCAATTTTTCCACTTTTTTAAGTGGTTTAAAACCGTTGGGCAAATCCATAAGGCTATTAAAAATGTCGTGAAAACGATCTTCGCTAATGGCGGTTGAAGGCGATTTTTCAAAATCGTCAGACGTTGATTTTCTCAGGTTTTGCCACCATAATTCCGGTGTTTGAAAAGTGTAGGGTCTTGGGTGTTGTTTAAGATCGTCCAGACGTTCCTGTAACTCGCTCCAAAACTGCTTTTCCATTTCCTGGGCTATGATAGCATCTATGGAACCATTATTAATAAGGCGCTGACTATACACCTCCCGTGGATTGGGGTGTTTTTCGATGGCAGCGTATAACTGTGGCTGGGTGTATTTTGGATCGTCGCCTTCGTTGTGGCCATGGCGGCGATAACATACCATGTCAATAAAAATGTCGCTGTTAAACTCCTGGCGATATCGCGTAGCTATCTCAGCACATTTTACTACTGCTTCGGGATCGTCGCCATTTACATGAAACACCGGCGCCTGTATCATACTAGCCATAGAGGTACAGTAGTCGGACGTGCGTGCCTCATCAAAATCGGTAGTAAACCCTATTTGGTTGTTAATAACAAAGTGAATGGTACCACCTGTATAATAACCGGGCAATCCGCTCATTTGCAAAACCTCGTACACAATACCCTGCCCCACAACCGAGGCATCGCCATGTATTAAAATGGGTAAAATACTGTCGTAATCACTGTTATAAATAACATCGGCCTTACTACGCGCAAAACCAACCACAACGGGGTCTACCGCTTCCAAATGCGATGGATTGGGGCATAACTGAAGATTGACCATTTCGCCATTTTCGGCCTGGTACTCGCCTCTAAAACCCATGTGGTATTTTACGTCGCCGCTTCCCATAGTGGTATCGGGGGTGGCCTTACCTTCAAACTCGGTAAATATTTGCTCGTACGTTTTTCCCAAAATATTAGCCAGCACATTTAAACGTCCTCGGTGAGCCATACCTAGTACTACCTCTTTTACACCAAATATTGCTGCTGTATTTATAATTGAGTCAAGGGCGGGAATAGTGGTTTCGCCCCCTTCTAACGAAAACCTTTTTTGGCCAATATACTTGGTGTGCAAAAATTTTTCAAACATTACCCCATGATTGAGTTTGGTAAGTATGCGCTTTTTTTGCGGTATGGATAATGGCACCAAAAATTTCTTCTCAAACTCTTCTTCTATCCAGTCGGCCTTAATTTGATCGTTTATATATGAATATTGTAAACCCACTGATTGGGTGTAGCAACTTTTTAAAGTATCTACAATTTCGGCAAGGGTAGCATTTTCCAAACCAATAAACTTACCTGCTTCAAAGCGGGTTGAAAGATCTTTTTCAGAAAGAGCGAAATATTTTAAGTCCAGGTTTGCCCTACGATCTTTGCGTTCGCGTATGGGGTTGGTTTTAGCTACCAGGTGACCTTTTTTTCGATAGGCAAGTATAAGGTTGTAAACACTTAACTCCCTGGTAAGCGTGCCGGTAGCAACAGGTACTGCGGGTGCGTTGGCTGTAGGTGCGTTGGCTACGGCTGCACCATTAGCGCTGCCATTTTTGCCATTTTGATTGTAGGCGAAATCAAAACCATCGAAAAATTTGCGCAAGTCCTGGTCAACACTTTCAGGATCGGTTACGTAATCGTTATAAAGATTTTCGATGTAAGAGGGGTGTGCATTGGTGATGTAAGAAAAATCCTTCATGAATTATAGGAATTATTGAGCTTTGCAACTGCTAAGGTTAAATCGTATCGCAAATATCGTGTTTTGATTTAAGAAACCTTTTTTTGCCTCTCAATAATAAGATGTTTTTATAAGTTTAAAGGGTATAGTAATAATGTATTGTAAAGCAAACTGAGGGCTTTAAAGGCCTAAGTGTTAGTTAATAAATACAAGGGTCAGGGCAACACAGCCAGGTATATAAAAAATGCGGCGGAGCGGTATATAAACGAAGACTATCGATTTATAAATGATGCAAGAAATTTTTGTTTTTGTAAGAGAAAATTATTTACATTTGCAATCTTTTAAAAAAATACCATGGCAAATCATCAAGCAACTAAGAAAGACGTACGGCAGGCAGCAAAACGCAGGGATCGCAATAGATATTATGGCAAAACCACCAGGAATGCCATCCGCGACCTGAAGGCTGTATCTGATAAAGACGCCTTTTCTGAAAAATTACCTGATGTATCCTCTATGATCGATAAGTTGGCTAAGCGTGGCGTTATTCATAAAAACAAAGCCTCCAATTTAAAAAGTAAGTTGGCCAAACGTGCCAATAAAATAGCAGTTGCAGCATAAGGTTCAAAAAAATTTGAAATTATTTAAACCCTTTTATAAGGGTTTTTTTATTGCTTTACCCTCGGAAAATAAATACTAAACCTGTTGATGCGAGAATTTATTGCCTTGTAATCCACCGTGCCCATGTGTAAATTTATAATGCGCTGCACAATGGAAAGGCCTAAGCCAAACCCTTTTTTATGTATTGAATTTTCGCCTCGAAAAAAGGGAATAAAGAGGTGACGTTTTTCCTCTTCGGTAAGCTGCTGACCATTATTATCAAAAGTAATATTCATTCCATCTTCGCCGGGGTTTATATTTATAAGCACTTTATTGTCGTCAGCGTAGTGGCAGGCGTTTTTAACCAGGTTTTGCAATGCCGACATTAGCAGCACTTCGTTACCAAGCACCGTTAGCAACTGTTCGTTTTCGGGAAACATGGTATAGTTTACCGTAATGTGACTATCGGGGTACAAAAGCTTAAGGGTATCGATTGCTTCATACAATGTTTCATCTACCCTTATTATGGCCAGGTCGGTAAGTTGAGGAAGCTTTTCGTATTTACTTAAAAGCAACAACGAGTTGGTTAGTTGAATGAGGTGTTGCTGGTCTTCGCGCAGCGACCTTAAAACTTTATTACTCTCCTCTGGCGATAGCATTTTTTCAATGGCCACTTCGGTTTGGGCCAACATATTTGTAAGAGGCGTTCGCAATTCGTGGCTGGCATGCTGCACAAACCGTTTTCGCATTTCAAAAGCATTTTCCAGCCTGTCAAGCATTGCGTTAAAATTAAAGGCAATACGGGTAAGTTCGTTATCGCCACGGCTTATTTTTACACGTTTATCTAAGTTTCCTGCGCTTATGTTTTGCATTTGCACGGTAAGGTGCTCAAGGGGTTTTACTATTTGCTTTACAAAAATAAAAGCAAACAAGCCGCTTAATACAAGCCCACCAAACAAGGTGGCCAGCATAATAACCTTTAGGTGTTCAATTTTGCGGAGGCCAAACCTATCATATGCAAAGGTGGCAATATAAAAGTCAGTATTGCTTTTTTTAATATGATGAACAACGCCTACCCTATTACCAATTTGCACGTTTACAAAAGGTTGTTTGGCAAGGGCCGTAATTTCATTTTTGGATGGAAGAAACGATGAGGTATGGGGCCTGGCATATACTTTTTTAAACTGTTTATTATAGACAATAATACTTTCGTTAGTCAAAGTATAAATATTAAGCGGGGAATTTAAATTGTTGGAAGATGAGATGTTTGACCTGGAAAAATAGTCGGCGTATTCTACTACCCTGTTTTGTACCCTTAACGCAAATTCCTCCTTCCTAAAATTTTCGTACATCAGGTAAATGGTAACAAGCGATATTGACAAAATGATAAAAACGAAAAAGCTAAAAAGAAGCGCAAAACGGATCCGAAGATTCATAAGTTATAATTCCTTTAAAAAATAGCCAAAACCCGGTTTTGTGTGTATTAGTTTGATGTCAAAAGGTTTATCAAGTTTGTTTCTTAAAAAGCTAATGTAAACTTCAATAGTATTGGTACCGGTATCAAAACTAAGCCCCCATACCTTTTCCAAAATTTCCTGTTTTGAAATTACTTTGCCCTTTGATTTTGCCAACAGTACCAATAACGCAAATTCTTTGGCGGTTAAATTAACATTTTTATTAGCTTTTGTTACTGCTTTGTCAAGCAAATCTATTTCAAGATCACCAATAACTATCTTTTCGGTCTGCTCAGCACTAGGCTCGGTACGCTTTAAAAATACCTTAATGCGGGCAAACAATTCGTTGAAATGAAAGGGCTTAACAATGTAGTCGTCGGCCCCCAGGTTAAAGGCATCCATTTTATCCTGAATTTCGCCAAGGGCTGTAAGCATTATAATGGGCAAATTCTTTTTTGCCTCCCTAAATTCTTTACATAGCGCCAGCCCGTTTTTATAAGGCAGGTTTACATCTAACAAAACAAGCGCATATTTATGTTGGTAAAAAAGCGTTTCTGCCACCAAACCGTCATAGGCTACATCGGTTTGGTACCCCTGCCTGGTAAGTTCTTCCTGTATAATTTGCCCTAACTTTGGCTCGTCTTCGGCTAATAAAATCCTGTTGTTATTTTCCATTACTGTTAAAAAAATTTCAAGTTATTTTTAATGAAAATTATACATTTTATTTACTCATTTCTTCTTATTTCATCAATAACCTACTCTCAGTCATTACAAACACCTTTTGAAAAAACAGCCGGTAAACAAACTGCTACTTACAACGAAATTTTATTGTTTTTTAAGGCCCTTGACAGGCAATTTAGTGATATTATTTTAATAAAATCCGACTTAACCGATGCCGGAGTGCCATTAACGTTGATCGTGTTTTCGAAAGATGGACGGTTTGATCCAAAAATGTGGAAAAAAGAAGGAAAGCTTGTCATCTTAATAAACAATGGAATACACCCCGGCGAGCCCGACGGTATTGATGCCACCATGATGCTGATGCGTGACCTGGCTACAGGAAAAATAGCTATACCCACCAATATGATTATTGCAGCTATACCTGTGTACAACATTGGCGGTGCCTTAAACCGCAACAGTTTTAGCAGGGTTAACCAACAGGGTCCTGAAAGCTATGGCTTTAGGGGAAATGCCCAGAACCTTGACCTTAACCGCGATTTTACAAAGCTTGACAGTAAAAACGCTATAGCCTTCACCAAAATTTTTCATTACCTGCAACCCGATATATTAATTGATAACCACGTAAGCGATGGCGCTGACTTTGAATATACCATGACGCTGCTAAGCACCCAACACAATAAACTGGGCGAACCCGCTGCAAGCCTGTTACACAAGGTGTTGGAACCTGCTTTAAATGTACAGATGCAAAAAGCCAACTGGCCCATGACCCCCTATGTAAATTTTGAAAGCGGTTCGCCCAATGAAGGCTGGACGTCGTTTTACGACGCGCCGCGATACAGCAGCGGTTATGCGGCACTTTTTCAAACCATTGGCTTTATGCCCGAAACCCACATGCTAAAACCTTTTAAACAAAGGGTGGAGGCAACTTACGCCTTAATGAGGGCTATGATGCAGGTGGTGGCTGAAAAACATGCAGTTATTTTACAAACGCGAAAAGAAATGATACAGCGGGTTATGGTTGAAAAAACATTTACCCTTGGCTGGTTACCCGACACCAGTTATTACGAAATGATACCGTTTAAAGGATATGAGGCTGGTTACAAAAAGAGTGGGGTTACGGGCCAAAACAGGTTGTTTTACGACCGAAATAAACCGGTTGATAAATTGGTTAAATATTACAATAAATATGTAGCGGCCAACCAAATAACCGCACCAAAAAACTACTTGTTGCCACAAGGCTGGTGGGCCGTAACTGACCGTTTAAAACTTAACAATGTAAAAATGACCAGGTTGCAAAGGGACACTGGGTTGGTTGTAGAATGTTACCACATAAATGAATATAGCAGCCTCAAAAACCCATACGAAAAACACCATAAAAACTACAACGTAAAAGTTAGCAGCACTATTGATACTGTATATTTTAGGGCTGGAGACTACGTAATACCCTGCAATCAGCCATCTAACAGATACATCGTAGAAATGCTTGAACCCACTGGTGATGACAGTTTTTTTGCATGGAATTTTTTTGATGCCATTTTACAGCAAAAAGAAGGATACAGCAATTATAGATGGGAGGATGTGGCGGCCACTTACCTACAGCAAAATCCCGACCTCAGATTAAAGCTTGAAGACAAAAAAAAGACCGACCCTACCTTTGCCGCATCTGCCGATGCTCAACTTAATTTTGTGTATAAAAACTCGCCATGGTACGAGCCTGCACACCTTCGTTACCCCGTTTACAGGTGGAACCCCCAAGCAATCATCCCATATTAATAATTATTACAGACGCTCTACCGAACCGCTACCACGCACCTTTGTGGACACATTGGGACTACCGCCGTATTTTATGCTACCGCTGCCATTAATAGAAGCCTTTAAACTTACCGAGGCATAAATGGAAGCATCGCCCGAGCCGCTAACAGACAAATCTGCTGTTTCGGATTTGAGTGCCTCGCCTTTAAAATCGCCGCTGCCAGCAATACTTATTTTAACCTCGCGGGCCTCGCCTTTTACAACAATGGTTCCACTGCCCGCAATGGTTGCCAACACTTCGGGCGCTTTAAAATCAGCGTTTATATCGCCACTGCCCGACGACACCAGTTTTATTTTACCATTAGTATCAAACTTATCAATACAGGTAACATCGCCACTTCCCACGGTTTTTATTTCTTCCAAAACAGGGGTAGTAATAACCACTTTTATATCGTTATCGGAATTAATATTATATCCCTCTTTGGTTCTTATTGAAATTCCATCCTGCCTTTTTTCCAAAATAATATAGTTCTGCAAATTTTCGTCGGCAATAACTATGGCACTGGTTGGTCCTTTTTTTATTTCCACATTAATGCCGCCCACCACCGATACCGACGATGCACCGCCAATTGACCGTGTTTGAGTTACCACATTTCCGTTACCACTAACACGCTGCCCGCCAAACCCACACGACGTTGCAGTAACAATTAATAAAAGAACCCACACAGGCAATAATTTTTTCATAAAAGGCATTTTTAATAAAAGTATACTAATAAAATGTATTGCCCAAAGGCAACAAGGCTACCGACAGGTTATCACCTAATTTTTAAACTACCTTCGCCGCTTTACAAAGGCGTAATTCCCTCAATAATTTTTGTTATCATAACATGCACGAAAAAATAATTATTCTTGATTTTGGCAGCCAATATACCCAGCTTATTGCCCGCTGCGTGCGCGAGGCAAATGTTTTTTGCGAGATTGTGCCCTACCATTCCCAACTACTATTAAACGATAAAGTAAAGGGCATTATTTTAAGCGGCTCGCCATTTTCGGTTAACGATCAAAATGCGCCCATAGTTGATGTGGCTTCGCTGGTAAAAAAACTACCTGTGCTAGGTATTTGCTATGGCGCACAGCTTACTGCCAAACTTTATGGTGGCAGGGTAGAAAAGAGCAACAAACGGGAGTATGGCCGGGCCATTTTAACAAAAACTTTGGATGACGTATTGTTAGAAGGTATAGCCAACGCATCGCAGGTTTGGATGAGCCACGCCGATACTATTTTAGCCCTGCCCGAAATATTTACCGTTTTGGCTACCACCGAAAGTATACCGGTAGCCGCATTCAAAAAAAATACCGACGATACCTGCCCGTTGTATGCGCTGCAATTTCACCCCGAAGTATACCATTCAACCGAAGGAAAAAAATTACTTAGCAATTTTTTGGTGAATATATGTGGTTGTATACAAGACTGGACACCTGCCCATTTTGTTGAGGAAACCATTGCGCAGATAAAGCAGCAGGTAGGCGATAAACAAGTAATTATGGCCCTTAGTGGTGGTGTTGACAGCACTGTGGCTGCCACCCTTATTGCCCGTGCTATTGGAAACCGGCTTCATGGCATTTTTGTAGACAACGGCCTGTTACGTAAAAATGAATTTCAGCAGGTGCTGGATACTTACCACAGCATAGGCCTGAATGTAAAGGGAGTTGACCGCTCAGCATTGTTTTATGAAAAGCTAGCCGAAAAATCGGACCCGGAAGAAAAAAGAAAAATTATTGGAGGTTTATTTATAGATGTTTTTCAGGAAGAAGCATTGAAAATGAACGACATCGCATTTTTGGGTCAGGGTACCATTTACCCCGATGTAATTGAAAGTATAAGCGTACATGGACCATCGGCCACTATTAAATCGCACCACAACGTGGGGGGCCTGCCTCAAAAAATGCATTTAAGCCTGGTGGAACCGCTGCGCTTTTTATTTAAAGATGAAGTACGAAAAGTAGGGCTTGAACTTGGCATACCCGGCGAGCAGGTACTGAGGCATCCATTTCCCGGTCCCGGGCTGGCCATTAGGATTTTGGGAGATATTACTGCTTCTAAAGTAAAATTATTACAAGAGGCCGATGACATTTATATAAAAGGATTGAAGTCGTTTGGGCTATACGACTCCATTTGGCAGGCGGGTTCCATATTATTACCGGTAAAAAGTGTAGGCGTTATGGGCGATGAGCGCACCTACGAAAACACCATTGCTTTAAGGGCCGTAACCTCGGTAGATGGCATGACGGCCGATTGGGCACATCTCCCCTATGATTTTATGGCCTATGTTTCAAACGAAATTATTAATAATGTAAAAGGCATTAACCGGGTAGTGTACGATATAAGCAGCAAGCCGCCCGCAACTATTGAGTGGGAATAGGCATATATTTTGCAGTTAAAACGCGAAAATTATATTCTACCATATGAAAAAATTATACTCGGTTATTATTTGCGTTTTATTATTGCCATTTTTTGCATTACAGGCGCAAACCCAAGCAATTAATAATGGTACGGCCAAAATTGCGTTGTTTTTGCCCCTGTATCTAAACGAGGCTTTTTTGGGTGGTGCCTACCAGCTAGAGAAAAACGCACTTCCACAAAACATTTTACAGGGTCTTGAATTTTACAATGGTGCCATGCTAGCCATCGATAGCCTGGCGCAGGAAGACAACCAATTACAGGTAAATATTTACGATACCAAACAACCTGCTGAAGAGTTAAAAAAGCTATTTGCAGGAAGCGAATTAAACAATGCAGGTTTAATAATAGCGTCGTTTACTTCGGCCGGAGAAGTAAAAATGTTTGCTGACCAGGCCCTTGCCAAAAACATACCGCTTATTTCTGCCACCTATCCCAGTATAGGTTCGGTTACTGTCAATCCTTTTTTTGTGTTGCTAAATTCTTCATTTCAAACCCATATTGTTGGGCTTTTTAATTATTTAAACTCAAATAATAAAACAGATAAGATCATAGCTTTTAAGCAGCCTGGCGCCACAAGCAATTTTATAAAAAGCAAAATGGCCGAGCTGAATACCAGCAATGGTTCAGGGGCTTTAAATATTAAATGGGTAGACCTTGCCAATGGATACACAGTTAACGATGTACAAAAACATCTTGACAGTACTGTAAGCAACACAGTTTTTGTAGCATCGCCGGTAGAAAGTTTTGGCTTAAACCTGGTAAAAACTTTAAGCACTTTAGAAGCCTACCGCACTACTGCTGTTGGCATGCCCACCTGGGATGGAATAAAAGAATTGAATGGAAAACATTGCCGTAATGTTGATATTATATATTCTACCCCGTTTAACTACAGCCGCACCGACGATTATGAATCAGGTATCATAAAAAAGTACAAATTAAAATTTTACAGCCGCCCCAGCGATATGGTTTTCAGGGGTTTTGAAAGTGTTTATCATTTTGGCAGGCTGCTGCTACGCTATCGTGGCGACCTCATTAACAACTTATCCGACAAAGAATTTAAGGTGTTTAATGATTTTGATGTTCACCCGGTAAAACTACGGGAGAGCAATGCAATACCCGATTATCTTGAAAACAAAAAGCTGTATTTTATACGAAAGCAGGAAGGAAACATCAAATCTATTTCGTAATAACGGTAAACTTACGCCCACCAATATAGCCCGCCAAACTACCAGTAACAAAAGCGTAGGTGGTTTGTATTTATTACGTTATAAAACCCCTTAAAGCAACAATACAATGGCGTTAATTGATTTTACCGATCGGGGATTGTTTTGCAGCCAGGGAAATTTTTATATAGATCCATGGAAACCTGTTGACCATGCAGTTATTACGCATGCACATAGCGACCATGCACGTTCGGGGTGCAGGTCTTATTTATGCCACACAAAATCAGTACCTATATTGCAGCTTAGGCTTGGTGAGGCAAAATACCAGCCTATAGCCTGGGGCGACGCGGTATACCCTAACGGTGTAAAAGTATCGCTTTACCCGGCTGGCCATGTAATTGGCAGCTCGCAGGTAAGGGTTGAATATAGTGGAGAAGTTTGGGTAGCAAGTGGCGATTATAAAGTAGAAAACGACGGCATAAGCGGCGCTTTTGAACCGGTAGCCTGCCACACTTTTATAACGGAATCAACTTTTGGCCTGCCCATTTATAAATGGCAACAACAGCCCGATATTTATAACGATATACAGCAGTGGATAGCGGCAAATATGGCCCAACAGGTTTGCAGTGTTTTAATTGCCTATAGTTTGGGTAAAGCCCAGCGGGTAATTGATGCGGTAAGTAAAATAACCAATAACATATATGTACACGGTGCTATCTGGAACATGCACCAGGTGTTGTTGAACGATGGCTGGCAGCTGCCTGAAGTTAAGAAAATTACCCCTGATATTGCTAAAGGCTCATTCAAAAATGCGGTAGTTATTGCGCCGCCAAGTGCTGACGGAACACCCTGGATGAAACGATTTTTGCCGTACGCGGTAGGTGTTTGTAGCGGATGGATGCAGGTACGCGGTAACGCACGGCGCCGCAATGTTGATGCAGGCTTTGTAATGAGCGACCATGCCGACTTTACGGGCCTGCTTACGGCCATTAAAGCCACAGGTGCCAGCAAAGTATTTGTAACACATGGTTTTCAATTGGCTTTTAGCAGGTATTTAAACGAAATTGGTATTGAGGCCGCCGAAGTAAAAACCGCCTATGGCACCAATGAGGAAGAGAATGAAGCTACTGCTACTGTTAGCGAAGAAAATGTGCAAACCGATGAACAATAAGCCAAATATTTACGGTTGTATAAATACCTGACTATGGCCAATACATTTGATAACACCGCCAAACCTATTGCCACCTTAACCGATACTAAAAAAAATTCGTTTTTTGGACTAGCTGCATTTGCCAAACTTGTAAAGATTATTGGAACCAGCACCAAAACCAACGATAAGGTTGCTGCGCTGGTGGAATTTTTTACCAATGCAGACGATAAGGATAAGGTATGGGTAATTGCCATTTTTAGTGGACGGCGCCCTAAACGAATTGTAAACAGCAATAAACTTATTGAGTGGTGTATAGAACAGGCAAACCTGCCGGGATGGTTATTTGCCGAGTGCTACCACACCGTAGGCGACCTTGGCGAAACCATATCGCTGCTGCTGCCACCGACCGAAAAAAATAACTTTGTTATTAAACCACTCCATTATTTTATTGAGCAGTTCATACTACTTGAAAAGGAAACGGAAGAAAAGAAAAAACATTTTGTTACCGAAAGCTGGTGGCAACTGAACCAAAGCGAACGGTTTGTTTTTAACAAGCTAATTATGGGTTCTTTTAGGATTGGCGTGTCGCAAAAAACCATTGTAAACGCTTTGGCCAAAACCACTAACCTTCAACCGTCCGAAATTGCCCACCGAATAAGCGGCAACTGGGATCCATCTTCTGTGCTTTTTAACGAATTATTTGATGAGGACAGCAGCCGGTCAGACCCCTCGCAGCCCTATCCCTTTTACCTGGCTTACGCCCTTGATACCGAGCCTGCAAAGTTGGGTGATTTAAACCATTGGCAGGTTGAATGGAAGTGGGACGGTATACGCGGGCAAATAATTAAGCGCAACAACGAGTTGTTTGTATGGAGCCGCGGCGAAGAGTTAATGACCGATAAATTTCCGGAGTTTGAAATATTGCGAAACCTTTTGCCAAATGGGGTAGTACTTGATGGAGAGATAATACCCAGCAGAAATGGCACACCACTGCCTTTTTCGTTATTACAAACGCGGATAGGAAGAAAGAATATTACCAAAAAACAACTGAACGAGGTACCTATTACTTTTTTTGCCTACGACTTACTTGAATATGCTGGTGAGGATTGGAGGCAAAAGCCATTGACCGAACGAAGAGAAAAACTAGGGATTATTGCCTCAGTGGTAAATAATCCTGTATTGCTGTTATCGGCACCCGTATTGGTAAACAATTGGGCCGAATTACAAACTTTGCGTGCAAAAAGCCGCGAATTTGGTGCAGAGGGATTTATGTTGAAAAACAAAAACAGCAGCTACAAAGTAGGCCGAAAGGTGGGCGACTGGTGGAAGTGGAAAATTGACCCACTGGTAATTGACGCAGTAATGATTTATGCGCAAAAAGGAAGCGGCCGAAGAAGCAATCTTTACACCGACTATACCTTTGCTGTAAAAGATGGGGATAAACTGGTACCCTTTGCCAAGGCCTATAGTGGCCTTACCGACAAAGAGTTTGCAGAGGTGGATAATTTTGTAAAACGAAACTCACTTGAAAAATTTGGGCCTGTACGCACTGTAAAACCGCAACTTGTTTTTGAACTTGCCTTTGAAGGTATAGCTGCCAGCAACCGCCATAAAAGTGGCGTGGCGCTGCGCTTTCCGCGCATGAGCCGTTGGCGAAAAGATAAACCCCCTGAAGAGATTAATACGCTGGACGATCTAAAAAAAATGCTGGAGCTGTTTGGCAATAACAGTAAAGAAAACGTTGGGTAGCGATTGGCCTGTTTGCAACTGGTGTATTGCATAACTTACATACACCAAACTAATAACAAATTAAATTTGGAGTAGAAAGTGCTCGCGGGCTGGCCGCTCAAACTGTGCCCAGTTAATGCTGTACAACTTTTTAACTACTGACAACATCCCTTCAAAATCGTCAGGTTTAACCAGGTACAGATCCGCCCCTTTATCGTAGGCCTTTTTTATTAACGCTTTATCGGCTGTAATTGAGTACATGATAACGAAAACCTTTTTAAAAAGGCAATTGGACTTAATATCTTTTAAAGCCTCAATTCCATTTTTATAAGGCATATTGATATCCATTAAAATAAGGTCAGGAAGTTTGCCTGTGGCCAGCTCATTTATTAACCCGATGCCATTATGCACCTGGCTAAGGCTAATAGGTAATGTACAATGTTCCAACGCCTCATTAAAAAGATAGGTCTCGTCGGGGTCGTCATCAACAAAAAGTATCCGCAGCATATGATTATCAGAGATATTGATGAAAAAATTATGGCAAATTTCTAGAAATCTTATTGGCGGTAAAGCTACGCCCATTTAAAAAACTAACCGCTGCTCCATTTTAATTTGTAGTAAAAACAACTGAGCGTTAGGCCGCCAAATTCCACACTTGAAACGGCCATACAGCAAAATGTTTCACCACCTCATTTTTTAAACTACATGTAATCAACTATGTATAGGTAGCCATTGGTTGGCATAACATTTATTGTTATTGTGCTTTAATAACAAAACAAACCATTACAAAATGAAAAGCAACCTAATTACCGCACTACTATTTGCTACAGCTTTTGCTTTTACAGCCTGTGCAGATAACAAACAAGAAAGTAGTACCGAAATTGCTGAAGAAAAAAATGAAGAGAAATTTGAAGACAACAACACCATGGGCATGGGGGATAGTACCGCTATGAATAGTGAAGACGACCGCGAATTTTTGGTGGCAGCGGCAAGTGGCGGGCTAATGGAGGTTGAACTTGGCAAGCTGGCGGCCACGAACGCCGCTTCGGCCAGCGTAAAAGATTTTGGTAAGAAAATGATGGATGAACATTCAAAAGCAAACAAGGCGTTGATGTCGTTGGCAGCTTCTAAAAACATTTCTGTTCCAACTACGCCAGGCGAAAAGCACCAAGAGCACATTAACGACCTAAAAACCAAAAAAGGAACCGACTTTGACCTAGCCTATATGAGTTTAATGGTAGACGACCACCAGCAAGATGTAGATGCCTATGAAAAGGAAGCGGCGAACGGAAAAGATGCCGAAATAAAAGCTTTTGCCAGTGGCAAAGTGCCGGTATTAAAAGGTCATTTGGAAATGGCAAAAACCACCCGCGACAAAATAAAATAATAATCCCCCTTTGTAAAGTGTAAAAGAGGTTACTTCAAAAAATGGAGATAACCTCTTTTTGTTTAGCTTGTTTACACCGGGTAATGTTGTTGAACCAGGTGGTAATTGTAACGTTTTGCCAGTGGGCATTTGTTGCCTGCTACGGCTTTAGTAATGTTGTATAAGCCTGGTTTATTTGGTAGCCTACTACCTGGTAACTAAAGCGTTGATTAGCATTACCAGCAATGGCGCGGCTATTATATTGGCCGTAATTATCAATAAGGTGTTGCATGCTTTTAAGCAAGGCAGCTTCATTTTCACTTTCAATTATTAACCCGTTGCTTTCATTAATTACTTCGCTTACACCGCCTACCCTTGTACATAAAACGGGCAGGCCTGCACATAAAGCCTCTAATATTACACAAGGCAAGTTTTCGTAGCGGCTAAACAAAACCAATGCATGCGATTGTTTTATGAACAATGCAACCTGCTGGTAATGCACACCGCCTGTAAAAGTAACATTGCCTGATAATTGTAGTTGACGTGCGTATTGGTACACACTTGCCGGGTATGGACCTACCATTAGTAACGTGGCTTTAAAGCCAGCCTCCAAAAGTGCTTTAAAACTTGTTAACAGGCCCTCGGGGTTTTTTTGATAGATCATAGTGCTTACGTGCACAAACTGAAAAACAGGCGGGCGAACAATGCTTTTATCAACATAAAAAGTATTTGTATCAACTACATTGGGCACTATTGTAAAAGGTGGCCCATTTAGTAACTTATTAACCTGTTGATTAAGGTTTTGAGTAACCGGCAAAAACATATCGAGGCTTGCATAAATACGCTTAACAATTGTTTGAAAAAACAGGGTACGTTTAAGCAGGTAACCAGGATCGGTGGGGTAATAAATGGTCCAGTTTTCGGTAAGTAGTAAGGGTATGTGCCACTTGCGTTTTAAAAGCATACCGGCCAATCCACCTTTTAAAACAATATAGCTGTGCAATAGCAAAGGCTTACCCCAATGGCCTTCAATCAATCGGGCATATTTATGTAACAACTGCCAGAAAATAATATTTGACCGGGCGCCTTCTATGATTTTTAAACTACCCAACGGGTACACCACATAAATTTCAATTACCCGTGGCGTTAATTGGTTAAATTTTATTTGCGTAGTAGCAAGCGTACCTGTTTGGTCCTTACCTATATATAATACTATTTGGGGTATATGTTGGGATGCAGCAATAATGTGGCGTTGGTTAAAATCGCCGGGGTATGGGTCAAGCCATGTAGGGTACCAGCCCGGTAACGCCAGCACATATTGTTTAAAGGGAAAAACCAGCTGCCCTATTGATGAAGTGTTGCTTTCAGCCATTTAATATCATCTTTATTAATGCTCCAATATTCTGACAGCGAAATGGGATGCTCTTTTTTTATTGCGTAAAACGAGTACAAAAAGTTAGCAATATAACCAACCGAACTAACAATTGCCGCGGCCGCAATTCCAAACTTTCCAATAAAAATAAAATCGCCCATCAATATAATTACCAGTCCCATTGCAGCGCCATTTATATTTACCCTAACCTGGTTGGTACCGCCAAAATAAGCGCTTAAAATAAATAAGTTACTCAACGCCCAAATGCCCGGCAACAAGCATAAAAACGGCAGAAACATAAGGTCGAAGGTATCGCCAAAAACAAAAGGAAAAAGCCATCTCCCTATAAAAAATATTATTGTTATCAATAACAAAAACAGTACAGTGGTTAGGCGCCCAATGCGCAAAATATTATTTTTCATTTCAATGCGGTGCATACCACCTGCAGTATGTGGAAACACTACGCTGGAAATAATGGTTGGCACAATAAGTATCATTTGCCCAAGTTTGCTTACCTGTATATAGTTGCCCAGTTGCTGCGGCGTGCAAAGTTTTTGCACAAACCAATAATCTACGCGGTACACTAAAAAAAAGATGATGTTTGCCGTAAGTGCCATTAATGCATAGCGCAACAACCACCTGCCTTGCTCCATTGAAGGCAACGAAATGTGCTGCCAGCTTTTATTTTTGATCATAAAGGCGGCGGCCAACACCAGTCCGTTCAGCACAAAAAATGCAAAGTATAATTTAATGATTAGTGATGGGTTGGTACCTGTTAACCCCACCTGTTTGGGAATGATGATTATGACCGCTACATTCAACAATACCATTAAAAGGTTAGGGAGAAAAAAGTTTTTGTGGGCATAAAACAGCACGGTAAAAAAGTTGGTCAATTGTATGCCCGCTATATAACAAATGGCGTAAAAAAGGTATTGCGACCGGGTTAAAAATGAAGTGTCGTTAAACCGGCCAAAATAAAACCACAGCCCAACAAATACCACCACCGCTACCATTGCCGTCCAAACTATGGAAAACCAAACCAGTTTATTATGGTCAATTTTGTTTTTAGCTGCATAATAGCTTACACCGTTTTCAATTGTAAGGCCTACCAAAATAAGAATAAACGAAAAATTGTTGGAGAGATAAAAGATAAAGCCGGTATTGCCCGCCTCAAAATAGCGCGACAAAAAAATGTTCATGATAAGTATGGTGGCAAAATATAAACCGCGCCAAATAAGGCTTTGTGCTATCTGCTTTTGAAAACTCATTTACTGTTATCAACTAAAGTACGGGGCTAAAATACAACAGTTAGTTAAGCCAAAAATTTATATTTATGCTATAATACCATGGTTATAGTAAGGTACAGCCCAACCAGAGGCAAATAGCAAAAACAACTGGTAAATAGCAACCTGACATAAATAGTAATTTTAAAACAGTTGTATTATACATTGTAGCACCAACAAGCGTTATTATAAAACAAACCATGTCACTTTCTAAAAAAATAAACGCCCGTATAAACGATACGCTGCAAACGGGATTTGGTACTGACAGCGAAAATAGCGGAGGGCGCTTTTACAAAAAAGATGGTACCCCAAACCTGCACCTCACCGGTATAAACTTTTTTGAAAAGCTGAGCATTTACAATACTATGCTAAGGGTTAGCACATGGAAATTTGTTAAGATCATTTTTTGCTTTTATGCTGTTGTAAACCTGTTTTTTGCTTTGGCTTATATTACTATTGGCATAGAACATTTGGGTGGTATTGAAGGCTTTACCATGATGGATAAATTTTGGCAGGCCTTTTTTTTAGCGCCCAAACCATTACCACAGTTGGTTATGGCCATATTTATCCGTTAGGCACACTTGCCAACAGTATAGCAGCGGTGGAGTCGTTAATGGGTTTACTATTGTTTGCTTTAGCTACGGGCATGATGTACGGACGATTTTCTAAACCAAAGGCCTATTTGCGTTATAGTAAAAATGCCCTTTTTTCGCCTTATAAAAATGGTATTGCTTTAATGTTTAGCGTGGTACGGTATAAACACAACAACCTTTTGGACGCTGAGGTAAAAGCAACGGTGGCCTTAAAACTGTTTGAAAATGGAAAAAAAGTAAACCGCTTTTTTCCGCTTGCCCTTGAAATATCTACAATAAATGCCCTTACCGTTAGCTTAACAATTGTGCTTTATATAACTGAAGAAAGCCCGTTGTATAACTTAAGTAAAAACGACCTGTTAAACTCAGCAGCCGAGGTATTGGTATTTTTAAAAGCGTACGACGACGCCTATTCAAGTATAGTTGTATCGCGTACATCGTTTGAAGCGTCGGAGTTTGTTTTTGGCGCAAAATTTTAATAATGTATCACCCATCAAACAATAAAGAAGATACAGTAATGCAAATAAATATGGTGAGCGATCACGATAAAGTGCCGCTGCCTTACATAGGGTACGATTTAGGTGCCTAACATTTTACCCATGTGGCAGCTCACTATCAAACCACTTTACGACTTGCTTTAACAACATAAGCTACTTTTCCTTCGCCGCTTTGGCTTCCAAAATCAGGCTTTCTTCGTCCCAGCCAGTATCTTTTCTAAACTGCTCGTCGGTAGTATCGCCTTTTATAATTTGTTCCAGTTCGTCAATAGTTTGCCGTGCGGTAGAAATATACTCTTTGGTATCATTTTTTACTGCTGACAAATGTTTTAAATTCCTTTCGTCATGTTTAAAAAAGGTACGCGCTGCCCGTTGTATACTGTACGAGCGGTGACCCAACATTCGTAATGCATCCGAGCCCATCCGTACACTGGTATCAATTGTTTCGCGGTAAATATGTGGCATACCTGCATCTAACAAATCGTAGGCATCCTGCCGGTCGTAGGCGCGTACCAGCAACCTTAAATCAGGGAAATTTTTTTTGGCTGTTTCTATCAGTTGAAGCACTTTGTCGGGTTCGCCAAGGGTAATAATCAAAAGCTTTGCTTCGCTGGCGCCGGCCGACCGTAACAGGTCCAGCCGTGTTGCATCGCCATAGTATACTTTAAAGCCAAACTTACGCAACAGGTCTACCCTATCGCTATCGTTGTCTAATATGGTGGCCTGCACATTGTTGGCGCGTAAAAAACGGCCCACCACGTTGCCTACCCTTCCAAAGCCTGCAATAATTACCGGGTTCTTTTCCCCAATCTCATCTGCAGCGCGTTGAGTGTGTTGCTTTTTGGTACCAAAATAAGGTTGAATAAATTTTTCGTTAATGATGAGCACAATAGGGGTAAAAGCCATACTGATGGCTACCACTGCCACCATAACACCAATAACATTGGCTGGCAAGATATTTTGTTGCGATGTAAACGAAAACAAAACAAAGGCAAACTCGCCTACCTGGCTTAAGGCAAAAGCAAACAGGAAGTTTTGGTCGGTGCTTATTTTAAAAACCTTGCCCAACAAAAACAGCACCAATCCCTTAACAACCATTACCAATAGCACCAACGAAAAAATTAATAAGGGTTGTTGCATTATAAGCTGAAAGTTAATACTAGCACCCACGGCAATAAAAAACAGCCCTAGCAACAGCCCTTTAAACGGTTCAATATCGCTTTCCAGTTCGTGCTTATACTCGCTATTGGCCAATACCACACCGGCTAAAAAAGTACCAAGTGCCGGGCTCAGTCCTACTTCTTCCATTAAAACAGCAATACCTATTACCAGCAGCAAGGTGCTGGCAGTAAAAAGTTCGCGTAACCGGGTGCGGGCTATGATTGTAAAAAACGGCCGCACCAGGTAACGGCCTGCCACAATAATGGCTACCACCGAAACCAGCAATACGGTTGTTTGTACCCAGGCGGGCTGCCCCGATACCAGGTTTTGATGATTGGCGGCATTGGTTGGCTGTACACCAAGCGGCGCCAATAATGGAAATAAGGCCAGCATGGGTATTACCGCAATATCCTGAAACAATAATACCGAAAATGAACTTTGGCCGGCGGCAGTTTTCATTAACCCTTTTTCGTTAAGGGTTTGGAGTACTATGGCTGTGGATGATAATGATAACGTCATACCCAATACCAGCGCCGACTGCCATACAAGGCCCAGCGCCATGGCAATAAACCCTACCAGTAGCGTGGTAATAAGTACCTGTAAACCGCCAAGGCCCAATATGCCCGACCGTAGGTTCCAAAGCAGGGCGGGCTCCAGTTCAAGCCCAATTACAAAAAGCATCATAACTACCCCAAACTCGGCAAAGTGCATTATATCTTCGCCCCCGTTACCAATAATACCAACTACCGCCGGCCCAATAATAACACCCGCCAGTAAATAGCCCAACACCGAACCCAGGCCTATTTTTTTTGCGATAGGTACAAAAACTACTGCCGCCCCCAGGTAAATCATGGCCTGGAATAAAAATGAATTTTGATCCATGCGTAAATATTTTTTGTTTAAAAAAGATCGTTCATGTAGGTAGCTTTTTCCATATCGGCACCCGCAATTTCGTCGTTCTGCAATGCAAGCAACATTTTACCGTATTGCATAGCTGCATTTTCAATTTCATCGCTTTTAAGCCTGTGTGTTCCATGAATAACAAAAGGTGGCAAAAACTGCATGTTACATAGGCTGGCCGTTTGTTGAAAAGGAGCCAGCAACTCCATAATGGTAAACCTGTTTAAGCCGGTTGGTAAGTAGGCCTCCTTTAAACCTCCGCTTGACAGCACATGCATCCACTTTTTTCCTTTTAATGCAATGCCTTTGGACCCGTAGGCCCATTGATGTTGCAATACCAGGTCTAGCCACTCCTTAATAATAGCCGGCGTACTGTACCAATATAGTGGATGTTGAAATATTATGATGTCATTGTTCAGCAGCGCCTGTTGTTCGCGTTGTATGTTAATGTCAAAGTCAGGATAATCCTCGTACAGGTCGCGAAACGAAAGCCCCTTTATTTGCTTTACCTGCTTTATTAGCCTGCTATGTATCCTGGATTTTTCAAGTGCGGGGTGAGCAAAAATAATGGAGACTTTAGCCATGTAAAATTTTTTAAAAATATTGCCGAAACTTTTTTTTTGATCAAATCTTAATAATAATAACGACTATTCTGCAGCCGTTTTTCCTTTGTGCAACATACTTCAACTGTTACTATTGCTAAAACAGTACTTATATTAGTTTCAACAGGTTTATAACAACTAACCCGTAGCACACTAAGGTATAGTTCAGTTATTTTTACGGGGCCGGTTATGTTAGCGTTGTTGAATTAGCGGTTGCCCGACCCCTGTACTTAGCATACGCGTTAACATAAAGAGTCAAAAATTTAGCTAAAGCTTAAAACAGGCAATGGTTTTAAGCGAATGAATAGCATAGCCGTTTTAATAATAAAAATAAATTTACCCACTAAAAATTTTACGGTAAAAGTTGCAATAAAAAAATGCCGTATAAGTGTGCGACGCAAGGATGTTGATTGAAAATCAAATGCTGGTTACCAAAAAAACCTTAAAGTTTACGCTAAAGCGATTGGGTTACCGAAGTGCTTGTTACCCCTTTTTAAATGCATGTTTAATTGCATTATGATTAATGGGGTAAGGCTTGCTGGCTTTACAAAGCAACAAAAAACCGTTCATCGAGGTTTTTTAACCGGGTTATTTTACCAAATTTTTTAAATTGAAAAAAATTAAAGCATTGCACCGAGGCTAATGCAACCATTTTATTTTGCATTAACATTGGGCAGCAATAAAATGAAGTATGCTACTTTGTTACTTACTTAAGCGCCTGTACAATTTGAATAAACTCGGCAGCATTGAGCGATGCGCCGCCTACCAGGCCTCCATCAACATCGGGCTGGCTAAATATTTCTTTGGCGTTGGCGCCTTTTATGCTTCCGCCATACAATATTGAAACCTGGTCGGCCACTTCGGGGTTGTACGATTTGGCAATTTGGCTGCGGATGTGTACATGCATTTGTTGGGCTTGCAAGCTGGTAGCAGTTTTACCGGTGCCAATAGCCCAGATAGGTTCGTAGGCTATTACTACTTTTTTAATTTTATCGGCCGATAGGTCAAACAACGAGTCCTGCAACTGGCCGGTCACATAATCGTTTTGCCCTTCTACCTCGCGTATGTACAGCGCTTCGCCACAACAAAATATGGGGGTAATGTTGTATTCAAGACAAATTTTTACTTTATCGCCCAGCAAGGTATTATCCTCGTTAAAATATTCGCGGCGTTCGCTGTGGCCAATTACTGCGTAATCAATCCCCATGGATTGTAACATTTCAACCGAAGTTTCGCCGGTAAACGCCCCCGACTTTTTTGAATAAATATTTTGGGCGGCCACGTGCATGTTTACAGCATCGTTTGTTTTTTGCTTAGCCAAATGCAGGTACGGTGCCGGAACCGCCAACACCACGTATTGATTGGCACCCGGTGCTGTGGGGTTTGCCAGCAATTGGTTCAACAGTCCTTCGGCCTGTTGAAAGCTTAGGTTCATTTTCCAGTTGGCGGCAGCAATTTGTTTTCGCATGTAAAAATATTTTTAGTGCTTAAAAAGATGATTTAATATTTGGGTATGTTACCAAGGCTACCGGGCTTACCCGGCAAACCCGGTGTCAGCTTGTTGCGTCAAAGATATGGGTCAAAACTTTTATCGTTGCCTCGTTTATAGGTACGTTTTTAAATTTCATCCACTGCTTTATGTCTTCAATGCATTTGGGCAGTAGGTATCTATGCCCCCCGTTGCCGCCCCACGAAAAATCGCTGATGAATTTTTTGGTAAGGCCTGTATCAAAAACATTGCAACAAATACCCACCACGGTACCGGTATTAAAACTGGTGTTGATGGCGGCCCGCGAGTAGTCGCCCATTACCAGGCCACACTTATCGCCTGCCGAAATATAATCGTTCGCCTCGTAGTTATACACCTTTACCGTACCGGCATTGTTTTTTACATTACTATTGCTGGTGCCTGCACCCAAATTACACCAGTGGCCCAGTACGCTGTCGCCCAGGTAACCATTGTGTGCTTTGTTACTATAGCCCATCATTACACTGTTTTTTATTTCGCCACCGGCTACACAACCGGGGCCAATGGTGGTGGCACCATACACTTTGGTACCCATTTTTAAAACTGCCCCATGGCACAATGCAAACGGCCCACGAATTGAACATCCGTCCATTATATGGGTGTCCTTACCAATATAAACGGGGGCAGTGGAGGCATTGATTACACAGTGCTCCAGCACAGCACCATCTTCTATAAATACATTTTCGGGGTTGGTAATAATGGCATCGCCGGCTTTACCTCTATAGTTTCGCGTTGACCGTATGGCATCAAAATCTGCTTCTAAATAAATGCTATTCCATTTAAAAATTTGCTGGGGCATGGTAAGCCGTCTAACTAACCCATCAAATGGAATGGTGGCAACATTGCTAAAAAGCACTTCGCCAAATACTGGTGGGGAGGGCAACTGGCACCTTCCTGCTACCACATAGCCTTCATTAACAAGGGCATGATCCGCAGGCAATAACAAAATACTGTTGTACAAATCTTTCGATGGCAGCACATCGCTATAGATAGCAAAATACTCGCCGCCAACAGGCAGTTGGTACAACGGCTGAAGGTAGGGTTCGGTAAGTACCTCAACGGGTAGTCCTGAAAGGTTTTCCCATTTTTCTTTTAGGGTAGTAATGCCAATACGCAAGTGGCAGGTTGCCCGGGTTAAGGTTAACGGAAAAAGCTTTTTACGTGCCGGCGTATCAATCAATAAAATTTTCATTCACTAAAAATAAAAAGCGGTTATAACAAATAACCGCTGGTATTATTACTAAAAATTTCCATTGTATTATGCCTCCAGGTTAAAAAGGCTGTGAACAAACTCGTGTTTATCAAACACCAGCAGGTCTTCCATTTTTTCGCCTACGCCTATAAACTTAACCGGAATTTTAAATTGGTTGGCAATGGCCAATACTACCCCACCCCTGGCGGTGCCATCAAGTTTGGTTACGGCAATGGCAGTAACATCGGTAGCTGCTATAAAATGTTTTGCCTGCTCAAGGGCATTTTGCCCGGTCGATCCATCTAATACCAATAACACCTCATGGGGAGCATCAGCAATAAATTTTTGCATTACCCTTTTTATTTTGGTCAATTCGTCCATTAGGTGCGCCTTGTTGTGCAGGCGGCCTGCGGTGTCTATAATAACCACATCCGAGCCACGGGCTACACCGCTTTGCACGGTATCAAAAGCTACGGCAGCGGGATCGCTACCCATGGGCTGTTTTACTATAGGCACCCCGGTGCGTTCGCTCCAAATAGTTAGCTGGTCAACGGCTGCGGCCCTAAAAGTATCGGCAGCACCCAGCAATACCTGTTTGCCTGCTTTGGTAAAATTATACGCCAGTTTGCCTATGGTGGTGGTTTTGCCCACGCCATTTACGCCTACCACCAATATTACATAGGGTTTAGTGCCCGTGGGGGTAGAAAAATCTTTATAACTCTGCTCCGGTGCATCTACCAGTAATCCACGGATCTCGTCCTGCAAAATGCGGTTAAGGTCGGTAGTGTTTACGTATTTATCCCTGCGTACCCTTTCCTCAATTTTGCTTATGATGGCTACGGTAGTATCAATACCTACATCGGCACCTACCAGCGCATCTTCAAGACTGTCCAACACTTCTTCATCAACCGTGGTTTTGCCAACCACCGCTTTGGTGATTTTGGTCAAAAAGTTTTCCTTGGTCTTTTGAAGGCCCTGGTCCAGGCTTTCCTTTTCCTTTTTACCGAATAATTTTCCTAAAAAGCTCATTGGCTGTTATTGTATTGCTTTGTTTAATGGAAGTTGCTTTGAGTGTGAATTGTAAAAAGCCATCACCGAACGGCTTAATTTTCGCGGCTTAAAGATAGCGCCGCTTTGACTTGCTGCAAAAAAGTACTGGCTTCTCCATTTTATTTATAGAAAAAGCCCCGCTTTGTGGCAGGGCTTTTTTTATTGTAAATAGTTCCAGAAAGTGTAGCATTAATTTCACATTTTGCAGGCGAACAACAAGGTTTTGTTTTAGAGCATCCAGTAGTATACTCTTCTAAACATCCACCTCCAATTTCACCAACCGCGCCATCACCACCCCTTATTATTTTTGCCTCATCTCTGCTTAATGCAGTACCAAGGCTTTCAAAATTTGGTTCATAATTTTTAAATTTTTGGGCCTGCTGTTTTCAATTACAAGATTAAAAGCAAGCCGGTTAAATATTTCGCCTGCTTTTCTTATTCGTCTTCATCAAAAGCATCGCCCGCCTTTCGTGCTACTATGTCCGATATCCAACTTGCCATTTCTTTATATAGAAAAACGGCTGTACTTCGTCTACTATTATCAGGCGCTTGCTCTTCCCAACCAGAGCCTTGAAAAATTCCCAATAGGTAATACGAGGCTTTAAACTCAATCCAAACAGGACCGCCACTATCGCCGGGGCATGAGCAAACTGGTAGTGCAATCATGGTTTTTGTACTATTGTATTCCGCATCTATAAATGCCACAACCCTTGTAACCATAGTATCTGGTGCAGGGCTATTTATAGCAAATTTTTTAAAGGGGTATCCAGCCATGTGCAAACTATCTACCTGTGAAGTATCAATATCAACCCCCAGTTTGAAATGGGAAGTGTAAATCATTTTTAGTTTTTCCCTGTTAGTAATCCTAATAACGGATACATCTACCGAAAAGGTAGTTAGCCGCTCAGTATAATAAAATATTTTAAAATCAGATTTGTTTAATAAAACCCATTTATTAGCATTAGGCGACACCCTGATTTCTATATACTCAATAATATCTCTCCAATCTACACTATGCCTTGCACTGATTAGACAGTCCGGCGAAATAAAAGAAACAGTTGAATATCGCTTTTTATCATTTTTTCTTTTGACCGATAACTGAAAAATATTTTTAAAAGGGGCCTCCATTACCCTCTTCTTACTAATCATAACTTTTCCTAAATTATTACCCTCGCAGCTACTACAGGTAAATCCTTTGTAATTGTTCGGATGCCTAATCTGTTGGCCAAATCCAGCTAATCCAAGACACAGAAAATTAGCCAACATAAATAATCTCAAAATTTAAAAAATTTAAAATTTAAAAAAAACTAACAAGGACTTCCAGTCCTTGTCAGTCTCAAAAATATCAAATATCTCTACAATTGCTATTTCGCTGACATGATGCCAAGCCAAATCCATCGTTTATACAGTCCAAACAAAAGCTATTGGATCGACAAAAACGCTGTCCATGAGGTCCATCACAGGATAATCCCTCCCCACCAATCGAACCGATTAATCCATCGCCACCCTTAACCATTTTTGCCTCTTCCCTGCTTAACACAGTATCAAGGCTTTCAAATTTTAGTTTCATAAATTTTAGTTTTTGGCTTTTTCTTTTCCAATTACAGGATTAAAACCAAGCCGGTTAAATAATGTTTGCTTCACCTTTAAGCATAAGAAGCATTGGCTTTGCCCAGCATGCCGCCATGGCCACAGCAGCAGAGACCATCCGGGCTTTTCCATCTACCGGTCTAAGTAGAAAGAAAATATTTTAAGTCGCCTACATTGTATATGTCCGGCAACTGGTACCCATTAATAAAAAATGTAGGCGTAAAAGCGATACCGGTTTCTTTACACCATGCACTCACTGCTTCCACCTTTACCTCCTGTTGTTTTAGTTCTCCATTCATTGGGTATTTGGCAGCAAATACTTCATAGTCTTTTTTATCACTTAAATACCAATCATCCAATGCATGTTTGGTTGTTTGTTCATTTTGCTTACCGGCAACTGCTAATAAATGTTTTCTGGTTTATTACCCTTATCGTTTTCGGCATTGGTGGCCGTAAAAAGTATTTGCACTTTTAGATCGTTATTATCGTCAAGCAATGCATGTATTTCAGCATGCGCTTTTGCACATGGACCGCAATAGGGGTTACAAACTTTTATAATGGTATTGGCAGCGTTAGGATTGCCAACTGTAATCCCCAATCCTGATGGATCAACGATTATTTGCTTTTGTTTGGGTAACAGTGCATTAAATATGCGGC
>JBBRUR010000035.1:0-45101 GCA_038247635.1 Chitinophagales bacterium
AATACCTGAAGCGTATTGGTCTTCTTCCCAAGTTTGTATTTCTTTGTTAGGCCAAGTAATCCACTACTCTGCCAGGCATCAAATATTTGGAGCTCCCGCACACTGCTAAATGCCTGTTGATAGTTCTGCTCGTACCCTCCGTTTAATTAGAAGCTTCCTTTGAGCTTGTAGTCAATAAAACTTCGAAGGCCTATTCCTTCACTGCTTAGTCTGATATGCTGCCATCCTCTTCCCCATCCGAGTTTGTATGCTGCACCAATGCCGATAACGCTCTTGTCATTGAGTTTGTACCCTGCCGTGAAAGCCAGATCGCTTGAAACCGGGAGTATGCCTCTTGCCTTTTGACTTTGGATGTTTGCACCGTATTCTAAGCGGTTAAGAAAACGCTTTGTCTTTTGCGTGTTTGGTTTGAAGTCAGGCATCTCCATGTCACTGCTTCCTCCACCAAACTGGTTTACTTTGTCTTTCAATTTGGTCAGTTCATTTTGTGCTTGCTGTACTTGTCCAGAGACATATTGCTGCGGATTAACACCTGTACCTGCAAACCGCTGTTCTATCTGGCTTTGAATAGCCGCCCTTGTTTGTAATCCGTTCAGGCTTTGTGGCGTACCATAATTGTCGGGTAACCTAAATAACGAAGCTAGCATCGAATGCTTACTCATAAATTCCTTAAAAGCCGGCAGTTCCCTTAATATGGCCATGCATTTTTCTTCTGCCTTTTTTCCATCTTTTAGCAACGCCTTATATTCGGCCAATTGCTGGTGGTAATAAAACACCTTCTTGTTTACCCGGTCTAACTTTTTCCCCAATCCATATTGATTCAGTTGTTGCAAAAGCTGCTGTCTGCGTTCTCTAATAATTAATTTTATATTTTCGGCCTCCTGTAACTTACTTTCCAACAGCCCAACCTTTCCGGTTACGTTGTTTAATTGCTCCTGTACTTCTTTAGGCATTTTTTGTTTGGCAAATGCAACCGGATCGTTTAAAAATGTAAGGCTTGTTTTGAGGCTATCAAACCGGGGAATATATTCTTTAAGGTTTTGCAGGGCGGGGTTTTTAATCCTATCCATTAATTGTTTATACGAATTGTCAGTTGACGCAAATAACCGTAACGCAGCAATACTATCCTTTTTCTGTAATAACTTTTCTAGCTTTGCTTCTTCCTTTTGAAGGCTGCGCAGTGTTTTTAAGGTCTTCTTCTCAATGTTGGCCTCAATAAATGAAACTTTACTTTCGGTTTCATTTAAAAAACGGGTTTCCAACCTAACACTATCGCTAGCTGACATGGACATTTGCCCATTTGTGCCTGCACAACACAGAAATAATGAAAAAGTAATAACGGCTAATTTTAGCATTGGTAACGCTAAAGGCATTTTTAGTAAATAATGATTAACAAGTCCGTATCACCTTACCATTGGCAAGTAATACAGAAAAACAGAAGTATTCTTAGTGGGGGATTAAAAACGAAAAATCTGCAACTATACAATCTTTACAACAATAACTACTCCTGATACTAATGTTTATTTTCAACCAAAAAAATTATTTTTAACTTTTCTTCTAAAAAATAATATTCCGATTTTATTGGCTCCAAATTGTGGAATGTGTTGAATATTATATAGGTAAAACGGAAAGAAAACTTTTTCAAACTTGTAATTAATCAATAGCTAAATAAATCAAAGTATTATGCTATGAGGTGCCGGGGTAATAGAAATGTAAGGCAAAACGGTGACTTGCCAGTGTTGCTTCGGTTTGCTACCGTACGTTACTATCAAAACCTCAACCGCCTAAAGCAGTCCTGAACAATTTTTGATTTAAGTCTCCTGTGGGAATAAATAAACTAGCAGAGCTACAAATAAAACATTTAAGCATGCTCGTTACTCTGTAGCGGTTCCAGCGTCAACAACCAAACCCTCAGTACAACGGAACATATTCTTCGTCCTGCTATGGTCCCCTATCCCTGGCCTTGTGTGTCGCAGGCACCCTGGCATGCGTACATCCAATAATGCAGACTTTAATTCAACTCCTCATAATGCACCCGCACAAACCTATCTATCTTATTTTTCATAATTTAATCCTTCCCCCAAAAAACTATTATTATACAAATCGCAGTCAATATTCCTTTCCGCCATCTTAAAAATAAATTTCCCTTTACATTTGAACCATGGCTATTACCCCCCGATTTATTTTGTTCATATTGGCTTGTACCATGTGCTTGTCGTGTGCAAAAAAACAATACGACAAACCTCATATTGCCATTGAAACACAATTTGGAGATATTGAACTGGAGTTATACGACAAGCAGGCCCCTAAAACAGTAGCGGCCTTTTTGTCGTACCTCGATAACGGGTATTACAACCGCAGCAGCTTTTACCGTGTGCTGCGGCCCGACAATCAAACCATTAACTCGTGGAAGGCAGAGTTTGTACAGGGCGGCTTGTGGCGAAGTAATTATGCAAGGGCTAATGCATTACCCGGCATTCCACACGAAACCACACAACAAACGGGCATTTTACATAAAAACGGCATAATATCAATGGCCCGCACCGACCCCGGCACCGCCACCACCGAATTTTTTATTATGATTGGTAACCAGCCAGGTTTTGACTTTGGCGGCGAAAACAATAAAGACGGCCTGGGCTATGCTGCCTTTGGCAAGGTGGTAGATGGTTGGGATATTTTAAAAAAAGTATACAATCAGCCCGAAAGGAATACGGCCTTCGATCCCCCGGTACACATCTTCAACATAAAAAAGCTTTAAACTGTAAACAATAGGTTCATGAACGCTTTTTACTAAATCGTAAGCGCTTAAATGGTTGTCAATTACCGGTGTTTATCCAAAATCGTCAGGTCGTTTAATCATAAAACGGCCAGCAAATACATTTAAACAAAGCCACGAATTACCCCGCCATTTTTTAGTAGCTAAGCCTGCCTGCCAAGTATTAAGTATTAACCAAAACAACCCTTTAGTAACGCTATGACTGGTGCGGCACTATTTTTTTGATTAATTAGCTGCCAGTGTATTTACTGGATAATCAAACTACTTTTTTACAATATGAGCATTATAACCGACATCAGTAGCGATGAACTGCTTTGGTATAAAGACGCCATTATTTATGAGCTACACATTAAAGCATTTAAAGATAGTACCGGCAATGGCATTGGCGATTTTGAGGGGCTGATGCAAAAATTAGATTACCTGCACGACTTAGGCGTAACGGCCATTTGGGTACTGCCCTTTTACCCCAGCCCACTTAAAGACGATGGGTATGATATTGCAGATTATTACAGTATAAACCCATCGTATGGCGATATTGACCAGTTTAAAAAGTTGTTACAGGAAGCCCACAAACGTAATTTGAAAGTAATTACCGAGTTGGTAATAAACCATACCTCCGACATGCATCCGTGGTTTCAAAGGGCCCGCCGGGCACTAAAGGGTTCGCCCGAAAGAGAATATTACGTGTGGACCGATAACCCCGAACAATACAAAGATGTACGTATCATTTTCCAGGATTTTGAAACCAGTAACTGGACGTGGGACCCCGTGGCACAACAGTATTTCTGGCACCGCTTTTTTCACCATCAACCCGATTTAAATTACGATAACCCGCTGGTGCAGGAAGAAGTATTTAAAATAATTGATTATTGGTGTGCCTTGGGTGTTGACGGTTTTAGATTGGATGCCGTGCCTTACCTGTATGAACGCGAAGGCACCAATGGCGAAAATCTGCCCGAAACGCATGTTTATCTTAAAAAACTAAGAACACACGTTGATGAACATTTTCCCGGAACGGTATTGCTGGCCGAAGCCAACATGTGGCCTGAGGACTCGGCCAGTTATTTTGGCGATGGCGACGAATGCCACATGAATTATCATTTTCCGGTAATGCCGCGCATGTTTATGAGCTTACAAATGGAAGACCGCTACCCTATTACCGATATTTTTGAACAAACACCTGCCATACCCTACAATTGCCAATGGGCCATTTTTTTACGCAACCACGACGAGCTTACGCTGGAAATGGTAACCGACGAAGAAAGGGATTATATGTACAAGGCATATGCAAAAGATCCAAAGGCTAAGATCAACTTAGGCATACGGCACCGCCTTGCACCCTTAATGGAAAACAACCGGCGTAAAATTGAATTAATGAACGTACTGCTGTTTTCGCTGGCCGGTACACCCGTTATTTACTATGGCGATGAAATTGGCATGGGCGACAATGTGTACCTGGGCGACCGCGATGGTGTACGAACCCCCATGCAATGGTCCCGAGACCGGAATGGTGGATTTTCGGAGGGCAACCCGCAGCGGCTTTACCTGCCATTAATTTTGGATACAGTGTATGCCTACGAGTCACTTAATGTAGAGGAGCAGAGCAGAAATCCATCGTCGTTGCTGTGGTTCATGAAAAACATTATTAACATGCGCAAACGCTTTAAGGCCTTTAGCCGCGGAAGCATTGAATTTTCGAGCGTTGAAAATCCAAAAATACTGGCGTTTACAAGGGTGTATAACAACGAAGTAATACTGGTAATAGTAAACCTGTCGAGGTATGCCCAGCCAGCCGAAATAGACCTGTCGAAATACAAGGGGTATGTACCGATAGATGTGTACAGCAAAAATAAATTTCCGGTTATTAAAGATGCAGCCTACTTTTTTACACTTAGCCCTTATGCCTGTTATTGGCTTGAACTAAAGCAGGTAGTATTAAAAAGCGAGCAGAAATCACCATTGACCGAGCTAAAGGTTTCGTCCGTGGGCGATTTGTTAAGTGCCAACAATAAATATCAATTGGAAAACACTATTCTTCCATCATACATTGCCCACACCAGTTGGTTTCCGGGCCAGAAAAGCGATATAAAAAATATTAACATCATCGACTATTTTACCATGCCGTTGCAACCATACAACGCTTTGTTTTTATTGATAGAGGTTTCGTACGAAAGCGGCCTGCCCGACACTTATCAACTGCCGGTAACCTTGTTAAGCGAAAATGGAAATAAACAGGATCATATAAGCCCCAATGCAATTATTTGTACGGCAGTCATTGACAAAACCAGTACTTTTTTGGTAGATGCATTATACCTGCCATCGTTACAGATAGCACTGTTTGCATACATAGCTTCGCAAAAAACAATATTATTGAAGGGTAGCGAAATTGTTTTTAAAGGCGACCCTACTGTTACAGAGCATTTTGACAACAACCCAAATGTAAAATCAAAGGCGCTGAATATGGAAGACAATAATACCTCCGTCAGCTTTAACAACGCCTTCTTTTTAAAAATATACCGGCAGGTAGACAGGGCTATAAACCCCGATGTAGAATTGACCCATTACCTTACCCACTTTCAAAAATTTGCCAGCGTACCCGATATGATTGGGTACATTGAATGGCGGTCGAACGAACAAAAAACAATGGTGTTGGCCATGTTACAGCCTTTGGTTGAGTACCATGGCAACGGCCGGTCGTACATGTTTGAACGGTTAAATAATTTTTACGAACGAATTGTGGCAAGGCAGGAGCACCCCGAACAAAAGCTACCTCTAAGCCTTACACGGCCCATTGACTACGAAACACTGGCCGACGATATGAAGGAGTTTATTGGCGGTACCGTGGCCGAAGGTGCAGCACTAATAGGTACCCGAACCGGCGAAATGCATAATGCACTTGCTGCCGATAATGAACAAAGCGACTTTATGCCCGAGGAATTTTCGTTGCACTACCAGCGGTCGCTTTTCAGCGGCTTTCAATCGCTGGTTCGCGTTGCCTTTCACAACCTGTCAAAAAACCTTCATCAATTGCCCAAAGGCATTGTTGCCGAAGCAAGTGAGTTGCTTACGAAAAGAGAAGAAGTGCTTGAATTTCTTAAAAAAATATATGCCAAAAAAATTGACGCTACCCGAATACGGGTACATGGCAACTACCAGTTACGACGTATTATTTTTACGGGTAAAAATTTGGCTATTATTGGTTTTGGTGGCGACCCCACGCGCAGCTACAGCGAACGTCGCATAAAACGATCGCCGCTAAGGGATGTGGCGGGCATGATACGGTCGTTTTATTACGCTGCCTACGAGGGCCTTATTATTGATAAAAAATTCAGGCAGGAAGAAATTGAAAAACATAAACCTTTTTGCGAAGTATGGATAAGCTATGTTTCGGGCTACTTTTTACATGCGTACCTCAAAACAGTAAAAGGCCAATCGTTTATACCCAACGACACCCACGACTTTGAGGTAATTTTACAAACCTATATTTTAGAAAAAGCATTGCACAGCCTCAACTACGAAACAGCAAACCGGCCCGGGCATATAATTGTGGCCATCAGGTTAATTAATTCGGTATTGAAAAAATAAAATTCGTTTGTTTACAATTTGGGGCAGGCTATATAGCTTTGCCCCTTTTTTATATAAACCAACAACGGCATGCGCCAACTTGTACCAGGCGTTCTTTTTGCATTTTTGTGGGCGTCGGCTTCGGTGGCCACCAAGTTTGGTATAGCCGTGGCCGATCCGCTAACATTGGCCACCGCCCGGTTTTTTATTGCAGGTGCGGGCATGTTAGTTTTTGCTTATGTTGTTTTACCATCCAAAAACCGACTGCCCAAAGGCGGGGAGTGGCAACAACTGTTTGTTTTTAGTTTAATGAATACTTCCATTTATCTGGGCACATTTGTAATAGCCATGAAGGAAGTTTCGGCTGGCTTAGGTAGCCTGTCAACAGCAACCAATCCGTTGTTTATTATTGTTATGTCGGCTATATGGCTAAAGCGTAAGCTAAAAACCCGCGAAGTTGTAGGCGTAACACTGGGGCTACTAGGGGTAGTGTTGGCTTGTTACCCGCTATTGTTAACCAGCTATGCAACCATAAAAGGTTTGTTGATTTTACTGGTAGGCATGCTATCAGTATCGGCTGCAACCGTATATTATGCCCGTATACCGTGGACGCTTGGCAGCGTAGTAATAAACGGGTGGCAGGTACTTTTTGGCGGGGTGGTTTTATTGCCCATTGTTTTACTAACCGGTGGTATAAGCAAAAGCCACTTTAACCTGCAATTTTGGCTTTCCGCTGGTTGGCTTATCATTCCCGTATCGGTATTAGGCCTGCAGCTATGGTTTTACCTCGTAAAAATTGATACGGTAAAAGCATCGTTATGGATTTTTTTATGCCCCATATTTGGTTTTGCCAACGCCTATTTTATTTTACACGAACCAATTACCTGGCACACTTTTGCCGGTACTTTTTTAGTGATTGTTGGCCTTTACCTGGCGCAGAAAGAAAAACTGGATAAGGCGCTTTAACTTCTTCTATTAAAAAGCCGTGCAAAACAAAACGTGTATAATTGCAAACCCACATAAAAGTTTGCTACAGTAAGTACAGGCGCTCAAACACTTTTTTTTTCTAATTCCAGCTGTACAAATTAAATGGCTATCAGTGTTTAAAAAAAATTTATTGGCCACACAGTAGTGTTTTTATGTGGCTTTTGTTGCGTCGCACTCGTGTACTTTTCGTTCTTTTTTCAGCAAAACGAAGCTTGCATTATCTATTAAAAACAATCATCCATCCAAACAACGCTTAGTCATTACAAATCGTATTTGCAAGTCTGGAAAGGCTTCTGATATTACCAGGTATTGGTAAACGACCGGGCCTGAAAGGCCAAAACAACAAAGCCCTGGGTGTAGCCCAGGGGCAAATACATTCCCAAACGATTTATAAGCCCTGTAAGGGCGTAATCCTCTTTTTTGATATTGTATTTAGTGCCAGCTCGCACTTAAACTAACAAGCCACTAAAACCTGATTTTTACACTTTTGTATCGCTACACTATTAATACTACCATAAGTATTATCCCGCCCCTTCAGGGCTTTTTAAATTCTATGCCAATTATGTCCGTGGGCTTCACCCACGGCTGATAGATTTCGGCCTTTCAGGCCTGGGTCGTAAAAATAAAAAGAGCAAAATCCATCTCAATAGGGTTAATTAATCTGGCTTGTTTTAAATTTTATCCAAAATAATTTAAACAGTTTGCAATAATAAAACATACAACGGCCACCTCATCGGTGGCCGTTGTATAATTTATTAATTCAACACCCTTACCATTTAAGTTTTAATGTATTGTTTTTAAGGTCTGTATCGGCCATGGTTTGCGATGGGTCTATTTGCACCTCGGTAATGTCCGTTAGTTTTTTATCGGTGCTAAAAACATACGTGTTGCGTGTCCATACCCACTCAGGGTGTACTATTCTGTTTTCCCCTTCGGTAGCCGGCTTTGCTCCGTACATCATATCCAACGGCATATAATGCATTTCCTTCGATCCATCTTTGTAGGTTACCTGTACATCAACCGGCATTGGTATTTCGCCAATGCGTTTTACACGTATATTGGTTTTGCCATCAGCCTCCCACAGGCTGTCAATACTGTAGTTGATGGTTTTTGTGGTGTACAACCAAAACTCTTTGTACCATTTTAATTCCATGCCGCTTACTTTTTCGGCTACCCTCACAAAGTCGGCAGGATTAGGGTGTTTAAAACGCCATGCATTGTAGTATGCCAGCAAAATACTATCGCGTGCGCCGGCACCAACTATGTAGCCAAGCTGCGATAAAAACACCGCTCCCTTTCCATAGGCAGCACTGCCGTAAGCATAATTGGTAGTAAAAAAGTCGGCCGGCGTAGCCATTGGTTCTTCATAGCCACTTTTGGCAAGGCGTAAGTACGCATCGTAATTACCTTGTTGTTCAAATGCCTGTTTTCCCATTAGCTCATACTCAATACGGGCCGATGCATAATTGGTAAATCCCTCGTCCATCCATGGGTACAAAAATTCGTTCGATCCCATCATGCCCTGGTACCAGCTATGCATCCACTCATGTATGGCAGTACCAATACTTGCACTTCTTAGTAAGGTGGCCATAGGGTATTCCATACCACCATCGCCACCTTGTATAAACGAATAGTTTTTGTATGGGTAGGCGCCAAACAATTTTGCCATAATGGGGTAAGCCAACGCCACCGTATCGGCCAACAGTTGCCAGCGTGCATCACTTTCAGCAGTACCGGTTTTAAAAACAATAAATAAGGTGGGGCCATTATCAAGCTCTTTTTTTATCATGGTGTACCCGGGGTCTGCCGCCCACATAAAATCGTGTACATTGTTTGCAGCAAATTTCCAGGTAAGTGTATTGCCGGTTGGTCTGGCCACTTTTAATTGCGGGGTTGAATATCCAAAACCAATTTTATCGGCATTTTGAAGTGTACCCGTACCAGCAATCATATAATTTTTATCGATGGTGATGTTAACGTTATAATCGCCCCAAACACCATAAAATTCTCTTGCCACATAAGGGTTGGCACTCCATCCTGTATAGTCGTACTCCACTACCTTGGGGTACCATTGGCTCATACTATATCGTACGCCTTCTACATTATCGCGGCCGCTTCTGCGTACCTGTAGCGGAACCTGTGCTTCAAATTCAACCTCCATAAAAACTTTCGTTTTTGGCAAAAGCGGTTTCATCAGCACTACCTCTAAAATAGTTTCATGGTCTTTTAATTCCTGTTTCTGGCCATTAATGGTAACCGCAATCACTTTTTGATAGCCAGTTTCCTGCGGCGTAAGGTTTAGTATCCGGTCTTTTACCCGGCCATCCCAATCGCGAATATTTTCGCCATTGCGGCTTTGACCTAAAATCGTTTTACCCAACTCGCGGCTGCGGCTATCCATAATACTATTGGGCTGAAAAGCATTCCAATAAGTGTGAAAAAATATGCGGTTAAGCGTATCGGGCGAATTGTTTGTGTACACAATTTTTTCTGTTCCCTTTATTACGTTGGTACCTACATTCATATCTACGTTAATATCGTAGCTTATACGTTGTTGCCACCGGTCAGGCTGCCCAAAGGCAGTATTGATACATATCAAAAGAGAGAGGATAATTACAATTTTTGTCATATTTACTAAACGTTTATTTCTTATAACTTAAAATCATCTTTTACCAGTTGGCCTTTGGAAGTAAAAAACAGGTTTCGCCCGGTAATATCGCCTTTTTTAACTACTACTTTGTATAGGTATCCCTTTTCGCTATCGTCAATTCCTATCACTTCTTTTACATCGTACATGGCATATTTACTTTTGCTAAAACCATCTTTTACCACACCAGGTAACTTTTCAAAATCTATCGGCTTTTCGGTACGTAACCAATTGCCTTTGCTGGTAAAAAAGGCTTTCAGCTTTTCATTGTTTTGATCAAATTCGGCCGTAAAACTGCTTAGTTTATCCTTCCAGGTTACATGGGTAGCTTTAGGAAATTTTGATTTGAAGTTATCCGTCACCTCACCCGGTATACTTCTAAACTGGGCGCCTGCCTGTAAAGTAAACAGCCCGGTTAGTACCAGTACCAGCCATCGTTTTACCAGTGTAAGGCCATTGTTTGTTTTGTTGTTAATCGCTTTCATTATAGTGGTCGTTTTGTTTTTCATAAAATGTGGTTTGTGTTTTTTTCTGTTTGGGGCATCCTTCCAAAACAATCACAATTTCGCCCTTTATTGTTTTTGCTGCAAAGTGTTTACAAACATCGTGCAACGTACCCTGAAAATTTTCTTCAAACATTTTTGTTAACTCGCGGCTAACACTACATTGCCTTTCGGGGCCAAAGTATTCAATAAACTCGTTTAGGGTTTTAACAAGGCGCATGGGGCTTTCGTAAAAAACCATCGTGCGCTCTTCGTTAACCAGTTGTTTTAAAATGGTTTGGCGGCCTTTTTTAAGCGGCAAAAAGCCTTCGAAGGTAAAACGGGTAATAGGCAGACCGCTGTTAACCAGCGCTGGTACAAAGGCAGTGGCGCCCGGCAGGCATTGCACCTGTATGCCATGTGTAATGCACCCGCGTACCAATAAATAGGCGGGGTCGCTTATACCTGGGGTGCCGGCATCGGTTATTAGCGCAAAGGTTTTGCCTGCCTGTAACTGGTCAATTAAGTGCTGTACTATTTTATGTTCGTTATGTTGGTGGTAAGGCGATACCGGTTTGGAAATTTGATAATGCTGCAACAATTTAGAAGATGTTCGCGTGTCTTCGGCCAAAATAACATCCACACTTTGTAATACCTCCAGCGACCGAAGCGTAATATCTTTTAAATTGCCTAAAGGCGTGGGAACAATATAAAGCATGAAAAGGATTGCTTAGAAGGTATGCCGTAGCAGAACCTGCTGGCGGCGATATCAATTGTAAAAAAAATTTTTATCTGGTATTAGCTGCATAACCAGCCAATTATCAGCCACCGGTTTCCTGTTTAAACTACCACTGTAGCCATTCAATTAAAAAAAAATGTAAACAGATGAAATTGTATGTTTGCGATAATCACTTTCTACAATAATAACTACAGGTATAATTTTATGGCCACCGATGGGTGCCGTTATCCATCAATCATTTCAACCTCAAAAAACTCCATTACCGGGTTGGCTAATAGCTTTTTGCTGGCATCTTCGGCCAACTGTTTTGCCTCAGCTTCGCTTTGCGCATCTATTTGAAGGGTAATATGCTTGCCAACTCTTACATCGGTAATGCCTGTAAGACCTAAGTTTTGAAGGCCTCCTTTTACTGCCTTACCCTGCGGATCCAGCAGGTCTTTTAGTGGCATTACCTTTATTTGCACGTTGTAGGTCATAGTGTGTTATTTGGTTGGCAAAGGTAACCTTTGAAAGGTAATTTTTACCGTTAAAAAGAAAGGAGGATTCAGCAACAGTATATTAAATTTACCTGGCTATTGAGGGCCTTGTAACGATGGATAACAGTACATACACCAAAAATATTAGGGGTACTGCTATCCACTTTAATAACACCAGCGCAGCTATTGCAAAAACGACCAGTCCAATTTTATACTTATTGGCTCCTGAGGCATCTTTGCTAAACTTAAGTGCCATCATTGGTAAGGTGCTGGCCATTAGCCAGCTTACCACTGCTATAACGGCATACCAAAACCAGGGGCTTAGCAACAAACCCGACACCCACCCGTTATTTGCATACCAATAAATTAGCGGAAAGGCGGCAATTAACATTCCAACTGCGGGTATTGGCACTCCTTTAAACGACACCGATTGGCTATTGTCCAAATTATAACGGCCAAGTCGGTAGGCCCCCGCACAGGGAATGATAAAGGCAGGCAGTAACCACCCAAACCAAACACTTAAACCATCGGGTTGCTGGGCATGCGCCAACCTCAAAAACTGGTAAACAATCATTGCAGGGGCTACTCCAAAACTTACCACATCGGCTAGGCTATCTAATTGTTTGCCCAACTCGCTTGACGCTTTAAATAACCGCGCCACAAAACCATCTAAAAAATCAACCACAGCGGCAATGGCAATAAACAGCGATGCCAGGTATATTTTTTCGGGTAACAAAAGTAACAAGGCGCCTTTTGCGCTGTTGGTAACCACCAACCCGTTTTGCATTACCATTACAATGGCAACACATCCAAAAAAAAGATTGAGAAGGGTAAACAGGTTGGGAACAAATTTCATATTAATTGGAGGCATATTTTTTAATAAACGCACAATAAAGCTACCATGGGCTCAAAGCCCGAAGAATTTATTTGTTCATTAATTGCTCTATATCGTCGGCTTCTATTGGTATGTTTTTCATAAGGTCTTTGTTTCCGTTTTTGGTGATCCATACATTGTTTTCAATACGTATGCCCATTTGTTCATCTTCAATATAAATGCCCGGCTCAATGGTAAATAGCATCCCTTCTTTTATAGGCTCTACCCTGGTACCCAAATCGTGTACATCAATGCCAAGATGATGCGATATGCCGTGGTACAAATACTTACGATGTGCCTTATTGTCCTTATCCTCGTTTTTTACTTCTTCTTTGGTTAGCAACCCTATTTTAATAAAGGTATTGGTAGCTTCATCGCCTACTTTATCAGTATAATCAACAATAGAAATACCGGGTTTTAAAATACCCTTTGCATAAATATGTAAATGAAGGCATGCATTGTACACCTCTTTCTGGCGTTTGGTAAAAACGCCGTTTACCGGCACCGTGCGGGTAAGGTCGGCTGCATAATTACCGTAGCTGGCGCCAAAATCCATTAATATCAATTCGCCGTCTTTACACTCCGCATTATTGGCTACGTAGTGCAGTGTGCGGGCCCGGTCGCCGCTGGCAATAATACTGCCGTATGCTTCGCCCCTGGCCCTGTTGCGTAAAAATTCGTGAACCAACTCAGCCTCTATTTCGTACTCCATAACGCCTGGCTGTATAAACTGCAACAACCGCCTGAAAGCTTTATCGGTAATATCAATAGCAGTTTTTACTACCTCTATTTCTTCATCGGTTTTAATAGCACGCAGCTTTTTTAAAATTTTGGCCGACCGCTCATATTTATGCAACGGAAAACGGCTTTGCATTTGTTTTGCGTACCGGTAATCGCGGGTTTCTATCAGGCTGCCTTTACGGTCGTTTTCGTTGGTATTTAGGTAAATGTGGTCTGCAAGATGGATCCATTGCTGCAGCATTGCATCCAGGCTATCGAGCCAAACAATGGTTTCAATGCCCGATATAGCGGTAGCTTCTTTTGCACGAAGCCTTTTTCCATCCCATTTTTCTTTTAATTCGTTGGGCTTAAACAACACCAGTACTTCGCGGTATTTGTTGTCAACGTTATCGGGAAACAATATTAGCATCGACTCTTCCTGCTCAATACCGGTTAGCCAAAAAAGATCGCTGTTTGGGGCGTATTTATACAACGCATCGCCATTGGAAGGTATCTCGTCGTTACTGTTAAAAATAGCTACACTGTCGCCTTTCATTTCCGCTATAAAACGCTTGCGGTTCTTTATAAATATGTTGGCATTCAACGGGGTATATTTCATATTAATAATTTGGCCGGTGCAAGATACAGGTTTGGGTAAATAAAAACCGCCTTCAAAAACGAAGGCGGCGGTTAGTAACTTTCATAGGAATAACTCCTTATTCTATTACTTCTATATTTTTATTGTATTTGCTTTTGTTGAAAACAAAGGTAGCATCGGGAATGGCAACATTGGTATTAATATTTTTTAAAGAAAACTCGATTGTATTGCCACTTTTATCCAACACGGTGGCACGGGTGATCATTTTTTTTGCCTTATCAACAAACAGGTTCACTTTTTGGTAACTCTTCCGCTTATCGGTAGGCGTCATTGCAATCATATAGCTGGCACCGGTTGATGAAGCCAGTTTGTACGAAAAATCCTTGTCGTAAAAATTAGAAAGTAATTTTTGTGGCGTCAATGCCTGCGCATCATCGTCAACCGCGGTAATGGTTACTTCGTTAGTGCCATTATAATTCCAGGTTTTAGTGCCGTTGCTAAAAATTTCGCCAGCTCCCTGTTTAATGTAGTATTTGTCGCCTTTTATAAAAATCTTTCCGTCTACACTACTATTCTGCTTACCGCTGCGGCTTTTTGACATGTAAGTAAAATTGGCACTTACCCCTTTCATATCTTTTAATTTGGCACTTACTTCATCCAGTATTTTTTTAGCGTTTGCGTCGTTTTGAGCATTTGCAGTTACTCCAATTGTTGCTACTGCGGCAATTACTATTCCCATTTTTGTAAATACGTTCATGTTTATTATTTATTAATGAAGACCAGTTTAGCCTGGTCGTGTTTATTCAGCATGGGGTCCAAATTGGCTGTAGCTGTTTTTCGGATACATGTTTTCAAAAGCTATGCCATGCCCCACATAACCTGCATATTACCAATTGTTTCACAATAAACCGCCCGCAATTAATAACCGGCTAACTAAAAGCCTGCAATATTTCGTCCAGTTCCATTTCCGATTTTATTTGCACATCCCTGGCCTTACTGCCCTGGCTGGGGCCAACCACCCCTGCCGCCTCCAATTGATCCATTAGCCGGCCTGCGCGGTTATAGCCCAGTTTCATTCGTCGTTGAATTAACGAGGTACTGCCTATCTGGCTGGTAACAATCAACCTGGCTGCATCTTCAAACAATGGATCGCGGTTGGTGCTGTCAAAATCTTTGCTTTCCAATTCCTTCTCATCTACATACTCAGGCAACAAAAATGCATCGGGATAACCACGTTGTTCACCAATAAACCCGGTTACACTGTCTACCTCGGGCGTATCAACAAACGCACATTGCAGCCGGGTAATTTCGCCATTGTAACTTATCAGCATATCGCCTTTACCAATTAACTGCTCGGCTCCACCTGCATCTAAAATGGTACGGCTATCTATTTTACTCGACACCTTAAACGCTATCCGTGCCGGGAAGTTGGCCTTTATGGTACCGGTAATAATGTTAACCGACGGCCTTTGGGTGGCAATAATAAGATGTATGCCGATGGCCCTTGCCAACTGCGCCAGTCGTGCAATAGGCATTTCTACTTCCTTACCTGCGGTCATAATAAGGTCGGCAAACTCATCAACCACTAACACAATAAAGGGCAAAAACTGGTGTCCCTTTTCGGGGTTAAGTTTGCGGGCAATAAACTTTTCGTTATATTCTTTTATATTACGGCATCCAGCCTCTTTAAGCAGGTCGTACCGGTTATCCATTTCAATGCAAAGTGCATTAAGTGTATGCACTACTTTTTTTGTATCGGTTATAATGGCTTCTTCCTCGCCGGGCAGTTTGGCTAAAAAGTGTTTTTCAATTACCCTGTAAATACTTAGCTCCACTTTTTTAGGATCGACCAACACAAGCTTTAACTGCGATGGGTGTTTTTTATACAGCAACGACACCAAAATAGCATTCAATCCAACCGATTTACCCTGGCCCGTGGCACCCGCCATTAGCAGGTGAGGCATGGTAGCCAAATCGACAATAAAGTTTTCGTTGTCAATTTTTTTACCAATGGCTATGGGCAGCGAATACGAATTGTGTTGAAACTTATCAGATGCAAGCAATGTTTTCATACTTACGATAGACTTGCGTACGTTGGGCACTTCTATGCCAATAGTTCCCTTACCGGGTATGGGTGCAATAATACGTATGCCCAGGGCAGCAAGGCTAAGGGCAATATCATCCTCAAGGTTTTTTATGCGGCTGATGCGAATGCCCGGTGCAGGCACAATTTCGTACAACGTAACAGTAGGGCCAACAGTAGCCGCAATACGCTGTATGGTAATATCGTAATTACTTAGGGTAGATATGATTTGGTTTTTATTGGTTTCCAGCTCTATCGGGTCGTGAACGATCTTTTCGCTTCCGTGCGTTTCAAGCAATTCAAGGGTGGGATATTTATAGTCACGCAAGTCTAGCTTAGGTTCGTAGGGGTCTTGCTTTACTGCCTTTGGTTTTGGAATAAAATCGTCTTCTTCCTCTTCTTCACTGTTGCGTTCCGGTGTTGGTTTTATTTCAAGTTCCATGTCGTCCAACGGCATATTGTTTTGAGCGGCTGGCGTTGGTTTTTTGTTGTGTAATGCGTAGGTCGGCAATTCGTTCAACAAACCGTCGTCATCAGCATCCGCACTGTATCCATTATGGCCAGGCAAAACTGTTGGTTGCATTACCACGGCTGATACGTTTACCGGCATTGTGGTTTCAAAAGGCACAGCTTCCTCTTTTTCGTGTTCCCTTTCATTAATGGTAAAGGTTGGCTCTATCGGTCTTTTTTCTTCCTTTGGCATAATTACCACTACGCCGCTGCCGTCTTTCTTTAATTTATTTTTCGAAATGGGTTCATCTTTTTCTATATACAGTATGGCTTCACCCCCCTCGTTTTTATATAAGTCGTTTACTTCCCTGGGTGTTTGGGGTAGCATCACATCATCCTCCATTGGCATGGGTACCTGTGCGGCTACTATTGCAGGTTTACGCCCGGGCCACTTAAAGGTGGGGTTGAACCGCCAAATAAAGTAGCTGAAAAAGGCCACCATAATTATCACTGCGGTACCAAAGGTGCCTATTACCTTAACCATCCATTCACTTATAAATTCGCCTACTGCCCCACCCCAGCTAAAGCTATTGCCGGTAAATACAAATGCCAGTGTTACACTCATTACCATAAGCCCGGCCACCACATATTTTACATTGCGCCTAAGCGAAAACACCTTACGACCGGTAAGCAGGTTAATACCCGTCACAAAAAATAACGAACAAAAAAAGAAGGAAGCAAGGCCAAACCCCTTGTAAATAAAAAAGTGGGAAGTATAGGCGCCCAACACACCTAAAAGGTTTAGTACCCTGGCCTCGTCGTGGGTAAAAATGCTAATGCCGCCCGAACTAAATATTTGCGACTGATCGGCCTGCCATGTAAACAGGTAGCTGGTAAAAGCTACGCCTAAAAACAACGACAAAAGCAGGCTGAATGCACCGCCTATTTTATAGGTACGCTCGTCTTTTACCAGTTCCTTCATAGTAACTTCCGCCTGTTTATCAGGGTTCAATTTATCGGGGCTGGCTGGCGGTGCACTCTTCTTTTTTATTCTATTGGCCATGCGTAAGTTTACTTAACAAATATAAACGAAATACCAAGCTGGCACGGGCACGCAGCCTTTTAGAATACGTTGACCCTTTACCTAAATTTTGACCCACACGCACTGGTTAGTGTTTGATTTATAATGGTTTAGACTAACAGGCACCCTTTACATACAGCAAGTGGCTAATCAATAATGTGCACAAGAATCGGGCAAGTTGATAGTTACGCACATTTACCCATTTTGCCCGTGTTTTGATTACCGTTTATTTGTTAGACCGAAGCAAACATCTACCTAAAAAAACATGGCTGCTGTACTTGTGGGAGGCGGAAAATAAGCCCGGTAAGAAGTTATTTGCAACGATTGCCCACATTATTGGGGTAGAATAGTAAAAAAATGGTTTAAAGTTGTAAACAGTTGGGAAAGTGCTACCGGATGCCATTTTATCAGCAACCATAACTATGCTATTGCTGCAAGGTCCTCATTTTTAATGCACCAATAAACCACTGCCCAACATGGCAACTAAAGGTAAAAACACCCACAATCCTATAAACCTTTGCCTTTATTTACGCTTTGCGATTTTGTACATTTGCCCACTGTTTTTAAACAGTTAATGGGAATAGCAACTTTTTTTAGTAACAAACTTGCAGGTAATTAAAATGGAACTAACCAGGAACTACGAACCGGGAACCACCGAAGAAAGATGGAACCAGACATGGCAACATAAGGGATATTTTAAAAGTGTACCTGACCACCGGCCCTCGTACACGGTGGTGATACCTCCGCCAAATGTTACCGGCGTTTTACACATGGGGCATACGCTAAACGAAACCGTGCAGGACATATTGGTGCGCAAAGCCCGAATGAGCGGTTTTAATGCCTGCTGGGTACCAGGTAGCGACCATGCAAGCATTGCCACTGAATCAAAAGTGGTGCAAATGTTAAAGGAAAAAGGCATTGACAAAAACAGTCTTACCCGCGACGAATTTTTAAAATATGCCTTTGAATGGAAAGATAAATACGGGGGAATTATTTATAACCAGATAGAAAAACTAGGCTGTAGTGTTGATTGGGACAGGGTAACTTTTACCATGGACGACCACTACTACAAAGCAGTTATTAAGGTGTTTATTGACCTTTACAACAAGGGTTTAATATACCGTGGCGCCCGCATGATTAACTGGGACCCGGCAGCAAAAACTGCGTTAAGCGATGAAGAGGTTGAGTTTAAAGACCTTACCGGAACGTTGTATTACATTAAATATGCTTTGGTTGATGCAGATGAGAATAGTGCTGCAGCCAACAATCAACCAACAACCGACAACTATATTACCATTGCCACCCAACGGCCCGAAACCATTATGGGCGACACCGCCATTTGTGTAAACCCGGCAGACGCAAGGTTCAGTCATTTAAAGGGTAAGTTTGCAATTGTGCCACTTATTAACAGGCAAATTCCTATCATTTTTGACGAGTACGTTGATACATTGTTTGGAACCGGCGCATTAAAAGTTACCCCGGCCCATGACATAAACGATTACAACCTGGGCCTGAAACACGGGCTGGCAGTAATTGATACCCTTAACCCCGATGGCACCCTAAGCGAAGCCGCACAAATTTATGTTGGTGAAGACAGGTTTACTGCACGTAAAAAGATAGTAGAGGACCTACAGGAAGAAGGCTTTATAAGTAAGCAGGAAGAATACCAAACCCGCCTCGGCTACAGTCAACGCAGCGGCGTCGTGGTAGAACCCCGCATTAGCACCCAATGGTTTGTAAAAATGAAGGAGATGGCCGAACCAGCCCTTACCGCCGTTACCAGTGGTGAAATTACCATTCACCCCGGCGATAAATTTTTAGCCACCTATAAATATTGGCTTGAAAATGTAAAGGACTGGTGCATTAGCCGCCAGTTGTGGTGGGGCCAGCAAATACCTGCCTGGTATGCACCCGATGGAAGTTTTGTAGTTGCTGAAACAAGGGAGCAAGCTTACATTCAATTCAAAATTCAAAATTCAAAATTCAAAATAGAAACCCTCACACAGGACGAAGATGTGCTGGATACCTGGTTCTCCTCGTGGCTATGGCCCATGGAGGTGTTTAAGGGAATATCGGAGCCGGAGGGTAATACCGAACCTGACTACTACTACCCCACTGCAGTACTGGTTACCGGGCAGGATATTATTTTTTTTTGGGTGGCGCGAATGATAATGGCGGGCATGCATTACCAAAAAAAGCGGCCGTTTAAGGATGTTTATTTTACCGGTATGGTGCGTGATAAACAAGGCCGAAAAATGAGCAAAAGCCTTGGCAACAGCCCCGACCTGTTGGAACTGATTGATAAGTATGGTGCAGATGCGGTGCGGTTTGGTATTATGATATCCTCGCCGGCGGGCAACGACCTTTTGTTTGATGAAGCAAGCCTTGAACAAGGCCGCAACTTTAATAACAAGCTTTGGAACGCCCTTAAGCTGGTAAATATGTGGCAAACCCGGCAAGCCGATAATGGGGAGGCTGCCGACAATCCTTCTGGCAATTTTGCCGTTGATTGGTTTGAGAGCCGCCTAAACCAGGCAGCCGCCGACCTTGACGTAATGTATAGTCAGTTTAAATTAAGCGAAGCATTAAAAACGATTTACTCCCTTATTTGGGACGACTTTTGCAGTTGGTATCTTGAATGGGTAAAACCCGGTTTTGAACAACCGATAGACGCTGCCATCTACCAAAAAACCATTGCATTTTTTGAGCGGTTAATGCAAATACTGCATCCATTTATGCCTTTTATTACCGAAGAAATTTACCATTTGCTTTTGGAGCGGCTTACGGACGACGACCTTTGTATAAAGCAGTTTGGAAACCAATACCCGGTTAAAAAAGAAATATTGGAACAAGGCGAGCTGCTAAAAAAAGTGATTTCTGCCATTAGGGATGCCCGTAATAAAAACCAGGTAAAGCCAAAAGAAAGCATACTGCTTTCAGTACTTACCCAAAACAAAGACAACTATACCGGTTTTGAAAAAATATTAGCCAAACAGGTAAACGCCCATGGTTTAGTTTATATAAATTCTGCGCCTGCAAACAACATTGTTATTGCGGTAGAAACAGATAAATTTTATTTTGAAAGCAGCCGCGAAGTTGACAAAAGCACGCTTCAGACCGAACTTGAAAAAGACCTTGAAAGGCAGCGCCGGTTTTTAGAAAGTGTTGCGAAGAAATTAAGCAACGAACGGTTTATGGCCAATGCCCGGCCCGATGTGGTGGAGCTTGAAATGAAGAAACAGGCGGACGCCCTTGCAAGGATCAAAGCCATTGAAGAAAGCCTGTCATCGTTATAAAAATGAAAAAGGGATTTAGTTTGAATGTTGTGTAAATGATGTTTTTTTGGGGATTAGACAAAAGACCGTTTTTAAATATTTTATGTTAGCCTGCGCCGTTTAATGCGCGGGCTACTGTTTTTTTAATACAACAAATTACCGTTAGAAGTAACGAATAGATTTTACGAAAATAACCGTGCATATATGAACAATAGGGCAACTACCCATTACGCCGGCAAGCAGCAGCAGTATTGGCGGTATATAACTATTAGCTAACCCAATATGGCCGGTAGCCTACGCAAGCACTTTAAGCAAAAGACAGCTCAATTACATGCTTAACCTGTTTTACAACTCAGCCGCATTACTGCAGCAAATAAACAATGGTCAAAAGTTTATCATCGCAAAAAATAATGATTAGTTGGTAGGTTTTGCTGGCTTTAGCTATATATACGGCATCGCATTTAAATTGCAAAAATTGTATAGGTTGCCAACCCTTTAACAACCGGATAATAAATTTAGCGCAAAACAATATTACCCTCCAAAGCATGCGGCTTTATTAAGCCAAAAAAAAGCCAACTGCTGCGGCAAATGCATTGCAACAACGGTTGGCCTTGTATATAAAACCCACTATTTACGGGTCAATACCTTTTTTACTGCTGCTACAATATGGTTGGCATCCAGTCCATATTTTTCCATTAATTGTGCAGGGGTACCGCTTTCGCCAAAAGAGTTATTTACCCCAATCATTTCTACCGGGGCGGGTTTATTACGGCTAAGCACCTGGCAAACTGCATCGCCCAAACCACCATTTAACTGGTGCTCTTCGGCGGTAACCACACAACCTGTTTTGGCCACCGATTTTAGTATTGCCTCTTCGTCTAACGGCTTAATGGTATGTATGTTTATAATTTCGGCATCAATCCCTTCTTTCTCCAGTATTTCGCCGGCCAGTATTGCTTCCCACACCAGGTGTCCGGTGGCAAAAATGGTCACATCTTTACCCTCGTTTACCATCCACGCCTTTCCAATTTCAAATTGCTGGTCAGCATCCGTAAAAACTGGTACAACGGGGCGGCCAAAGCGCAAATAAACGGGGCCTTTATATTCGGCTACGGCAATGGTTGCCGCCATGGTTTGGTTATAATCGCAGGGGTTAATTACGGTCATTTCGGGCATGGCCCGCATCATGGCCAGGTCTTCCAATATTTGGTGGGTTGCCCCGTCCTCGCCCAGCGTTAGGCCGGCATGCGATACCGCAATTTTTACATTGGTACCTGAGTAGGCAACGCTTTGCCGTATTTGATCGTACACTCGTCCCGATCCAAAATTGGCAAACGTGGTAGCAAAGGGTATAAAATTGTTAACGGCCAGCCCCGCCGATACGCCAATCATGTTAGCCTCGGCTATGCCGCACTGTATAAAGCGTTCAGGATTTTCTTTTATAAAAGTGTCCAGTTTTAGCGAGGCAACCAGGTCGGCACAAAGCGCCATTACATTAGGGTTTGTGCGGCCTAAATGCGCCATTCCGGCTCCAAAACCAGAGCGGGTATCTTTCTTTTCGGTAAATGTATATTTTTTCATTGTGTAGGTTCGGTTGTAAAAAATTCACGGTAAATGGTCATGTGGTATTTGTCAATTATAAGTCAAACTTTTTTTTTAGCTATTTTTTAACCAGCAGAAGGTTATTTTTTCAACTCCGGTTGTGTCACTCCCTTGTACGGTGTCAATGTTATTGACCAAGTGGGTTACAACCATTGTTGGTTTCACCAAAAAAGTAGTACTGATTTTTAAAGGCATCTTATATAGCTATGACTACTACCCGATCTGGCAATTAATAGTCACCCAATGTTTCGCTAAGCTGATTAAGCGCCGTGGCTAATTGCGCATCGTTTGGTGCCGACCCATGCCATTTGTGCGTGCCCATCATATAATCTACGCCATAGCCCATTATAGTCCGCATCATCACTGCAATTGGTTTTCCTTTGCGGCTTTTGCTCTTGGCTTCTTCCAGTGCGTTTAATACACTTTGCATATCGTTGCCATCTTCCAACCGCACTATTTCCCAGCCAAACGCTTCATATTTAGCTGCCAGGTCGCGGTTGTTCATTACATTTTCGGTAGTGCCATCTATCTGCATTCCGTTCCAGTCAACAAATGCAATCAGGTTATCTAAATGGTGGTGTGCACAAAATTGTGCGCCTTCCCAAATCTGGCCTTCCTGCTGCTCGCCATCGCCCATTAATAAAAACACTGTTTTATCGTCGCCACGTAATCGTTTAGCATAAGCAGCACCCGCTGCTACTGATATGCCTTGCCCAAGCGAACCCGAGGCAACCCTAATGCCAGGCAAATGCTCGTGGGTGGCGGGGTGGCCCTGCAGGCGGCTGTTTAATTTGCGAAACGTGGCCATTTCGCTTTTATTAAAATAACCGCGGTGCGCAAGTACCGAATACCATACCGGCGAAATATGCCCGTTCGATAAAAAGAAAACATCCTCACCCTGCGCAGGCTTTAAAAATTCAAGAAAACCGTCGGCACCTTTATTTTTATTGATTATCATTTCCTTAAAATATAAGGCAACCAATAAGTCGGTACATCCCAACGAACCACCGGGGTGACCCGATTGTGCACCATGCACCATTCTAACAATATCTCTGCGTACCTGCGCCGCAGTATCTTTTAAAACTTGTAAATCATTTGAATTTTCAGCCATTTTTAATGATTAGTGGTTAAGTATTTGATGTAAGGAGTTGAAAACAGCTTTGACCGTTACATTTTTTTAGCATCCTCTAAAAACCTGGCGAGGCCAATATCGGTTAACGGGTGTTTTAGCAATGCAAGTATTGAATCCAACGGGCAGGTACAAACATCGGCACCGGCTTCGGCACATTGAATAATGTGGTTAGCGTTGCGAATGGAGGCCGCCAAAACCTCCGTATTAAATTTCTGAATAGCAAAAATGTTCGATATCTGCTTAATCAGTTGTACACCATCCCAGCCGCTGTCGTCAATACGGCCAATAAATGGCGATACGTAAGCGGCCCCGGCTTTGGCAGCCAAAATAGCCTGCCCAGCCGAAAATATAAGCGTACAGTTGGTTTTGATACCGTTATCAGTAAACCACTTAATGGCCTTGATACCGTCTTTAATCATTGGCACCTTTACTATAATATTTGGATGAATGGCTGCCAGTTTTTTTCCTTCTTCAACTATCGTTTCAAAATTGATTGACAATACTTCGGCGCTGATATCGCCTTCCACCATTTCGCATATAGTTAAATAATGTTCGGCAATGGCCGCTTCGCCTTTAATACCCTCTTTTGCCATTAACGTTGGGTTGGTGGTAACTCCATCCAAAATGCCTAATTCATTTGCTTCTTTAATTTGCGACAGGTTTGCCGTATCGATAAAAAATTTCATGTGTAATTATTTTTGTTTTATAATACTGTTTTTTTTGAGTGGAAAAGTATTGAATTTAAGGCAATAACGAAACCTTATATATGGTATACGAGCTATATTTTTGTCCTGGCCGTAGCTGTACCGATGGAAAAGCAGGCTTGTTAGGTGAGTTGGGAAAGTGTTGCGTTTCAAGGCAAAATGCCGCATGTTTATAAATGGGTTTTCCTTTATTGGCTATAATGCTTCCGTTTAAAAAATTACCCGTGTAAAATTGTAATCCGGGCTCCGATGTAAATACCTCTAATTTTCTGCCACTGGCAAAATCTGTCACTATGGCCGCCGGCGTTTCATTATTGTCCTTTTTATTCAACACAAAATTGTGGTCATATCCCCCCGGCACCTGTTGTATGCGTGCTCCAATGGCCGTTGGTTGTGTAAAGTCAAAAGGTGTACTTTGTACTGGTGCCAATTGGCCGGTAGGTATCAGGGTAGAATCTACAGGAGAATATCTATTTGAATTTATCTGTAAACTATGGTTAAGTATAGTGCTGTCAACATTGCCTGTTAAATTAAAATAACTGTGGTTGGTAAGGTTAACTACGGTTGGCTTATCAGTTTCGGCCGTATATTTTATTTGAAGTGCATTGTTGTCAGTTAACGTAAATTTTACCTGCACGGTTAAATTACCAGGGTAGCCTTCTTCGCCATCTTTACTAATATATGTTAAGGTTAATGTTGGCGTGCTGTCCACCACTGGCGCCGCATCCCAAACCACTTTATCAAATCCCTTATTGCCCCCGTGTATATGGTTTTTACCGTTGTTGGCTGCAAGGTTATACAATTTACCATCCAATACAAAGCGGGCATCGCCAATGCGGTTAGCATACCGGCCAATAGTAGCACCAAAATAGGTTGACCTGGCACGGTATCTATCCAGCGTATCAAAGCCCAGTACAATATCGCTTTTACCTTTTTTATTATCGGCCAATATAAACGAGGTAATGGTGCCCCCGTAATTGGTTATTTTAACTTGTGTGCCAAGGCTGTTGGTTAAGGTAAATAGCAATACCTTTTTTCCGTCAACAGCTCCCCAGTCGCGCTGCACAATGCCTTTGGCAATGGCCGGATCTGCAATAGTGTTGTCAGTTTTTTTACTATCGCCGCACGATGCAATAAAGCCGCCGACCGACAATAACACCAACAGGTAAGTTTGATTTTTTTTCATTTGGCGCTTTTACCCGGCAATTTAACCGATTAAAAACAATTAGCGGTGCTGTAGGCTAAGGGCCAGTTCAAACAAAGCAGGTAACCAGGTGGTTACATTAGGCGGTACCTTCCACAATTTTTTAACAACTATCCGCAATCTGGTGCTGATATTTTGGAACCGGGCTTTATAGCTTTTTTACCAGTTGTTGCTGCCTGCCTCTATGACCGTAGAGGTGGCACACCTATACAATTGGTAATTTATTTACCTTTTTTATCATTACTTTATAGTTAGCATTGAGCTTACCAAATAGTGGATCATCATTAATTTTTTCAAAAGGCTTTTTTATGAGTTACCTAAATTTTAAATAGTGCCCTGCAAATAATTATCTTCACTGTTTACCCACAAAAATATGGCAACAAAAAAACCACCGCTGGATATTATCCTTATGGTATTGGAAGAGTGTATACTGGCATACCCGGTGTCGTCGTTTATTATTAGCCTTTACAAACAATACCAGCAAAGGGGCAGCCTAAGCAAAAAGCAATTGCAGGGCCTTTATGCAAAAGCTTCCGAAATAAAAGACATAGCCCCGGGAAAACTGGCTGGGGTTGAAGCAATTATAAAGCGGATGCCCACCCGCGATAAATTGCCCATGCCCGACGCAAAACCCATGTTCACCAAAGATGAAAAAACCGGGGAATTGATTGAGGAGATATTACAAATGTTTCCCGAACACAAACGGATATTGTTTTTACAGGCCAAATATCAAAATGATGAAGTACTGCAACCTACCGAGGTGGACGATGTAAAACGAATTGTTGCAATGGTTCAAAAAAAGAAAGGATTGTAGCAGTAAGGCTTTCAAAACGTGACCTATGCAAAACGACCGGCTTTTACCGGTCGGTTTGTTTATTTTTTTAAAAGATGAATTACGATATTTTTAGTTTAAATATTTGCATAAGGGCCAGGCCAAACGAACGTTGTTGGCGGGCTTGCTTTTTACGCTTTGGCAGGCAAGGCAATGCTATGGTATTGCCGCCAAATACCGGCGCCAGATAATTTTCGGCGATAAAAATTTTTCCAATGCGATTATCAGCCCCGGTTATTTGTGGCGCTTGCTGCTGGCTTTTTGGATAAGCTATAAACAACCCCTCCTTCATTTTTATTGGCACTGCTACCTTGTTGTTTTGTACTACCTGTACTTTGGGAAAAGCAATAAAGGGCTTGCCTTTTTCTTTATTATTTAAAAGGGCATTTTCGGCATTAATGGTGGCATCTAATGCCTGTTGTTTGGGACGTGCTATATACAGCACTTTATTATTATTCTGTTGCATGGTTGTACTTTTTAATGGTAAAAATGATGTGTCACTTGTTACTCTTCTTTTTAAACATTATTTATAATTATTAAATAATTAATTACATATTTTTTGTTTTGCCGGCAAGCAACGTGGTACCAAAACCCAACAATGCAATTACCACAAACGATAAGCGCAAATTGGTTGCCTCGGCTATAAAACCAATAATGGGAGGCCCTGCTAAAAAACCCAGAAAGCCAATGGTGGATACCGCCGCAATAGCTCCGCTGGCGCTTTTATTGGCCCACCGCCCGGCCAGGCCAAACACTACCGGCACTACCGACGATACCCCCAACCCTACCAATAAAAACCCGATGGTAGCGGTTACTATTTGTGGTACAGCCACCGCCAATAACAGGCCGGAGGCAACCATTGTACCGCTTAGTTGTAAAATGCGCACTACGCCAAAACGGGTTACCAGCCAGTCGCCCACAAACCTGCCAATAGCCATGGTACCCATAAAAGCTACATAGCCAATGGTTGTTAAGGCAGCGGGTGCCTCAATTACTTTTTGATAATATACGCCGCTCCAGTCGGCCATGGCGCCTTCGCAAACCATACAACTAAAAGCAATGAGACCTAATATCATTATGCGCTTTTCGGGCATGGAAAAAAGTTTACGCTTTTGGTTATCGGCTGCCTTTGTTATTGTTGAAACCGTATACCGGTTGGCAACAAATACCATAATACCCGTTAAAACTATCACTATGCTAAAGTGGCTAAGAATGGAAAACCCCATAGATACCAGCATGGTGGCTAATAATGCACCACTAAAACCCGCAATACTCCATACGCCATGAAACGAAGCCATTATAGAACGGCCATACCTGCTTTCGACCGAAACGGCCTGCGTGTTCATGGCTATGTTTAATAAATTGGCCCACAACCCAAACACAAACAGCGATAATGCAAGTAGGAATACTGAATTTGATAAAGCAAGCATTACCAGCGTTAATGGGTACATAAGTGCCCCGATAGTTACCACGCTTTTGCTGCCAAACCTCGCTACCAGTGCTGCCGAAATAGGTATGCTTATCATTTGCCCCACTGGCAACGCAAACAATACCGCCCCAAGGGCGCCATCGCTCATACGTAGTTGTAATTTAATATCGGGTATGCGGCTGGCCCACGATGCAAACGTTAGCCCGGCTATAAAAAAAAACATACTGGTAGCCACCCTGTACCACCTTGTTGAAATGTTTAATGCTACATTCATATATTATATTTTAAAGAATAAACGCCACTTTGCCACAATTAAAAAACCTGCACTTTTATTAGCTGCAGGCAATCGTTAGGTGGCTTTGAATAATATGGCTATGTATGTCTTTCCTCTATTTCGTAAATTATACAGTTATTAAATTATGACCGTCTGTTACAATCAACTTTTATCATTTAATTAAAAACAAGTTTTAAAAAATGCCTGCTGTAGAAACAGCAGGCCGCGATTGCTTGCTTTATTATAGGTTGTAAATGTCAATTGTATCACCTAATTATACGTAAAACTATGCCAAATGTTTAATCGATTAAACAATTCGTACCCCTGATAACATTTACATCACACCTTTGGGCGCTTTGCCAACGGTCAAATATGTTATAAATAATTGGTTATTAGCGGGTTTACCGCAATTTATTACCTGAAACATTCAGTATATGAAGAAAAAAATTTCGCTAAAAGATATTGCACAAAAAGTTGGGGTATCAACTGCCCTTGTGTCGTATGTGCTTAATAACCAAAAGTTAGACCGAATTAGTAAAGCGGTAGCCAAAAAAATACGCGATACAGCCAGGGAGCTTGATTATCGCACCAACCAAATTGCCCGTAGCTTAAAAACCAGCAAAACCAATACTATTGGTTTAATAGTAGCCGACATATCGAACCCGTTTAGCAGCAGTATTGCCCGCCTTATTGAAGATGAGGCAGATAAACATGGCTATACCGTACTATATGGCAGCTCCGACGAAAATGCTGAAAGAAGTAATAAACTGGTAAATATTTTTGTAAACCAACAAGTGGATGGGTTGATTATTGCGCCTACCGAACACACAGAAGCACAACTGGTCTATCTTAAAAAAAACGATATTCCCTTTGTATTGATTGACCGTAATTTTCCCGGGCAGGATATGAACTATGTAGGTATTGATAATTATGGCGCTGCATACAAGCTAACCCAACATTTAATTGACCAGCAAAGAAAACGCATCAGTATTATTAGTTTCACCTCCACCCTGCAAAATCTTGCCGACCGAAAAAAGGGATACCTGGAGTGCCTGCGGGCAAATGGACGTACCGCCGATAACGCCTTGATAAAAGAGGTAGGGTTGCTTTTTCAAAAAGAACAGGTGGAACAAGCCATGCAACAATTACTAAACTTGCCCGAACCCATGGATGGCATATTGTTTACTTCCAATACCATTAGTTTATATGCATTAAAATACCTTACAACGGTTAATATACGGGTACCAACTGACCTGGCCGTTGTAGCGTTTGACGAAACAGATGCTGCCGATATGTTTTATGCTCCGGTAACACATATTAAACAACCCTTGCCACAAATGGCTGGTATTGCCATTAGCACTTTAATGAAAAATATTGCAGGCAATGTTGCCGCAATTGAAGTTCAGTTACAGGGCGAAATGATTGTTCGAAAATCAAGTGTTGAATAATTAAAACTGAAACCCTACTTTAATTACAATACGGCGGTATTGATATTTGTACGTTTCAAAATTGTTGCCTGCAACCGGCATCGGCCAACCCCTGACAGGCAAAAGGGTAGCTTTTTCAACAACCTGTTTACCACTGTAGCCGGCGCTTAGCAATATTGCCCTGCCATTGCAGGTATTGATGTTTACCCCTATTCCCCCATCAAAATAAGCACCCGGCAAGGCTTTATATTCATAAAACTTATTTGCTTTTTGGTTATCGGTTGCCCAACCTAAAGCAACACCGCCATTGGCAAAGGCAAACGGGACCGTTTTATTGCTACCAAAACGCTTTTGAACTGAGGCAAATAAAGGAATGGTTCGGGTTCCATAATAATCTAAACCAGTACCCAAACCACCAAACCAATTATTTTTAGTAACCCCTAGGGTGGTTTCAAGCAGCACCGATTGTCCGGTTTGGCCATTTAGCAATCCTACACAGGCCATCCCTTTAAAACGCAGTGGCGTAATATTTTTTTGCTGCGCAGATGTTGACTGTAATACACAAATAAACAGTATTGCACTTGCTACTAACTTTATCATACAATTATTTTTTTATGATGCTTACTTTACTTACCAGGCGAATATTATTTACATCGGCATAACTAAACTGGTACAACCCATCTTTAGCCGAAACAATAGCTATTTTGTTTGCGGCTATTACATCAAAACTTTCAAAGCCGGTTAACGTTTTTAACGGTTGTATATTATTTACATTGGCTGCATCAAATACTTTGAGGCCTTCGGTGCCATCGCATATAAACAACAGGTTGCCATCTTTACTTAAACCATGCGGATTTTTAAAAGCATACGAGCGAACCAGCGTTGGGCGTTGCAGGTTGGTAATATTAATTACATCTAACTGGTTAATTACGCCCCGGCAGGTAGTGCCCGACCGTAGCGTTACGTAAGCATATTGGTCGTCGGCAATAACAGGATCGCAAACAGTGGCATGGCTAAACATGGACTGCTGTTGGGGAGCCTCGGCATTGACTGTATTAAAAATGAACATGCCTGTATTGGAGCCAATAAAAAGATTGTTTTTGAAAGGATAAATTGTTTCTATACCCCAGCCAATTTGCAACGTATTTTTTAGGATTGGTGTAACCGGCTGCGTTACATCAAAAACATTAATGGCGCTTTCGGTAACGGTGTACAAGTACTGGTTTAACAAAGCAAAACGTGCCATTGAACCACCTACACCGAGGGTAGGCGCAGCCATTGAGGCGCCGCTAAAACTTCGTGCATCCATAAACATAACCGAGGGCCGCCGTACCCAATTGTTTGAGCAATCAATGGTAGTATCTTTTACTTCCCAATCAACAATCATCATGGTTTGGTCGGCAACAAACCCGCCTGCAAATTGCCTTTGCGAAAACACATTTTCTACCACGTTTGACAACCTGATGTTGTTTGGATCTGAAATATCAAGCGCCACAAGGTCGCTGTACATATCGGCATATAAAATATTGCCGTTCACTGCAACATCCACGTTGCCCGGTATATTAATAAAGTATTTGTTTATTGGGGCGGCAGGATTGCTGTTGTCAATTACATGAATGCCTTTATCTATCTCGTTCAAAAAAATGTAGTTGCCCAGCACAAACATTTTACCGGCTTCCGATACATTGATAGATGGGTTATTTTTAATGTTGGCCCTTACCTCGGCCCTGGCTTTATACACAGGCTTATACATGGTAAATGTTCGGTAGCAACTGTCTTTTAAACAACCCGATAACAAAGTACCAAGTAGTATGGCCACGAAAGTTGTAGTTGTAATGGTTGTTTTTTTCATAAAATGCGTTTAATTATTTTTAAATAAAATGTTGGCCTGCAGCCCCACAAATAATAGGTGCTGGCTTAGTCGATCGCTGTTTTTGTTGATGCTGCCGAAGCCGTAGCGAACCACCGGGCCAGCCTGCACCAATTTTGAAGAATAATTTTTTATCGTAAAAGCCACTCCCAACCCGCCCAATACCTGCAGGTTTTTTAAATGGGTTTTATCAACATAGCTTACGTTATTTTGACGGTCGTAATTAAGGGCTTTACTACCAAATAAAAGCGTAGGTACCAACCCTGCAGTAATTGTGATTGGCCTTTTTGATGTTGCCACTGGCGTATACCTAAGCAACAATGGCACCTGCGCAAAGTGAAACCGGTTATTAAAATAGCTGCCTGCATCGGTGGTAAAGTTGGCATTTGCAGCGCTAAAATATTCACGTACGGTAACACTACTGTTGCGTGTAGAGTCGAAAAAATTGCGTTGGTTCGGTACCCTTGTGCCAGTAAGCGACCGGGTTGAATAATACTGGTAACCAAGACCTGCCGACATTGAAAAGTGCTCATTTAAGGGTACCTCAATTGATACGCCAATTCCATTAGCAATGCCTGCACGATACTTTACCTGCTGCATAGTGGTTGCGCTTTGGTTACCGGGCAAAGGCGATGAAACGTTACTGAATTGCAAGTCCGTAGCAATATTACCTTTATTGGCAACTAAATTTGCTATACCCACATTTGTATTAAAGCCCCATTGCACTTTTTTACTAACCTTTTTATTTGTTTTTGACGAAAGATCACTAATTGCATTACGCATTGGTAGCACTGTTAAGGCAGTCTTTATTTGCGACTTTTTGGTTTCTGATAAATCCTTAAAACCTTGCATTTCGCTAAAACCGGCAACCGGGCTTTGAGTATACAACCTGGTTGTGTAGGCAAGCGGCTTTTCAGTTAACATAGCACATATAGAAGTCCAACCAATTGTTGCTGGCGCAGTTGAAATGATACCTCCATTAAATGACCGCCCAACGCTATTGTTTACCGTTTGTTTTTTTACCAAAGGCACTTTGTTTACAGCAACCTCAGCAGCAAACTTTATCAAAGAAGGCTTACTGGTAAGTGTCTTTTGCGGTAATGCATTTTGAACACTTCCCCTATTTTTTTGTGCCGCTGGTTTATGTGTTGAATCAATAGCCTTTTTTGGGTAGATGACGGCCATTGTAACAGCCGCAACAGTATCAACCAATACATCATCGCTGGTGTATGTAGGTTGTTCTATAATAGGTGAAATGTTGGTTTGGCCGGCTACCGAATGATCAATAACGGGTAAATTGTTGGTTTGGTCAAGTGTTGATTGTTCAATAACAGGTAAACGGCTGGTTTGGCCCAATGCTAAAATACCACTATCGTTTAAACCAGGCACCTGCTTATTAGTTGCAGCAACATTATTTTTAACCACTGAATGTGTAGTTATTAAATTGGATGCCGGCTGCCGATACACCATATAAATTACCGCCAGCCCAGCCAATAAAAGCACACTGCCGGTTGTCCAAAAAACCAGCAGCCTTCGTTTTTTGGCCGGCTTGCCTATTTGGGATCGTATGCCTTGCCAAATTTTGTCGGCGGCAGGCATCTCAACCCCAAACAGCGTTTCCCTCACCTTTTTTTCAAACTCATTTTGCATAAGCCAACTGTTTATTTCCTGCGTTGTTTGACAGCCATGTTATAAGCAGGTTACGTGCACGCATGTATTGCGACCTTGATGTGGCATCGCTAATCCCCAGCATCTGGCCAATTTCCGGGTGCGAATAACCTTCTACCGCATATAAATTAAAAATTGTTTGATACCCCGTGGGCAGTTGCCGTACCAGCAGCAACAACTCCTTCAGGCGCAAATCCATATTAGGGTCGTCGGCGGCCACTACATGCATTTCGCCACCGGTAAATACCATTTCGTTTTGATAACGTTTGTGCTGTTTTAAATAATTAAGCGTAGTGTTTACTATTATCCTTAGTATCCAGGCCCCCAATTCGCCCTGAAACTTATATTGATCAATAAACTTAAATACACGAACAAAACCCATTTGCAGTGCATCCTCGGCATCGGGCTGGCTTTTGGTATAACGGTAACATACGGCCATCATTTGCGGTGCAAACTGCTCGTACAGTTGCTTCTGCGCATTTTCGTTGCCATTGATACAGCCCCTTATTAATTGCCTGTCGTTTGTCATGTACATGTGCCCAATTATAGTGGTTGACAACGTATATATGTTGACCGTTGCACTCCCTAAAATTTAAGATTTACTTTTTTTGAAGTTGGCCAGTGGTTCAACAATGGCTCAGCGGTTTTGCTTTAATGAAACCGATCAATAGTCAATCGCTTTAATCATCTTTAAAAAAACCCGCCATAAAAAAAACTTTGTTTTGTAATCAGTACCACCGTGTATTTGTCACCGGTTATAGTCTGCAACCTTTTACGCCGGGTTGAGTAAATAAAGCCAAACTTATACAAATTGAAAAATCTAAGCCCCCCGTATGGTACGTGCTAATTTGCCTGCCAAGGTCCAAACCGTTATTATAAAAAGCGCAGGCAAACATTTTTTAAACATAAAAAAAGCCCCGGCAAAGGCCAGGGGCGCATAATATATTCCAATAAGATCAGGTGTTACTATTTTTTTTAATCCCGGTTTTTCATAGAACGTTACCCGGTGATCAAATTAAGAATATTGGATTTTAAAATTCCTTTGCCGTAGCATTGGTTCGGGAATTAAACGATGGCTATAGTATAATTATTATCCAGGTCAAAAATAATAATGAAAGCTTTCCCCAAACGAAAAAATTCCCAATTTGAGGCTGTGTAAAATCGACAATTGACCTAACAATAATTAACCAATAACGCCGATAGTGCAGGATTAGGCAACATTAGCAATTGACCGCTCACCCGCGCTTTACCGTTTTGTTTGTTAATGCATTTAGCGGCGTTTTGTATAGTGTGGCTGGTATATCGCTGGTTTTTTCGTTGCAAAAATATATGGTACCGGCATCGGTAAAGGTAATGCCCTCAACCTGCCATTGCTTGTTGTTTTCAGATAGTTGGAAGCGCTCGGTTGTGCCATTTGAAAAATTATTACCACTAAAATTTTTAAGCAACAACACAAAAGGTTGTTTATGGTTTTTTTGATACCCAATTAATGCCACTGTGCTATGCAATGGATTAATGGCTGCATCGGTTATTAAACCCATGGTATTAAACAATGCTACCTGTTTAGCCTTATAGGTACCGGGCTTATTTGGCAAAACGTACAGCCCACACCAGCCGTCGCCACGCCGCTTGGTAAACATGTACAATGTGTCGTAAACTGCTATTACTGCTTCACAATCAAAGTTGATGTGTTTGTTTTTGGCGGGTACATCCTCGCCTTCAAAAGTAAAGTTTATGACCTGCCCTGTAACCTCTTCCTTTTTAAATTGACCTATGGACGATTTGGGTACAATAACCACTTGCCGGTTGCTTCGGTTACCTTCGTTATCGCCTACATCGCACAGGTATAGGTTATTGGCATCGCTGGAAATAGCTTCAACATCGGCAACGTCAATAGTTTTAATAGTTAACTGCTGTAAAATATTACCATCCTCCGCCAGTTTATATAATACCGCGTGGGGCCCATCGCTTATAGCCCAAAGTGAACTATCGGCATAGGTTAACCCCGATATCTCTTTCAATTTATTCGGAAGTTTGGCCGTAAACTGATCGATATTTTTTGTGTTGGAGATTTGGCCGCAACCGTACAAAAGTAACAGCAGTAAACAACCAACTATATTTTTAATTACAGGCATTAGGCAAAGTTTACATAAGTAAATGAGGAGACGACAGGTAAGGTAATAGTTACCAAACAGCCGTTAACGGTTTTGACAATTTTATACTTTTTAATGGCTTTTGCATAAAAGTGCCCATTAGCATTGGTCCGTTATTTAAGCCAGGTCAGTAAACAGCTAAAACCGGCCTGTTAATAACACTACTTTATAATATTACCACTTCCTACGTCAAAATAGCCTTTACAACCTTTTTATTTTACTGCGCAGGGCTTGCTACCCAAACAAGTATAATGCCTTGTAAAATTTGGTACTGCAACGTTAAATGCTCAGTTAAGGTACTATTGGTAAACATACATGGAATGGTTCCGCTTTGTACAAAATGAAATGGTAGCGTAAGCATGTTTTCTATAAAGTCAACCTCGCCCAGGCCATACCATTTGTACATAGCTTCTTTGGCGCTCCAAAGCAGGGTCAGCAAAATATTGTGCTGGCCGGCGCTGTAGCCATTTACAAAAGCCAGCTCGGCCGCGCTTAAAAACTTATGCTTTATTTTATGCACCCGTGGGGTTATAACTTCAACATCTATACCTACACGGGCATCAGCGCCGGCAATGGCCGCAGCAAAATTTGAGCAGTGCGATATGGAAAAATGAAACGCATCGCCGGGTAAAAACGGCTTTCGGGTACTGGCTATTTCAATAAGATGATAGGGAAACGCCGCAAACATATATTGCAATAAATACCTGCCAGCAAGGTGCTGTAGCCGCTTATGTGGGTGGGTAATGGCATTGTTAACGGGCACTTGTTCAAGAAAAAATGCTTCGGTTTCTTTAATGTCCCAAACGGCCAGCCGGGTGTTATTAATTAAAAAATTTTGCAATAAAAGCGGCACCGGAAAATTTTAGTAAGTTGAAAGTTATGTGTAATGTTGCTGAAAACCAGTAGCTTGTTCGCAAATGTTAATTCATAATGCAACGTTTTTTTTCTAACATTCAATGTTTTTTCAATTTACTTGAAATTGTTTTAAAAAAACACGCAGTTAATAAAACAAAACCACCCAAAAAATGATTTTATCCGACTCGCGAATATTGGAAGAAATTGAAAAAGGAACCATAAAAATTGAACCATACCAACGCGAAAGCCTTGGAAGTAATAGCTACGATGTACATCTTGGTAAAACGCTGGCTACTTATAAGGATCATTTGCTGGATGCAAAAAAACACAACGAAATAGTGTATTTTGAAATACCTGATGATGGTTTTGTTTTATATCCCCACGTATTTTATCTTGGTGTAACGCATGAATATACCGAAACCCATGCACACGTTCCGTTTTTAGAAGGCAAATCATCTACCGGAAGGCTGGGTATTGATATACATGCTACTGCAGGCAAAGGTGATGTGGGGTTTTGTGGTAACTGGACACTGGAAATATCGGTAAAACAACCGGTGAAAATTTATAAAGGAATGCCCATTGGCCAACTTATTTATTTTCCGGCTGAGGGTGCCATTTTGGTAAAGTATAATCAAAAACAAAACGCTAAATACAGCTACCAACCCGACAGGCCTGTTGAAAGTATGATGTGGAAAAACGCTTTTTAAGACGATTGCTTGAACTATAATAAAAACATTTTAAAATACTTTACGTCAAGGCCTGCCCTTGCGTGGTACTGGCTATTGCTGCTGCTGGCGGTAATATTTGTGCCCCATTTGTTTATAAGTTACCGTTTGTACCAACAGGCGCCCATGCCCGATTTATATATGCGCATATTGGGTAGCCGGTGGATGGATATTGGCTTTATGCCCTATTTCAGCCAATGGCAACCGGGCCTTCCTGTTAGTTTGTATAACCCTAATTCATTTTTTCCTTCGGGCGTTAACGGAGTTACAGTAACGCCGGCGGCACTTAAATTACAAATGCCACTGGCGCGCCTTTCCTTTTGCCAAATAAAAACTATTTGGTGGCTGCTAAGCGAAAGTGTTCTGTTTGCCACATTTTATATTACTTGTAAAATTCCAATATTGCTGTTGCGGCAAATAGCCACCATTGTTTTTTGTACTACATTTTTTGTATTTAGCCGTAATTGGTGGTCACATATTTACAACGGGCAGTATTATATTTTTTTCGGCTTTGTTTATGCCATTACCGCCTACCTTATTTTAAACCGAAAAAAGAGGTTCAGCGCTCTTTTTATTTTTCCACCTATCTCGCTTATAGGGCCATTTTTTGCCGTAGCCCTTATTCCATGGTTGTTTAGGCTATCGCGTAAACGTAGGCTGCCATTGGCTGTGTCGGGCGTACTTGCCCTTGGTTTGTTAGTAGGTACTGCACCAATTAAAACATGGCAGGAGTATGCAAAAGCTATGACGGTGTATAGCAATATGTCCACCACTGGCAGCCATTATGGTAATGTTGACTATCGCCAGGCCGGGCTGCCACTGGAAGACTGCATAACTGAACAAAAAACTTTTAAAATTTTTGGCGGGGGAAACCTTTTTAGTGTTCAGCACTACCTAAGGCTTTTACACTTTCAAAACAGCAATTCTTTGCTTTATCCCGCCCTATTGCTGGTGACCTGCATGCTGCTGGTGCTAATAACCGGACAAAAAAATATTAATGCCAATAGCGAAAACCTGTTGATATTTTCATTTCTGCTTTACATTATCAGCGAGTTATTTACCCCGGCCGATCGCAACCCTTACAACATGATTCAATATTTGGGAATACTGGGGGTATTTATTCAAAAAAGCAACGCGAGGCTGATGGCACTTATGTTAATAGGCCTGCTATTGAACCACGATTTCCCCATCCGCATGCCCTACCTACGGGAGATTGGCGAAGCACTTATGCTGATTGCATTATATGCCACTATCTTTCAAACTAAAAAAAAGCAGTTGTAAAAACACTTAAATAGTACCAAACTTTTTTTTATAAGCTATTAACCAGCCTACCACCTCGTTGTAACTATAAACACCTTTTTGTTGCTGGTTGGCTTTTAGGTAGTAATCGTAAAACACTTTAATGATTGGCTCAAACGGGCTACGGGTCTTTTTTAGATATTCTTTTATTTGATAATAGTCGCCTTTTACCTTACTGTCAAGCCTGTTAAAGTTTTGTTGAGAGCTAACAGTATCAAATCGGGCCAGCTCGTAATTGGCATACCTAAACAAATCAAAATAAGCTGAATATTGGTACAATACACTGGTAGAATTTGTTGCAGCTAAATACCCTACAAAATTTGCTTCACTTTCGCTGGCATAACCAAGTTGGTGTGCAATTTCGTGGCAGCTAACATAGGGTATCACAAACCGTGGAATGGTAAGATTTACCTGCGCCTCGCCTGTAAACGGATTATAATATCCTAAAAAACCGAGGTAATTACCCAGCCTGCCAAAATTTGATTTTTTTAACGAACGTGGGTTGTACCTTAAAAACGAAAACTTTTTAACCGCATTGTCGTACGCCGCTACCGACTTGTTAAAAACAAACGCGTAATCAGGAAGTGTTATAATGGAGTCTTTAAATAATTTCCGCCGTTCATTTACCTTATCCACCAGTTGAGCGGTAATCAGCTTCAAATCCTTTACACTATACTCCGTTGTTTCAAGGCCTAACTGGTAGGCTATGCCCAGCCTGTTATAGTTTAAACCCCACGATAAATTAAAGAAAATATAAATTACAAGAAAGTACACTAAGGTTCGGTAAAAGCTGGCTTTTACACGGGCGCCGGTTATTTTTCTATTAACAACATTTCGGGCCAGCACAAACAGGTTTAATAGTAGTAAAATAATTAAAACAGCATAAAATATATCACCAATACTAAAGGGCACCCAACCAAAAACGGTTCGCATAACACCCGCCACAGGCCTATAAATTTTGGGTACGTAACTATGTTCTATCCATGCCGGGTAAAACGTAGCCAGTTTAATAAGCGCCGCAATTACCACCAATGTTGCCAACAAATACCATTTTTTAAATCTATAATTGTTCATACCTGTCAATAAAATTTTACAACTACCTAATCCACATCAACAATATTGCCATTCAATTGGTTTTTGGCCTAAAAATCCATAACCATCTATTTAACTAACGGGTAAATGTCTTAAAGTTTACCTTCTTTTTAAATTAATAAATTACTGGCATGAACCGATTTGTTTTTGCCGGGCATAAAAAAATGTGGTAACCTACCTAGCCTTTTTAAATATATTTTGTACAAAGAAGCGCCGATGCCAACGGCTACATTTGATTGCACCGTACTAAGGGCTCAGGCGGAGCGCAACGTAAAAAGGGCTGAGCCGGGTAAAATTTTTTGGCGTGGCTAAGCCAGCATAAACCCGTTAAATTGTCAACCCAACAAAATCGTTTTGGCGGTGATCGGCCGGGTATTTGGTACATTATTTTACTTCAATAAAACTTTGTTACCTTAAAAAAATTACTGTCGCTCTTATCTTGTTCGCCAGTATTTTATGGTCTTTAATCAAAATAGCAATAACCAAATTAAAGTATACTACGTAAAAGTTTGGCCAAAAAAGTCAATGGATTCCACTACTTTTGCCAACCTTAAAAATCCACCATGGGGCAACGAAGGGAATACGAGATAGCTTTTGTGGGGTTGAAACCGGGTGTACATGAGTTTGTGTATGAAATTTTGGATAAGTTCTTTGAACCATATCAACCACAGGAATTTACTAACTGCCATGCTAAAGTCAAGCTGATGCTAGACAAAAAGACTGGCTTTATGTTATTAAAATTTGATGTGGATGGGAAGGTAGATGTGGTATGCGACAGGTGTGGTAATAATTTGCCGCTACAGTTGTGGGACGAATTTAACGTTGTGGTAAAATTGGTTGACGATCCGGCTAACCTGAACGACAACGAAGAAGACCCCGACATTTACTACATTGGTAAAAATGAAAGCCACATGCAGGTGGCCGATTGGATTTACGAGTTCATTAATTTAAGCATACCCATGCAAAAAATGTGTAAGGACAACGAAATTGGCGGCCCCCAATGCAATAAAGAAGTGCTTGAAAAATTGAATAAAATGGCTGATACCAAAAGCGATGATCCGAAAGGAATTTGGAAAGGTTTGGATCAGTTTAAAAATTTACAATAACGTTTTTTTGATATTTAAATATTTGAGTTATGCCTAATCCCAAACGGAGACACTCGCAGCAACGCAGTGCAAAAAGAAGAACCCATTATAAAGCAGTAGCAGTAACCCTTAGCACCGACGGTACCACCGGCGAATTACATGTACGTCACCGAGCACATGTAAGTGAGGGAAAATTGTACTATAAAGGAAAAGTAGTTGCCGAAGTAGCGCCTTCCAAAGCAATATAAATTTACTGTTCAACTTATTTTAAATTATTCATGCCGCAAAATGGCTGGATAATTTTTTTATGTACCTATATGAACGGCGGGTGGTTTTATTTTTGCTATCAAACGTTTACTTTAGCATATAAAAGTGCCTTAAAGCCAAAAAAATGAATATTGGAATAGATATGATGGGTGGCGATTTTGCCCCGCTTGAAGTTGTTAAGGGTATAAAAGCCTACCTGGCAAATGCCATGGCCAAGCCAACTATTACATGTATTGGCGATGAGCAGCAGGTAACCCCGTTGCTTGAAGAACACGGCCTGTTAAATGAAAATGTTACTGTGGTACATTGCACGCAGGTAATTGACATGCACGAGCACCCAACAAGGGCATTAAAAGAAAAACAAAACAGTAGTATTGCCATTGGCTTTCAGCTACTGGCTGGTGGCAAAACCGATACTTTTATTAGCGCAGGCAATACCGGCGCTATGTTAATTGGTGCGCTGTACAGTTTAAGGGCAATAAATGGTGTATTAAGGCCTACCATTAGTACGGTGGTGCCCAAGTTAAATGGGGCAATGGGTTTGCTGCTTGATGTTGGCCTGAACGCCGATTGCAAACCCGAAAACTTAAACCAGTTTGCCATATTGGGCAGTTTATATGCCAAAACTATTTTAGACATAGCAAATCCTACCGTTGGCCTGCTAAACGTAGGCGAAGAAGAAGGAAAGGGAAATATTTTGGCACAGGCTGCTTACCCATTGCTAAAGGCCAATACCCACATTAGTTTTATAGGCAACATTGAAGGCCGCGATGTATTATTTGACAAAGCAGATGTAATGGTTTGCGAAGGATTTACAGGCAACATAGTTTTAAAACTGGCCGAAAGTTTTTATGATATTGCCAAGGCCCGCCAGTATGAAAACGACCCCTATCTTACCCGGTTTAACTACGAAAATTATGGCGGCACTCCTGTACTGGGCGTTACCAAACCAGTAATTATTGGCCACGGTATTAGCAACTACCAGGCTTTTGCCAATATGATAAACCTTGGCCAAAAAATGATAGAGACCAAAATATGTCAGCAAATGGAAGAGGCCTTCAGGCCCGCATAAAATTAAGTTAAGCTACATTTCAGCCACAACGCTACTGCCTTTTTAAAGGTTACTTTCAATTAAGTAATTGTGGCCCTCAAAAACTACCTCTTTTTTGTTAAGGTTTTTAAAATAATAGATCACCGATTACCATTACCCGATTGTTTTTTTACTATTGCTTTGTTTACATTTCCGTTTTAGCACAATAAATATTTATTATGAAAAGAATTGTATTTGCAGCCTTCTGCCTGTGGAGTATGGCTACATCGTACCAAACGGTAGCGCAAACCGTCAAAAAAATTACCTCTGCTAACAAGGTTATTCCCGGACCGGCACGGGTTGAAAAAATTACGAAAAAAGGAAATGAAATAGTGATCCCCTACGAAAAATATGTGCTGCCCAACGGGCTTACCGTAATTGTACACGAAGACCATTCGGACCCCGTAGTACACGTTGATGTTACGTACCATGTAGGATCGGCCCGCGAAGAAATTGGCAAAAGTGGATTTGCCCACTTTTTTGAGCACATGATGTTTCAGGGCAGCGATAATGTGGGCGACGATCAGCACTTTAAAATTGTATCCGAGGCAGGCGGAACCCTCAATGGTTCTACCAATCGCGACCGGACTAACTACTACGAAACAGTCCCCAGCAATCAATTGGAAAAAGCGTTATGGCTTGAGGCAGACCGTATGGGCTTTTTGCTTGATGCGGTTGACCAACGCAAATTTGAAAACCAGCGCTCGACAGTTAAAAACGAACGCGGCCAAAATTACGATAACCGACCTTATGGGTTAGTGAGCGAATATGCATCTAAGAACTTATACCCATATGGCCATCCCTACAGTTGGTTAACCATAGGCTATCTTGAAGACCTTAACCGCAGTAGTCTAAGCGATCTTAAAAACTTTTTTTTAAGATGGTACGGACCTAACAATGCAACACTTACTATTGGTGGAGATGTAAATACTGCCGAGGTAATTAAATTGGTGTCTAAATATTTTGGATCTATTCCTTCGGGGCCAAAGGTTGCTGCCGAAAAATTTGCACCCGTACAACTTGAAAAAAACAGGTACATAAGTTTTGTTGACAATTACGCCCGCATACCTCAACTGCGTATTGTTTACCCTACCGTGCGAGCCTACCACCCCGATGAGGCTGCATTAGATTGCCTGGCAGAAATTATAGGCCAGGGTCGTAATTCTATTCTATATCAAAACCTGGTAAAAAACCAGCAGGCGCAATCTGCAGGGTCATTCAACAGTACCAGCGAACTGGCAGGCGAGTTTACTATTTCGGTAACACCCTACCCCGGCAAATCACTGGCCGATATGGAAAAATTGGTAAACGAATCATTACAGGAATTTGAAAAAAGAGGTGTGAGCGAAGATGACCTGACCAAGTTTAAAAGTGTATTTGAGGCGCAGGCCATTAACAGGCTGGCCAGCGTATCGGGCAAAGTATCGCAACTGGCAGCATACGAAACCTTTACAGGCAACCCCAACAAAATAACCGACGAGCTTGCGCGTTACCGCAGTTTAACCCGGGCCGAAGTCTTAAATGCATATGACAAATACATAAAAAATAAAAACCGCCTGACAGTTAGTGTTTTAACACAAGGTAAAGAGGAACTGAGGGCAGCCGAAGACAATTACAGCATTGACGAGTCAAAATACATGGCCATTGATAAAGGATACAATGGATTGAAATACGTAAAAGCCAGAGACAAGTTTGACCGTAAAAAGATGCCTGGCAACGGACCCAACCCGGTAGTAAAAGTTCCCGCATTCTATACCAAAACAATGGATAACGGCATTAAAGTAATTGGTACAGAAAATACTGAAATACCAGTAATTACTTTACTGGTATATGTAAAAGGAGGCAAATTGCTGGAAGGCAAAGATGTTTCGCAGGCTGGCCTGTCAAGCATGTTTGCCAATATGATGGAAGAGGATACAAAGAACTATTCGGCCGAAACATTTAGTAAAAAACTGGAAAGCCTCGGCAGTTCAATAAATGTTGGCAGCACCACGGACGGTGTTATTATTCAGGTACAAACTTTAAAGAAAAACCTGGACAGCACCCTTGCATTACTTGAAGAAAAAATGTTGAACCCTTTGTTTACACAGGAAGCATTTGCACGAAATAAAAAACAAACCATTGAACAAATTACCAACAGCAAACGCCAGGCCTCAACAGTAGCCAGCAATGTATACGACCGTATTAATTATGGCAAAAATCACATACTGGGTTTACCATCCACCGGTACAGTTGAAACCGTAAACAACATTAACCTAAACGACATACAGCACTATTACGATAATTACTTTGGCAGCAACGATGCACGGGTGGTTATTGTGGGCGATGTAAAACAGTTGAACATATTACCCAAGCTTTCATTTATGAACAAGCTAAAGGCCAATAAATTTACGCTACCATCAGTGCCACCCGCACCCGGCATTGAAAAAACAAAAATTTATGTGGTTGACATTCCCCGTGCCGCACAAACCGAGTTTAGGGTAGGTAATGTAACCGGACTTACGTACGATGCTACCGGCGATTATTATAAAGCTAACCTGGCCAATTATAACCTTGGATCAGCATTTACCAGCCGCCTTAACCTTAACCTGCGCGAAGACAAAGGTTGGACCTACGGTGCCCGCTCTGGTTTTAGTGGCGATAAGTACACTGGTGCGTTTACTTTTAGCAGTGGTATAAGGGCCGATGCAACCGACAGCGCATTAATGGAAGTAATAAGGGAAGTGAAAGAGTATGCTGAAGACGGCATTACACCTGCCGAGATCAGCTTTATGCAAAACTCCATAGGCCAGGCCGAAGCAAGGCAATATGAAACCGGTTTTCAAAAAGCAGGTTTTATTAGCAGGCTTTTGCAGTACGACCTTCCGCCAACTTACGTACAACAACAAAGCACCATTTTAAAAAACATTACAAAAAAGGATATTGATGCTATCGCCAAAAAATACCTTGATGTAAAAAAGATGAATATTGTGTTGGTAGGCGATAAAGACAAAATAATGCCCGGTCTAAAAACTATGGGCTACGAAATTGTAGAGTTAGATACCGATGGAAATGTAAAGATGTAATGCATACATCTAACTAAAAAAAAAAGGCTGCCGTATTTGGTAGCCTCTTTTTTTTATTATAGTTGATGCCAGGCCAACGGATTAGTAACGTTGATTTACACCAGGTTTTATGCTTATTTTGTAAATGCCCCAAAGTGCCATAGCACCCCTGCCGGGTCGTGCAAAAAACATTCGCTGCCCCAGGCCTCATACTTTATGGGTTCCAGCCTTGCACCTTCATATTTTTCGCCTAAACCAAGCTGTAAAAGGTCGTTGTACTGTTGCTCCACATTTTCTACTTCCACAAAAATCATGGTGTTATCTACCCATTGTTTTACGTAGGCATTTTGTAAATAAAATCCCAATGTGTCGGTAATTTTAAAATACGACATAGTACTGCCAAGTGTCACCTCTGTAAACCCCAGGTGTTTGTAAAAGCTTCTTGACAGGTCAAAATCTTTTGACCCGATAAATGCCCTTACTGACTTTACATGATGGGTCATAAATGGGTGTTGTTGTTTTTATTCAAGGCAATTATAAATAGAAACAAATGGCGTCGGTAACAATATAGAACATACAATCCGTCTATTCTATCCC
>JBBRUR010000036.1:0-43272 GCA_038247635.1 Chitinophagales bacterium
CCCGGGGAACGGGTAAATTTTACATTAGTCGTTATACTGTAATAAGTTTATTCTTTGCCCGGGGAACGGGTAAATTTTACATTAGTCGTTATACTGTAACAAGTTTATACTTCTTGGGAGAACGGGCGTATTTCCCTTTATCCAATTGTACAAACAAAGGAGTATATGACCGGTATTCCCGTTACTCCTCCAAATCATCCAGCGCAGCCCTCAACTCATTAAAGCTATGGTTGTCGCCGGCGGCCTTCGCTGCTGTCAGTCCCTGCTGGTACCACTTAATAGCGGCCGTGGTTTCCCCTGTTCGCTCAAGTAATTTACCCAGGTGGTAGTAACTGCCCACATACGTTGCATCGCGAAGCAAGATTTCTTCGAACAAAGCTTTTGCCTTTGCATCGTTGCCAATTTTAATATACTCCAAAGCCAGGGCGTGCTGTAAAAATGCATCTGTAGGGCTGGTTTGCAGGTATTGGTGCAGGCGTTCAATTCGGTCCATTATTTTCACAATAAATTTTACGGAAATACTTTTTTAAAATGCAGGTTCAGCTATATTTGTATTAAATAGTTGCATAAACAACTTTATTTTTAATTCTAAAATCGATTGCATGAAAATATTGGTTTGTGTTAGCAAAACGCCCGACACCACGGCAAAAATAGCCTTCAAAGATGGTAACACCGCATTTGACGAAACAGGCGTGCAATGGATAGTAAATCCCTTTGACGAATGGTATGCACTGGTGCGAGCCATAGAACTGAAAGAAAAAGACCCCGCCACCATTTTACACCTCGTACACGTGGGCGGTGCCGATAGCGACCCCATTATACGAAAAGCGTTGGCGCTTGGCGGCGATGAGGCCATACGGATTAATGCCATTGGCAACATTGATAGCTATTTTGTGGCCAGCCAAATTGCCGAAGTAGCCAAACAGGGTAATTACGACCTTATTATGACTGGCAAGGAAACCATTGACCACAATGCATCGGCAGTGGCTGGTATGATAGCCGAACTGCTTGATATGCCTTTTGTATCGCTGGCGGCTAAAATGGAAGTGAGCGGAAATATCTTAACGCTTACCCGCGAAATGGAGGGAGGCGAAGAAGTAAACGAGCTAAATACCCCGGCAGTAATTAGTTGCCAAAAAGGAATGGCCGAGCAACGCATACCTAATATGCGGGGCATTATGGCTGCACGTACCAAACCGCTAAAGGTAGTAGAACCTGTGGCAGTGGACGCCCTTACCGCCATTAGTAGTTTTGAATTGCCACCTGCCAAAGCAGGGGTTAAATTGGTTGCTGCCGACAATGTAGCCGAATTAATTCGCCTGCTGCACGAAGAAGCAAAGGTGATATAAGGTACCAATGTCAACATCTACCTAACCAACAATGTAGTAGCAGGTAAAGCCGTAATGGCACAAAATTTTTAGTTTAACGCTTTTAATACAATTAGTATGTCAGTTTTAATATTTGCCGACCAGGCCGATGGCCATTTTAAAAAATCGAGCTTTGAAGCCATCACGTATGGCGCAGCGGTAGCCAAACAACTGGCCACCACCGCCGAGGCGCTGGTATTTGGAACCGTAACAGACGACGTTGCTTTGCTGGGCAAATATGGTGTAACCAAAGTGCACCATGTAGCCAACGAGGCCCTTAATTATGTTGACACCTCTGTGTACACAAAAGCCATAGCCGAAGCCATAAAAGCTACCGGTGCCACAGTGGTTGTTTTTTCGCACAACAGCACCGGCCGTGCCGTGGGTCCAAGGCTTTCGGCCAGGATTAAAGCCGGCTATGTACCCGCTGCTACTGCCCTGCCCGATACCACCAACGGTTTTGTGGTACAAAAAGTAGCTTTTAGCGGCAAGGCATTTGCCAATATTTCTATTTTGAGCGACGTTAAAATAATATCGTTAAATGGCAATGCATACAAAACAGTTGCTGGCAACGGCACTGCTGAAGTCATTGCATTGGATATACCGGTTCAAACTTCGCCAATAAAAGTAACCGCTACCGAAAAAATTAGTGGCGATGTTCCGTTGGAAGAGGCAATGCTGGTAGTTAGTGGTGGCCGTGGTTTAAAAGGTCCCGAAAACTGGGGTATGGTAGAAGATCTTGCCCGTGCCCTTGGCGCCGCCACTGCTTGCAGCCGCCCGGTAGCCGATAGCGACTGGCGCCCTCACCACGAGCACGTTGGGCAAACCGGTGTGGCCATTGCCCCTAACCTTTATGTAGCCCTTGGTATTTCGGGTGCTATTCAACACCTTGCCGGGGTTAACCGTAGTAAGGTAATAGTGGTAGTAAACAAAGACCCCGAAGCGCCGTTTTTTAAAGCTGCCGACTATGGTATTGTAGGCGATGTGTTTGATGTAGTGCCAAAAATAACCGAAGAAATAAAAAAAATGAAGGGCGTAGCATAAATAAAGTCATCCGTCTAAAATAAAAAGCCATCCCGGCCAAAACCCGTGGCTGGCTTTTCTATTTTCGTCGCTTTTTTTTGATATCGATAATGGTAATTGCAATAAACCTAACTACAATTACCAAAACCGCCGCCCCGGTAATTACCGAAAAAAAGTAGCGCTTTAAAAATATTGTAAACGCAACATGGTAGGTAAACAATACCAGTAGCTCCGTTATTAATAGTATAGTTATCCATGCGGTGGATAGCAGATAGCAATAATGAAAAATTTTTTTTAACAATGTGGCCGGTTTTCAGAATTATTATTACACCAGTATCACACCAATTGTAGCATAATAATAACCACAACCGCAACTTTAGCTATTTAAAGGTGTTACGTTCCAATAAAGTTGACTATTACAACCTTACATGCTGCTATTTAAATTATTTAAGTGCTAAAACTTAACGCTTTCTTGTACCCTATTAATTAACCGCAAACCTACTTTTGTTAAATGAAGATTAAGTTTACGTTTCTAATCTTACTGACTTTTGTTTGCTTTACCACTTTTGCACAGGAGGTTACCGGTATTTGGCGCGGCTACTTTGTGCAAACCACCTTTGGCATTTATGAAGACAAGTATAAGTTTGAAATACAAATAGAGCAAACAACCAATAACTCCATACATGGTGTTACGTATAGTTATAAAACCACGGTTTTTTACGGTAAAGCTGATTTACAGGGGCTCTATACCAAAAAAACAAAAAACCTTATTATACAGGAAACAAAGCTTTTTGAAATAAAAATTGCCGACGAAAGTGTACCCTGCCTAATGACCTGTTACCTTGACTATGAAAAGATAGGCACCCTTGAAAAGTTAACCGGTACTTACACTAGTAAAAATATTAAAACCAAAACCGACTGTGGTACAGGCAAAGTTTACCTTGAAAAGGTACCTACGAGCGATTTTTATAAAGAAGATTTTTTGGTGAAGCGTGAAAATGAGAAAAAGAAAACGCCGGTACCCGCCACCAAAAAACCCGAACCGGCTAAAAACAACACGGCAAAAGCTCAGCCCCCTGCGGCTAAACCTGAGGCTAAAAAGGTAAAACCCGGGGCAGAGGATAACCTTTTATCAAAAAAGGCTACGGAAGTTCAGAAACCAATTATTACGCCACCAGCCGATAAAACAGCAATTGAGCCACCAGTAGAAAAACCAAGGCCACCCAAGCCCGATGTGGTAAAAAAACGTTTCAACGATGTGGTTAGAACCATTACTACCTCGGCCAAAGAAATAAAGATTGAATTATACGACAATGGCGAGATTGATGGTGACACGATAACCGTGTACCACAACAACGAACTGATTGTATCGAAAAAACGGCTGACAGACAAGCCCATAACGTTTACCATTAAGGTAGATGAAAGTTCGTGGCAGCATGAGTTTGTAATGGTAGCCGAAAACCTTGGATCGATACCGCCGAATACTGCTTTAATGGTAATAACCGCAGGCGATAAACGCTATGAATTGTTTATTACCAGTACCGATAAAAAAAATGCGGTAGTAAATATTGAGTACGAGCCGAAATAGGAAGATAGAACCCACTAAATAAAATATTTTAACCGGCTTAACCAGGCCGGTTTTTTTATAGCTTAATATTCCATGTTACTGATGGAATGATGGGAAATAATGAAACTTGCTTTGCAGTTACTTTTAAATCGCCGTTCAAGGCTGTTCCTTCCTGGTCAAAATAAATGAAGTATGGGTTTTGGCGGCTGTACACATTGTAAAGGCTAAAAACCCAGTTGTCGGTGTAGCGGCGCGGCTTGCGGTGTTCTGGGGTTAGGGTTGCCGAAAAGTCTAACCGGTGATAAGGTGCCAGCCGGTAGCCATTAATATTGCTGTATTGCTGGGTAAGCACCCCGTTAATAAAATAAAACCGCTCGGGTACGGTTACCGCGTTGCCGGTTCCGTAAACAAATACGCCCGATATCTTCCATCGGTCGTTAATGGCATAAGTGCTTACTACCGACATATCGTGCCTTCTGTCAAATTTGCTGGGGTATTTTTCGGCGCCGTTAATAAAAGGAAATCTGCGCCAGGTATAGCTTAACGTATACCCTATCCAGCCGGTGAGGCGGCCACGAACTTTATTGATAAAAAACTCTGATCCATAACTCCAGCCCCGCCCAAAGGTAAATTCCTCCTCAGGGTCTTTAAGCGATGGGGTATACCCTTCCTGGTATTCTATTTGGTTGCGCATGTCCTTGTAGTACACCTCTACCGATGTTTCAAACATGTTATTCTTAAAGTTTTGAAAGTAGCCGGCTGCGTATTGCCAGCTTATTTGTGGTTTTACCCTAAACGTGCTGGGTACCCACAAGTCAGTAGGTAGTGTAGTACCTGCATTGGTTACAAGGTGAATGTATTGCAGGTTGCGGGTTACCGCCAGTTTTAGCGAGCTGGTTTCGCTTAGCGAATAGCGAAGTGTTGCCCTTGGCTCTAACCCGCCATACCATTTAACCGTTTGACCGCGGCCAAAGGTGGTACTATCCAGTTTATTACCATCAACATCGGTAGTAAATGCCTTGTAAGGGCCCACTTGCTGAAACGCGCTATACCTAAGGCCATAATTTAACTGGAAGGATTTGCTAATTTCCCAATCATCCTGCAGGTACACTGCCAGTTCGTTTGCATACTTTTTATTGGAATTATTGGGCGAAAACGTGTTACCACCCTGCTCGGCGGTTAATACATTGGGCAAAAAAGTATGAAAGGTGTATAAAGCACCAAACTTAAGCTTATGCTCGGGGCTTACATAATAATCAAAATCGGTTTTGGCGTTTACGTCGCGGATGCCCGAGGACAACTTGATAAAAAAATCGTTTTGACGGGCTGCAAAACTAAAGTTGTAATCGTTATACACCAGCGAGGTGTTGGCAAATAGCTTTTTGTTGAAAATATGGTTCCAACGTAAAGTGGCGGTTGAGTTGCCCCATGGCACATCGGTTTGAAATGAGCGCCCGGCATTTCTAAATGCAAACACATCTTTTCCCAAATAACCGCTCAGGTAAATACGGTCCTTATTGGATATTTTGTAGTTCATTTTGGCATTCAGGTCGTAAAAGTAATAACCTGAACCATAAAAATCGCTGCTCTTTTTAATGAATGGTTTAGCCAAAGCATCAATATAGGTGCGCCTTGCCGAAATAATAAAAGAGGCCTTGTCTTTTACAATTGGTCCCTGCACGCTAAACCTCGAGGCAATTAAACCAATCCCCGCTTCTACCTGCGTTTTGTTTATGTTGCCTTCCTTCATGTTAATGTCTACTACGCTTGACAGCCGGCCGCCGTATTGTGGCGGCATGCCGCCCTTTATCAGCGAAACATTCTTGATAGCATCTGCATTAAAAATGCTAAAAAAGCCAAATAAATGGCCAGTATTGTACACCACTGCATCGTCTAATAAAATCAGGTTTTGGTCGGGGCCGCCGCCTCGTACATAAAAACCGGCATTACCTTCTCCCGCGTTACGCACCCCCGGAAGTAATTGCAGGGTTTTTAAAATATCAACTTCGCCCAGCAGTGCGGGCAGGGCTTTAGCAGTTTCAACGCTAAGATCAATTTTGCCCATTTGGGCATTTTTCACATTATTCTCGCGTTTGCGGCCGGTAACAGTTACTGATTCAATTATAAAGTTTCGGGGTACTAGCTCAATAGTTATTAACTGGCTTACGTTAAGGTTTAAAGTAAACTCTTTAGTACTATAACCTACAAAGCTGCTGGTTATTGCGTACGTTTTACCTGGTATAGTGAGGGAAAAAAAACCGTATTGATTGGTAGTAACCCCTTTGGCAATCCCCTTTATAAAAAAGTTGGCGCCAATTAACGTTTCGCCGGTTAGCGAGTCTTTTATATAACCATTTACAGTTACTTTTTCCTGCGCGGCAACACCCAATACCAGAACAAAGCTTATTGCCAACCCAATCCATTTTTTGATCATAATATTCGCCTTTTCAGCAACATTTAAATAAAGTAACAACAGCAAAGGCAAGTCAATGTTTCAAAATGGTTAAACGGTAAAACAGCTGTCAAAATTTAACAAAAACGGACATAGTCAATGTAAAAAAAGTACCTGTATTTTTATGCCCATATTTGTATATATAATTTATTGAGCGGCATAACTTATAGAATCTTTTACCTCGCCGCATGTCAACATTTTTTTACCAAAGTATGGGTTCTTTATATCCGACGAATTGCTTAACCAATAGCCCCCCTGGTCGTTAAAAGCCATTGGGCAAAACTGATGATAAATTTTTTCGCGGTCATATTGTACTACTCTCACCAGGTCGTACATATTGTCGCTTATTATTTGGAACGATTTTCTTTTTTCCTCTATATTTCTTTCACCCACCAGCCCGGCTGTCTCGGCTTGTATGCTTTGCACATAGCCTTTGGCAATGTCAACTATGTTGCTGTCTGCCTTTACAAGGTCAACTGACAGGCTATCGGCATTTATCATAAGCCGGGAGGCTGCCGCATTGGCCATCGTATCATTACTTAAAACCAATGCATCTTTTAAATGATAATAATCTGATAACACAGCAGCAAAAGCCCTATTAAATTCAAGTGAATTTTTACTTTGCACCAAGGGTTGGTCCTTAACTACTTCTTCCGCTTTTTTATCTTCGCCACCGCAGGCAGCCAATACACCCAATGCTAATACAATCATCAATTTTTTCATGCGTAATCAATTTTGGCAAAAGTAAATCAAATTGCCATGCAATTTGGTTGGCGTACATTTGCGCGTTTTAGTACGGGTGGAGGAAGTAAAAAGTAAAAATTAAAAAAGAAGAGGGAAGATAGTGGGTTGGGGGTAGTGAATGGTCGATAGTGATTGGTCGATAGTGATTGGTCAATAGGCAGACGTAGATGGTCGAAGAACAATGGGAAATTGTGAATAACGTGTAATTGCAAAGTTTAATTTTTAGTAACCTGCATTTTTGTTTAATCAATACAACGTTGTTTGCAGGCTAACTCCAGTCAGGATCGGTGTCTGTCACTTGTATAGTAGAACGTTATTTATAATCAGGTTATAAACTATTGTATAGTTGACCTTACATGGTCGAACGTAAATGAAAATGATCTACGGCTTTGACCATAAGGTAAGGGCCAGCGCGTTGATAATATTAGGTGCAGCCAAAGGCTAAAGGCTAGCAGATGCGGCTAAAAGCTAAAGGCTAGCAGATGCGGCTAAAGGCTATCAGATGCAGCTAACGGCTAAAAGCTAATGGCTAACAGCTTAGGGCTAAAGGCTAATTGCTATCGGCTAAAAGCAAACATCTAAATAAATTTTAAATTTTAAACGAATAGGTTTTTATGTTAATTGGGCTTCAAAATGTAACGTTCGAGTTTGGTGCACGGGTTATTGTCAGCGATGCTACATGGCATATTCAGCCAGGCGATAGAATTGGATTAATCGGCTATAATGGTACCGGTAAATCCACCATGTTAAAATTGCTGGTTGGCGAATATCAGCCATCGGTAGGCACGGTTGAAAAAAGCCGCGAAACCACTATTGGCTACCTGCACCAGGACCTGCTAAGTTTTGATACCAACGAAAGCATTACCGGGGTGGCATTAGGCGCCTTTGAAAAAGTAAGGGCCCTTGAAAAGCAAATTGAAACCCTTGGCCACGAGTTGGAGGCTAACCCCGAAAATGAAGCCCTGCTAATAAAATACACCGACGCGCTAGCCGAAATGGATGTTCTGGACGGATATAACATTCATTATAAAACCGAAGAAGTGTTGCACGGCCTTGGATTTAGCAACGCCGAACTTGTTAAACCTTACAAACAATTTAGTGGTGGCTGGCGTATGCGGGTGCTACTGGCAAAAATGATATTACAGGCCCCCGATGTGCTTTTGCTTGATGAACCTACCAACCACCTTGACCTGCCAAGTATTGAATGGCTTGAAAGGTATTTGCTTACCTATAAAGGAAGTGTAGTGATTGTGAGCCACGATAAGTTTTTCCTTAATCGTATGGTAAATAAGATTGTTGAGATATATCAACGTCAAATACATATTTATACCGGCAACTATGACTTTTACGAGCGGGAAAAATCCATTCGTATAGAGATGCAGCAAAAGGCTTTTGAAAATCAGCAGGACTATATACGCCAGCAGGAGCGCTTTATTGAGCGTTTTAAAGCTAAGGCCAGCAAAGCTGCACAGGCACAAAGCGTACAAAAACGACTGAATAAATTAGATGTGATAGAGGATGTGCAAATGGAGCGGCCCGACCTGCGTATAAATTTCCAGGTAGATAAAGCGCCGGGAAAGGTATTGGTATCGTTAAAAGAAATTCATAAGCAATTTGGAGAAAATGTAATACTTGACCACGCCTCGGCCGAAATTGACCGTGGCGATAAAATTGCCCTGATAGGTGCTAACGGAAAAGGAAAATCGACCCTGTTACGAATTGTGGCCGACGACGAAGGTTTTGATGGTGAGCGGGTTTGGGGCCACAACGTAGAAGAAAGTTTTTATGCTCAGCACCAGTTGGAAGCATTGAATATAAATAATACATTGCTTGATGAGTTAAAAGATGCAGGCAGTAAAAAAACAGATCCGGAATTAAGGGCACTGCTAGGCTGCTTTTTATTTAGTGGGGATGATATTGACAAAAAAATAAGGGTATTAAGCGGCGGCGAAAAAGCAAGGGTGGCACTGGCCAAAACCATTATAAGCAAGGCTAACTTTTTAATGTTGGATGAGCCTACTAACCACCTTGACATGCACTCGGTTGAGTTGCTGGCCGACGCCTTGCGTAAATACGAAGGCACCATTATTTTTGTAAGTCACGACCGGTTTTTTATCAGCAAAACGGCTAATAAAATCTGGGAGATTGTAGACAAGCAGATCAAGGAGTTTAAAGGCAGTTATACCGAGTGGGTTGAGTGGACCGAGCGAATGGAAGCCCGCAAAAAGTTAGACGAAAAAAACAAAGCAGAAAGTAAACCCGACGATAAAAAAGCAGCACAACCAGCCGAGGTAAAACAGGAACATAAACCTCAACCACAAGCGGCTAAAAATAATAACAACGGGGCTGCTAACCGCGACCTACAGCGGGAACTTCAAAAAAACCAGCGGTTGCTGCAAAACCTTGAGGCCGACATTACAAAAGCCACCAATAAAATCCTAAATATTGAAGCTGAACTGGCTAACCCATCGCTCTATTCCGATAAAGAAAGGTACAAAACACTGGAGGCCGAATATGGTAAAGCCAAACAATCGCTTGGCCAAATGAATAAACAATATGAGGTGCTTTTTGAAAAAGTGCTGACTATGGAGCAACTTGCAGGTTAACCCTTCTATCCCATTTTAGCCTTAATAAAATCGCTTACCAGATAGCTGATCAGTTTGCCGGTATGTCCGTCGTTTCGGCCATCGCCCAACGCTATGGCGCCTTCGCATATATGCAGGTACGCGGTTTGTGTATCAAGCCCGGTAAACGAAGCATATTGGCGGGCATGCAGGCAAGTAATACCCGATGGCGACGCTGCGCTGCTAAGTGTACGCTCAATGGAATCAAGATCAATTTCAATACCTGTAAAGGTATCTTGGGTAAAACTGGTAGCATGGGCTACCGCCTGCAAAAAGGTGCGCTTTTCGTGTATAAAAATATCCTCGTAGGTAATTACGTCAATAAATGGATTGTTCACTACATCCATCCAGGTGTTTTGGCTAATGTAATTTTCGTGAAGACCCAACACACAGTATTTCTGCAGGTAACCATCTTCTTCGGCATAACTAAAACCATTGCCACTATGCCTTCCTTCCAGCGCCATAAAGTCAGCATGTGCATCCAGGTTAATACAGTTAATGGAAGCCAGCGGCACATTGCCAGCCTTGTATAACCCCTTGGCAGCCCCCACTATAATAGGGTAAGAGTTGTTATGGCCACCCCCAATAACAATAGGGATTTTACCATACTGTGTAATCATTTTTATTAACGGTTCAACTGCTTCATCCACCGTATTTACAGCATGGCGATAAGCATCAATACGCTCATCGTAATTAAGGGCATTGTTTTCAATTACCTGCGATAGCTCTGAAAAATTGTAATGGCCAAGTAACAATATATTGCTACCATCCAAAAAATCGTTGCTTTGTATATTTAAAAATTCGCTGAGGAAAGGCTGCCACGAGGTATCGGCACCACCTAACCCAAAGTTACCTTTTACGCCAAGGTCTTCGGGTACGCCAATAAGTACAAACCGGGCGGTTGAAGCTTTTAGCGATTGTTCTATATCGTTCGTTTCGGCTAGTGTTTGAATGCGCTCCCCCAGTTTAGTTTCAAATTTTCGCAGGTGGGTAATCGCCAAAACATCGGGCCTGGTGTAAAACCTAAAATACTTTTTGTATACATTGTTGTAACGGGCGGCGGTTATTTCCATAGCAATATTTTAATTTTTAAAAGAAAAACTAAAGTATGAAAAGAAACCAACATTTGAAGGCAAAAAACCGGACGACACTAGTACTTCCCTATGGGGCAAAAAAATAAGGACTGATGTAAAACCAGCCCTTATTACGTTGTAGATTAGTTTATTAAATTCTCTTTACGTTAACAGCATTCATTCCTTTCTGCCCGCTTTGTAGATCAAACTCTACTTTATCGCCTTCTTTAATATCGTCAATTAAACCGCTTACGTGAACGAAAGTTTCGTTCTTACCGTCGTCGTGCTTAATAAAACCAAATCCTTTGTCGCCATTGAAGAACTTTACAGTTCCTTGTGTTTTGTTGTCCATTATTAAATTTTTGTATTAGTATTTGTACAAACTTACACCTATTAATTTTATAAAACAGATAAGATTTGTATTACAGTCATAACATATATAATGTTAAAATTCATTATTAGTTGCAAAGTCATTTTTCCTTGCCATCCATTTTCCCGAGGTAAAATCGGGAAAAGCAACGGTTTCATTGCCCAGTTCAATGGACTGCTCGCTTAATGGTGTAATAGCGCTCCATGCGGCAGCATCATATACGTCCATTGGCGTTGGCACATTGCGCTTGGCGCTTTCAATAAAGGCGTGCAATACAAAAAAATCCATACCACCGTGGCCGGCGCCTTCTGCTTCGGCTGTCCAACGTTTCCATAGCGGATGGTCGTATTTTGTTAACCATTGCTTTGCATTGTCCCATTGATGTTCTTTGCTTATGCCTTCAACATAAATACAGTTGTTTACATCCATCCACAGGCCGTTGGTACCCTGAACCCTAAAGCCCAGAGAGTATGGGCGAGGCAGGTTGGTATCGTGCTGCAATAAAACGGTTTCGCCGTTAGCACACTTTATATGGGTGGTAACCACATCGCCTAACTTAAATGTAAGCTTGCTGTTGGGGTGGTTTTGGCCTCCTTTTTTAACCACGTAATTATGTAATCCTCTTGCCTTGGTATCAAACGACGATAACGATACAAAACGGTTTCCGCGGTTTATATCAATCATCATAGCTACGGGGCCTATGCCGTGTGTAGGGTACAGGTCGCCATTGCGGTGCAGGGAGTGGTTGGTTCGCCAGGTAGCTTCCGAAAAGCCCTTTTCGCCAAATTCGGCTCCACTGTTGTGCGAGTTTGTGCCATCGTTAAACTTAATACCGCGCAAGTCGTGCTGGTATCCTCCCTGCAAATGCATGATTTCGCCAAACAGCCCTTGCCTTACCATATTCATTACAGCCATAACATCGCGGCGGTAACACACGTTTTCCAGCATCATTACCTGTGCATCGGCCTGCTCCGCGGCTTTTACCACATCCCAATGGTCCTGCATAGTAATACCAAGTATTACTTCGGTGCCTACGTACTTTATGCCGGCTTTAAGTGAATCCACTATCATGGGTGCGTGCAACTCCCACGGCGTTGCAATAATTAAAGCATCAATATTTTTAAGCTGAAGCATTCGGCGGTAGGCAAATGGATCGCCTGTATAAATGGCCGGCAGCGCCTTTCCCGCTTTTAAAAATTGCTGCTTTGCCAAGGCAAGCATTTTGTCGTTCACATCGCACATGGCCACCACATTTACATCTTTACGCCTTAATAAAAGGTCAATGTGGCTTTGGCCGCGTAAGCCCGTGCCTATTACCGCTATGTTTAGCAGGTTATCGGTTGGCATTAGCGATGCAGCAAAAGTGGAAGAGGAAATGGCTATAGCGGCAGAGGCCACAGAAACATTTTTAATAAACTGGCGACGGTTTGACATGCAATTAATTTTTGTTGAAAATAAAGAATGTTTACAGCAAAACCATAACCAAATTAACAAAAAACCCGACAGTAAAAACGAAGGAAAAGCTACCCGATGGCACAGTTTTTACACTTTTTAAAAAAATAAATTAATATGGACAACCTGGAATTAAAAGGAAATTGGACAGAAATGAAGGGTAAGGTAAAACAGCAATACGCTGACCTTACCGACGACGACTTAAAATATGATGAAGGGAAAGATGAGGAGTTATTAGGGCGTCTTCAACAAAAATTAGGCAAAGGACGCGATGAGGTGGTTAACTGGCTAAAGTCGTTATGATGATGAAAAATACCCCGCTTATTCAGTAATATTGAAAAGCGGGGTATTTTTATTTGTTTCAGTTTTTGTAATAATTGCACAATACAAACTTTACTGGTTATCCGCTATTGGGCACAATCAATGCTAAATATAAAACCATAATAAAAAGGCTAAATAAAATTACCAACGGTACAGGTGTGTTATGCCCTTACCACTGCCAGCCCAACAAAATTATTTTGGCGGGGCATTAACGAGGCGGGCAACGACTGACGAAAACAGCTATAAAGCCCGGTTTAAAAAAATCAGAAACAGGTTGCGAATAGTCATTTAAACTTTATTTTAAAAGAATGCTGCAGGCGGACTTGGTTATGTTTGTTTTTCCTTCAAAAAAAACCACTCAAAAAAGCAAGTTTTTTTTTTGGAGAGGAAAAACTGTATCATTCGTATTTAACCAGGATACTTCCAGCGGTTTTGTTGGGGATATTTAATACAAACCGGGTGCCTTTGCCATGTACTGAGCTTACAAAAATTTCGCCACCAATTCGGGTAAGGGCTTCTTTTACAATATATAAACCTATGCCCAGGCCTGTAACGGTATAATTACTTCTAAAAAACATTTTAAAAATATTATTTAAATGCTCTTCAATAATGCCCACCCCGTTGTCCTCAATAACAATTGCTGCTTCATGCTTTGAAACATCCACACTTATCATCACTTTGGGAGTACTTTCGGTTGGTTTTTGATACTTTACCGCATTAGAAATAAGGTTATTAAGTATCACTGATAAGCGAAAGGCATCCACACAAAACTCGCACTGCTGATTTACGGCAACTTCAAAATCGATTGATGTGTTTTGCATTTTGCAAAGGGCAATACTATCGTCGATGAGTTCGCTAAAATTGACCGGTTCATTTACCGTTTCAACACGAATGCTTTTATAATATTCGATGGTCTTTACTATAAAAAAATCCATTCTCTTTACACAGCTTTCTATCATGTCCATGTAGCCATTGGGATCCTCTACCGACTTTTCCATTTTGGCAAGGTTTAATACGCCCAACACCGACGATAGAGGGCTCCGCAGGTCGTGAGAGGTACTATACACAAAGCGGTTCAACTCGTCGTTTGATTTTTCCAGCTCCTTCATTTTATTTTTCAACTGAAACCTGGTATTAAAAAGCTCAAAGGCATTTTTAATAGCTGTTGAAAGCTCCAGCGCATCCCACGGTTTTTTTATGTACCTAAAAATCATTCCCTTATTAATAGCATCAATAACCGCTTCCACATCGGTATAGCCTGTTATTAAAATACGAATAGGGTCAGGATAGGCTTTTTTGACAATCTCAAAAAATTCAACTCCTGTTGATTGTGGCATGCGTTGGTCGGCTAATATAACATGCACACTGTTATCGTAAAGTACCTTCATTCCTTCGCCGGCCGACGTTGCGGTAAATATTTCAAAATCTCTTCTAAAGCCGGCCTTAAATGCCAGCAGGTTATTTTCCTCATCGTCAATGTATAATATCCTGATTTTTTTTTCTGAGCTTTCCATAATGGTTAAATTAAAGGGGCATTCGCATAGGAATTGAACGGTGCAATGTTATAACAAATTCTGCCCCTTTACCTACTATAGAATTAACTTCAATTTTTCCATTGTGTTCCTGTACAATTTTAAACACAATGGCAAGGCCAAGTCCTGTGCCTTCCCCTACATCTTTGGTGGTAAAAAAAGGATCAAATATTTTTTGCTTAACCTCGGTATTCATACCGGGGCCAGTATCTTTTATCCGTATTTCTATCTTATCATCCTCTACGTCGTTGGTACTAATATAAATAAATTCCTCATGTTTTGCATTGTCGTTTAATTTAATGGCCTGGATAGCATTATTTAAAATATTCATAAAAACCTGGTTCAGCTTTCCGGGGTAGCATTCAATTTCGCCATCGGCCATAAAGTTTTTGTTTATCCTAATATTTTCGACCATTGTATTTCTTAGCAAAATAAGGGTCGATTCAAGCCCTTCGTGTACATTAACCGTTTTCACCTGGCTTTCATCAAGCCGGCTAAAGTTTCGCAAGCTCCTTACAATTTCGCTGGTGCGGTCGGCTCCGTCTTCTATGCCCTTTGTGAGACTAACGATTTCGGATCGTAAATAGTCAATGTCCAAATCGATGCTTAGCTGTTGTACATCCTTCAATTTTGAAACTATGTCATGGCCCTGTGTAGTATGAAGAAGGCTGTATGCATCTATTACCCTGCAGAGGTCGTTGATATCTAACACCAGCGGCTTTATGTTTGACTTTACAAAATTGATTGGGTTATTTATTTCGTGGGCTATGCCAGCGGTGAGCTGGCCCAGCGAGGCCATTTTTTCAGCTTCTACCAATTGTAACTGGGTTTCTTTTAAACTGGTAAATGCGTCGCTTAATTGCTGGTTGGCCAACTGTAACTCGCTGGTACGTTCCAGCACACTATTTTCCAACAACACATTTTGTTCCTTTACCAACTGCTCGTTTTTTAGCGAGGCAGCCAGTGCTATTGCCTGGCTCTGTTCTTTTTCTTTACGAAGGGTATTTATTTTGTCGGCCAGGGCTATTGAAAGTACAATAACCTCAATGGACGACCCGATGTATAAAATGTAAGTAGTTACATAATTATTGGGTATAATAGCCAGGTTGCGCATTACAAACACCACCATGCCAAACAAAAATGCAAACCATGCAACAAAATAAAAATATGCAGGTTTATAACCCCGGCGGGCAATAATCCCCGATGCTACCAGTAAAAGTATACCCCCAAATAAACCATTAAAATTTAAAATATCGTATGCCAGTAAATTAAAGCTTACAAGGCTACAAACAATACTACCCAAATATATTACCAGCAAAACAACAAACACCCATCGCAAACCGGGCATAAACCGCTTAAGCTGAAGAAAATTAATTCCAAAACCTATACCCGAAATGCCTGCAAGCGCAGAGGTTATTATTAATGCATACCTATTAATACCAGGATGTGAAGGCCAGAAAAATTTAAACGAATTACCAGAAACTGTAAATTGCGCAGCAAACAGAAAAAGCAAAAAAACTACGTATATCAGATAACTTTTATCGCGTGTGGAAAAAAATATAAACAGGTTGTAAAATAACATTGAGAACATAATGCCTGCATAAATGCCAATAATTATTACCTGAATGTTTTCGGAATTGGATATTTCGTCGGCACTGCTAATAAAAGCAGGTAATAATAACGGGTGAAAGCTTTTTATTTTGAGATAATATTTTGCGGTATCGCCGGGGGCAATAGTTAGGGTAAAAATAAAATTTGGAGTAGTCCGTTCGTTGGCTTTATAGGCAAGCGCATTACCACAATAAGCTATTTGCTGCAAGTTGCCTTTTAATTGGCGGTAAAGGGTTAAATAACTAATATTGGAATACTGCAAATGAAAATAAAGGTTTGGATTCAGGCTTTTATTTACCACAGAAAACTTAACCCATGCTGTTCCATTACTAATTTTTACAATCGGGTTATTTTTTTTTTGCTGCCACTCGTTTTTTACTTGCCGTATGGAAGTTGCATTGTATAGGTTGGCCGTGTCAATAAAAATAAACGACTTGCTGCCTATTTCTACCGAAGGTTGATTATGATTAAACACAATAGGAAGTTGCTGCCCATTTGTAACCTGCATTACTGCCATTAACAAAAAAAAGCATACTACTGGCAGAAACAACTTTTTATCTTTTAACACTAACGAGTTTAGCTGCATTTAAAAAAAATTACCATATAAAAGGAATGATACGCTTGGTATGCCTGGTATACACTGCATACTTATCGCCAAAATAGTTCAGAAGCATTTTTTCTTCGGCGGTAATACGAATGTAATAAGCCACCGACATGGCAGTAAGCGCCAATATTACCGACCACGATCCGTTTAAAAACACCGGCGTACCCACCACCGCCATAAAAGCACCAAGATAACTGGGGTGCCTTACAAACCTGTAAGGGCCTGCGGTTATTAATTCGTGGTCGTTATTAATAGTGGCCGTAGCTGTAAAATGCTTACCTAATGTATAAATAGCCCAAACCCGTACTATAATGCCCAGCAACAATAACAGTAAACCTACTAACGATACAGTAGTAAATGCAAGGCCGCCAGCGTTAAAGTATGCCCACTCAATGTTGGCAAATGCAACACTTGCCGACGAGCAAATAAGTATGATAACTATAGAAAAGCGGTCGCTTTGCCGGTTGGCCACTGCCTCGTTACTTTTAAAGGCGGGCTGGCTCAGCCACAACATGGCCGCAGCTACCACCAATACCCATGTTTTGTAATTGGTAAATAATATAGGATTACCTAAAAGCGGTACAAGGTTAAGCAAAATAATTGCCACTATGGTAAATACTATTTTAGGCATATGCTACAATTTTTGCTAATAATTTATATGAAACTCAGTGGGATTAGCTCCCTTAACCACCAAATTATATTGCACCCCCACTTCAATATTTTTGAAAGGAGATCGCTCAGTGGTTTCGTATTTAAGATTGTCACGCAAAAAAAGCATCTTCTCCCGTTCGCGGGGGTGTGCATCTTTTAGTGTAACTGCATCTTCCAAAAACACGGCCGTGGCAAGTAAATCTAATTTAGGGTAGTAAAAAGTACCGTTATTACCTACGGAGGTAAGCACATGGCTACCTATCCACTGGTTAAACCTTACAGTTGCCGGCGAGCATAGCGAAAACATAGTATGTAATCCTATTTGCGAAGCTATAACAACCGAAGCTCGGGATGGAAATAACGAACCAATGCCAAGCCCCGCCACTTCTTTTGAATTCCATAACCCGCAAAGTTCGCCGGTTCCCTTTTGTGCATGCAGTTTAACTACGTCAAGCACTTTTTTATCCATGTATCCGGTGGCTTCTTCTATTGGCAGCATTTCAATACCATCGGCAGCGTGCACCCTTGCCCCACCCAACAACCGGTCGCCATTGGCGGTCTCCACTACTACCACAAACACCGAACTGCTATTGGCCCAACTATTACTGCTGGACGTAACCTTTGTGATACCATGATTTTCAAGTACTTTTTTGTGACCTTCTATAAATTTTTCGCAGGTTTTGGGGTCGTCTGTGGCTCTAAATGCACGAATGCTGATTTCATTGATCATTGGTGGGCAAAGGTAGCCTTCATTTTGGTAACAGCCTTAAGCAGCTTTTTTAAAATAACTTTTGTTACACGCAATAACAACCAATGGTTTGCCGTTGCTAATAGCGAGGTTTTAAACCCGCTTTCGCTATGACCCACCAACCAGAAAAAATTAATGTGCTTTATATTGACGACGAAGTACACAACCTAACATCGTTTAAGGCCTGCTTCAGGCGGTTATTCAATGTTTTTTTGGCCGAAACAGCCGAAGAAGGTATGCGTATTTTAGACCTTCACGACATTGAAGTAATTTTAAGCGACCAGCGGATGCCAAAAATGACCGGCATAGAGTTTTTTGAATATGTGAAAGATATTTACCCTAATCCTATACGCATTTTAATAACCGGCTATACCGATATAAACGCCGTTATTGATGCCATTAACCGAGGGCAGGTGTACAAATATTTAACAAAACCATGGAACGAAGAAGACGTTAGGATTTATATAGATAAGGCCTATGAAGTGTACAAACTTCGTAAAGACAACCTGATACTTACCAATAGCCTGATAGATGTTAATACAAAATTGGAATTTTTAGCACGTCAAAGCCTGTTATCGTAAAACTGTAAGGAGTTGGTTACCGGGTTTAAACAAAAAAAAGAAAGTACTCCCCTTACAAGGGGTTGCGTCGCCCTATATATTACCGCCCTGTTCGTCAACACTCATCTTTAAAATATTTAATCCAACCTCCGTTTTAGTGTCTCCATAGGATTTATTGCCTGCCACACTAAACAACTTAAATATCGGGTCTTTGTCGTTTTAAAAATTCGCGGTCCATTGTCCTTTACCCAAAACACGTAAAAGCCCGGTTTATTTTCTACACCAACCTTTATTAAACCAACAGGTTTGTCAATATACTTTATGGCATTGCTTAAAAGGTTTTGAAACACCTGCCGCAGTTTCGGTTTTTGGGTGGCAAAAACCGGTTGTGCGTGGTTTATTACAAGCTTTATATTAGCTGGCGGAAATAGTAAAAAAAAACACCTCACTTACAAGGTCGGTGGTATCTACCTCCTCAACCAATTGTTGCTCTAAACTTTGCCGCGAATATTGAAGCATAGGAGAAATAAGCTCCAACAAATGGTTTGTTCCAATATATACCATGTCCACCTATTCATGTAACCTTTTATTGGGCTGTATTCGGTTACTATTTTTTATGAGCAACATAAGCGATGTAATGGAAGCTAGTGGCGATTTTGGATTGTACGATACCATGTATAAAAATCGCTCCAGATGCTTATTAACCCGTACCAACTCGTGGTTGGGTAGTTTTAACTTCTGTTGATAACGGAACAGCTTTTCAAAAACTTTAACCTTAGCCTGGGTAACATAAATATTCAATAGTTTTTGAAGGTAAACCACCGCCCCCCTCGCTAAAGCCTTGCAGCACATAGCGGTTGGATGTATTTATGGCGGTTATAAAAATAATGGGAATTTCCCTTGTAGTGTATTCTTTGATATGACACAACGGTATGTTTTTACTTTTTGCCTAAGCATTAGTAAGTGGATTGATGTCAGGAGCATAGATGACCGAGCGGTTCAACAGCCCCATCTCCTACAATAAAATGGCCATTGAAAAAACTTCTTCGCTGGTTGAGGAGCCTAAAGCGTTGCAGGACACAAAAAAACCCCCAAATTTTTGAGGGCTTTGTGTGCTAAAATATTTTGTTAAAAACTAAGCTAATATAGTTTGCCTGCTTTTATCTTTTTGGCTAATAACGTTGCGCAAAATGGCTTTTGCACGCGAAAACTGCGATTTGCTGGTACTCTCTGTAATGCCTAATTGGTTGGCAATTTCCTTGTGCGAGAATCCTTCTACCGCGTATAAATTAAACACTGTGCGGTAGCCATCGCTTAGGGTAAGGGCAGTTTTGATAATGTCTTTTTCGTAAAGATTATCCAATGCTGATTTGTGTTTGTCGGCAACAGAATTCTCCAATCCTTCGCCACTGGTAAGGTTCAGGTTCTTTTTACGGATATGCTCAATAGCAGTATTTACAAAAATCCTTCGTACCCAACCGTCAAAACTACCTTCGCCACGAAACCGGTGCAGGTTATTGTACAACTTTACAAAGCCCTCCTGAAGGGTATCTTCTGCGTCCATTTGGTTTTTGGTATACCGCAGGCAAATAGCAAACATTTTAGATGCGTACATATCGTACAAATCTTTTTGACTTTTGCGATTTCCGCTGATACAATTTTCGATCAAGCGACTTTCTGGTAGTGTAAAGGTTCCAGTCATAGAAATAGTTTTTATTGCTATCCGCTAATAACTACATTGGTGCCAAAACACAACTAACTAAAAATCAATGTTTTATTTTTTCCCTCTTTTCATTTCTGTCCTTTCGTAGGAAATGCTTTCCCAAAATGGGACTATTCCTAATTTAGCATTTCCATATTTATAAAAATGTTGGCGAAACCCCCAAACCCGGTAATGCCGTGGGTACATAATTTCCATTATTAAATTGCAACCCTGCTGCCAGGTCTTGTGCTAACAACAACGGACCATCAGCGTCCACATAATCAAGTTGCGGCAAAAACTGGCAAATGGCTGCAGCACCAATACTACTTTCGTTCATACAGCCCATCATTACCTTTAGCCCTAACTCCCGGGCCGTTTGTATCATTCGGAGGGCAGGCGTAGGGCCGCTACACTTGGTAAGTTTAATATTAATACCGTGAAAATGACCTGAACATTTTTTTACATCGGCTTCAAAAACACAGCTTTCGTCGGCTATTAATGGAAGCGGCGAATTATCATAAAGCAGTTTCATCCCCTCCCAATTATTTTTTTCAAGTGGTTGCTCAACAAATTCAACCCCTAGTTTTGCCAAAATGGGTATTTTTTCCATGGCTTCGCCAGTGGTCCAACCCGAGTTAGCATCCACCCTAAAAGTGGCTGTGGTATGTTTTCGCAAGGTTTCCACTATGTCAAGGTCGTTTGGGCTGCCAAGTTTTATTTTATAGATAGGCCATGGTTTTTCCTTCATTTTTATCACCATTTTTTCAACAGAATCAATTCCGATGGTGTAATTGGTTACAGGCAAGGTGTCCTCCATTTTTGTATTCCAAATTTGGTACAATGGTTTTTGCTTCATTTTTGCCCACAGGTCCCAGGCTGCCATATCCAGGGCGCACACCAAAAAAGGGTTGGCTGGCAGCAGGTGGTGCAGGTAGTGCCAGTAACGCCCGGGGTCAACCAACGCAAATTTTTCAATCATTTGCTTTTTTTGCTCAATATCGGCCACCATTTTTTCAACCGTAATATTGTAGTAAGTAATTGCGGCCGCTTCGCCATAGCCACAATAGGGCCCCAGTCCCAGTTCCACAATTAGCGTTGGCTGGTGCGTTTTAGTGCCATGCGTTACAGTAAAAGGATATTTAAAGGGAAGGTTGAACGTCCAATATCGAAGTGTCATTAAAAAAAATTTATTAAAATGCGATAAACAAGAAAGGTAAAGCTTAATGGCAAAATAAAGCCACCCGGCGTTTATCCGGATGGCTTTTAACTTTTATCGTAAGTCCTTAGCGTCTTCCGCTTTGCTCAATCAATGTAGAAAGGGTACTGTTAAAGGACGATTGCTCAATTAAATTTTCAAGGGTTATGTGCATTCGATATCGCCAGTAGTTTTTTGGATTGGCTGGCACATTTATTCGCTCATTGGCCGGGTTTTCAACTCTAAGCGTCCCATCAATGGCAAACAGGTCCTGTAATTGAAAAATGCTCCACATTGCCGGCGAGTACAAGTGTTGAACCACGATAGCCCTTGCTATTTCGGGTTCGCAAAAAAACGGTGCATCGCCCCATTTGCCTAATTGGTTATGGTAAAAACGAGTGGTTTTGCCCATTTCTTCTTCCCACCAGCCTCTTATAGTGCTCATGTCGTGGGTTGATGGTGTCACCACGCTTAAATAGGGTGCATCGTTGGGGTGAAAAAATTCCTTTGCAGGATCTTTGGGCATCCGTTGAATTTCTAAACTCAATATTCCTAGTTGCTTCATTACACCGGGTACACAATCGGGTACCATGCCAAGGTCTTCGCCGCAAATAAGCATATTGGTGCTTCTTTTTAGTTCGGGAAGTTTTTGCATGGCTTGATCCTTCCAAAAACCATCCTGCCTGCGGAAAAAATAGTTTACATATAAATTTTTAAGTCGCTGCTTTACATCGTTGTTCAAATACCTGAACGAGGACGTTGCATCCATGGCAATCCTACAATTAAATTCGTTGCCTTCGGTTCCTGCCACTTCAAATAAAATAACGTTAGAAATAAGGTCAAACAGGCCGTATTTAAGGCGATGATTTTCAGTATTATCTTCTTTTGCAGCAAAATAATTTTCCACCTCCCGCTGTGTATCAATTTCCGGCTTTAGTGTATAATGCTCAAAACCGTTTTCGTACAAAAACTCCGCCTTAACCCTGGGTGTTAGGTCACCAAAAATTTCGCCTAAAATATTTTCGTGAATATAAGGTTTGGTAAGGCGGGTAATATCAAGCTGAATGCCATTGTTGTGCAACTCGTTTTTGTGCAAAGTAAGTGCGGGTACAAACGAACCCATTACACCTTCCACTGCATGCATGGGTATACTCCAAATTCTAAAAAACCCGAGTATGTGATCAATACGGAAAGCATCAAAATAATACCTCATTTGGGCAAAACGTCTTTTCCACCAGCTGAAACCATCTAGTTGCATTTGCTTCCAGTTATAGGTAGGAAAGCCCCAGTTTTGACCTTTTATTGCAAAGTCGTCGGGCGGGGCACCTGCCTGCATGTCCATGTTATATAAATGCGGTTCCTGCCAGGCATCGGCGCTGTTACGATAAATGCCAATAGGTATATCGCCTTTTACAATAATGCCATTTTGGTGGGCATATTGCGTAGCGCTTTTAAGTTGTAAGTGTAAATGAAACTGGATGAAAAAATGTATGCCTATCTCATCTATTGCTTCTGAGGGCAGACCTGCCAATTGTTGTATCTGGTTGGCATTGTAAGTATTGTTAGTTGGCCAGCCCGAAAAATTGGGGGTACCAAACTCATCGCGCAGGTACGAGAAGGCTGCGTAGGGCACCAGCCAGTGTTTGTTTTCGTTAAAATAAGCAACAAATTCGCTGTTTTCAAAAGTTTCGTTTTTTTGAAGCGGATATATTTGTTTTACAAAGGCTAGTTTAGCGGCGAGGACTTTTTCATAATCTACCTCATTTAAAAGGTTCAGGTCTTTTTTTATCGAAAACAGCGACGATAACAACGCTTCGTTATCGGCAGTAACCACGTGGGGCAAATGCAAAAACAGCGGGTGTAAAGCAAATGCCGATATGGCGGCATAAGGATAGGAATCCACCCAGGTATGTGTGGCAATAGTATCGTTAACAGGTAAAATTTGCACCACTTTTAATCCTACGGATTTAGCCCAGTCTACCAATAATTTTATATCGTTAAACTCGCCAACACCCAGGCTGCTGTTACTGCGCAAGCTAAATACGGGGATAGCGACGCCAGCCCCTTTAAAAGTATCATTGGCAAAAACAGCAAATCCATCCGACAATACTGTTACCTGTTCGCTTACATGACTATTGTGCAAAAGCCTGTTTTTGTCACCCTCCATTTCCAAAAACACGCCCGTTGCCAAATTGTATTTTCCATATTTATAAGCAACCGGAAAGGCCGCCTTACTTAAATCAACTTTTATCGTCCACCAATCCTCCTCTTCACCTTTGGTCATTGTTACGCCCTGGGTTTCGCTCCACTTGCCCAATTCAACGGCACTTCCGTATACGGCCACCACTTCGTTTTTTTGCAACAAAGGCGCCTTTACTTTAAACTCGTGTGTATAAGCAACCTTTTTACCGTTGGCTAGCGGGGTAAAATTATTTTTTAGCAATACCTTTTTAAATGGCTCCGTTAAAAACGTGTTTTCGTAAAAACCGGCAAAATTCCACAAATCAATTAACCGCACTTCTTCAACATTGTAATTGATGGGGTCAAACGATTTATCGCTAATCAATTCTTCCTGAACTACCCTATCACCCATTTTTACCATGTACTTATAACTAAATGGATCAACCGATGTGTTAGCGGGTATAATTAACTCGCCAGTCCAATATTCTTCGTTAAGATATTGTAGCGGAAATGCTTTATTTGAATCATACCCGCCAAGCAGCGGTGTACTACCCGATACAAACAGGTTTTGACCTATAATGGTATGATAACGTACCTGGAAAATTATTTTGCTAACGGGCGAAGTAGCTTTTTTAAATGTTTGAAGCTTTTTTTCCACGGTCTCTTTCACCGCTTCAACGGTAGTTGCGAGTGCGTTGGTTATGGATGTTTTAATGTCGGCCACAATTGACATTTTTTCATTTAAAGCCCTTGCCCGCGATGTACGTTTAACCAGTGCTTTTTCCCCCTCATTAATGGCTTTTAGGGTCGTTTTTTTGACCGTTTTTTTGGGCTTACTTTCCTCCGCCCCCTTATCATCTTTTGTAGAGATCTTTTTTACCGTTAAAGATTTTGCATCTTTCTCAGTCTTTAGCCCAAAGTCTTTTTTTGTTAACACTTTTTTCTTTTTTGCATCCTCAACAATGTAATTATTGATTATAAGCCCAACTGCGCCCGGAACTTCTTTGCTGCTGATTAATTTTTTGGTAGCTGATTTTTTCGGTTGTTTTTTTTCTGTGGCCAAGATTATATTGTTTTATGTGAAACGAAATTAGGCAATATCTGCTAAAACGTGTAATAAGTACGCAAACCTCAACGACTATACATTTACTGACCGGCGCAAAATAATACAATTAAATAATAAGATATTTCAATAATATGAAAATAAGGAAAACCACCGGCGTTTGCTGCTGTCGTGGTAGCCAGGTGTCATTAAATGTTTTAAGGTTTTCGACACGTTCTTTTTTACAATGCTGCGGTTTTTTAACGGTGCAAGCCTTATTTTTGCAAAAAATTAAAAGTATGGATACAGCAAAATCTACCAAAAAATACTGGGTATATTTTTTTATTTCGTTGTTGGCACTAATTGGAATGTTGGTATTTTACCGCGAGTTTTTTTGGGTAGTGTTGCCTTTTGTAGTTACTTTTTTTGCTTTGGCTTTGGACATTGTATAACAGAAAATAAACCGTTTTTAAAATATTGCATAAAAAAGCCCCTGAAGTCAGGGGTTTTTTTATGCAATAATAATTTTATGATTCGCCCAATACAACTATCAGCGCATAAATAACGCCGGGTATAAAAAACAACAGTGTTAGGAGAAGGCTAAGCCAAAACTTACCGTTTATTTCGCCCTGGTGCAGGTAAACAGCCAATGGTGGTAGTAATAACGCCAAAATAACCAACAGTAAAGTGTTGGTAGATGGTTCGGCGCCGGCTCGCTTTTCCGCTTTAAATTTTCTGATTTCATTTTTTGCTTCTTTTACCCTTTCTCTTTTTTCCTTTTTTGAAAGCGTTTTAAATTCATATACGGCTGTATTAAGTTTTTGGAAAGGAATTGTACTTAGGTCAGTACCGTTGGCGGTAGTGTCGGCTTTGGTTAAGGTGATGGTTGTAACCGCATTGGCATTAAAGTCAACAATTGCCAAAGCAAACGCAAGGACGGTAAATAACGCTGTTTTTTTCATGATAGATGTTTTAATAAAAAAGTTAAAATTGATTTTAATTTTTACGCTTAAAAATCGCACCATGGTTTTTTACCATTGGCATTGTAAAAATATTTAGACAATGCTATAGGTAGAATTGAATTTTATAAACGTCAAACCGGTTGGTTGTGAGCAATTATAATTAACGGACCGACAAAAAAACCCTTCGATTTTACTCGAAGGGCTAGTATGGTATTAATTTATTTTAATTAACCACTTATTTCACTTCCTCAAACTCAGCATCTGTAACGGTTTCTCCGTTACTTGTTGCCGACTGTTCGTTTGGCGCTCCGGTTTGTTGGCCGCCGGGCTGGGTACCTGCTTCCTGCGTAGCTTTATAAATTTCCTCGCTGGCCGCTGTCCAGGCAGTGTTCAATTCAGTCATAGCCGTTTCAATAGCAGCAAGGTCTTGCAACTTATGGGCATCTTTTAATTTGGTTAAAGCACTTTCAATAGGTGCTTTTTTGTCGGCCGGTACTTTGTCGCCGTAATCCTTCAATTGCTTTTCGGTTTGAAAAATCAGGCTATCGGCTGCATTTACCTTTTCAACTTTTTCGCGGGCAGCTTTGTCAGAAGCCTCGTTTACTTTGGCCTCATTTTTCATTTTTTCAATATCGTCCTTGCTTAAACCGCTTCCTGCTTCTATCCTTATATCTTTTGTTTTACCTGTGCCTTTATCTTTTGCAGTTACATGCAAAATACCGTTGGCATCAATATCAAATATTACCTCAATTTGGGGAACGCCACGTGGGGCCGGTGGTATGTCGTCTAAATTAAACATTCCCAGGCTTTTATTTTGATTTGACATGGGGCGCTCACCTTGTAATACATGTATTTGTACACCCGGCTGGTTATCGCTGGCAGTACTAAAAACCTCACTTTTTTTGGTTGGTATAGTAGTGTTGCTTTCAATTAACCTTGTCATAACCCCACCCATGGTTTCAATACCAAGGCTTAATGGGGTAACATCTAACAACAAAACATCTTTTACTTCACCAGTTAGTACACCACCTTGTATGGCTGCACCTACGGCTACCACCTCATCGGGGTTTACACCTTTGCTGGGTTTTTTACCAAAAAACTTTTCAACTATCTCCTGAACCTTTGGTATACGGGTGCTACCACCTACCAATATAATTTCGTCAATTTCGCTGGTATTGTAACCAGCATCTTTTAAAGCCTGCTCACAAGGTTTTAAACATCGGGCAAAAAGGTTATCGGCCAATTGCTCAAACCTTGCACGACTTAATTTTTTAACAAGGTGCTTTGGTACACCATCAATAGCAGTTATGTAGGGTAGGTTAATCTCCGTTTCGCTGCCTGAGCTAAGCTCTACCTTCGCTTTTTCTGAGGCTTCTTTTAAACGCTGCCAGCTCATAGGGTCTTTGCGAAGGTCAACATTTTCATCGCTTTTAAATTCATCGGCCAACCAATCCATAATTACCTTATCAAAATCGTCTCCTCCAAGGTGTGTATCACCATTTGTAGATTTTACTTCAAACACACCATCGCCCAATTCTAAAATTGATACATCAAAGGTTCCACCACCAAGGTCAAACACTGCTATTTTTTGATCGGCGTGCTTTTTATCTAAACCATAGGCCAAAGCTGCTGCGGTAGGTTCGTTAATAATACGCTTTACGGTTAACCCTGCAATTTCACCGGCCTCTTTTGTAGCCTGGCGCTGTGCATCGTTAAAATAAGCGGGCACTGTTATAACTGCTTCAGTTACCTCATGACCAAGATAATCTTCAGCCGTTTTTTTCATTTTCTGTAAAATCATGGCGCTTATTTCCTGTGGGGTGTATAGGCGGCCATCAATATCAACCCTAACTGTATTATTTTCCCCTTTTGCAATGTTGTAACTAACCTGCCTGCTTTCTTCGGTAATTTCGTTGTAAGTGTGGCCCATAAAGCGCTTAACACTCATAATGGTTTTGGTAGGGTTAGTTATGGCCTGGCGTTTGGCGGAATCACCAACCTTGCGCTCGCCATTTTGTAGAAAGGCCACAATACTGGGGGTTGTTCTTTTTCCCTCTTCGTTGGCTATTACCACTGGTTCATTTCCTTCCATTACGGCTACGCAACTGTTAGTGGTTCCAAGATCAATACCTATAATCTTTCCCATAATCTCTTATTTATTTATTTAATTAATTTTCGTTGATGTCAGGTCAATCATTATGCCAAGGGGCCATAAGGTGAAAAAATGGCAGGTATTGAAGTCAGCCCGTTGTAGCGGAATTGAACAGGCCTATATCGGGTTTCAATTTGTACTTCTTAAATAACGGGTGTTGATAGTTAATGGTCAAATACCCCGGTTACCTTTTGCCAAAAAAGAGATGATAAAAATGACAGTTTACGATTATGTTGGCTAATAGTACCGATTTACGTGTACCAATTACTTTGGACAATGCCCCTAGGGTGTAAAATCACCTACTTCATTTATTTAGTTGAATTTGCCGAAGATAGATTTTCTAATTTTTTTGACACCCCCGTTAGTGCCCTGATATTAAATAAACGAACGTAACCTTTACAATAAATAAACCGGCGGCTGTTTTTGGGTCCTTAAACGTTAGGAACTGCCTTAATATTACAAAACTGTCATATAATCTTCAATAGAAAATTAGTCAACACTATTTAGTAAATAAGCATTTTAATGTTGCTGATCGGTAAGGTGGATACGAATGGCTTTTGTTTTAAACGTAAAATGTTTTTGCGACAGGTAGCTAAATGTAACAACAATTACTGTTGTAAAAATTTTGGCAACTGTAGGATAAACATGAAAACGGTCAACAAACAACCTAATAAAAAAGTAGTTAAGCCCAATACATATCAACACTATAAAAAGATATCGGCCAAGCTGCACCCTGCCACGTACCGTACTTTGCGTAAACACTACATACCGGCTAAAATAAAAGCCCGTTGGAAAGGTTACTAAAAAGGCTGTAACCAGCGAGGCTGTGTCAGGCTTTAACGCAACACCGGCAATATGTACCACACTTTCGTTAAATAAAAAATGGAAGCTTGCGTAAAAAATAACAATGTCAAGTGCCGTATTAAAACCACCGCAGGCAGCATATCTAAAGGTTTGCAGCGGCATAATCTTTTTAAATAAAGGATAAAAAAGATCGACCATCGCCAGTATCAATTTATTCATTTTGGAAAGCGCTTGTAGGTAGGTCCTGTATAGTTAGGTGCGTAAATATGTACTTTTGCAGCCCAAAAATAAATGAATGAGTGTTGTAACAAATATAAAATCGGCCGCTGCGCAAACCATAAACCAGTTATATGGTACGGCGGTTTCTAATGACAGTATTTTGGTAAATGCCACCAAGCCCGAATTTAGTGGCGATTACACCGTTGTACTTTTTGCGCTAACCAAAACATTAAAAAAGGCACCCGAAAAGCTTGGAGAAGAAATAGGCGCACAATTAATAACCGACCACCCATTACTTTTTGACGCATTTAATGTAATAAAAGGCTTTTTAAACCTGACTGTAACTGCCAGTTACTGGCAAGTGTTTTTACAGGCCAACTTCAACAACAACAATTTTGGTAACCAGCCCAAAAACAACCAAAAAGTAATGGTTGAGTTTGCATCGCCCAATACCAACAAGCCGTTGCACCTTGGCCACCTGCGTAATATTTTTTTAGGCATCAGCATGTCGCAAATTTTTAAAGCAGTAGGAAATAAGGTGGTAAAAACATGTATAGCCAACGACCGTGGTATACATATTTGCAAAAGCATGGTTTGCTGGCAATTATTTGCCAACGGCGCAACCCCACAAAGCACCAACACCAAAGGCGACCATTTTGTAGGCAACTATTACGTACAATTTGGGAACGAATTAAAAAAGCAGGTAGCCGAACTGGAGCAACAAGGCGTTAGCAAAGAAGCAGCAGAAAAAGAGGCTCCCATTATGAAACAGGCCCAGCAAATGCTGGTAGACTGGGAAGCCGGAAAACCGGAAGTGGTGGACCTTTGGAAAATAATGAATAGTTGGGTATACGAGGGCTTTGATGTTACCTACAACCGCATAGGCTGCGCATTTGACAGGGTATATTACGAAAGTGAAACTTATGTATTAGGAAAACAGTTAGTAAACGATGGTTTAAGTAAAGGTGTGTTTTATAAAAACGAAGATGGGAGCGTTTGGATTGACCTGACCAACGATGGCCTTGATGAAAAATTGGTGCAGCGTAGGGACGGCACGGCGGTATACATAACCCAGGATATTGGCCTTGCGGTTAATAAATACGACGAATATGGCTCCGATAAAAGTATTTATGTGGTGGGCGATGAACAAAACTATCATTTCAAAGTGCTAAAACTTATTTGCCAAAAACTGCAGCTACCATCTGCCGCAGGCATATACCACCTTAGCTATGGAATGGTGGAATTACCAACTGGCCGTATGAAAACCCGTGAGGGCACGGTGGTAGATGCCGATGATATTGTGGACGAAATGGTAAATGTAGCCCGTAACAAAACCGAAGAATTGGGAAAAGTTCAGGACTTTTTACCGGAAGAACTTGCGAACCTAAATGACACCATTGGTATTGGCGCCCTAAAGTTTTACCTGCTACGGGTAGACCCTCAGCGGAAAATGGTTTTTAACCCCGAGGAAAGCATCGATTTTCATGGGTTTACCGCCCCGTTTATACAATTTACGCATGCACGCATAAAAAGCATTTTACGCAAACAGCAACCGCTTGGCACTTTTTTGCAACCCGATTTTTTGCCCATGGAAATAAATCTTGCTGTACTTACCGAACAATACCCAGCGTTATTGCTTGAGGCTGCCAACGATTACGACCCCAGCAAGGTGGCCATTTATTGCTACAACCTGGCACGCACCTTTAGTTCGTTTTATACAGCGCACTCAATAACCAATGCTGAAAGCAGCGAAAAAAAGGAGTTGAGGCTACAATTAGCCAGTATAACAGGCCATGTTTTGCAACATGGAATGAACTTATTGGGCATAACAGTACCTGAAAGAATGTAACAACCATTGGCAAATTGCCTGCCAGTGGTATTTAGTAAAATAATTTTTTTTATAAAAAATAAATGCCATTGCAAATGCAGCGCACCTTAAATTATTTGATTTTGAAATTTACGGAAAGCGTAATTAGCTAATTTTAAAAGCATTAAATTATTACACTAAACCCCTTTATTAAATGATTGTACATATGAAAAAATCGCTTTTAATTTTTGCTGCCACTTGTTTTTACCTTATAAATTACGGGCAGCGGCCTATTTCAATTATACCCGAACCAGCGGTTATAACGCTTACTCAAGGCTCATACACCTTGCCACGCCAAATTGTGGTACAAGTTGGCACCAATAGTGAAGTAAGGCAAATTGCCACACAACTTTTAAAGCCATTAGCGCAAACAACCGGCTATCCTGTAGCACAAGTTGCAAAGGCTACAATGCCTAATGCCATTAAATTGGTTTTAAACGCCAAGCCGGTTAAAACGCTGGGTAACGAGGGTTATAAGCTTACCGTAGCACCTGGTGGAGTAACTATACAAGCCAATAAGGCCGCAGGTATATTTTATGGAGTTCAAAGCTTTTTGCAATTACTGCCAAAAGAAGTAGCAGGTAAAACTTTAGCAAAAAACATAGTATGGACAGCCCCTGCAGTAAGCATTACCGATTACCCAAGGTTTGGCTGGCGTGGTTTAATGTTTGATGTATCGCGGCACTTTTTTACAAACAAGGAAGTGATGGACTTTATTGATAATATGGCCGTTTACAAATTTAATTTACTACACCTGCACCTGACCGACGATGAAGGTTGGAGAATTGAAATTAAAGGACTGCCCAAGCTAACTACTATAGGCGCATGGAATGTAAAAAAAGTAGGCACATTTGGCGATTTTATACCACCAGCCGACAACGAGCCACGCAACTATGGCGGCTTTTTTACACAAAATGATATTAAAGAACTGGTGAAATATGCCAGCGACCGGTATATAAACATTTTACCCGAAGTAGATGTACCCGGCCATAGCCTTGCTGCTATTGCCAGCTACCCCCAACTATCGTGCACGGAAAGTGCCAACAAATACAAAGTGAGGTCGGGCGAAAAAATAATGGACTGGCACGACCACGGCTTTACTGCATTGGTAGATAATACACTTTGCCCGGCTAACGAAAACGTATACGAGTTTTTAGATAAGGTAATTACTGAAGTGGCGCAACTTTTTCCATTTGAATACATACATATGGGTGGCGATGAATGTGCCAAAAACTTTTGGGAAAAAAGTGAAGCCGTAAAGCAACTTATGGCTACCGAAAAGTTGAAAAATATGGAGGAAGTGCAGAGCTATTTTGTAAATAGAGTTGAAAAAATAGTTGAATCGAAAGGGAAAAAGCTGATAGGCTGGGACGAAATATTAGAAGGTGGTCTTGCCCCAAACGCTATGGTAATGAGCTGGCGCGGAATGAAAGGCGGTATTGAAGCTGCTAAAATGGGCCACGGGGTAGTAATGAGCCCTACCACCTTTGCCTACCTGGATTATATGCAGGGCGATAAAGCTGTTGAACCGCCCGTGTATGCTACCCTTCGCCTGAACACTGCTTATAGTTTTGAGCCCGTACCCGAGGGCGTAGATGGTAAATATATTAAGGGCGGCCAGGCTAACCTGTGGACGGAGCAGGTGTACAATACCCGCCATTTGCAATATATGGTGTGGCCGCGGGCATTAGCAACTGCCGAAACTTTGTGGTCGCCAAAGGAAAAGAAAAACTGGAAGAATTTTGCGCAAAAGGTTGTAGCAAACTTTGATAGGATGGACCTGCAAGAAGTCAAGTATTCCCGGTCAATGTTTGACCCCGAATTTAAAGTGCAACGCAACGGCAATGATGGGCTACAAGTAGAAATGCTTACCGAAGTAAGTGGCCTGGACATCTATTACAGCTTTGATAACTCGTTTCCCGATAATTTTTATCCTAAGTATCAAAAACCACTGATCGTGCCCACCGATGCTTCGAGGCTAAAGGTTGTTACTTATAAAAACGGAAAACCTGTTGGTAAACAAATTGACATTACTATAGCTGACCTTACCTCAAGGGTAAAGAAGTAGGTAAAAGTTATTATCTATGATACCCGATTTACCGTTTGTATTCGTATAAAAAAAAGCGAAAGTGGCCAATTGAGCCACTTTCGCTTTTTACATAAGTTGTATTTTAAAAAACGCTTCATCCGGGTTTCACATGTAAATGATTGCTCTCCTTCCCTTGCTGCAGATTCTAAAACTTTTTCAGGTTAAAGGCTAATCTTAAGTCAACAAGATACTTACCACGGCATAATCTCTAAATACCTCATTAAAAGTCCGTGATTGATATGCCGCTGGCCAATATGGCTTCAATTAGTATCTCGGTTTACACCACTTTATTTTGTAAAAAAAATTTATATAACCGTCTTACCTGTTCATGAAATTTTTTAATATTATTTTATTGTTAAGTTTTTGTAATTTTAATGATTTACATTTTGAAGGTTAAAAACACCATATCAACGCTTATTTGCCTGTTTTGGATTAACAGTAGCAGCTTACTGGCACAAGACAGTTTACAAGCATATACCGTTAATTTTTTTGGCGACACTTTACAAATTAGCTTTCCCAACATACCACTCGAACTTTCTCAGGACACTTTTGACATTAACACGGTAGTGTACTTTTACACCCGGCTAAACCAGCTACCTTATCAATTGGCTATAATTGAAATGACAAGCTATAAAAATGCACATAGCCAGGACGATTGGCTTTTTTATCAGCTAATAAGATTTACTGCCGAAAAAATAACTCCCAAGGCTAACAATTATAAACAATACACGCTTCTAAAATGGTTTTTACTATTAAAAACCGGTTACAATGCCTCAATAAGCACCTGTGGCCAAAAATTGTTATTGATGGTACAGAGCAACGATGATGTGTATGAGCAACCCGGCTTTATAAAAAACAACAGGCCATTTATTTGCCTTAATTACCACGATTACGGTTATATTGATTTTGCCTCCGAAAAGTTTAGAGAGGTGCCGGTACCGATAGAAGACTCATTAAACCCGTTTACTTTTAAAATTACACGGCTTCCCAATTTTAATGTAACTGATTACGAGGTAAAAAGCTTTCAGTTCGATTATGGCGAAACAACTTACAAACTTAATGTGCCTGTAACAGCACAGGTTAAAAAGATATTCGCCAATTATCCAATAGTAGATTATGCCACCTATTTCAATATTCCCATTAGCAGCATTACCGAGCGGTCGCTGGTTACATTATTAAAGGAAGTTGTAGACAAACTTAGCCAAAAACAAGGGGTAGATTACCTTATGCGTTTTACGCGCCATGCCTTTCAATACCAAACTGATACCAAGATTTTTGGAAAAGAAAAAAGGTTGTCGCCCGAGCAGACCCTTTTATATGATTACAGCGATTGTGAAGACCGCGCAGCCCTCTTTTTTTTCCTGGTAAAAGAAATATATAATTTGCCCATGATCGTACTGTCGTACCCCGACCATATAACCATTGCCATTCATTTTGATAAACCAGTAGGCAAACCACTTTTGTACAAAGGCGAGGTATATTCGGTTTGTGAGGCAACACCACAAAGGGCTGACTTAAAAATTGGCCAAGGTATTAAAAAGCTTAAAAATGTACCTTACGAAATAGTGTATGAGTACCACCCTGCACCATAATCCTTTGTCATATAGCTGAGTTTGTACCTGGTTGGCAACCCGACTGATTATTAGCTTAGCAACAAGCTGATAAACAAATGCATACCTTTTGTACAGGCGCACGTCTTCTACCAAAGCAACTTAACGAAAAAGCCTCTGATGTAAAAAATAAATTATCTTGGCAACAAACAAAAGCGAGCGTTTTACCTTTTATCGGGTTAAACGTTTTTTTTAATGAAAACAGCACTTATTCACGAAGTTATTGGCGATACGGATATTTACCTGGTTGATCAGATTTTGAAGGGTAGGTACGATGACAAAGACCTGGTATTAGATGCAGGGTGTGGCTCAGGCAGAAACATGCATTGGTTTTTGCAAAATAGTGTTTGTATATATGGCGTAGATATGGATGCTGCCTGCATTTTGGACCTTAAACAAGAAAACCCAACCCTGCCCCCTATGCGCTTGCAGGTAGCCCGGCTTAATTTTTTACCTTTTGGCGATCAGTTTTTTCACCACATCATTTCCAGTGCCGTACTTCATTTTGCTGAATCTGCAGGGCACTTTTTTACCATGCTGACCGAACTGGTGCGCGTACTAAAAACCAACGGCACCTTATTTATACGTATGACGAGCGATATTGGTATTGAACACCTTGTAAAAGAAATTAACGATGGGGTATATGACCTACCCGATGATACCACCCGTTTTTTGCTTACCCGGCCAGTATTAAAAAATATTTTATTAAAATACCCGCTTGCTTTAATAGAGCCATTTAAAACAGTGAACGTTACCGACCAACGAAGTATGAGCGTACTAATGCTTCAAAAAACTCCTTAGCAGCACTTTTAAAAAAACACCACAGCATAATGAGTTTATTATTACCACGCAAAACCTTTGGTAGCCCAGCTAATACAGGCAATGTAATTACGCGGGCCGAAGCTTATACTTTACTAAACGGGTGGGTATTAAATACGCGGTTACAATTGCACATGAGGCAGGTGGCTAATCTTATGCAATGCTGGGCGGCCGCCAACGAAAAGTTAGACCGAGCAGGCCAGTGGCAATGGGAAATGGCAGGGCTGCTGCACGATGCAGACTGGGACCAATGGCCCGACAAACATTGTATAAAAATTATTGAAGAGTTGGAGGCCCGACATGTTGACCCAGCCATTTTGCACGCCATTGCATCGCACGGGCCGGCTCACTTTGGGGTTGACCCCGAAACAACTATGGCCAAAATGTTGTTTGCCTTTGATGAGTTAAGTGGGCTGATACACGCTTACTCGTTAATGCGGCCGCACGGCTACGAGGGCATGGATGTAAAGGGAGTAAAAAAACGGCTGAAAGAAAAAAGTTTTGCAGCCAACGTAAGCAGGGAAGAAATTAACGATGCAGCATTGAGGGCAAATATTCCGTTAGATGACCTGGTAAAGTTTATTGTTGAGCACCAACCCAATGTGACGGCCTGATACCAGAAAGATTATTGGCGTTTGAGAATCAGTATTGTTTTGTACTTACCTGATAATTTAAAAACATTGTGTTTTACCTTAAAAGTTAATATGGTAACAAGTACCTCGATAAACAATTTTTTGGTGGTAATAGCCAATACTTAGCAGCATGGTAGGGAGGCCGCCCGTGTAATCTTTAGCGTATTTGGCAGCCTAAGGTGGTAGCAGCCAGCCATTTTGTAGCACCCGGTAAATCCCGAAAAGTTTTCGCCTAACCATAAAAACGTATACAGGCCTTTGCGGTGTTGCCAGTTGCTAACCTTGCACAAAAGGGCATTTGTACTATCTGCCGGGGCTTTGCTTCTGGTTGTTATATTAATTACTTTTGTTGCCTTACCGTTGATGGGTTCGATACTTACCAAAATATCATTTTACATTTTCGCCACAATGGCTGGTTTACTGCTAAGGTGTAAGGTGCTTTTATCAGCTATTTCCCGTCCGCTTAATTTTTTTTACAATCGGGTACCTTTTATTCATGCCAGTCTTCCCATTTCTATAAGGCTTGTAATGGCAAAAGTGTCCTGCGGTACTTTAATGGTATCGCGTGCATTTTGATATGCCAGTTTTTTGGCATAGCCATTTTGCCTGTTAGCTGTAGGTTGCTTTTGAGTCAGTAACATGCAACCGGTACAAAACGTAACAAGACTGTAAAAAAACACACAATTCCTCCCTTCATGTAATTGTTTTTTTAAAATATTTTAACGCCTGCATGGCTGTGGACTCTTTTAATGATCTAAACAAAATAAAAATAAATACCATATTTTAAACTACCAGTGTGTATTTTATAATTACCATTTTTTGGCCAGGCTACCCTTACTTCAAACAGATGCTTTTTTGAAAATAATACTTTTTAGTGAACCGGGCATTAAAGTAAATCCCTTTTTGTGATGCGCATTTGACTGAGGGCGGGACAAACGCTGCAAACTTATCCACTACCATTACCGCTGATGACCACCTCAGGGTTTCTGCTCAATATTTCTTAAAATCTTTTTACCAACCATTGCATAATTGCTTAATAATCACATTCTTTGTTGCAACTGCACACGAGTTTGCTGTGACAATTTTTTCAACCACTAAATCCTGTTTATGAGTAATTTTCCCATCCTTGACCTTGTTGTAGGTATGCTTTTCATATTTTTTGTTTTAAGTATTATTTGTAGCAGCGCGGTTGAAATTGCTATGGGTTATTTTAAGGTACGCTCAAAAATTTTAACTGAATGGCTTACCACCATTTTTAGCAAAGCGGTCAATACCGACAATGGCCCTAAAAAATTAGGTATCGCCATATTGGACCATTGCTCTGTTACTGCATTATCGGCCAATGGCAGTGCACCGGCTTATATTGACGCAAAAAATTTTGCTGCCGCCCTCATTGAAAAAATTTCGTTCGATCCGGGCGACCCCAATAGCGTACCAGCTTCGCTGGACGAAATACAGGAAAAAATAAAAGCGTCCGACGCACTTTCGCCCGAGTTAAAACGGGTATTGCTATCGTATACAGTAGAAGCCAAAAGTACCTTTGCATCAATAACACTAAAAATAGGAAGCGAGACTGACCTATTTAAAAGTAAAGTTGAAAATTGGTTTGATAGTAGTATGGATAGAGTTGGTGGCACCCTTAAAACCCGGTACATGCGGCCATTTACACTAATTGTGGCCACGGTTGTTTCAATTTTAATGAATGCAGACAGTATTGCTATTGCCAAATATTTATATAACAATCCCGAAGCCCGTACTCAATTGGCCGATGCTGCAGGCTCAAGACCATTAATAGACAGTATGAACAACCGGCTTAACAACGCTGCCGCTTTACTGCCCAAAGGTGATACTTTAACCATGGAGCAATTTGAAAGGGCTATAAAGGAGCGAAATTCAATTATAAAAGATGCCAATGCCACCCTTGAAGGCACTATACCGCTGGGGTGGTCAAGAGAAGAATTTACACCTGCACAAGGGCGCAGCGTTATTCCGCTGCTTATTGCTAAGGTAATAGGGTTGGCAGCCACCGTTTTAGCGATAATGATGGGTGCTCCCTTTTGGTTTGACGTGTTGGGTAAAGTAAGCAACCTGCGAAGTTCGGGGGCAAAACCTGCCAGGTCAGCCGACAGCCAACCTGGTTAAACAGTAGCCCGCTGATCAATTTTATAATACACATTCATATAACCACTTAACAGCTTAGCAAACTCAGTGTAATTGGTTGCAGCGCGCTGCATTTCCAGTTCAAATAAATGATGCTGTTTATCATGATCGACGTGGCACTTGAGCGAAAAACCTGAGAGTGTGCTAAAAGTTTCCCGAATTTCTTTTTCGGCAAAAAGGTTTTGCAAAAGTTGTTTGTTGGTAGTTTTAACCACCAATTTATCGTCAAATCCGGGATAGCCAAGCTGCGTATCTTCCATGCCAAACAGCTTGCCTATTTTATTTAAAAAATCGTCGGGGTACACCACAAATTCAAATTCGGTTTTTGATGGTAACACCGTGCTTAACCGGGTGCTCCCATACCCACCTTCAAAGCCGCCGCCGGGCGAGCTTGCCATATCTACCTTAATAACCTGCCCCTCAACAGTAAGGTCTGCATGAAAATTATGAATTTCAACTGCGTCATTAAAATAGGGCCACAGCCATTCAAGTGCGCCTTGAACATTAGTAACTGTTACTGATTTTCGTTCTATCATAAAAAAACATAAAATATTAAAAAATAATTTTTTTAAATGTACTGTTTACCTATGGTTATTGAATAATAATAAAACTTTGCCAGGTACTTTTAATGGCTATTTTTTTGTTAGAACTTTAATAAAACATACTTGCCATGGAAAACATCTTTAAAACAAGCATTGTAGCCGGTATTACCGGTACAGCCGTAATTACCGGGCTAATGTTGGCAGCCAATGCTGCCGGTTTGCAGGGTATAGATTTTGGAACCCTGTTGGCCAATTTTACCCACACCACCCCACTGTTAGGGTGGATCATGCACTTTGGCGTTGGCATTTTGCTGGCCTTTGTGTATGTGTATTATTTCAGGGATGAGTTCCTGGCTTCGTACCCTGTACGGGGAGTGATTTTCAGTATTATCCCCTTTGTAATAACCATGATTTTGTTGTTTCCAATGTCAGTGTTCAACACAGGGCAAAAAATTGACTCACCGGGCGTATTTATTGTTGCCACCATGGTTGCCTACTTTGCCTTTGGTTACGTAATTGGTTTTATTGCTAAACCACAGGTAAAAGCCGCTGAAATAATGCCTGGCTAGCCTGTGATTGTTTAGCTGGTCATTATGTCTTAAACACGCTAGCCGATGCCATTGCCCCGGTAGCTGTGACCTTATGCCGGTCTATACCATTTAGAAGCCCTTTAAAAAACTACCTGCTAAAATGCCAGGGGATAATTGAAGATGTAATGCTGCTGTCATTTTACGGTTGCTTATCGTAAATTTGCCAGCTAATTAAAAATTGTTATGAGCCGTAAAGGAAAAGTAATGGTAGCCATGAGTGGCGGTATTGACAGTACCGTAACTGCTTTAATGCTGCATAACCAAGGCTACGAAGTGGTTGGTATAACCATGAAAACATGGGATTACGCCAGCGCAGGTAGCAGCAAAAAAGAAACAGGATGCTGTAATCTGGACAGTTTTAACGACGCAAGGGCAGCGGCAGTGAATAACGGGTTTCCGCATTTTATACTGGATATACGCGATGAGTTTGGCGATTTTGTGATTGAAAATTTTGTAGATGAATATATAGCCGGGCGCACACCTAACCCCTGTGTTATGTGCAATACGCATATAAAATGGCGTGCCCTGTTAAAAAGGGCAAACGCGCTTAATTGCGACTTTATTGCTACAGGCCATTATGCCAATGTGAGGCAAGGCCACAATGGCCGCTATGTAATAAGCAAAGGCAAAGATGACACCAAAGACCAAAGTTATGTGCTTTGGGGCCTGGACCAGGAGTTGTTAAGCCGCACCCTGTTGCCATTGGGTACTTATCACAAAAGCGAAATACGACAAATGGCACACGACATGGGCTACCCCGAACTGGCCAAAAAAAGCGAGAGCTACGAAATTTGCTTTGTACCCGACAATGATTACCGCGGTTTTTTAAAACGCAAAGTAGATGGATTGGAAGAACGTGTGGCAGGCGGCAATTTTATTGATGTAACAGGCAAAATAATGGGCCAGCATAAGGGCTACCCGTTTTATACTATCGGACAACGAAAAGGCCTTGATATAGCTATGGGCAAGCCTGTTTTTGTAACTAAAATAATACCCGAAAGCAACACTATAGTATTAGGAAGTGAGCATGACCTGTTTGAAAACAATATGCAGGTAGGCAAGCTGAACATGATTAAATACGATACTATTACCCCCGGCATGGAGGCCATTACCAAAATACGATACAAAGATGCAGGTGCCCTTGGCAACCTGTACACCGATGGCAACATGGTAAACGTACGGTTTTACGAAGATGTAAAAGGGATTGCCCCCGGCCAAAGTGCCGTTTTTTACGAAGGCGACGACGTAATTGGCGGTGGTGTAATTTTTAGGGGCAGTGGTTTTTAGTGCGTTCGATTACATCTGCAATTATAAAAAGCATTATGGCCTGCCAGTAGTATTAGTGGCATAACATTGATGTAGTGCTGTATTGTTTTTTTAATATTTATATTGAAAAGCAGCAGTGAGGGCAGATATTTGTCAAAGTACGTTGTACAATTCTATTTTTAATCCTGGCCCTTTCTATGTTTGGAGTAACCATTTTAGGAAACAATTCCGCCCTACCCGCTTACGACCGCCACCCTACAGCACAGGTGGTAACTTTAAACCAACACCAGTTTTTAATTGATTGTGGCGAGGGTACACAAATGCAGCTATCGAGGTATAAAGTAAGGCGTAGCCGAATTAACCACATTTTTATATCGCACCTGCACGGCGATCATTATTTTGGATTGCCAGGGTTAATTACCAGCATGGGATTGCTTAACCGGGAGCACGAGCTGCACGTACATGGGCCTGCGTTTTTAAAGGGGATCATTGATATTATTTTACAAGCCGCCGATACCCGGCTGCCTTACCAACTTCATTTTCACCCCTTGGTGCACGAAGGAACTATTGTGGACGACGAAAAATTTTCGATAGATTGTTTTAAGGTCTTTCACCGAATTGAGTGCTGGGGTTTTGTGATACGGGAGAAAAAAAACCTGCGAAGAATAAACAAGGATACCATTAATTTATATGCTATTCCAACATCGTTTTACGACCAATTAAAACTGGGCGAAGACTATTATAATGGTGAATACGTAGTAAAAAATAAAGAAGTAACATTACCCAATGCTACCCCACGTAGTTACGCATATTGCGCCGATACGGTTTACACCGAAAGCCTTGCTGAAAAAACGAAGAATGTTAGCCTGCTTTACCACGAAACAACTTACTTAAAGGATTTGGAAGAACGAGCTTTAAAAAGGTTTCATAGCACCACGGTGCAGGCCGCTACCCTTGCTATAAAGGCCAATGCAAACCGATTATTGATAGGCCACTTTAGCAGCAAATACGAGGGGTTGGATGAATTTTTGGCCGAAACGATAGAGGTTTTTCCCAAAACCGAATTGGCTATTGAAGGGGTTAGTTACCGGGTGCTGTAGAATTTGGGATGTCAATTTTAAACAACATTTAGTCATTGCAAGAAACCTACACTAACGTATTTTATAACATAACCGTCTTGAACGGCGAAGTTGAATTTTAAGCCTCCGCCAATTAAGGTGGTAAATACCGAGGCAAAAGCACCCTGGTCGGAGCTGTTATTGTAGCCTGCGGGGCTCGTTTTGGTCACCTCTTTTAAATAATAATTATTTTGCTGATTAATAAGCTGTAGTATACCTACAAATGTTATGGTAAAATTGCAGATGTTTTTTATGGAAGTGGTAATGTTTAGGTCATAATCTGTTTGGCTGCGTGCAAAAATCTCCAGTGTTGGCATATTAAATCCACTGTACCTTAGCTAATGTAGGCCCCTCGTGAAAAATAGAAACAATCGCGACATTCTTTTTGCGGATATTTTGTAGCAATAGCTTTTTGCAATTCCTCTGCTTGTTTGCTTGTTTTTGCAATGTAGTCCTTTAAACGCTGTTTCGCTTCCTGGTTTTTTCTTACAATATCATTTGCAATTATTTATATTTATAGCAGATCATCAAATAATAAAAAAGCCGCGCCGATATGTATTCGGGGCGACTTTTGTTTTTTGGCTATATACCGCAACTGTTGGTATTCCTCATTATTTACGTGAATTACCTGTAAAACTCAAGAAAAAGAGGCTGCCCTTTTTGGGACAACCTCTTTTAACTTCATGTAATCTATATTCTCAAACTAATGTTCTTATGCTAATCTTTCACAAATTGCTTTTGTTGTACTACGTTGCCACTTTTAATAAGCAACAGATAAGTACCCTTTGTAAGTTTTGACGCATTGAATGATAGTGATATGTTACCAGCGGTAACACTTACTTGTTGCTGCTGCAACACGCTTCCTTTCATATCAATAATTTGAATAGATAGTTTCTCGCTTTTGGCAGAAATAAGTTGCAAATACAATGTTTCTTTAACAGGATTTGGAAATATGCTTAATTGAACTTTACGCGCCTTTAATAAAACAGCTAATGTTCCGCTGTAAGTATACTTTCCATCATGGTCAACCATTTGTAAGCGATAATAGACAGTTGGTGTATTTATCGCCATTACATCATCCGTATAGCCATAGTTGCCACCACGTAGAGTGTTTATTTTAGTTACTGTACAGAAGGTATTACCATTTGTGCTTTGTTGTAAGTTAAAATGAGCGGCACTTACTTCATTAGTAGTTTGCCAGGCTAGTGCCACATTGCTATTTTTTAATTGAGCTGTAAAAGTCAGCAAGCTTAGCGGTAATGGATTATTAGCTGTACTGCTACCTAAAGTAAATGGACTAAAATTAGTTACCGGATTTGATTTTACTGTTCCGTCGCCGGTTGTACCAGTTGTAGCAGTGTTACCTTCATTAACCCACTGAGATCCGTTCCATCTTGCTACTCTTAAATCTGCTAATATATTAATGTTACCACTACGCGAAAAGTCAAAGCTTAGTGTTACATCAACATTGCTTGTACCATTGGTTCTATTGAGTAACCAATGTTCTTTTACACTTACATTATTTAAACCAGCTCCCAAACTTGTAGTTAAATAACTACTACTGTTTGGATTGGTAAAAGAATAGCTTGCTGTAAAATGATCCGTTGTATTTACTGGTGCAGA
>JBBRUR010000037.1:0-42276 GCA_038247635.1 Chitinophagales bacterium
ATTATGAGTTTAGAATTAAGCTTTATGAATTAAGAGTTTTAAAAGAAGTGAGCCGCAGGTGGCTGAGCAAAGCCAACGGTAAGTTGGGAGTTGGCAGTCTATAGTCGGGAGTTGTAAGGGAGTTATGAGTTATGAGTTTAGAATTAAGCTTTATGAATTAAGAGTTTTAAAGGAAGTGAGCGGCAGGTGGCTAAGCAAAGCCAACGGTAAGTTGGGACTTGGCAGTCTATAGTCAGGAGTTGTAAGGGAGTTATGAATTATGAATTGACCTTTATGAATTAAGAGTTTTAAAGGAAGTGAGCGGCAGGTGGCTAAGCAAAGCCAACGGTAAGTTGGGACTTGGTAGTGTTTAGTCAGGAGTTGTAAGGGAGTTATGAATTATGAATTGACCTTTATGAATTAAGAGTTTTAAAGGAAGTGAGCGGCAGGTGGCTAAGCAAAGCCAACGGTAAGTTGGGACTTGGCAGTCTATAGTCGGGAGTTGTGAGGGAGTTAAGAGTTATGAGTTATGAACTGTGAGTTATGAATTAAGAGTTATGAATTAAGCGTTATAAATTGTGATGTTTAAGAGAAGCGAGCCACAAGTGGCTGAGCAAAGCCAACGGTAAGTTGGGAGTTGGCAGTCTTTAATCGGGAGTTGTAAGGGAGTTATGAATTATGAGTTTAGAGTTATGAGTTATGAGTTGTGAGTTGTGAGTTATGAACTGTGAGTTATGAACTGTGAGTTATGAATTAAGAATTAGGAATTAAGCGTTATAAATTGTGATGTTTAAGAGAAGTGAGCCGCAGGTGGCTGAGCAAAGCCAACGGTAAGTTGGGAGTTGGTAATTTGTAGTCGGGAGTCGAGGGCCGCCGTTGGCTGAGCGTAGCCGAAGCCAATGGTAAGCGAAAAAGCTGTTGGCTGATCGCTGCCGAAGCCACGGTAGTCGTCAGTTCTGATTATTTCCCCAGTAAATTCCCGGTTTAAATATTGGCCGGTCTTTCTGGTATAATTTACCTTTTGCCCCACTCATAAATATTACTTTTGCCGCCCTATGGCGCAATTACAATTTACCGTTATACAAAGCGGCAGTGAAACAACCGCTGCACGTGCCGCTATTATGACTACCGACCATGGCAACATAGAAACGCCCATTTTTATGCCGGTTGGTACCGTTGGCAGTGTTAAGGCCGTTAGCCAGCAGCAATTGTATAACAATGTAAAGGCGCAAATCATTCTTGGAAATACCTACCACCTGTACCTGCGCCCCGGCCTTGAAGTGCTGGAGGCTGCAGGGGGCTTGCACGAGTTTAATGGATGGCGTAAACCTATTTTAACCGATAGTGGTGGCTACCAGGTGTTTTCGCTGGCGGCAAGCCGAAAAATTAAGGAGGAAGGCGTTACTTTTCAATCACATATTGACGGAAGCAAACATCTTTTTACCCCTGAAAAGGTAATGGATATTGAGCGCTCCATTGGGGCCGATATTATCATGGCTTTTGATGAATGCCCGCCGTACCCGAGTGAATATACCTATGCTAAAAACAGTATGAACCTTACCCACAGGTGGCTTAACAGGTGTTTTACCCGGTTTAACAATACGCCCGATAGATATAGTTATACGCAAAACCTTTTTCCTATAGTGCAGGGAGGTACCTATAAGGACCTTAGGAAAGAAAGCTGCCAATATATTGCCTCTAAAAATGCAGCAGGTAATGCTATTGGCGGGCTTAGCGTGGGCGAGCCAATAGAAATGATGTATGAGTTTACAGCCTTATGTACCGAAGAATTGCCTGCCGATAAACCCCGGTACCTGATGGGCGTGGGTACTCCATGGAATATTTTAGAGTGTATCCATTTAGGTATAGATATGTTTGACTGCGTAATGCCTACCCGTAATGGGCGAAACGGTATGCTTTTTACCACCGGCGGAGTAGTTAATATTCGCAACAAAAAATGGGCGCTCAATTTTTCGCCTATTGACGATGGGTTACCAAACGAGATGAGCCAGTATTATACCAAGGCATATTTGCGGCACCTGTTTGTGGCCAACGAAATGTTGGGGTTACAATTAGCCAGCATTCACAACCTTAGCTTTTACCTGTGGCTGGTGGTTGAGGCGCGCAAACAAATTATAAGTGGTAATTTTGTAAGCTGGAAAAATGAAATGGTTGTGCGGCTTCAACAACGGTTATAAAACATCGGTTGTTTTAGCTGCCAATGGTATTATCTCATCCTCTGTTTTAAAGTAAATGTGCAGTTTGCAGCCTTTACCTAATTCGCTTTCTACCTCAATTTTTCCGCCTGCTGCATTCACTATTTTTTTTGCAAGATATAGGCCAATACCCTGTCCATCAACATCGTGATTAATCCTGTTATAAATGTCGAAAATTTTGGTTTGATCCTTTATACTTATCCCTCTTCCGTTGTCTTTTACAGTTAGTTTAATAAAATCGACTTTGTGAGTGGTGTTAATTGAAATTTCGGGACTCTTATCAAGTACAAATTTTAAACTGTTCGAAATAAGATTGTACAAAATACTACGTAAGTTCTTTTTTGAAAACAATATATCATTCACTTCAAGGTTGCGGGTAATTACGGCGCCCGATTTTTTAATTCTGTCCCCAAGGCTCCACTCTATGTTATTGATAATTTCATTTACATCAACCATTTCCAATTTAAGCATATTGTTTTCTAATTTGCCAATGGCCGTTATTTCTTTTATAAGTTCGCGAAACTTAATAATTGACCGGTTTATGATACTTAGGTAATCTTTTAGTTCGGTGTTTTCAACCTCAATTTCGTTCATTACCAAAATACTTGCTTCAATATTATTTAAGGGAGCCAAAAGATCGTGCGAAGCGGTATTGATAAAATTGTCAAGGTCGTCGTTTATCCGCTTTAGGCTAATATTTTTTTTGTCAAGGTCCAGTTGGGTTTTTTTAAGTTCAGTTATATCGTTAAAGGTTATAATGGCTCCATCTCTTTTATTATTGGCTTGTTGTATGTAAGGCATTGTACTTACCTGGTACCATTTACCATTTAGCGTTTCTATTTCTTTGTTAATAATAATTCCGTCTTCAACAACTTTTTTAATGTCATCTATAATAGTCTCAAAACGTATATTGGTTGAAATATGATTAATAGGCCTGCCAACATCTGTTGGTAACAGGTTAATTTGTTTTACGGCCCCGGGTGAAAATTTCATTAAAAGCAGCTCATTATTTACAAATAACTGGCCATTTACGTTGCTTCTAAAATAATTATTCAGATCGTCGTTCAGTTCAAGCAACTCTTTATTTTTTAACTGGTAATCGGCATTAATGGTATGTAACTCTTCATTTACCGATTGCATTTCTTCGTTGGTACTTTGCATCTCCTCATTGGTCGAAATCAGTTCTTCATTAAACGATTGCATATTATCATTGCTGGCATCTAGCTGTTCGTAAGTATTATCCAGCTTATCTTTTAATTCTTTTAACTCATCTTCTAAATTAACAGTATACTCATCATGATTTATATTTTCATCAAATACCAAAGCTTCGGCCTGGTCAATAGTAGAATTTTTATTTTCGGTAAAAATGATCATCCATAATTTTTGATGGTCTTTTTTTACTGTAAGGGGAGTTACTGAAAGATTTACATCTATAATTAAAGCGTCTTTTTTTATTTTAATACCATTAATTGAAGCTTTTTGATTGTTTTTAAGTGCGCTGATTTTTAGCGTATTGAAAGCAATGGCTAATTTACCGGGCAAAAGCTCCTTAATATTTACGTTAAAATTTTTTTGAAGTAAAAATTTAGTGGTGTCGCCATACGATTTTATTACTTTATTGCTTTCGTCAATACAAATAACCAGGCTATTAAAGTCGTTGACCAACATGGTATTTACTGTTTCGTCTAACGAATTGTATGTAATATCGGGGTCCATTTCCCGCAACCGGATGGAAGGTACTGGTTTAATACCAAAAGGCTGGGGAAACGAAAACGCATTAAAACGGACTGATCGTTTAGTTTCAAGATTCTTATAAATTTTCCATTTTTTATTAACTACTTCAAGGCTATTAATAATGGGAAGCGGATTTTCGCTGGAGCCTAAAAATAAATATCCGTCCTTTTTAAGACCAAATAACAGCATCGAAAAAATATTTCTTTGTAAAACCGGGGTCATGTAAATAAGCATGTTACGGCAGCTTATTAAGTGCATGTTGCAATAAGGGGGGTTTTTTACAATATCGTGTTGGGCAAAAATTACCATTTTGCGTATTTCTGTTTTTACCCGGTAATTGTCGCCTTCTTTTATAAAAAATTTTAAAAGCCGGTTAGGCGATACATCTTTGGCAATGGCCGAAGTATATACTCCTTTACCGGCGTGCACTAACGCAACATTATCTACATCGGTGGCAAATATTTTAACAACAATATCTTTATAAATGCCGGTCAATTGCTCCCTTAAAAGTATGGCCAGCGAAAAAGCTTCCTCGCCGGTAGCGCAGCCGGTCACCCACATTTTTAACTCATCGTCATTATTTATTTTTCCCAGCAAACCTGGCAAAACCTTGGTTTGCAAAAACTCAAATGCTTCTTTGTCTCTAAAAAAAGCGGTTACGCTAATTAAAAAATCTTGCGCAAGTACACCTAATTCATCAGGCGTTTCTTTTAAAAATTCAACATATTTATCAAGCTTTGTAAAATTATTATACGAGGCCCGTCTTTTAATTCGGCGTAGTATGGTATTCGGCTTATATGCTGTAAAGTCCAAGGCCGAATTTTCTTTTATCAGGGTAATTATTTCTGCAACCATTATCTCATCGCTTCTGGTATTAGCCAGTAAATCTTTTTCATGTTTAACATAGTTTTCAATAGCCGCGGGCATAAATTTTGGTTCCAAAACAAAATCTACTAACCCGGTGGCAATAGCGCTGGATGGCATGCTTCCAAATTCGGTATTGTCGGGGTTACGCGCAATCACCATTCCACCCCCATTCTTAATCGCCTCTATGCCTAGTGTACCGTCGGAGCCTAACCCTGAAAGAATTACCCCGATAGCTTTTTTGCCACTATCGTCTGCCAGCGATTTAAAAAACCAGTTAATGGTAAGGTGCGGTCCCTTAATGTTTTTCTTAGTGGTTAAATACAACTTATTGTTTTGTATGGTCATGAACTTATCGTTAGGTATTAGGTATACCTCGTTACATAAAACGGTCATTTCATGCTCGGCAAGTTTTACAACCAGCTTGCTATGCTTGTCTAATAGTTCAACCATCCTACTAGTAAAGTCGGGCGATAAGTGTTGTATAATAATATAGGATACACCATCAAGGGGGGTATGATCAAAAAAAGAATTTATTTCTTCCATACCTCCGGCCGAAGCGCCAATAGCGATAATGTGGTGTGGTTGTAAAGGTGCCATAATATATTGGTTATCAAGGGTATAGGCTAGTGTAAAAATGTTCAAATTTACGCAATATGTTGAATATACGGCTAATTACTGGTTTTTTTTAATATGATTTGACGGGTTAGTTTTATAATTAGGGTAAAATTTTTTGATTATCAATTGTTTATACACAGTGGTACCCTAATTAACAAGTTCTTCAATAATCTGTTACCACTTCCATATATCTTTGGCAGTATTGCAAAAAGGCATGAAAAAACTCGACTGGTATATCTTCAAAAATTTTCTCGTTACTTTTTTCTTTTCACTATTCCTGTTTGCCTTTATTTCTATTGTAATTGATGTGTCGGAAAAAACCGATGACTTTGTAAAATCGGGCTTATCTTTTTCGGAAATAATTACTAAATACTATTACGGATTTGTGCCTCATATACTAGCGCTGCTGTTTCCTTTATTTGTTTTTATTGCCGTTATTTTTTTTACCAGTAAAATAGCTGGCCGCAGCGAAATCATAGCCATTTTGGCCAGCGGGGTAAGCTTTAACCGGTTTTTGCGGCCATTTTTTTTTGCAGGTGCCTTACTGGCGGCTATGTTATGGTATGCTAATCAATATATTATACCAAAGGCAAACGCCATTCGGGTAAATTTTCAGGCCAATTACATTGACAATAACTCGTCGTACAATCCGTTGGTTAGCCACCGAAGTAATATATATATCAGGGTAGATTCGTTTTCGTACGCTGGCGTTAATTACGATACTGCTGCCAAATCGGGTACCAGTTTTTTTTTGCAGCATATAGTGGCCAACCAGGTCGACTACAACCTGCGGGCCGAAACCCTTAACTGGGACACTGCAAAAAGAAAGTGGGTGCTGGAAAATGTGATTGAGCGGCGTATTAATGGTTTAAGGGAAAAGGTTACCATGGTACCCAAAAAGGTAATGAACTTTAACTTTAAACCTTACGACCTTAAACGCGATGAGTATGCAAAAGATAAATTGATAACACCTGAGTTAGACCGTTTTATAAGGCTGGAAGAAGCACGTGGTGCCGAGGGGTTAAATGCCCTAAAGGTGGAGCGCAACCGGCGCGATGCTACACCTGCCGCGGTAATGTTGCTGGCCCTGTTTGGCGCCGTAGTAGCCAGCCGTAAAGTGCGTGGTGGAAGCGGCATCCATTTGGCCATAGGTTTTATTGCTACTGCTTTGTTTATTTTAACCGACCGGTTTTCAACTATTTTTTCAATAAAAGGTAACCTGTCGCCTACATTGGCAGCATGGCTGCCTAATATCATTTTTTTTTTGGTGGCCATTTGGTTTTACAGGCGGGCACCAAAATAAGGTATGGTTATAATTAGCTGTGGGTAAGTAATACACCTTGGTGGAATATGTAAGTTGTTTTACCTTAGCCACGCTTCAACAAAAGGTATTACGAACCGCCGAAGCAATTAATTTTTTAATAATTGTAAAAACATTTATCATATGGGCGCAATAAAAGATCGTTTCAGGGCCAAGGCAGAAGTAGCCAATGCCGGCCTGAAAGAGTTGCTGAAAGAGCACGGACACAAGGTTGTTGGCGAGGTTACCCTTTCGCAAATATACCAGGGTATGCGTGGCGTAACCGGGCTGGTAAGCGAAACCAGCTTGCTTGATGCACAGGAGGGCATCAGGTTCAGGGGTTATACCATACCCGAACTACAGGAAAAACTGCCTAAGGCTGAAGGTGGAAGCGAACCACTGCCCGAAGGTTTGTTATACCTTATGCTGATAGGCGACCTGCCCACCGTTGATGATGTTGAACTGGTAACTGGTATTTTACAACGCCGCAGCCACGTGCCTAACCACGTACTTACTGTTATAGACTCCCTACCAATAGAAACCCACCCTATGACAATGTTTGTAACGGGTATCATGGCCCTGCAAACCGAAAGCAACTTTGGCCGTAGATATGCAGAAGGCATGGCAAAAAAGGATTACTGGGATCCTATGTTTGACGATGCTATGGACCTGATTGCGCGTTTACCCCGTATAGCTGCACATATTTACAGGCGCAAGTATAAAAACAACAACATTATTAACCCCGATGGTATGTTGGACTGGTCGGGCAACCTGGCCCATATGATGGGTTTTAAAGATGAGGGCTTTAGGGAACTGATGCGGTTGTACATGACCATACATGCCGACCACGAGGGAGGTAATGTAAGTGCACACACTACCCATCTTGTAGGCTCAGCTTTAGGCGACGCTTACCAAAGCTTTGCTGCGGGTATGAATGGCCTTGCAGGTCCGTTGCACGGCCTGGCAAACCAGGAAGTAATAAAATGGATTTATGAGCTTCGCGAAAAAATAGGTAGCCAAACCCCTACCAGGGAGCAGATAACCACTTACGTAAAAGAAACCATTGCGCAAGGCAAAGTTGTACCAGGCTACGGCCACGCAGTATTGCGTAAAACCGACCCCCGTTTTACTGCCCAAATGGAGTTTGGTAAAAAGCATATGCCAAACGATCCGTTGGTGAACATTGTGTGGGATTTATACGAAACAGTGCCACCTATTTTGGAAAGCCTTGGAAAAATAAAAAACCCGTGGCCAAATGTAGATGCACATAGTGGCGCCCTGCTGGAATATTATGGCCTGGTTGAATCTGAGTTTTATACCGTACTGTTTGGTGTTAGCCGAGCCATGGGCGTATTGGCCAGCCTATGCTGGGACCGTGCTTTAAACATGCCATTAGAGCGGCCAAAAAGCGTTACTACCGCATTGGTAAAACGCTGGCTGGCCGGCCAGGATGAGGTTTGGGATAAATAACCAACTTGTATCATAAAACATATAATCCTGCTGTTACCAGCGGGATTTTTTTTTTGCTGCTGCTTTACATAATGCAAGGGATATTTTTTAAAATTGCCTTTCCGGGGCTGCCTTTCAATCTATTGAATATAATCGTATAACTATATGCCTTAACTTTAGAATCACCCTCAACAAAGTACATATTACCAACCACTAAAAGTAAGTCATCATTTTTTACTATACCCTATAAAAAGCACAAGTATGAGTGACCCGAGGAGATGTTTTGTAGTAATGGGTTTTGGTACAAAAACAGACCTGGCCACCGGCCGCAAATTGAACCTGGATAAATCGTACAATGCCCTTATAAAACCAGTGGTTGAACATAAGGGGCTGGTTTGTGTAAGGGCCGATGAAATTAGGCATTCGGGAACTATTGATATACCCATGTACCAGGAATTATTAAATGCCGATGTAGTTATTGCCGATATAAGTACTGCCAACCCCAATGCGTTGTACGAGTTGGGCGTACGGCATGCACTGCGGCCGCAAACCACCATTGTAATTTCGGAGCAGGAGCTAACGTATCCTTTTGACCTTAACCATATACTTATTATTAAATACAGCCATTTAGGCGAAAACATAGATTATTTTGAAGTACTGCGCTTTCAAAAGTTGTTAGGTGAAACGATTGATGCAGTGTTGGCTTCGGGTAATGTTGACAGCCCCATTTATACCTTTTTGGACGACCTGGTACCGCCGGCGTTTAAAAAAATATTGATTGCTCAAATTATTGCACCGGCCGCAGCGCCTGTTGAGGCACCAATGGCTGGTGGCGTTACCCGGCAAAACCAAACACTTTCGCTGGTAGTAAAGCAGGCCGAAGAGGCGATGGATAAAAACGAGTTTGCTATGGCCAAAATATTGTTTAAATCGGCCATTTTATTGCAAAAGTCAGGCGAAGCAAACAGGACGGTGGCACCCGATTCTTATCTCATACATCGCTGCGCCTACGCAGCTTATAAGTCAGAAGAGCCCAACGAATTAACGGCGTTATTGGAAGCCAATAACATTTTAAACGAACTGGACCTGGCGCATACCAACGACTCCGAAACGGTAATACTTGCCGGTAAAATTGAAAAGCGCCTGTACTTTAACAGCCAGGGCGAACAACACCTGGCCAATGCTATTCTTTATTTTGAACGGGGTTTCTTTTTGCTTAACAACCGGTACAACGGTATTAACCTTGCTTTTTTAATGAATATCAGGGCCAGCTCAAACATATACATTGCACAAGAAGAAAAGATTGCTGATGTGGTTTTTGCCAGCCGCATAAGGCGTATGGTACTAGCCAAATGCAATAAGGAATTGTTGGGTTTAAGTAATAAAGTTATGCCTGGCGATAGTGTTTTGCCAGCCAACGACTCGCTGGCAGCTAATCAACAAATTTTTGAAGGCCGCGAAAAATTTTGGATATTGGTAAATAAAGCGGAGGCACTGTTTGGCCTTGGCCAAATGGCGGAGTATAAACAAGCCCGGCAGCAGGCCAACGACCTGCCCCACGAGCCGTGGATGATGAAAACTTTTATTGAACAATGGGAAACTTTACAAACGCATTTGCAGCAACAGGCTAACTTATTTAACCCACCCTGGAGCGAAATTTAAAAGCAATAGGAAAATCTAAAACTGACTTAAAATGGCATTTTCTCAATTTATGCAGGGTAATAAGCCAACGCAGCGCAAAAAAAATATTTTTATTAGCTATCGCGAAAAAGATACCGCCGGCGAAACCGGGCGGTTGGCCGACTCGCTGTTGCAATATTTTGAAGCCGACCAGGTATTTAGAGATATTGATAAAATTGAACCCGGCATTGATTTTAGCGAAGCAATTTCAAAGTCGCTGGAGGCTTGCGATGTAATGTTAGCGGTAATTGGCCCTGACTGGGCCACCATAACCCACCCCAACAGTACTGACCCGCGCCTAAAAGATCCTAACGATTGGGTTAGGATTGAAATTGCCTCGGCATTGAGTAGAAATATACGCGTGGTGCCGGTATTGGTTAATGGAGCCGTGTTACCCACATCCAACCAGTTGCCCCACGATTTGCAGGGGCTGTTGCGCCGCCAATCGTACGAAGTAAGTAACCGCCGCTGGCAATACGATACCGAAAACCTGGCAGCGTTTTTAGAAAAATCGGTAGGTATTCCGGCTAAACCCCGGCATAATCCTAATCAACCTAACCCAAAGCAGGCAACAGGCGGTATTATGAACCTGTTGAAATATGGATTGATAGGGCTGGGAGCACTTTTTATAATACTGATGATAGTGTACGGGGTAAACGGCGACAGTTCAAAAAAGGATGAACCCGTGGTGAACGTTTACGATTCCGGCTATAATAAAAACATCATCAATAATCCCATCCCGGTGGAACCGAGATATGATCCACCACCGTCAATTGATGTGGATAAGTCAGAGGTTAGGGAAAAAATCAGCAATATTGATGGTGTTTGGGACGATAACGGCGGCACTTATTATATTGACATTGTTCAGGACAATAACAGGGTAACCTTATCTACTTATAATGTAAACGGGGAAAAAACAGGCGATGGTAGTGGCACTTTAGAAGGCCAGCATTTCTCTTTTAAATTAAATTTTTACCTCATGGGTGGGTACCCCTGCATAATTAAAGGTGTGGCTAATGAAACCCTCATTAACGGAACGCTTTCTTTTCAGAGTAATGGCGCCAATTATAACGAGGTGCTGTTGTGGCGCAAAAGGAGCTAATAATTATGGTAGGCTTTTGGCAAGCATAATTTTTTTAATTTAGGTTATTGATTTAGTTTATTTATATCAATAACAATTGTTTTTGCGCCGCGGGCTTTGGCTTCCTTAACCATATGCTCGGTACCACCGGCACCATCGCCGCCTTTGCCATCCCAAAGGGCAATCATGGTAAGGTTTAAGCCGCCGCAAACCAGTGCGCTGTGTAACATCCAAAGGTTGTTGCGTTCCCAAACGGTATAGCCTTTTTTGTACTGTAACCATTTGGGAAGTTCTTTGGTTTGCGCCAATACCTGCTTTGGTATTTTTGTGTATAATTCGTCAAACCTGTCTACCCACACGGGGCCTGCAAACTGAACCGACTCCACAATATATTGTTGACGTGGCAATAGTAACAACATTTCGGTTTTAATACCCATTTCAGTGCACAACTCATGAAAAATAATATCGCCTCCACATGCACCACCCGAAATGCCAACGAGGCGGTCACCATATTTATTGTATTGGATAATTAACTCTTTTTGTATAGCGGTACGCACCTTTTGCTCAATACCAGCGGGAAAACGGGGCGTTGCACGTTCGGCCTTATCTATCATATGGCCGGTAAACAACAGGTAGTGGCGTTGCTTTTGTACTTCAAATTGTGTTGCTTTTTCAAACTCGGCCAAAGCCGCCTTCACATTATCGCTTTTAACACCAAGTTCGCCATACATGGCTAATTGTCGCTTGCTGGAGTCAAAATTGAAATCGTTTGTTTCCTGTATAATTTTTTGGTATAAGGCAGCTACCCGTGCGGGCCTGCTGTTTACAAGGCAGGCAAGGTCGGCTTCGGTAATATTTAGCCAGGTATCATTTTCAAAATTGGTACGAATTCGCCTCGCTTCTATGGATGCGTTTACCAACAGGCTCAGTTCGCTAAAACGGTCCTGGTATTTTTTTAGGGCGATAGCAGCTTCTTCGTCAGTATTAAACTCCAGGGTAAAAACATCGGGCATTTCATTAGCCAGCGAAATAATGGTTGCCAGCATACCAAGTGCATTAATGCCCGAATAGTAATGGTTCAGGTCTTCGTTAAAGGCCTTGTTATACTCAAAATATGCATCTAACAAAAAGGTTGATTGTAGGGCGAATTTTTTTCTGTCGGCCTCTGGCTGTTTTCGCCAGGTCACCACCCAGCGTGTTTTAAGGTTTCGCCCTTTCAGTGCATAAATCTCGGCCAGTTTGTACGACGATATGAAGGCAATATTGGTTAGCAACCTATCAATAGCTACTTCCGATTTACTCAAAAATTCCAGCCCCGTTGATAGGTCGTGGTCCAGCAAATCATCGGCCTGCCGTTGAAAAATGGTCGATAGCAGGTCGTTGGCTTCCTGGTCGTTGGGATAGCGGTCCCTAACATTTGTCCAACAAATAGCCGAGGCCTCAAAATCTTTTACTTTAAAAAGTGCAGTACCCAGCCTGCGCATGGCAGGTATTTCCCAGTTAAAGCCTTGCGCCTCGTTAGCCAGCAAGGCAAGTTTTCCTATTTGGCGAGCGGCCGTGGCTACGGTAACTTCTTCTCCAAAGTCAGAGGGTATTGCCAAAAACCGTTCAGGATCCTGGGCCTCTAATTTGGGAAGCATATAAAACACCGGGCTGTCTTTTTTATCAGATAATAGCGTGGCTTTTAATGCGTTCACCAGCAATTCTATACAGGCTGCCGGGTCGTTTTCGTTGTACCGCAGGTAGCGGTCGGTTTTCAGGTCAAAAGGTATTTCGTCTTTCGAACATCTTATCAAAAAGGTTTTTTTATCGCGGAGCGCATGCCTTACGCCCAGCTCGTAAAACACATTGGCATTGTGTATACTCACGTCTGCTATTACAAGGTCGGCCAATAACAACTGGCCAAACATATCTTCCCGTATATTACCTTGCTCAATAATAGCTTCGGTGGTGCTGCCCGTTAATCCAAGGCGGGTAAGAGCTGGTTGTATTAATTCGCTGTCAACTTTATTAAAATCAACTTCCTGTTTTACGCCAAAGGGGCGCACTATAAAAATATTAGTCATAAAATGTGCTATGTATTTATTTACCTGTATATAAATTGTAATTACTAACCGCTATTTAGTACAATCAATACTCATTATAAAATCATGATAAAAAAGGCTAAGTAAAATTACCACTTGTATACGGGTGCTACCTCTATGGTCATGGAGGCAGGCTGCAACGACTGATAAAAAAAGCTATAAAGCCCGGTTCCAAAAAGTCAGCATTAGATTGCGGATAGTTATTTAAATTTTGTAACGCTCATTTATACAAAACTGCCAAAGTGTTCCATTTTAACCTGTGCTTTACCGGTTACTTTGCCTACTTTTTGTAGTTGGTCAATGTATTTTACACTATCCATTTCGCTTACCTGTTCCCCTCTAATATCAACTAAACCAAGGGCATCTAATCCTTCGCGGGTAAGGTCAGCATTATAACGTACGTACAAAAACTGTCTTTTTGTATCCTGTGTCAGTGGGGTTATATTTCCCTCTTTATCCATAGGTATCATAAACTTTAACTCGCGGTCAATAGCGGCGCCATAGGTGCAGCGGCCAACCGTACGGCAATTAATATCCTGGTCTGTTTGCATGGCATACAAAAGATTGTTGGGTAAACCTTTGGCGGCTTCCAGCAAATTATCGTAGGTGCCAGCCGAGGGCGCAGAGCCGGTGCCTGCAGAAACAATCAATAATTTATCCTCCCCGGTTTGCCAGTTTAGGTTGTACGCAGGCTGGGTTGCCATCCGGTACATTAAAAATGCCGGATTGTTGTACGGGGTAACGCCGCCATCTACAAATACAAAAGTCTTTTCTTCATTATTAGGGTCCCATTGTAATGTTTCGGGCGGAAAGTAAACCGGTGCCGCCGTACTGGCCCTCACCAGTTGAAACAATTTGATTTTGGCATTACAATCGGGCCTCCTGGTATCGTTATATTTGGCCAGGGGGTTATTGCTAATAGGCCATGGAGAGTCGGTGCTTCTATTCATGGTTACCACCAACAGTAAACTTTTAAATTTGCCGTTGCTTAGTACCAGGTCGGTATCGGCGCCAAAGGTTTCTTTCAGCATTTTTAACAATGGGCCCGCCTCGTACAACGATTTCCAACGCTTTAAAAGGAATCTTTTGTCAAACATATCTTTTCCTTTTTTTAGGTAGAAATCAAGCAGTTGTTGTACCGACATACCTATGCTTAAACCCGCAGCAATAATAGCGCCGGTGCTGGTACCGCCTATATAGTCAAAGTAATCGGAAAGCCTAAAATCATTGCCTTTGCCCAGTTTTTGTTTTAATTGAGTTTCCATTTCGGCTAAAATGCCAAGGGTTATTATGCCGCGAATGCCGCCACCGTCAAGTGCCAGCATTTTACGTGGTTGTTGCGTTTCGTACCTGTTGGCAAGTGGTCCCCAAATACTCATAGTAGTATGTTTTAGTGCCCAAAAAGATAGAACCTTTTACTATTAAATCAAACGTTTGCAGAAATTTAAATTTGATAAAATGGTTGAATGTTCCACCTTTAGTATATATTTCTGTTTACAATACACTTTATAACTTGTCAATAAAACTTTTATTAAAAAAACGATTTGCCATGTCTCAATCACGAAGAAATTTTCTAAAAAACGGCGGCCTGGCCTCAGCAGGTATTATGATAGGGGGGTTGGGTTTTAGCGCCAAAAGCTATGGGCGTATTATTGGTGCCAACGATAGGGTTAGGGTAGGGGTTATTGGTTTTAGCGACCGCCACCGGGGATCGCACCTGCCCAGCTTTATGAACCATTACAAAGAGCTGAATTTTGATATAGTGGCCGTATCAGACATTTGGAAAAAGCGGCGTGAAGAAGGCGTAGCAGTGTGGAAAGAAAAAATGGGCCACGATATTATGGCATGCCGCAACAACGAGGAGCTGTACAGTAGCAAAGTAGCCGATGCAGTATTTATAAGTACAGCCGATTTTCAACATGCCCAGCACACCATAGAGGCTGTAAAAGCAGGTTGCGATGCGTTTGTTGAAAAGCCCTTTGCTGAAACCATGGCCGAAAACAGGGCAGCATTAAAAGCAGTAAAAGACTCTAAAAAAATTGTGCAGATAGGCTCGCAACGCCGCAGTGGCGGCAATTATATGGCGGCCAACGATTTTATCCGCTCGGGTAAATTTGGCGATATAAAAATGGTTGAGCTTACCTGGAATGTAAACCAACCTGGCCGCTGGCGCAGGCCCGACCTGGTAGCACAGTGTAAAAAAGAAGATCTTGACTGGCAGCGGTACCTTGTAAACAGGCCAATGGTTGATTTTGACCCGCGTAAGTATTTGGAGTATCGCCTGTTTTGGCCTTACTCGTCGGGCTTGCCCGGCCAATGGATGAGCCACCAGATAGATACGGTGCATTGGTTTACCGGGCTGCCTCACCCGCGTAGCGTAGTTGCCAATGGTGGTATTTATATGTGGAAAGATGGCCGCCAAAACTGGGATACCATTACAGCGGTATTCGATTACGGCCCATTAAACGATAAAACCAAAGGCTTCCAGGTTACCTTTCAATCGCGTATGAATAATGGCGATGAAAACCCCACAGAGATATACTATTCAAATGGTGGTGAGTTAAACCTTGACAACAATAAAATTTCGCCCAAAGGTGGCCTAAGTAACCGGTTTGCATCGGCCATGGGTATGGAGCCTTTTTTGTTGCCCGAAATGAGCCTGACCAGTACTGAAAAAGTAGTGGCAAGCGCTAATACCGGCGGCGACAGGCTTACCAGCAACCACGTGCGCAACTGGATGGAGTGTGTACGCAGCCGCAAGGAGCCTAACGCCCCTGTTGAGGCGGGCTACAGTCATTCCATTGCAAATATTATGACCACCGCAGCATCGCACACAGGCGAAAAAGCCATTTTTGATGAGGCAAAGCAAGAGGTAATGGCCGGGGGAAAAATATTTACCATGTAAATAGAATAATGCTTACAGCATTAGCAAAACATAAAAACACTTTAACTGGCAACTGTTAAAGTGTTTTTTTTGCATATTAATTGGTTCAACGATTGCCTACGTGTAGGACATAATATTTTGTTAGCCGGAACTTTAGCTATTTATGTCAGAAGCCTGCTTTATCAGGGCGTAACGCATAAAGCCTGTATGCAGCAGTACAGGGGAAATTAATTATAGAAATACATACACTTTTTTGATTTTGTTGAATATCGCATCTTATTAAGAAATATCAATTTTACGGGGTTTGACCTACTTATAAATGAGTGAATCAGCCTTACCTCACTCATAACTTTTAAACGTTAAAAGGATAATTAGAAAGAAGCTTATTTTTCATTGGATATTATTTCTTCTTATAATTTAATTTTCACCCCGCCAATAATCACCACTCCATCCAATGGCGCATAAACATCTTTAAAAACCGGGTTGGTTATAGTGCCTGGATAAACTGCATCCCAACGGGTTTGCCTGCGGTCAGTAAAGTTTTCTGCATTAATAAAAACATTCAGATGCTCCCACATTTTTTTAAACAGAAAGCCATACATCACATATCCCTTTCCTGTTGTGCCGTCTGACAGTTTTTGTTTACTCACTAACAATCCTTCCCGGCCAATTCTGTAACTGCGTTCGGCTTCCCACATTAGCATGGCATTTACTCTGTGGCGGCTTGTAAGTTGTTGCCACAATGTTGTATTATTAAAATGTTGGTTGGCATCGGTATAGGTGTAGCCAACAAAAGCGTGCAAATCTTTAAAGCCAACACGCAAATTGGTTTCGGCGCCTTTAGTAGTAATATATCCGTTGGCATTTACAAAATTGTTGCCCTGCAAAATTAATGGCTTTTTTAAATAAGTGTAAAAGAAAAGCTGGTTGATGCTAAAAGCCACCTCACTAAAATGAGTTCTGAAATTTACATCGGCATTGCCACCATAGCTTTTTTCCGCTTGTGTTTTGCCTAATAAAATTGACTGTATACCGGCATATCCTTTTTCTTCAGCCTCTTCTAAAAAAGGTGTTGGCATTTTATATCCAAGCCCGCCTCCAATGCGGCTTGTCCAATGTTCGTTTATTTTGACAAGGCATTTTACTCTTGGTAAAATAACAATGCCTTTTAGTTTGTCGTTCGTTGGTGGTGTGTTATAATCAATACGTAAACCTGTTTCTAACGTAAACCATTCGGTAGCGTTAAACGTATTTTGTGCAAATCCCCCAAAGGTGGTAAGCTTGTAATGCAAGCGGCTTGTATCGGGTGTTTTAAAATTGTCTGTCCACAAACTAAGCCCTGCAATCCATTCTGTTTTCTGTTTAGTGTGCAAAAAGTTTACTTCGCTAAATAAAGAAACCTGCTGTCCATTGAAATTTAAACTGGGTTGCAGCAATTTCCGGTCAAAAAAACCTATACTATTTTTAAAATCTATTTTGCTTTCGTTATTGATGTTGTGGGTAAAAGCAAGTTGTGTGGAAACACGCAAAGTTTTGTTTCGCTTAAAATATTGATGAATGCCGCCGGCCTTTCCTTCAATCACTTTTGTATCGCCACCATAACGGTCTTCGTACACGGCATTCACCCCAAACTAGCCCGTGGTTTTTTCGTTAGGATAAAAAAACAATTTAGGATTGATGGTAAATCGATTGGTTTGCGGAATGGCTGTCAATCCAATTTTGGCAGGGTCAAAAGGTGCGTTGTAGTTGTAAGAGCCAAAAATGGTGGTGCCTGCGTTTTTAATTCGTTGCGAATAAAATGCGCTGCCGTCAAATCCCTTTGCAGAAGTTCCATTCAGCAAAAAACTGAGTTCGCTTTTTTGTTGCGGCGTTTTTGAAATCAGGTTTACCAACCCGGCAATAGCGCCCCCACCCTAAAGGGTAGATGCACTGCCTTAATTAATTCTACCTGCTTCAAATCAAGCGGCGCAATCTGCATTACGCTAAGTCCTCCCGAAAAGCCCTGGTACAGGGGCATTCCGTCCCGTAGCAATTGTGTGTACCTGCCGTCAAGCCCCTGAATGCGAATGTTGGCAGTACCGCTTACCGCTGAAGTTTGCTGCGTGGCAATACCGGTACTTTCGTTCAAAAGCATACGGATGTCGCCGGGCTTTATTGAATTTTTTTTCGTTCAGTTCTTCCAGCGTAATGGCTTCCACTCTTGTCGGTAAGTCTTGTATGCTGCCGCTGCTTCTGGTGGTTTGAATAATTACTTCGTCCAGTTCCGTTTTGGCCGGTTCTAAATCAATCGTGAAGATTTTATTAGGGTTTGCAAGTGGAAAAGAAATTGTTTTCATAAAATCCTGGTGGCCGATGTACAACAATTTGATTTGATAATTGCCATTTGAAATATTTTTTAGTTCCAGAACTCCGTTGCTATCAGTTGCTGCGCTAATGTCTAAAGTCTGAATTTGGGCCGTAGCTCCTGTTAAAACTTGTTGTGTTCGTTCGTCTTTGACTATTGCCCGGTAGGTGTTTTGGGCAAAGCTTTGCTGGCTGCATACTATAGCCAACGCCAATAATATATGTTTCATTTAGTTGCTTACTGTTTAATTCCTGACTTGGTTAAATGCATGCAGGTTTACCTGGCACAGCAGTGGTTGCCACGCAATAAGCGGGGGCAAACATAAACAGTGCAAAGTCTATATGAGTAAAACCGAATAGTGTAAGTAAAGCCTTTCTATTAGGTCAGGTCAGGTAGCCAAAATATACATGTGAACCTTTCCCGAAAGCGTTTTAAAAATAAAGAATGAATAAAAATTAACAGGGAGCGCATCCCCAATTTTTGAGAGTAAAATTTTTTGCGAATCAGTTTCTGAGCAAATAAAAGTGTGATTTTCTGTATTGTAGTGCTGCCTGCATTCATTATTGTTTCACTCCAGCATTAAAATAAAAAAGCTTGTGAATGTCAGCAATAGTAAACGATGTTTTAGAAGTTTCTTCACTGCGGTAAATATAGAATGACTAGCCGCAATCTGGTGCTGATATTTTGGAACCGGGCTTTATAGCTTTTTTCAGCAGTCGTTGCAGCCTGCCTCTACAACGGTAGAGGTCGCACACTTTTACTATTGGTAATTTTAATCAGCTTTTTTTATCATGATTTTTATATTCAGCATTGAGCTTACCAAATAGCAGATAATTATTAAAGATAGATAAGGGGTGTCAGAAAAATTTTAGCCCATTTAAAAGCTAATTTGTTCGTATCGGTTTTGTGCGCCGGCAAATATGCCTTGGGCTATTAAAGGTTAAATGTCAGAATGAATATGGGACCTGGTGCCAGTACGGTTGCTGCTAAGTAATATGCACAGGCACTTTACCTGGGCCTGCATGTAGGTAAATACGATGTGTTAGTTGCTCAAAATGTGTTGATTTTATAAGCACTATTCAGTAGTTTTCAGGGGGCATTATAATTTTATTAAGTTAACAGAATTTTTAAAACTTACAGGTATGCAACAACCATTATTAAACCAGGTAGCCATTGTTACGGGTGGAAGCAGCGGTATTGGCACAGGCGTGTGTAAAGCCATGGCCATGGCGGGCGCCATGGTAGTAGTAAATCATTCGTCGGCAAAATCGGCAGACAGCGCCAAAAAAATATTGGCCGACCTTGAATTAAATGGTGGCAAAGGGATAACCTACCAATGCGATGTTAGCAGTGAAGCAGAGGTATTGCAGATGTTTGCTGATGTTGTTGCCCGCTTTGGTACCGTTGATATTTTGGTAAACAATGCTGGAATTCAACAAGATGCTGCCGCCGTTGAAATGACGCTGGCACAATGGAAAAAAGTGATAGACGTTAACCTGACCGGCCAGTTTTTGTGTGCAAAAGAAGCTATCAAGGAGTTTATAAAAAGAGGGGTGCAGCCTGAAAAATCGGTGGCTGCGGGTAAAATTATTTGTATGAGCAGCGTGCACGAAGTAATACCCTGGGGCGGCCATGTTAATTATGCAGCCAGCAAGGGCGGCGTTAAATTATTGATGCAATCGCTGGCGCAGGAGTATGCATCAAAAAAAATAAGGATAAACAGTATTGCGCCAGGCGCCATAAAAACGCCCATAAACGAGGAGGCGTGGGATACCCAGGAAGCAAAAAATAAACTTTTAAAATTGATACCCTATGGCCGCATAGGTGTAGCTGACGATGTTGGCAAAGCAGCGGTTTGGCTTGCCAGCGACGATAGCGATTACGTAGTGGGCACCACCCTGTTTGTAGATGGTGGCATGTGCCTTTACCCGGGGTTTACTGACAATGGGTAAACACGGTAGCCGGAATATCGAACCCCGAAACAAAAATTCAAAAAACTTTTTGCGTAAACCTTTTCTACCTATACATTTGCAGCCCTAATGGGAATTAGCTTAGTTGGTAGAGCGTCCCGTTTGAAATACGGTAAGGTCAGCGGATTTCGAATCCAAATAAGGTTTTTGTTTTAAGGGGAATTAGCTCAGTTGGTAGAGCGTCCAGTTTGAAATACGGGAAGGTCAGCGACTATCGAATTTAAAAAGGTTTTTAATATAGGGATTAGCTCAGTTGGTAGAGAATCCCGTTTAAAATACGGGAAGGTCAGCGACTATCGAATTTAAAAAGGTTTTTAATATAGGGTAATTAGCTCAGTTGGTAGAGCGTCCCGTTTAAAATACGGGAAGGTGAGCGGGGATATTGAATTTAAAAAGGGTTATAATGTAAGGGGAATTAGCTCAGTTGGTAGAGCGCTTGCATGGCATGCAAGAGGTCAGCGGTTCGACCCCGCTATTCTCCACATCTTTAGAAGCCGCCGCAAGGTGGCTTTTTACTTTTAGTAAAAATAGTTAGTCCGGATAAGATACCATACTGCTTATTCACCCAACCTAAAGTACAAGTTCAACGTGCAATTACTTTTTTAATGCCCCGCAAAATAATCGTACCCCCGCTCGGCCCAAAAATCGGGAGGTTTCTCGTTGCTAAAATACATGGTACCTATTCTTTTTAAATGCTTAATACCATACTTTACCGGTATTATTAACCGTAACGGATAGCCCTGGTTCAGGGGCAAAGGCTTACCATTCATTTCGTAACACAAAATAGTTTGGGGGTGAAGTACGCTGGGCATATCAATGCCAACATAGTATTTATTATCGGGGGTAGATAGGCCCATATACTTCAACTGTTTAAGCGAAGTAAGCCCATAATGCTCCATAAATGTTTTTAAGGGAACTCCTGCCCAATGGGTTACCTGGTTCCAACCTTCAATACATTTAAAGTCAAACGCCAGGTCTTTTTTTGGAAGTTTTCTTATATCGTCCATGGTCAGGTGTAGCGTATCGCCGGTTCCCTTAACTACGTTTAGTTGCCAGGCGGCGGTGTCTAACGGACTACGTAAACCATCCATGCCGTTAACTCTTACCTTTTTTACCGCTGCGCTTATTGGGTATTCTTTAGCCAGTTTGTTGCTGTCAAAACCAGCCACCGATATAGCCTCGTTAAACTGTAACACTTTTCGCAGCGGTGTTTGTGTATTGCCGGCAATTTTTGGCTGGCTCAGTATACTTTGGTAGGCAATCCATGCACCGGCACCCAATGCAACAAATACCACAAAAGCTATGATAGTCCGTTTGGTTATGCTGCCGTTTTTTACGTAACTGGTTTCCAGTTCGGCCTCAGGCTTTGTCATTGTTCACACTTTTTTTGGATACTTTAAAAACTTCAAACCCGGTTATAATCGATTGAAAATTGTTCCAGCCTGCTTTTGTCACCTGTAGCACATGTACCAAAAAGAATAATACAAACCCAACGGTCAATATAAAATGTTCGGTACGGGCGGCTGCGTAGCCACCACAAAGCCAACGCAAAAAGCCAAACTGTACCGGCCGGTAAATGGCTATACCCGTTATTAGCGAACCAATACCCATTACCAATACCATGGTATATGCTATGCGCTGGGCGCCGTTGTATTTTATTTGTGGCGGATGGTATTTGCGAATGTGCAGGTCGTGCAAAAGCACCTGCCAGGCTTCTTTAAACGATTGTTTGTTGGGCAGCAAGTGTTTCCACTGCCCCGAAAAAGCCAGGAACAGTGTATATAAAAGGCCGTTGATGGCAAACAGCCACATAAAAGCAAAGTGCCAGTTCATGCCTTCGGCCAACCGGTAGGGTACATTTAAAGCAGTGTAAAACGACTTGGGAAAAAATTTAACCAGCACGGTATTAGCGACACTTATGTCGTATACCCCATAAGCCCAGTAAATCAGCAAACCGCTCCAAATCATCATAGCCAGAATAGGAAAATTTAACCAGTGAAACCACCTTATTGCCAACGGATGTTTATGAACCACTTTTTTCATGAAGTATAAGTTACAGATAACAACAACCCACGCATTGTTTTGGATGTAGGTTACTCAGAAAATAATTGTAAAAAATAAAGGACGATTGTTTGAGTTAGACGCCGCCAAAGCCAACAAATTACAAGTATGTCGAAAAAATATCATATAAGCACATCCGCGGGTTCGGGAGAGAAAGGTAACTTTTACGTTGCTATGAAGCACAGGTTCATGGAGCCCGCACAAACCGTTTTCGCTCAAATTATTTAACAACCCCACCACTTATAATTAATAATGCATAATGCTTAATTGTTAATTGTTAACTACCAACGTGTTGGGCCGTTGGACTAAAGGAGGCTGTTATCTTTCCTGTTTTGCTACCAACATGTTAAGCCGATGGCCCAAAGATGTTTTCCTCTTTCACGTTTTGCTACCAACATGTTGGGCTGCTGGCCCAAAAATGTTTTAACCTTTAACGTTTTGCTACCAATTTGTTGGGCCGCTTGCCCATTGAGTCTTTCACCATTCCTGTTTTGCCACCAAGGAAATGGGCCGCTGGCCCAAAAGTGTATTTGCCTTTCACGTTTTGCTACCAACGTGTTGGGCGGCTGGCCCAATGAGGCTGTTAACTTTCTTGTTTTGCTACCAACATGTTGGACCGCTGGCCCAAGACGTTTTCATTTTTCATGTTTTTTGCTACCAACGTGTTACGCCGCTGACCCAGCGAGGCTTTTATCTTTCCTGTTTTGCTACCAACGTGTTGGGCCGCCGGCCCAGGCAGGCTTTCATCTTTCACGTTTTGCTACCAACGTGTTGGGCCGCTGGCCCAAGGCGGCTATTATCTTTCAAGTTTTGCTACCAACGCGTTGGGCCGCTGGCCAAAAATGTTTTAACCTTTAACGTTTTGCTACCAACTTGTTGGGCCGCTACCCAAAGATGTTTTCATTTTTCACATTTTTTTGCTACCAACTTTTTGGGCGGCTGGCCCAAAGGTGTATTTGCCTTTCACGTTTTGCTACCAACGTGTTGGGCGGCTGGCCCAATGAGGCTTTTAACTTTCTTGTTTTGCTACCAACATGTTGGGCCGCTGGCCCAAAGATGTTTTCACTTTTCAAGTTTGACATTTCAGGTTTCACAATCACCCCTAATTCAAAATTCTCCATTTAAAATTCAAAATAAAATTACGCTCGGCTCTCCTCCTCATACCCCACATCTATCTGCCGGTTTTTGCCGTCGGCAGCAGTCGTGGCTAGTTCATCGCAACGGTTGTTAAAAAAATTGTTGGCATGGCCTTTCACCCAAACAAAATTTATTTGAAAATTTATTGAAAGCTCGTGATACCGCAGCCACAGGTCTTTGTTTTTTTTGCCGCCGGCAAAGTTCGTTTTGATCCATTTATCCAGCCATTTTTTTTGCACCGTGTTTACAATGTATTGGCTATCGGTGTATACCGTAAGTGGAATGTTTTTGCGTGTCAGGCTTTCAAGTGCTTTAATTACTGCCAATAGTTCCATGCGGTTATTGGTGGTTAGGCGGTAGCCTTCCGAAAGCTCTTTGCGTGAATTGCCCCATATCAAAATTGCTCCATATCCCCCCGGTCCCGGGTTTCCCCTGCTCGATCCATCGGTATATATCTTTAACTGGTGACCTTGTTCTGTCATTCGTTTTTGTATTATTTCAAAAAAGTTTTCCGGTTAGTTCTCCATGTTCCAGATCCCCACTTCTGCCACGGCGGACAAGTCTGGGGGCGGGAGGGCTATTATATATTCCCCTTTCATGTATAATACGCCTTCGCCTGCCATCAATACGCGGTCGTTGTGCAACGCGCAATATAGCGTACCCACTCTTGACGACAATTGTTTGGCCCTTAAAACGTTCTTGCCCAACTGCTCGCTCCAATAAGGTACCAGGTTGCAATGTGCCGAGCCGGTTACCGGGTCTTCGCCTATAACCGAATTGGGTACAAAAAAACGCGATACAAAATCAACCTCTTTGCCAGGCGCCGTTACTATCACACCAATTGCCTCAACCTGGTTGAGGTAGTTAAAATCAGGAACAATGTTTATAATATCTTCTTCGGTTTCATACACCAAAAAATAGTCTCGCGACTTCAACACTTTTATAGGTTGTTTTGAAAGGCCCCGTAGCAACGCTTCCGGTATTTCATCCACTGGTTGCGGAGGCCTTGAGGGGAAATTCAATTCAATCAATCCGCCTTTGCGTTTTACTATTAATAAACCGCTTTTGCAGTTAAAAGTAATGGTATCTGCCAGTTGGGTCAGTTCTTTAAAAAATAATAAAAGCGGCAGCCAATGTTGCATGGCCGCAAAGGTCAATTTCAAATTCGGGCGTAAACCAGCGTATGTAGTATTCGTCCTTTCCTGTTTCTACAAAGGCAGTCTCGCTCAGGTTGTTTTCAAAAGCAAGTCGCTGCATCAGTTCATCGGGCAGCCATTCGGTTAGTGGGCAAACCGCTGCTGGGTTTCCACCAAATAATTTATTGGTAAAAGCGTCTACCTGGTAAATGGTCATGGGATTAAATTAAAAATTAAAAATTAAAAAAAGGCAGCCGCTGTTGGCTGAGCGTAGCCGATGCCAATGGTAAAACGTATAGGTGATTTAGAAACCCCTTCCGCCACGACGGACAGGTTGGGGAGGGGGCCACCTCTTTGGTTGGCAGGGGGCCTTTCCTTCGGGGGCTACCGGGCTACACCTGCAAAACCCCCATTTTAAAATCTTCAATTATTGGGTTGTGGTTGGCTGCTTCAATTCCTGCTGATATGTGGCGACGGGTATCGGCGGGGTCAATAATTCCATCTACCCATAACCTGGCTGCTGCATAATAAGGCGAGGTTTGTTTTTCGTACTTGTCTTTTAGTTCGTTTAATAACTTTTGCTCTTCTTCAGCCGAAACTACATGCCCTTTTGCCTTCATGTTGCTTACTTGTATCTGCAACATGGTTTTAGCGGCCTGCTCACCACCCATTACAGCTATTTTGGCGCTGGGCCATGCATAAATAAACCGTGGGTCGTACGCTTTGCCGCACATGGCATAATTGCCGGCACCATAACTGTTTCCTATCACAACCGTTATTTTTGGTACCACCGAATTGGCAACAGCATTTACCATTTTGGCACCATCTTTTATAATGCCCGAATGCTCACTTCGGCTGCCTACCATAAAGCCAGTAACATCCTGCAAAAAAACAAGTGGTATTCGTTTTTGATTGCAGTTCATAATAAAACGGGCGGCTTTGTCGGCGCTGTCGTTATAGATTACTCCACCCAATTGCATCTCACCCTTTTTGGTACGGATTACCAGCCGCTGATTAGCCACAATGCCTACTGCCCACCCATCTATACGAGCATAACCACACAAGATTGTTTGACCATATTCTTTTTTAAACTGCTCAAATTGGCTATTGTCAACTATTCGTTCTATTATTTGCAGCATGTCGTAGGGCTTTACATTACCTGCGGGTAATATGCCATACAATTCGTCCAGGTTTTTAGCGGGCATTACCGGCGCTGCCCGATTGAAACCTGCCGTTGGTTTTGCTCCCAGCTTTCCAATAATCTTCTTTACCTGGTCAAGACAATCTTGTTCGTTATTAAATTTATAATCGGCTATACCGCTAATGGCATTGTGTGTTTCGGCGCCGCCCAGTGTTTCGGCATCTACCTCTTCACCAATGGCCGCCTTTACCAGGTAAGGGCCTGCCAGGTAAATGCTGCCGTTACCCTCAACCATTAAGGTTTCGTCGCTCATAATAGGCAGGTAAGCGCCGCCAGCTACGCAGGCACCCATTACGGCGGCAATTTGTGTAATACCCATGGCGCTCATGCGGGCATTGTTGCGAAAAATTCTGCCAAAATGTTCTTTATCGGGAAAAATTTCATCCTGCATGGGCAGGTATACTCCGGCGCTATCTACTAAATAAATAATGGGTAAATGATTTTCCATGGCAATTTCCTGCAGGCGCAAATTTTTTTTGCCGGTTATAGGAAACCATGCCCCGGCCTTTACCGTTTGGTCGTTGGCTACAATTACACACTGCCGGCCGCCAATATAACCTAGTCCACCCACAGTGCCACCGCTGGGGCAACCGCCCTGCTCTTTGTACATTTCAAAGCCTGCAAATGCACCAATTTCAATAAAAAAACTGTCGGCGTCAATAAGGTAGTGTATGCGTTCGCGGGCAGTTAATTTGTTGCGCTCTTTTTGTTTGGCAATTGACTTTTTACCCCCGCCCAGTTTTATCTGTGCAAAATACTGATTGGTACGGCTGATGGCCTGCTTCATTGCGTCTTCGTTCATATTAAAAGCCAGGTTCATTGTGGCATGTATTTGTGGTTGTAAAGATAGGAAGGAGGGGCTGCCAGCCGTCATTGAAGAAATTTACCCTATGCAAACTGCACTGCATGTTGGGTAGGAGCATGTGTAATCGTATTTTCCAAAAAGTGTTGCTTTACCCAGGCTGCCATATATTGGCTGCCGGGTGCCTTGCTGGGTATGTGGCCCAACACAATCAGTTGCAGGTTATCGCTCTTTGCCCTTGCATCGCGTACATATTCTGCCGTTTACCACTCTGCAATTTCGCCACAAACAACTACAGGGGGCCGCGTGCCTATAGTGGCTTCTATCTGCCTTTTGCCGCCCGCTGCACCGGGCAACAATAAAAACTTTTGGCAAGGCTTGTCTACATTGCCAATTTACCTGATCATTGTTATGCCCAACCGGCTATTTAAATTTAGGCAACGTTGGTTTAATTGTTAAAAGCTTCGGTCCAGCCAAGGTTGCTTACTAAGGCGCTTTTTACCCCATCGGGCAGGTGGCTGTGTATGTAATAGTAGTTGCGCCAAACAGCCATATGATTATCTTGTAAAAGGCTGGCCTTGTACTGGTACACTTTGTCGTTTTTAAGCCAGGCGGTATCACCCAAATGATTATAAAAAGTTGGTTCACAAGCTATTATAAAATTGGCTTTCAATATAATGGCTTTTTTAATACTTGCTGTAGTAGCAAACATAGTGGTAACAATACCCGTTACAGCAATATTTCGGTTACCTGCTTTTAAGGTATCCGCTGTTTTTTAAAATGGTGCGCCCGGTACATCGGCTACAAAACTATCCATTACCTGCCCTACGGTAATGGCGGCCGAAGCAGCCCCAATAATTTGCAGCGCACTCAGCGGCAACGATACAGTTAAAGCGGCACCTGCCCCTTTTGCACTGGTGCTTAAAAATTGCCTGCGACTGGTAAAACGTGTGGTTGCTGATTGGCTTTGTAAGGGTTGTTTACCATGGCTGTGTTGCATATAAATGGCAATAATTAAGGGAATATTGATTGTTAAGGTAAGCCTGTTTCAGTAAGTTTAATTACTAACATCGCAAAAGTGTGACCCAACTAATAGTTTTGCGTAATACTTCCTGAATTGCTCCTAAAAACACCTTCACCTTTTGTTAACAGATAAAAACGGTCACCGACCTAACAATACTATTAACCTATAACGGCCAGTAGTAGCTAAACATCCCTATAATTTTATTGTCTGCAAAGCGTTAAAAGATAATTATGGTTCGACGTATACTTTCTCTCGTAGTATTTTTTTTTATAGCCCAATGTTCTTTTGGCCAAACGTTTTCTATTAAGGGAAGTGTAAAAAATGTAGAGAACAATAGCGCTGTTGGCGAGGCAACCATTACCCTAAAAAACAAAGCCAATTCGGTTACAATTATGAAAATGGTGGGCGATACCGCAGGTTGGTTTACAATGACAGGTATTGTTTCGGATACATTTAATATAGAAATAACCGCTGTTAATTTTACTACCCTGTTAAAGCAGATTGTGGTGCAGGGAGCTAATATTGATTTGGGTATTTTAGAACTTAGGCAGGTGTCGGAAATTTTAAAGGGCGTTACCGTTACCACCAACCTATCGCCAGTTACACAAAAGGGCGATACGTTGCAAATCAATGCCAATAATTATAAAGTAAACCCCGATGCAACTGTAGAAGACCTTGCCAAAAAAATGCCCGGCATTACCATAGAAAATGGGGTGGTTAAGGCGCAGGGCGAAGAAGTAAAACGGGTAACCCTTGATGGGCGCGAACTTTTTGGCGACGACGCTACCGCGGCATTGCGAAACCTGCCTGCTGAAATTGTAGATAAGATTCAGGTTTTTGACCGGCGGAGCGACCAGGCCCAGTTTACCGGGGTTGATGATGGTAATACCACCAAGGGGTTAAATATTATTACCAAGGCTAACATGCGCAACGGACAGTTTGGCCGGGCCTATGCGGGAGCAGGTAACGAGGGTACTTATTCGGCAGGCGGCAATACCACGTTGTTGAAAGAAAGTAGAAAAATATCGCTGGTGGCAAACTTTAATAATATTAACCAGCAAAATTTCTCCTCGCAGGATTTGATTGGTGTTACCAGCAGCGGAGGTGGCGGTAGAGGAGGCAGAGGTGGTTTTGGCGGCGGCGGCAACAACTTTTCCGTTGGTCAACAAAATGGCATTAACTTAACCAATGCCGGAGGTGTTAACTATACTGATAACTGGGGTAAAAAACTTATTGTAACTGGTAGCTATTTTTTCAACAACAGCCAAAACAACACCAACCAGCAGGTAAACCGCCAATACTTTTTAAAGGGTATTCCCAATTACGATCAATCAACCCTAAGCAGCAGCAACAATACTAACCACCGAATTAACGGGCGGATAGAATACAAGATAGACTCTGCTAACCAACTCATTATTACCCCCAGTATAAGTTTGCAGCAAAATAACACCGATAGAAGTGTGGCCACCGATTTCTATAATGTAACCACCAGGCAGTTCACCAACAAAACCCGCAATAAAAACCTAAACGATCGTTCGGGTAACAACATCAATAATTCAATATTATACCGGCACAGGTTCCCCAAACGCGGACGTACCTTTTCTATAAACCTAAATACCAGTACCAATACCCGATCCGGCAATGTATTTACCGATTTGTTTGACACCACCTTTAGCTCCACCAGCTATCGCGATAGTACCAGCCGCCGTTTAACCGATCAAAGCAACAGCGGGTTAAATCTTTCCGCCAACCTTGTTTATACCGAACCATTATGGAAGAATACCCAGCTACAGGTAAGTTATAACCCCAGTTACAACAATAGCAAAGCCGACCAGGAAGCTTTCCAGTACGAGGAAAATACCAATAAGTATTCTGTTTTTGATCCTAACCTTTCAGCAAAATTCAACAATAAAAATGTTGGTCAGGATGCCGGCCTTACTTACCGGTATGGTAATCGCGATAACCAGTTTAGCGTAAGTGCCAACTACCAGTATAATACCCTTAACAGCGACCAGGATTTTCCCCGCCAGATACAAGTAAAGAAATCGTTTAAAAATATTTTGCCCAGCGCTTTTCTGCGAATGAAATTTAATGCGCAAAATAACATGCAGGTATTTTATCGTGTGAGCACTAACCTGCCTTCGGTCACTCAATTACAGGATGTGTACGACATTACCAATCTGCCATTTGTATCAGCGGGAAACCCGCAACTGTCGCAGCAACTATCGCAAATTTTAGGTACGCGTTATACGTTCACCAACCCTAAAAAGGGTATTCTGTTATCAGCTAATATATTTTTGCAAACTGCCAGCAATTATATTACCAATGCCACCTTTGTGCCATTAAAAGATTCAGCACTGAATGCTAACCTTACCTTAAGGGCCGGCCAGCAACTAACCAGGCCGGTTAACCTTAACGGTTATTTAAATTTCAGGTCGTTCCTTAATTTTTCGGTGCCTTTAAAGTTTATTAAAAGCAACCTAAATATGAATGGTGGTGTAACCTATGGCAAACAACCCGGTATCATTAACAATTTCACTAACCTTTCAAAAAATACTACCTACACCCTGGGGTCTGTTATTGGCAGTAACGTTAGCCAGTATGTTGACTTTACGGTGTCGTATACGGCTAATTTTAGTACCGTAAAAAATCAACTACAGCCCAGGCTGGATAATAATTATTTTTCGCAGGTTGCATCGGTTAATCTTAATCTTCTTTCTAAAAAAGGGTGGTTTTTTCAGAACGAACTAAATAATCAATTATTTAGCGGACTTGCTGCAGGCTTTAACCAAAATTATTTTTTGTGGAATATGAGCGTTGGAAAAAAGTTTTTAAAGAAGCAGCGCGGCGAGCTAAAGGCTACTGTATTTGACCTGCTAAAACAAAACCAAAGCATTAACAGAAATGTTACCGAAACTTTTATTGAAGATGTACAAAACCAGGTATTGCAGCAATATTTTATACTAACCTTTACCTATAGTTTGCGCACATTTGGCACTGTGCCTGCAAGGGGTGGTGGGGGATATGGTGGAGAGCGGCGACCCGGCATGAGACCATTTTAAAAGGTGTATTAAACAAAAAACGGAAACAGCCCATCAGGTGGTTTTCTTACTTATAGCATTACATAATTTTCCCTGGGTATTTATTACATGATTAAAAGTTCCCAACAAAACATGTGCATAACCATTGGCGTAATAAAAATTGCAAAGATGGACTTAGGTCCATTGGCTTTTTAAAAACCTTTACCGTAGAGGGCCATTGGCAGGTGGCACTTGACTGGTGAGGCATCCTTACATTTAATAGCAAATTTGGGATTGTGGGAACACACCAAAAAGCGACCCTTACCTAACCGGAACGATCTTTCAACAAAACATCTTCATATCAGCCTACGATGCGCTTTCGGCAGCAGCTTTGTAAGCAAGGGGCAAACTAAATTTCTTTCCGGTTTTCGTAGAAGCCGGGTTAGTAAAAGCATGCGTGGCGTTGGCGTATTTTTTAAATGTGTAATTGGCATTAATGCAAACCATCAACTTTTTAAATGCAGCTACTTCTGGCGCTGGTACAAACTTGTCAGCTTGTCCGTGGCAAACCAATACCCGGGCCTTTAACAGGTCTTTGTCATAATCAGCCCCGGTAAGGTTTCCGTAAAATCTTACTACACGGTTAAGTTCGGCACCCGGTTTAACTGAATTTTATATAACATAACCGCCAAAGCAGTAACCAATGGCAGCAATGTTGCTGGTGTCAGTTTAAGGCATTATTTTAACATAGCTTCTGTTGCCCTTAACTTAACTATAGTGAGGGCCGGGTTAATATAAAATGGAGCGGCCAATGCCTGCGCATCTCCAGGATCAACTACTACTTTGCCATTTCCATACATATCAACCGCCATTACCATGAGCCCATTTTGGCGAGTTTTTTAGCACGTGTCCGGGGGTATTCGTTTAAACCCCACCATTCGGGTACCACCAACACTGACGGGCGTACACCTTGCTGGTTTTTGTTGTAATAAACGTAGCCATTCGTGCTAGTGGCGTCGGCTATATAGGTTACGGCTTCCTCTTTTATAATGGTGCCGCGGTATTATCGTTTGCATTTGCCGCGATTTTTGCCGCCATTGCTAAACGAAACTATGGCAACTGTAGCTGCTATAGCCAGCGCCATAATCAGGCTTTTTGTTGTAATTACAAATTTATATTTTGTGTTTTTCTCCAAAAACAAATTAAGGTGTGGAAAGCTTTTAAATAATTTATAGGTAAAAAATCAAACAGTTTACCAGGGGGTTACACAAACAGCTTTCCAATCCATGAGGCGAAAATTCCCTTTGTTTTGTACCGTTATTAATTTAATACTATTTAGATATAGGTGAAGGGAATAAGTTGTCATTTAGAAAATCAGCCTTATTTACCGCATATGCATCATATTATATTGTTAAGATGGTAAAAATAGGTAGAAAAAATATCGGTGCTTATAAATTGCATCTTTAACATTCATTAGTGTGTCAAACGCAGAAGTTATAGTGCATTAATCTAACAAAACGCTGCATGATTTGGTAGAAAACGATTGCGTAAATAAACGATGGTTAAAGTACCAGTTGTGTTAAAATAGTACTAAAATTGCGTTTGCCTATATGTATTTTTCTCGCCACCAAGTAGATTTCTTTTTTTGACGTCTGCATGCCTGAATCTCCATATCGGGCATTAAAAAAATAATCAATTATTCCGCTGTTTATAATTTAATTGCCCTACCTCATTTATAGTAGACAAAATTATTTGCCGCACGGGTTTTTTTTTGCTATGCTCACTTCATAACTAAATCAGTATGACCAAACTAATTCAAAGGAGTTTTTTAAAAGTCAACCTTTTGCTCCCCAGGCAGTACAACAATGGTCGTTTCCATTTGCCGCCCTTCAACACACTTTTTAAAAAAGCAGTTTCAAGCGCCTGTTTTATAGCTGCTTTATTTTTTTTATGCTTTACGCAAATGAGCTTTGCTGCTACTATAAATGGTACTGTTACCGGCACAGGTGGCACACCACTGGCGGGTGTAAGCGTAAATTTAAAAGGAACTACAACCGGTGCCTCAACCAATGCCGAGGGCAGGTATTCCATTGCAGTACCCGAGCTTTCGGGTACACTTGTATTTACTTTTATAGGGTATGGTAATATAGAAATGGCCATTAATGGCCGCAGTACCGTAAACATAGAAATGACCGAAGCAGCCAGCCAGCTAAACGATGTGGTGGTAGTAGGTTACGGCAGGCAAAAAAAGGTAAATCTCGTAGGTTCGGTGTCAACCGTAACGGTAGATGAAAAACTAACCAACCGGGCGGTCCCAAATATATCGTCGGGGCTTGCAGGTTTGGTACCGGGCCTTGCAGCGGTACAAAACTCGGGTATGGCTGGTAACAATACAGCCAGCCTCGTTATTCGTGGTTTGGGTTCGGTTAATGGTGGGTCAGGTCCATTATTGGTAGTAGATGGAATGCCCGATGTGGACATCAACCGTATTAACATCAACGATATTGAAACAGTTACTGTTTTAAAAGACGCTTCGTCGGCGTCGGTATATGGTAGCCGGGCTGCCAACGGTGTTATATTGATTACTACCCGCACTGGTAAAGGGCAGCGCAAAACCTCGTTGAACTACACGGGTAACATGTCGCTGACTACCCCTACCAACTCAATGGATTTTATGAACGATTATGCCCGCGCTTTAACATTACACCAGCATCGGGCAGCTGTTAATACTTTACCCGGAAACCAAAATTTCAGAAACGGTACTATCGACCAATGGATGGCGCTAAGTATGATAGACCCGATAAAATATCCTAATACCGATTGGTGGGATGTGATTATGCAAAATGGTTCGTTTCAAAACCACAACGTTTCGGCCACTGGTGGTAACGAAAACACTAACTTTTTTGCTTCGGTTGGTGTAAAAGATGAAAATGGTTTGCAGATAAATAACACCTATCGCCAGTACAACGCCCGTTTTAACTTCGACGCAAAAGTGAAAAGCAATATGAACGTTGGCTTTAAATTTAATGGCAACTGGAGCGATTATAAATTTGCTTTGTCCGAAGGTTTTACCGATCCTGACCCCGGTAATACTGCTGGCAACGACATGCAATTTGCCATTGCCGGTGTACTGCCCTACGACCCTAAAACCGGGTATTTTGGTGGAGTAATGGCCTACGGCGAAGATCCACAGGCTTATAACCCCTACACCTTATACATAAACAACCTTAACTACACAAACCGGCAGGAGGTGTTTACCAACCTATATTACGACTGGTCGCCGGTAAAAGGCCTTACTGCAAGGGTTGATTATAACCTTAATTATTACAACCAGTTTAGATTTACCGCCCCTACCCCCAACACCGCCTATAATTTTCAAACCAATAGTTTTGGCAGCCGCGTGTATGTTGGTAACAATGCGGGCATTAGTAACCAAACAAATACTGGTTTTAAAACCCTGTTAAATGCACGGCTTAGCTACAATACCAAAATAGGCGAAAACCACGATTTTACCGGTTTGTTTGTATATAGCGAGGAGTATTGGAAAGACCGTTTCCAGGGTTCATCGCGTAACGACCGTTTATACCCCACCTTGCAGGAGGTAGATGCTGCCCTTACCGATATACAAAGTACCGGTGGTAACTCAAGCGTAGAAGGCCTGCGTTCGTATATTGGCAGGTTTAACTATGCAGGATATAATAAATACCTTTTAGAGGCCAACTTCAGGGTTGATGGTTCATCTAAATTTTTGGAAGGCAGCCGGTTCGGCTTCTTTCCATCGGTGGCGGTGGGCTGGCGTTTTACCGAGGAGGAATTTATTCGTAAACACACCAATTCATTTTTATCCAACGGTAAATTAAGGCTATCGTATGGTAGCCTTGGCAACAATAGCGGGGTAGGCAGGTACGAGCAGCAGGAAACATTGAACACCCTTTTATATGCAGTAAATGGCGGTGTACAACGGGGTTTTGTAAACAATAAAATGATCAACCGCTTTCTGTCGTGGGAAACGACCACTGTTTTAAATGCGGGTCTCGACCTCCAGTTTTTCAACAACAAGCTAACGGTAGCCGCCGATTATTACGATCGTTTGACCACCGGCATGAACCGCCCATCGCAATTCTCTATTTTACTTGCCGCTGCCTATAGCCCTGCGCCGCGGGTAAATATTGGCGATCTTCGCAACCGCGGTGTTGAGTTGGATGTAAACTGGAGCGATCGTGTTGGTAAACTTAAATATGGCGTGGGTATCAATGCCAGTTATAACGTTAACAAACTTGAAAAATGGAACCAGTTTTTGGGACGGGGAAACATTTTTTTGGGAATGCCTTACCAATATGTGTATGCATTTATTGACCGTGGCATAGCCCAAACCTGGCAGGATGTTTACAATGCCGCACCGCAGGGCGCTTCGCCCGGCGATGTTCTTCGCGAAGACCTTAACGGCGATGGCCGTATTACCGGCGAAGATCAAAAAGCCTTTAGAAACACACAGCAGGAAAGGCCAACCACCAACTTTGCCCTAAATGGTTCTGCGTCTTATAAAGGCTTTGACGTGGTACTGCTGTTACAGGGTGCTGCCGGCCGCAAAGACTATTGGTTGAATAATTATAATAACACCAACTTTGGCACTCAACGTTACGCATCCACCTACGACCATCTAAATAAAACATGGTCGGTTGAAAACCGTGGCGGCGAATGGCCCCGTCTTGGCGGTAGTGGTAGCAACCGTACCAACTCCACTTTTTGGTTGGATGATATGAGTTATCTGCGCGTAAAAAACGTGCAGTTGGGTTATACTATTCCCAATAATTTAATTAAACGGTTTGGTATTACTAACCTGCGGTTGGTAGGCTCGGCCGAAAACCTGGTCACCTTTACCAAATTCAGAGGGTTAGATCCCGAAGGCCAGGGCGATGACAATAGTCTTTACCCCATTAATAAATCCTATTCTCTCGCTATTAACCTTACTTTTTAAACTGTAAACAAATGAAAAAAGTGAAAATGAATTATAAGGCCCTTCTTGCCTGTATAGCAATAGGTTCAACCCTTTTGCTAAACGGCTGCCGTAAGGACTTGCTGGAGGCAATACCAACTACAGAACTTGCACAAAATTTATTTTGGAATAACGAGGCCGATGCCACTATTGCCCTGATGGGCGCCTACAGCGCTACCCGCGCCGTATTCAATCGCGATTATTATTTGGATGGCCATGCCGAGTTTACCCGTGTGCGCGGTACCAGTGCTACCAATGGTAACCTACTGCGCGGCGATGCCTACCAGGGTGCCAATTACAACCCTACAGGTTATGGCGCCAGCTTCGATAAATATTATCGGTACCTGTATGGCGCTGTAAACCGTACTAATTATGTAATTGATAATATCAATCGCCGGTTATTGCCTGCTGCGCAGGGCAAATCGCTTACCAACCTTGAAACAATTTTGGGCGAGGCACGCCTGTTAAGGGGTATGGTATATTTCAGGTTAATATCCATGTGGGGCGATGTGCCTTATCTTGGCAGGGAAGTTTTTAGTAACGAAGAGGTGGCTATGTTACCTCGTATTCCAATGAAAGATGTACGGGACTCAATACTTGCCGACTTTGACTATGCCATTGCAAAATTACCAGCTAAAGGCGAGGGCATAGGCCGTAGTGGCCGCCCGGCTGCATTGGCTTTTAGAGGTAAACTTCATTTATATTGGGGAAGTTGGAAAAAGAACGGCTGGCCCGAGCTTGCTGGCTTTACCACCAATTCAGCCGAAGCACAGGCATCGTTTACTGCCGCAGCTGCCGACTTTAAAAGTGTTATAAACGATTTTGGATTAACGCTGTTTAGAAATGGTGAACCAGGCAATATTGACGCATTAGGCGAGGCCAACATTTTGCCTAATTACTACGACCTGTTTACCCCAAGGGCCAACGGCAACCCCGAAATGGTCATGGTATTTAGTCATTTGGGCATCCCCGCTAACCCAAGCCAGGGCGAGGAGTTAATGCGCGACTTTTCAGGGCGAACCATCGAAGGCTCGCAATGTTGGGTATCGCCACGCTACGAAATTGCCGACCGATACCAGTTAGTAGCTACAGGTGAATTTGCACCTAAAATGGTACAGTTAAACCCTACTACCAATACCGCTGCACGTACTATAGTCAACTCGGCTGTAAACCCTACTACCTACGCTGGCCGGGACTACCGTATGAAAGCCAGCATTATGTGGGATTTTGAAAAAACTATTGGACTGGCAGCACTAAAGTCCACTGGTTTTTCGCCTTTCATATATCAAACGTGGGCCGCTAATGTAACCATCAACGGGGTACGATATATTAGTTATAATACCGATGGTTCCAACTCGGGCTACGTATTTAGAAAGTTTGTACGTAATTACGAAGGGCTGGGCAGAAGCGAAGGCGACTTTGCCTGGCCGGCTATGCGCCTGGCCGATGTTTTTTTAATGTATGCCGAAGCTACCAACGAAGTATTGGGGCCCCAGGCCGATGCAGTTGAACTGGTAAACAGGGTGCGCAGGCGTGGTAACCTGCCGCCATTAAAAGCTGAAAGATTTGCCAGTTATCAAACATTTTTTAATGCCATAGAGCAGGAGCGCATTATTGAACTGTTAGGTGAAGGCCAACGCGGTTTTGACCTGCGTCGCTGGAGGGCCATAGAACGGGTATGGGGTGCTCCGGGTACTGCCGGCGTGTGGCGCCAGGATAGTTGGGGAGCCAATCAACAACGTTTTTTTCAAAATACCGACGACAGAACATACCAGCAAAATTATATTTTCAGGATACCGCCCGGCGAAAGGGATATTAACCCCAACTTAACCCAAAACACGCCCTGGTTTTAACATGGATTTTTCCTGAATTAATTAAATTTTTTTAAAATGAAATTGAAGAATATATACCAACCATTGTTTGCACTGCTGCTTCTGTTATCAGCAAGTTTTATGGGCTGCAAAAAAGATTTTCCGGTAGATGAAGATGGGCTGCTGATTACTGCCCGGGCCGAGTGTTTTGTCAGCAACTTCGAGTTGCTTGGTGCCGATTTTATTACCGTACGTGCAAAACCTGTGGTAATTGATACTACTGCCCAAACGGTAAACGTAGAGGTGCTTTTTGGCACCGATCTTAAAAATGTGTATCCACAGTTTTCGCTGGCCAGCGATTGTAAGTTAGATCCTAAAATTACCGGTAAAACCGATCTGTCCGATCTTTCGAACCCCAAAGTGTACACGGTAGTATCGGGCAACCGGCTGGTACGCAAACCTTATACGGTCATTATTAAATACCAATAAACTATCTTAAAATATTTGCAATGCGTACACCATCATTTAAACACCTGGTATTGGTATTTTTTACCGCAGCCATTTTTTTGGCCGGTTGCCAAAAAGAAGAGTACAAGATACCCGATCCTGTGTCGGACCTTACCAACGACGCCATTAAACGGTCGCTTGGGCCAAACATTGTAAGCCAAACCATAGAGTTTGCCTATGCCATGGCATTGCCTAAAGAAAAAGGAAAACTGGTACTGGCCGAAGTGGAAGCTTCCATTGCCGGCGCTTCAGGCACCTTTTTGCAAAACAACTCTTTTACTACCGGTGGTGCCGGGCAAGATGTACCTGTGCTGGTAGGCGAGCCAAGTGTAAATAAAGACAACCGCACCTCGGTAACTTTTAATGTAGACACCAACGCGGCAACGCTTCGCTACTTTTACGTTATACCCGAAGAAGCACGAGGTAAAACGGTGTCGTTCACCTTTTCGGCTACCGCAAGTAATGGTAGTAAGGTAACGTACAAATTAGGCCCTTACAACATTTCTAAAATGGATATTAAAAGGCTGATTGCTGTATCAAATAATAACAACGCCTACATTTCCATTGAGGATATGGCGGTGTATAACGCCACTTCAGCCGTTGGAGTTGCTGGTAAAATTGACCTTGTATACTTGTTTCGTACAACACCTTCGGCCTTTTTACATGGTTTGGTATCGCCCGCGGCCGACCCAATTTATTTGCCCGGCGTAACATTACCTGCAGGTGTAAACCGCAGTAGTAAAGTGCGTAGAGAGTTTGGTGTGCAGGACCGAAATCTGGCCAATCTGCAATTTGGTATTTATGTGGATGACCGCGATTTCCAGGAAATTCAATTGGCCAACTCACCTAATTATGCTATTGGTTTAAGGGCTGAGGCCAGTACATGGGTAGAAACCGCCGATGGCAAGTATAGGGCATACATCTACGTAAACGCTGTAAGTACAGCTAGTGGCGGCAGTGCCGTTATTAGCATACTCAGGTATGCTTTGTAAATGCGCGCCGTTATAAACTAACTTTTTTTTGGAAGCCAGCTATAGTGCATGGTGTAACATACTTGCGTCGCACTCTTTTACTGCATCTTTTTATGCAGCAATAAAACACAATTATCTTTTTATCCCGGTTGCCTGCTTTGGCAGCCGGGATTTTTTTTGCCTGGTAAAGTCAATCCTTTCACCTCCCTCAAATACCCATTATGGTAAAACATTGCTTTCTCTATGTGTTATTAGTGTTACATGTTGGTATGGCAAAAAGCCAGGCCTTTGTGCATCCCGGCATTAACCAAACCACAGCCGACCTCAGCACCATGAAACAACTGGTACTTGCCGGCACCCAACCATATAAAGCAGCCTTCGATCAGCTAAAAACAGCCTGCGATACCGGCTTTAACTACCAGCCCTATGCACATGTATTGCGTGGTCCGTATGGCAATCCCAATATAGGTGGCAACGAGCTTTCGCAAAGCGCCAACATGGCCTACAATTATGCATTGGTATGGTATATTACCAACAATAAAAAATATGCGCAAAAGGCTATTGCGATACTTGACAAGTGGTCGGCTACTTTGTGGCATTTTGATTACAACGATGCTAAACTACTGGCTGCCTGGACGGGCCACATACTTTGCAACGCCGCCGAAATACTCAGGTACACGCCATCGGGCTGGCAGCCACCACAGGTAAGCCGGTTTAGTGCTATGCTAACAACGGTGTATTACCCATTGATGCGCTTTTATTTTCCGCAAGCCAATGGCAACTGGGACGGTGCAATCATTCACTCTATTGCAGCTATTGCTATTTTTACCGATAACCGGCCAATGTTTAACAATGCGGTCGATCATTATTTGCACGGTGCGGTAAATGGTAGTGTGTTCAAATATATTTACCCCAGTGGCCAGTGCCAGGAAACCGCCCGCGACCAGGCGCATGTACAATTAGGTCTTGGTGAGTTTGCGGGTGCTGCACAAGTAGCGTATACGCAGGGGGTGGATCTTTTTTTGGCAGGCAATAACCGGCTTGCGCTTGGGTATGAGTACACCGCTGGTTTTTTATTGGGTAACGATCCGCATGCTTACGGCATAAAGTCTGAGCGTGCCAAAACCCTTCGCAACGATTATGAATATGTGTACCGGCATTATGCGTATAAAGGTGTGCCAATTCCTTTTACAAAACAGGCGGCCGACTCTGTAAGGCCAAAGTCATGGCGTAGTACGCTTACCTCGGTACGGGCAGCTTTTCAGCAAAAACAGGTAAAGGAAGTTAGCCTTCAGGGGTCGGCCATTAATTCTTTTGCTGGCGCCAGCGACATTATCGGCAATAGTATCAAAGGCAATGTTATACCGGTAAACGTGGGCAATAATGTGCAGCTGGCAATCAATACTGCAGCCAAAAATGGCAGTGGCATACTGCTAAAACACGGGATACACATCCTGCCAGAGTCGTTACAAATACCCTCGAACATTACAATTAGTGGCGAGGGGTTGGGCACCATTTTATGGTTAAAAGCTTCGTCGGCCGATAGAGATGTTTTATTGAATGCTACCCCCGGTCTGCAAAACGTAATCATCCAGGACCTGGTGGTGGAGTGCAGTAATAAAACCGACCGCGGTACCGACCCCAACAGCAGCCGGTCGTTACGAGGCGGGTACAACAGGGGCGGTATTATATTCAGGGGTAACACCCTGGGGCAAATGCAAAATATTACCCTGCGCAATGTAACCGTACAAAATGCAACCTACAATGGCGTTTACATTAGCGGCGCCGACTCCGTAACAATTGAACGTTGCGACTTTACCGAAAACGGTGGCAGCGTAGTACCCGGTCCACGGTTGCAACACAACCTGTTGCTTACCCACTGCCGACAGGTAAAAGTTGTCAGTAGCCGTCTTGATACTTCACCATTTGGCGCAGGCATTTCTCTTGAGGAGTGTTCGGGAGTAACTATACATGATAACGAGGTGGCCCGCAATGCCTACTATGGTTTGGTGTTGGCCGAAACCAACGATGTAACCATAACCAACAACCTGTTTGAGGCCAACGACCGGTCGGGTGTTATGCTGCAATATTTAATGAATGGATGTAACCGCATTATCGTTACCGGTAACCGCATGCAATATAATAATGGCTATGGTATAGAAGCATACGCCGCCACCCAAACAAAGGTTGCCGGTAATGGGTACGAGGGTAACGGTAACAACCCGGTACAGGAAAAAATTAGTGCGGAAAAGAATATTGTGATGGAGTGAGAAATTAAAAATTATAAATTAAAAAGTAGAACGTAAAGGGATGGGACAGGGTTGCGAATTGGAAAGGTTAAGGGTAGAATGAATTTGGGGTTGAAGTTGGTTGTTTTTGGTAACGGCAGCGACCTTTTAATCAATCGTTTTTGTGCGGGGTTAACGACGGCTTCCAAATACAGGTTTCGTTTGTTTCTTTATAAATCAAGACGAAAGATATGAGGCCCGGCTATGCAATAAGCGTTCATTTTATTAGCCTGTAATGGCGGGATACCAAAGCGTATGGTGCAGCCGTTTGAGTGAAAACGACCCAATCCAGCCCTGCAAGGGTGTGATACCAAAGCGTAGGGTGCAGCCCTGCGATAGAAAACGACCCGTACTAAAATCAGCCCGGTAAGGGCGAGATGCCATTGCGCAGTATGCAGCCCTGCGAAAAGAAACCACCCACATTCAAGTCGGCCGTGTATAGGCGAGATACTAAAGCGCAGGGTGCAGCCCTGCGAAAAGAAAAAACCCGCACTTCAACCTCCATGAAAAAACGAACATTGAAAGGTAGAAATATGCCAGGAATAAGAATGCAATTAAACCCGGTTCTTCAATCCTTGAAAATGTACAGAAAATTTATAGATTGACGATATGCAATCATTCAAAGTATGCTGGTGGTGAATTGTTAATTTTATTACGAGACGGCATGTTTTGTAAAGGACTGCCAAAAAGGGTATCTCGCCCTTACAGGGCTTAGAATATCGTTTCGCATTTTGTACCCTGGGCTGCACCCAGGGCTGTGGGATTTCAGCCTTTCAGGCCTTTAGTTGCCGCTAATCATAGCTATATTGTTTACTCCCTGGGCTCTACCTCAGGCTGTGGTATTTCGGCCTTTCAGGCCTTTTTTTGCCGATAATCATTGCTATGTTATTTACTCCCTGGGCTCTACCCAGGGCTGTGGTGTTTCGGATTTTCAGGCCTTTTGTTGCCGATTGTAGTTGTTGACCATCATTATTTAGTACGAAATCGTTTATTCCTGCGGTACGTGGTGAAGAGGCGTAGGCCCGGCACATTTGGCTTTGTCAGGTACTGAGTATAATTCGATATCAAATTTCGATCTGTCCTCTGTTGGTATGGACACTGCCAAAAAGGGTATCTCGC